>NZ_JBHUHR010000001.1:0-168612 GCF_042682445.1 Belliella marina
AGAGAATAAAAAAACAAATCGATAAATTCGGTCTGACTAATGAGGATTTAGGCCTCGAAATCAGCTCAAATTGAGGGATTTTGTTTACGTTAGTCAGAATTGTATAAGAGCAATAGCGGGTGAAGTGGTAAAATCAAGGTCTGTACATTTAATAAACATTGGCGGTGGCGGACAGGTAATCGCCTTGAAATCCGCTACTGCTCTTATACTTGACCGTTAGCTCACTTAAGTAATATGAAGCACATATTTTTGGTACTCTCATTTTTGATAATTGTAGCATGTTCTTCAAAGTCAGAAGATAGGGATGAACAGATTTTAGATCAAACAGTAGAAGACCTTGGGATAATTGAGGAGGAAGAAGATATCCAAGAGATACTTAAAGGAGAGAGGATTGATGGGCCAGCTAATTTGAGTGATAAAGAAAATGGAAAGTTAATCCTTTCTCTTGAAGATAATGTTTTGATAGAAACTAGCCCAAGTCAAGGTGATTGGTTAAAAATTGGATTTTTTGTTCAAATTGCCCCAGATGAAAGCTCAATGATTAAATTATTTCCAGAAGATCAACTGAAAGCACCTGATGGATCTTACATTGGAAGAGTAAAAGATACGCTTGAAGTTTGGAGAATTCATGAAAACGTAGGCCTGATTGAAGGCTATACTCACATTGGCAACATTAAGGAAAATTCGATCCCTGAAACTGCTTTAGAAAATGCTCTCAAAAGAAGTGATTTCACTAAATCGTCATTGGATAATTACATGGAATCCTTTGAATTTATTGAGTATAAATTGAATCAAGAATTAAATTATAGGCAATTATTCATCTATGAAAGTTATGTAGTAGACCCGTCACCAAGAGATAGAATTACATTATTCTTTGATGATTTCGATATGCTAATGGGGATTTTTCATTCTAGAGAGCTCCAATTACCAGAATATGAAACATTCGAACTTATCCGAGGACATTCATTCACATGTATTGCAGATCTGGATAAATCCGAAACACAAAGAATAATCCAGGAACGCATTAAATTTTACAATTCAATTGATTAAAATAGAAATGTCTTTTGAAGGTAAATCTAATTGACAACTTTTTTTTGAATGTTGTTAACTTTAAAAAATGATAGCAAACTGACGAGGTGAATGATAAAATGATCGCTGATTTAAAAAAATCGTATCTTTAAGAAAGATTAAAAAAATGGAAACTATTAGGATCGATATTTTGAACCCAAAGGCTAAAGCCCTTTTAAAAGACTTGGCAAATTTGGATTTGATAAGAATTAGGAAGGAAAGTTCTGAGAATGACTTTTCTGAGTTATTAAAAAAATTTAGAGATAAGTCAACTCAAGCTCCTAGTTTGGAGGAAATCACTAAAGAAGTTGAGGCAGTTCGCAAAGCTCGCTATGAAAAATAAAAGGGTTATTTTAGATACTAACCTTTGGATAAGTTTTTTGATTTCCAAAAGACAAAAAGAATTAGATATTCTTCTTGAATCTGGAGCAGTAACATTGATTTTTTCTAATGAATTAATAGAGGAGTTTTTAGAGGTTTCAGAAAGACCCAAATTCAAAAAGTTTTTTAAAAAATCGGAAATTAAAGCGCTTCTAAATCTAATTGAAAATTATAGTGAATTGATCACGGTGGAATCAAGACTAACTGAATGTAGGGATTCTAAAGATAACTTCCTATTAAGCCTTTCTATTGATGGTAAAGCAGATTTCTTAGTAACAGGAGACTCTGATTTATTGGTTTTGGGGAAGATAAAAGATACTAAGATTGTTACATGGCAAGAATTCACCTCTGAACAGTAAAAAAATCATAGCTTGACTCACTTTAGCCAGCACACAATAACTTCACATTGGATACAGCTCATAGTTCCGAAAAAGTAAGAAAATCAGTATTCCTTTTAGAACAATTGCCGCAATAAGTTATGTAAAGCAAGATGTGGTGGAATCTGTTAAGACAGAACTTTTCGGTTTTGGCTGTTACCACATAGGATCTTTTTTGCATTGGGCATCGGATCCCTTGCCAATTAAGTGGATGTTTTGTTATCAAGCTGGTCATCTGGGCAGTAGTAAAGTACAGATAACTTCGGGATGTAAGCGGTCTATTCCCTAAATATGGTTCATAGAAATAAGTTGGAGGTTTGGAAACCCTCCTAAGGCGGGCAGTCAAAAACGAAAAAAATATTAATTTTAGAGAGATTCCCGCAATTCGGCGGGACAGGTGTAATATAGTTGAACTAAAACCTAGCAGAGGCTTTTTCATAACCTGTTCAGCAAAGCGAGAGTTTGACGTTGTGTTTAAATTTGAAAAAATGAAGAGACTAGTAATCATATCGACATTAATCGTTTTGACTTCTTGTGGTCAATCTAATAAAACTGACAATACAAAACAGGCTGACAAGCAAACAGAGACAACTACTGAAATCGAGACTGCCAAGACAGGCCATAAAACTGAGAAAGTGAACTGCACCGGCCTTGACTTCAATTCAGCAGAACAACAAGCAGACTCGATATTGGTATTTATGGAAAAAGCTAAAGATTCGAATTCAGCGAATCGAATTATGTGGGAACAAAAGTTTTTTTGTTCCTTTCCGGACTCATTCAAAGGAATGCAAGCTGTTTTTGGTTATGACGATGAAAATGGAGCAGCACCTTTATATGATTTTCCAAAAGGAGAAAATGTGATTCAGTATTTCAGCAAGTTGGAATCCATTCCCGACTCAACTTACTATGACAAATACGTTAGAATAAACATTGAGGGAATTTGGGAAGCCGACAATATTCGAGAAGCTTTTGATTTTGCAAACAGACTTATACAAGACACCAAAAATGCTTGTAAAGTACTTTCAACATTCTCTGACAAAGAGATTAAAAGTGTCTTCCGCTTCATCTTTGACGGGCCACACCCAAAGAACGAATACAACGAAAAACTGTACAAAAACCTTAAATCTGAAATTGACAGTCATAACGAACGATTAAGTCTACTATTGACCGAATCCTATGAAAAATTAATGGCTGAAGATGACGGACATGGACATTGAAGGAAAGAAAAAAACTTGGTACTGTAGAGAGATATCACTTAGGGTGGAAATAGTGGTAAATTCATTTAAGTGTGGTGCAAGCCGCAAGAAAGAGATTCGAAAACCGCCATAATTCATGTGCACAAACCGTAAAAACATAACTATGAAAAGAATTAAATTCGACAACCTACAGTTTAATTGGTTTTTTATTTCAACAATTATAGTTTCCTTGTTGTGTGTACTTTTCGGTTTTTTTGAAGTAATCGAATTTGAAAACACTAAAATTAATAGAAGAATTAGTACACTAGGATATTTGTTGATGACCATTTATTTTTCAAGAATGTTTTGGTTCAAGAATTATGTCCAATGGAATAAAAAGGGAGTTGTAATCCGAATAAAACAATTTTGGGGAAAATCACTTTCATTTAAAGACATTAAAAGTTCGAAATTGGAAGGCCATATGCTGACAATTTATAAGTATGATGGAATTACTTATGATTTTGACTTGAGAGATATTGATGTAAATGATTCAAAAAGACTTAATGATATAATTAATAAATATCGTCGCTGAAATCAACTTGTAAAAGGGAGGGCAGTGCTAAAGTGAAGCATTTGTGTAAGTTGACAGATTTGTGCTTCTTTACCTGTCCAATAAATAACCAAACTCAAATATGTCCACTTGGACTTCCTATCTCAAACAATTTCAGCATTATCTCAAACTCGAAAGGTCATTGAGCAAAAACTCCATTTTGGCCTATCAGCAGGATATGGGCAAGTTGATCCGCTATATGGAAAGCAATTTCCCAACGGTCGACCCGCTAAAAGTGCAGCTAGAGCATCTTCGCTATTTTGTCAATGGATTGGCTGAGCTTGAAATTTCCGAATACACCCAAGCAAGAATCATCTCCGGAATCAAGGCATTTTATAAATTTTTGATGTATGAAGATTTGATTCACGAAGATCCAGCTCAATTGCTCGAAGCGCCAAAGCTTGGGAGAAAATTGCCAGATACATTGAGCTATCATGAAATCAGTCAGATTTTGGATGGCATAGAGCTGGGACTTCCAGAAGGACATAGAAATAGAGCTATGTTGGAGATTTTGTATTGCAGTGGTTTACGAGTTTCCGAATTGACAGATCTCAAAATTGGGAATGTGTATGCCGATATTGGTTTTTTGAGGGTGATTGGAAAAGGAAACAAAGAGCGGCTGGTTCCTGTAGGCAGGGATGCTTTGAAGTACTTGAAAATTTATTTGGAGCAGTTTCGTGTTCACCTTTCCATCGCCAAAGGACATGAAGAATTTGTGTTTCTGAATCGAAGAGGGAAGAAATTGACCCGGGTGATGATTTTCTTGATTATCAAAAAACAAGTGGAGGCTATAGGTTTGAAGAAAAATGTAAGTCCGCACACTTTTCGTCACAGCTTTGCAACGCATCTGATAGAAGGCGGCGCCGATCTAAGGGCTGTGCAAGAAATGCTGGGACATGAAAGCATCACCACCACAGAAATCTATACCCACCTTGACCGTGATTATTTGAGGCAAGTGCTGAGTGAATTTCATCCAAGAAAATAGACTATGCTGAGCCTCAATCACCAATTCGTATATTATGCAAATCTGACTTTTTCAGCTTTCACTAATGTCAAGTCAATTGTTTAGCTTTCTGGTAAATTTTTCTTCCGTCAAGGTGGAGAGGGGTAGAGTTTAGAGAGATAAGTAGCTAATTGTTAAACGTTTGAGAGTTTAAAGTCTAATGCTTGTCTCGAAGAGCCCATAGCGTTAATCGTTAAGCATCCAAAACCCTCTTTGCGTACTCTGGCGTCCATTGCGGCAAAACATTTCTTGGCGGCTTTGCTTATATGATTGTTTTCTCGCAAAGGAAGCGTAAAGACGCTAAGAAAATTGACTTTGCGTCTCTGCGTGACACCTAAACTTCCATACGTGATTCACACTAGACTAAAACTCAAATTTCACCCCAATGCTTGGTTGGATCATTTGGAAAGCAGTGTTACGTGGGGTTAAAGTGACATTCCCTTGATCATTGTAGCTGGCATCATTTTTTGTCAGGATATTCATGCTTCCGGCTTGGACATAATTCACTTTCAGTTCGATAAAGGTGTCACTTCCTCTCCCGATTGGAATCATCAGTCCTCCTCCAAGCTGATAGATTGTAGCCCAATCATAAACTTCAGTCCCTGAAGAAATTGGCTCCGAAAGTCTGTTTTCCCTTACCCGGGATCGAGTGTAGGTATGGATCCCACCAAATTGACCTTCTACAAAAGGCCTTACCAAAAAGTCTGTCTCAGGCATCACCCTCAATACCCCGGTAAGGAAAACTGCATTGTTGTTTCTTCTGATTCGAAAACTTTGTTCGGTTCCATTGATGATGTTGTTGTTTCTCGTCATGTCTGTTCCATATCGGCTATAGCCAAATTCGCCACCGACATAGATAGGCAATTTTTGTAGCTGATAAAGTCCGTTGATACTTATTGAAGGAAAAATAATATTGCCAACTTCAGTGTTAAAATCACCAGTAGGTATTCCGGCATTGAATTGGATTCCAGCTAAGCCTTCCTGGGAAAATGCATTGATTGATGTAGTGAATAAAAGTATGATTCCGCAGAGTAAATTCTTCATGCTGATGGTGTTTAGAGATGGGAAGTTTTACTTTTTTACGGTAAATAATAAGAGAAGGTTAGTTCGTTAGCTATTAATACCTCACTCTGGGGGGGATGGCTTCGCCTTTAGGCGAAGACTTTAGTGTTTTTTTCTTTGTGAACTTGGTGTTTTTACTTTATGATTCTTGTGGTAAAAATTATAACCACAAAGATCACCAAGTTTTTCACAAAGAACTCGAAGTCTCGGATGCACTTTAGTCGCCTTTAGGCGAAACCAAACCTATCGGTCTTCAGCCGATAGTAGTTTAGTTTACATGCCCTTTCTTACCAGTAGCCAAACAAAATGATAAATTTTAAATCAATTGATGCACTGGTAACTTATCGACTAATAACTAAGTAACGAGATTATCCGCTAGATCGAGTTTGTAATTTACCTTCTAGTGTCATTGCGGATGATCTATTAATTTAAATGGAATTTGTCAATTGCTTCGCAAAAGATTTTTAAAAACTGTAATTTAGCGGCAGCAATAATCTTCAAGCAGTGTATAGATCCCTCATAAAACCGATTCTCTTTCAGAAAAGTCCTGAATCAGCCCACCATTTCACCTTTTCTTTGATCAAAAGGACTTTCAATCTGCCAATTGTCAAGCAGTTTGTGAAAGCACAGTTTTCATGGAACAGTCCAAATTTGGAAAGGGAGGTATTTGGTTTGAAATTCAAAAACCCAATAGGCTTGGCCGCTGGCTTTGATAAGGATGCCAAGTTGATTGATGAGATGGCGATGTTGGGATTTGGATTTATAGAAATCGGGACCTTGACACCAAAGCCGCAGGAAGGAAATCCACAACCGAGATTGTTTAGACTTCCTGAAGATGAGGCCTTGATCAATAGAATGGGGTTCAACAATGGCGGTGTAAAAGAGGCTGTAGAGCGCTTGAAGAAAAGAAAATCTGATGTGATCATTGGTGGGAATATTGGAAAAAATAAACTGACACCAAATGAGAATGCTGTTGATGATTATTTGATCTGTCTGGAAGCTTTGCATCCTTATGTGGACTATTTTGTGGTAAATGTGAGCTCTCCAAACACACCAAATTTAAGGGATTTACAGGAGAAGGAACCACTGACAAAATTGCTTTTGGCTGTCAAGGGTGCCAATGATAAAAAGGATTTCCCCAAACCAATATTATTGAAAATAGCACCTGACCTGACTGACGGACAATTGGATGATATCGTAGAGATCGTCCAACAGACCAAGATCGATGGTGTCATCGCAACGAACACGACCATAGATAGAAGCAAGCTGACGACGGACAGGGATGAGGTAGAGGCAATCGGTGCCGGTGGGGTAAGTGGCAGAGTTTTGGCTGCAAGGAGTACGGAAGTTATCAGATATCTGTCCCAAAAATCCAATAAGTCCTTTCCAATCATCGGTGTTGGGGGGATTTTCACGGCAGAAGATGCCATAGAAAAGCTGGATGCGGGAGCTAGTTTGGTACAGATTTATTCAGGAATGATCTATGAAGGTCCCAGCATGGTCAAGGAGATCAAAAAAGGTCTTTCGTCACATTTCCGGGAACAATAAGATAGAATTCTGTATATTTCGATTTAATCATTTTCATCAATAGATTGACAAGTTCAAAATATGGCGTCATCGAGCCCCAAAACAAATACTTTTAGAAAAAAAAATGAATCAAGGGAAAAAGCCGGAGGGAAGCCTTCCAGAAAATTCTCTTTTGATTTCATGAAAGATAAGAAGATTCCCATTACGATCGGTATCGTGATGATAGTCTTTGGGTTTGTGATGTTTTTTGCATTCACCAGCTACCTGTTTACTGGGGAAGCGGATCAGAGTGCATTGACTGAATTGGATGCAGGAGTTCGTGAGAATGCTGCACAGACAAAAAATTGGCAAGGGTATTTTGGGGCGTATCTGGCAGAGCTATTCATCAAAAGGTGGTTTGGTATCGCAGCATTTTTGCTACCGCCCTTTCTGATCTTGCTGGGTGTAAGATTGACTTTCAAATACAGTATTATTTCCCTGACCAGATACAGTATTTTTGCTTTGTTTTTCACCTTTTGGATTGGTTTGCTGACGGGGTATATTGTTCAGCTTACCGAGGGCTATTCAGCATTGAACAATCTCAGTGGAGGTTTTGGATATGAATTGGGCAAGCTTGGGAATGACTTTTTAGGCTGGGGAACCATTGCCCTGGTTGCCGGCGCTTTGTTGATTTTCGTGGTTTTCTTTTTCAATATTGACCAATTGAATTGGTTCTCAACTTCGACTTCCAGTGAAGAAGGAAATGATGCTGTCAAGGCTGAACTGGAAGATGATTCTGATCTTGAAACATATTTGGACGAAAAAGATGAAGTAAACCTGGAAGAGGAGGATATCAATGATAAATTCAAAGCCATGTATGGTTCACAAGAACTGGTAGTGGAGGGAAAAGAAGTCGATGATGAGATTGAAGATGATGGGAGTTCTTGGACGATCAACAAAGACTTGAAGGAAGAGAAGAAGCCGGCACCGGAACTTGAATTCAATATTCAGGGTGCCGAAGATCTGCCTGACGAGTCTGATTTGGAATTGCAAGAGACTTTAGAGAAGAAATTTTCAGTGTCTCCGGTAGGCGAAGAGAAGACAGCAGAAGAAGTATCCAATTTGGATCCGTATGACCCTACTTTGGATTTGCCAAATTATCAATATCCTACCCTGGATCTTCTGAATGAGTACGATGTCAAAAAAGTGACGGTAACCAGACAGGAGCTTGAAGAAAACAAAAATAAGATTGTAGAGACCTTGGTGAATTTCAAAATAGGGATTCAAGAAATCAAGGCAACGATTGGTCCTACTGTTACTTTGTATGAGATTGTGCCTGATCCAGGGGTGAAGATTTCGAAGATCAAGAATCTGGAAGATGATATAGCGTTGAGTTTGGCTGCATTGGGAATCAGGATTATTGCACCTATTCCCGGGAAAGGCACAATTGGTATAGAAGTTCCCAATAAAAACAGGGAGTTGGTACCGGCAAGAGCGGTCTTGGGCACAGAAAAGTTTATGCATAGCGACAAAGATCTTCCTGTTGCACTTGGCAAAACTATTTCCAATGAGGTGTTTGTGATGGATTTGGCAAAAATGCCGCATTTACTGATGGCGGGAGCTACCGGACAGGGTAAGTCAGTAGGGTTGAATATGATCTTGGCTTCCTTGGTTTACAAGAAGCACCCATCACAGCTTAAGTTTGTGCTGGTGGATCCGAAAAAAGTGGAATTGACACTTTTCAACAAAATAGAGAGACATTTTTTGGCGAAGCTTCCAGGTGCAGAAGAGGCTATCATTACCGATACCAAGAAAGTTATATACACGCTGAATTCACTTTGTATCGAAATGGACAATCGCTACGATTTGCTCAAAGATGCAGGCTGTAGAAACCTGAAAGAGTACAACGCAAAGTTCGTTGCCAGAAAACTCAATCCAGAGAAAGGGCATAAGTTTATGCCATACATAGTGTTGGTAATCGATGAATTGGCTGATTTGATGATGACAGCAGGGAAAGAAATCGAAGCACCGATTGCCCGTCTGGCACAATTGGCAAGAGCGATTGGGATTCATTTGGTAGTAGCCACACAGCGGCCTTCGGTAAATGTAATCACAGGTATCATCAAAGCGAATTTCCCAGCAAGACTTTCATTTAGGGTAACTTCCAAAATAGATAGTAGGACGATATTGGATGCAGGAGGTGCAGACCAGCTCATCGGTATGGGGGATATGTTGCTTTCTTCGGGTTCAGAAATGACCCGATTGCAGTGTGCGTTTTTGGATACACCGGAAGTAGATGCTATATGTGATTGGATAGGGGAGCAAAAAGGCTATCCGGATGCCTACTTACTTCCTGAATTTGTCGGAGAAGACGGTGACGGCAGCAATTTGGATGTGGATTTGGCGGATAGGGATCCTCTTTTTGATGATGCAGCCAGACTTATTGTTATGCATCAGCAGGGGAGTACTTCTTTGATTCAGAGAAAATTAAAACTTGGATATAACAGGGCAGGAAGAATTATCGATCAACTTGAGGCTGCAGGAGTAGTTGGGGCTTTTGAAGGAAGCAAAGCCAGGGAAGTTCTCATTCAGGATGAGGCAAGTTTGGAACGGTTGTTGAGTAGCTTATAAAACCTAACCACCAGGTTTCAATAAGAGATTAGAATAAAACCATGTTAAAAAAAATCACATTGATTATACTGTTGATTTCCGGGATTTCTTGGGATTCTTCAGCACAGAAAGATTCAAATGCAAAAGCGATATTGGATGCAGTAAGTGAGAAGTACCTCACGTTGGATGGGCTAAAAGCCACTTTTGAATATTCATTTGGAATGGAAGGAGAAGCTTCCCCCCAAAGCCAAACCGGAGAGATTGCCATCAAGGGAGACAAATACCATCTTGTTTTGCCAGATCAGGGCCAAGAGATATTTAACAATGGAAAGACCATTTGGACTTTTATCAATTCGGGGAATTACAAGGAAGTTACGATAAACTCAGCCGGTGAGATGGAAGATGAATTGAAACCATCTTCTGTGTACACGATTTATAAAAAGGGATACAATTATAAATTGCTTGGAGAGAAAACAATCAATGGCGTATTGGTCCAAGAAGTTGAACTGACTGCGGAGAAAGCTGGACAGCCATTTAAAAAAGTGAAGCTTTTGGTGGATAAAAACAAAAAAGACTTGGTGGGTTGGGAGATCTTGGATGACCAGGGCGGTAAGTTGAAATACCAATTTAAATCTGTGGATACCAAGGTGAAGCTTTCCGATGAGTACTTTGTCTTTGATCCCAAGAAGCATGGAAAGGTAGAGATTATAGATTTGCGCTAAGGAATACACTTGGCGCTTTTTTATTTTTTATGTTTAAAAATCCCTATTTTTGCCCAAACCCGGCAAATGCATGAACAAGGCAGAATTATTCGAACAAATCAAGCGTAAATCATCTTTTTTATGCGTAGGATTAGATACCGATCTTTCCAAAATCCCCAGCGACTTATTGAAACTGGAGGATCCTGTTTTTGAATTCAATAAGCAAATCATAGACGCTACTGCTGAATATGCTGTAGCCTACAAACCCAACATTGCTTTCTATGAAGCATTGGGTCCCAAAGGATGGGAGAGTCTTCAAAAGACCCTTGATTACATTCCAAAAGACATATTTACCATAGCCGATGCCAAGAGAGGGGATATAGGAAATACCTCAGGATTGTATGCAAAGGCATTTTTCGAAAGTATGGATTTTGATTCCGTGACTGTAGCACCTTATATGGGGGTGGATAGTGTCCAGCCATTCTTGGAGTTCCAGGACAAGTGGGTAATCCTTTTGGCATTGACTTCAAATGCTGGAAGCTCTGATTTTCAGCTTATAGAATCAAAATCCGGCAAGCCATTATTTCATGAGGTTTTGGAAAAAAGCCAACTTTGGGGAAATACGGACAACATGATGTATGTCGTTGGTGCGACCAGGGGAGAATTGATTGCTGAAGTCAGGAAGCTAGTGCCGGACCATTTCTTTCTTGTACCTGGAGTAGGAGCGCAGGGAGGAAGCTTGGAAGAGGTAGCCCAATATGGAATGAATGACACATGTGGCCTCTTGGTCAACTCTTCAAGAGGGATCATTTACGCAAGTCAAAAGATGGATTTTGCATCTGCGGCAAAAAGAGAGGCTGAAAAATTGCAATTGGAGATGGCTTCTTTGCTGGAGCAATATTGCAGATAGGGGGATGTAAGAGCAATCCAGAAACCAAAAGAACAATAATGAAATACATATTATTTTTAATCGTTTTTCTAACAACAATAATTTCAACTTTTGGACAACAAAAAAATATTGAGAAACAAATTGACAGTTTAATTTCAATAAAAAATGCAAAGCCCTTTAATGGAATAATTCTTATTTCTCAAAAAGGGAAAATTAAATATTTGAAATTAGATGGCTATTCGGACATTGACAAAGAGAAGGTCTTAAAACTAAATGATCAATTTGTGATCGGCTCAATCAGTAAACAATTTACAGCTGTTTTAGTACTTGGGGAATTTGACAAGGGAAATATAGATTTGTTTAAACCAATTCACAAATACCTCCCTGAACTGACACAAAGTTGGACTGATACTGTAACAGTGCATCATCTGTTAACACATATGCACGGTATTTCCCAATTGGACAAACCAACAGCTTTTAAAGTTGGAAGCCAATATTCCTATTCACAAATTGGTTACGACTTGTTAGCGAAAATAGTTGAAAGAACTTCAGGAAAATCTTTTGCAGAACTTTCTGAGGGCTTATTTAAAGAATGTGGCATGGAAAACACTTTTCATCCTGATGACAAAAATTATAAGGATTTAGTGAAAGGCTATACGGAAAATGAAAACGGAAAAATAGAATTGGAAACAGAAACATTCCAAAACTATGTAGCCGCAGGCTCTTTTATTTCAACTGTAAGCGATTTAAACAAATGGAACAGTTTGTTTTACAATGGAAAACTTTTGAAAAAAAAGACAATGAAGCTATTAAAAACTAAACAAAAAGGAGCAATTCGTAACCACCCAATATTTGGTGTTACTGAGTACGGATACGGAATAACAGTTGACACAAAGGAAAATATTGTACAGTATGGACAAACAGGATTTGCTCCAGGTTTTGTTTCAATGAATTTTTATTTTCCAAGAACAAAAACAACTGTAGTTGTATTAGAAAATATCGCATACGATACAGACGATTTGAAAAAGACATTCTACTATCATACAGAAATTTTGAAAATTGTAAGAAACGGAGTAAAAAACTATAATTGACAGGCGTTTGGCAAAAGTTGATTCAGTACTTAATGCCTCACTCTGGGGGAAGATCCCTCGCCTTTGGGCGAAACCAAACCTATCGGTCTTTAGCCGATAGTAGTTTAGTTGAAACTTTGTACTTCGTACCAAGAGCTCTGGAGGAAAGTTTAGTGTTTCGAAATCTGCTTCTTCGTCAAGCACCAAAATGATAAGGGAGGTTGAAAAGGACTGTGAAAAAAAACGAATAATCTTTTACGACGATAGCCTTGGTTCCAAAGGGTCAAATTGAGTAATCATGAAAATCAGCATCTTTAAAAAGTAATGGGGTCAAATGGTAGGTATCGCTCCAAATGCCCAATATCTCCAAGCTGAATCATATTCATTTTTTTATTTTTGGATAAATAAGCTTATTTTTAACCACCTAAGTTGGTGGGAGTTATTGTTTTATATAAAATTTTTAAGAATGGATTTTCAGGAAAACTTTCTGCAGACGGTATGGAAATACCAGTATTTTGAAAAAAACGGGTTGATGACAACAGATGGTAGTACGCTTTCTGTATTGAAAATAGGCTTTCATAATTTTCATGAAGGACCTGATTTTTTGGAAGCGCAGATCCAGTTGGGCAATGTGAAGTGTTTTGGGCATGTGGAGGTACACCGCAAATCTTCGGATTGGAAAAACCACGATCATGATGTCGACCCAAGATACAATAGCGTAATACTCCATGTCGTATGGGAAGATGACAAACCAATACTCAGAAATGATGGCACAAGTATTCCGACTTTGGTCTTGAAAGGGAAGATTTTGCTGGATGTAGTCCGCAATTATGAGCGATTGGTACATGGCAAGGGGGCTTTGATTTGTTCATCAGGTTTGGAAAGCATTCCTGATATCATTCGTTTTTCCACCTTGGAAAAATCCTTGGTAGAGCGATTGGAAAGTAAGTCTAAGGTGGTTTTTGATTTGCTCAAAGACACCAATACTGATTGGGAAGAGACATGCTTTCGCTGGCTGATGTTTGCTTTTGGATTCAAAACGAATAGTGGAGCCATGCTGCGGCTCTCTGAAATAGTGCCGTTTAAGATATTGAAAAAGCACAGTGGAAATAGTATAGTTATCCAGGCATTGTTGTTGGGACAGGCGGGTTTGCTTCCCGATACGATCCAAGATGATTATGGGCTGGTCTTGAAAAGAGAGCATGATTTTTTCCAAAGGAAATACACTTTAGACAAACCGATGCTCTATACCGAATGGAAATTCATGGGTGTCAGACCCGGGAATTTCCCAACACTCAGACTCGTGCAACTGGCAGAAATAATTGCCAAAAACCCCAATTTGTTGTCCACGGTTTTAAATGATTCCGAGAGCTTTTCCAGTTTCAAAAAGGTCTTTGATATTCAGGTGCCAGACTATTGGCAGCATCATTACCAAATCGACAAGATGTCTGGAAAAAGACTCTCAAGGTCTTTGAGTACACAGACTGTAAGTCTTTTAATGATTAATTTCGTTGTCCCATTGTGGTTTGCCTATGGGAAGTATATTCAGGATAGCAGTTGGCAGGAGAAGTGTTTTGATCTTTTGCAGGAAATCAGTGCAGAAGAAAATTTCATCATCAGAAAATTCAGGGACTGCAACTGGAAGGCAAACAATGCTTTTGATTCCCAGGGAATGATTGGTCAGTTTCACAACTATTGCAACCTGAAAAAGTGTTTGGATTGTAAAGTTGGGCAAAACCTCTTGAAACCTATTAGGAAATGAATTTTGTTAAAAACAGCAATAAGCCGTACTTTTGCCATCCAAAAAGAAAAGTATCATGGAAAAACCTGTAATTATATTAGGGGCAAAAGGGATTGCGCACCCAGCATTGGAGATTTTCAATAGCAATAGCGTAGTCGTATATGGTTTTTTGGATGAGGATGAGAAATTACATGGTCAGGAAATCAATGTGGTTCCAATCTTGGGAAACCCTGAAGATGAAGGCTTTTTGAAGCTGATAGGAAAAAAATGTGAGGCATTTGTTGCTGTAGATGACAATAAATACCGTCAGTTTTTGGTCAAAATGCTCAATGACAACAGAAAAGTCCAACCAGTCAATGCCATCCACAATACAGCCTATATCTCTTCGGATGCGACTATCGGCCATGGGAATTTTGTCAATGCCAAAGTCAATATTGGTACTGCGGCATCTATCGGGAGCCATTGTATATTCCATTCCGGAGCTATTGTAGATCACAGTTCGAAATTAGCGGATTTTGTCCAATTGGGAGCAGGGTCTATAATCAACTCAAATGTGACTATTGAGGAAGGGGCATTTGTTGGATCAGGAGTAATCGTGGTATCAGGAATCACTATTGGAAAAAATGCAAGGATTGGTGCCGGATCAGTGGTGATCTCCGATGTGAAAGCGAATGAAACAGTGTTTGGAAATCCAGCAGCTCCGATCAAAAAGTAAGTGTTAGAAAGTATCATAAAAGTATAATTTAGAATATCACAACCAAAACGGTTTGACTGTTAACCGTCGATGATTTTCCGCTATCCAAAATTCATTAGAATACCATTGCGCTGATTGCGGAAAATCAACTTATATTTATAATCAACCAAAACACCTTGTCGGAAACAAGGCTTCAGTTATGGAAAACAAAGACTACAGTATTTTACTCTATTACTGTTATGCTGATATCGAGGATACGGAAGCATACAGGGAAGAACATCATTTGTTCTGTATTGAAAACAACATCAGGGGCAGGATTATCATTTCCTCAGAGGGATTGAACGGGACTGTCTCAGGGTTCAAAGAAGACTGTGAAAAGTACATGAAATACATTCACAGCGATGCAAGGTTTGCCAAAACCGAATTTAAGGTAGAAGATCATGATAAGCATGCCTTCACCAAGATCCATGTGAGGGTAAAGCCTGAGATTGTCCACAGTAGCTTAAGACATATTGACCCAAAAGTGAAGACAGGGAAACATTTGGCTCCTGCAGAATTCAAAGCCCTGAAAGACCAGGAGGATGTCGTGATATTGGATGTAAGGTCTAATTATGAACATGAGTTGGGACGTTTCAAAAATGCGATCACATTGGATATTGATAATTTTAGGGATTTTCCTGAGAAGGTCAAAGAACTAGAGCATCTCAAAGGAAAGAAAGTCCTGACCTATTGTACAGGCGGTATCAAGTGCGAGAAGGCATCTGCATTTTTGTTGGATCAGGGTTTTGAGGATGTATATCAACTTCATGGAGGGATCATCAAGTATGGTTTGGAAGCAGGAGGGGAAGATTTTGAAGGTAAATGCTATGTCTTTGACAACCGAATAGCAGTAGACGTAAACAAAGTGAACCCGACGATTGTCTCCCAATGCCATGTATGTGGTGTAGCATGTGATAGGATGGTGAACTGTGCCAATCCAAAGTGCAATGAACATTTGCCAATCTGCGAAAAATGCGGTTGGGAATTGGAAGGGGCTTGCTCACCTGAATGCAAAGATCATCCAGAAAAAAGACCCTATGACGGGACCGGATATTACCAGAAAAATACAAATGGATACAATCCCTATAAAGGCTTTGTCCGTTTGGATAAATATAAACTAAAGCAAGAGACGCATGACTAAGAGAATCCCTGAGTCAGAATTGATCATCAATGCGGATGGAAGCATATATCACCTAAACTTGAAGCCAGAACATCTGGCTTCAACTGTTATTGCGGTGGGGGATCCTGACCGTGTCGAAAAAGTGTCCCAATACTTTGATGAAATAGAGTTTAAGACTTCTAAGAGGGAGTTTGTAACCCATACAGGGAAATATAAGGGGAAGAGGGTGACTGCGATCAGTACCGGGATGGGGACGGACAATATCGAGATATTCATGACGGAATTGGACGCACTGGTAAATGTAGATCTCGATACCCGCTTGCCTAAAGGGAAGCACACCACCCTTGATATCATCAGGGTGGGGACTTCAGGAAGTATGCAAACTGACATCCCGGCAGGGTCTTTATTGGCTTCAGCTTATGGGATAGGATTGGATACTTTGATGGCTTTTTATAGTACTGAGTACACTGAGCTGGAAAGAAATGTAGCCCAACTTGTCCAACAAACACTTGATTTGCCATTCCGGCCATACTGCATTGAGGGATCCAAAAAACTGTTGGGTATAGTTGGTAAGGGCTTGGTTATAGGGAACACAGCAACCTGTCCTGGCTTTTTTGGGCCACAGGGAAGAGAGGTAAGGGTCAAGCCAGCAATACCGGATATCATAGAGAGACTTTCTTCCATCGACCTGGATGGTTTCAAGATTACAAATTTTGAAATGGAAACTTCCGGTTACTATGCAATGGGAAGGCTTCTCGGGCATGACGTGTTAAGTCTCAATGCAATAGTGGCCAATAGGATTACCCAAGAATTTGCTTCCAACACCTATGATATCGTGGATGATTTGATCAAACATACATTGGATAGGATAGCTGGCCACTAACCAGCTATCTTGTTTTGGTTCCATCACATGGACGTCAACATAGAACGAAAGTAAAGTGGTGACATTCAGTTGTCAAATGTCAATTTTGGCAGAACTCTAAGGGGATTCGAATATCAATGTCATTTAGGTAAAACCTGTTGGTTTTTCCGTTTGCATAAGAATAGGGCTTTTTTTTTGCGGGTTGTTTTCCAAGCGGTTGATTGTCAGTTCTAGGCTAGGGGGATTGTAAGTGGGAAGTTTCCTTTTGTCCAATGATAGTCCAGCACAACAAGCTATATGACCATATATGTATCTAGCGGGATATCAAGAACAATGACCCCCGATTAGCGTTTTATATTATATGTTTTATTCGTGAAAAAATTCAGTCAAAGCCAGAATCTGTAGCTTTTGATTTTGGGATCACTTAGAAGCTGATTTTTAGCTTAAATAATTATTTCGGCTGTCATATTGCTGGATTGCTTAGTCAGTTTGGTGTGGTGTTGATGTAATATGTCGAATTTCAACTTATTAAAAAAGAATGCAATTATGTTAAAAATTCTGTCTTGTTTATTACTGTTATTTTCATTTACCACAATCCAGGATTTGAAAGCGCAAGGTGTTGTGGTAAAAGGAAAGGTAATTGATGCCGAAACTTCCGAGGGACTAGAGTTTGCCAATATTGCATTGTTGTCTTCAGGTGATTCTTCATTGGTAACAGGAGGGATGAGTGAGCTTGACGGTTCATTTTCTTTCACTGGCAGTTCTGGGGATTATATTTTGAGAGTGGGTTTTATAGGCTTCGAAAGCAGGTATAGAAATGTCAGGCTTGGGGATAAGGAAGTCGTAAATGTTGGGAATGTAAGACTGCGAAAAGATGCCCAAAATCTGGATGAAGTAGTAGTTGAAGGGGTGACATCAATGTTCGAAAGTGATATCGATAAGAGGAGATACAATGTAGAAAACAGCATTGTGGCAGAAGGCGCTACCGCCTCCGAGCTGTTGGGGACTTTGCCATCGATCCAAATGGATGATGAAGGGGGGATTTCCATGCGTGGCAGCGGCAATATTCTTATTTATATCAATGGCCGTCCTTCCAATCTTTCTGGCGATGATGCGGAGAGTGTTTTGGCACAATTTCCCGCCAATAGTATCAAAAGCGTGGAATTGATCACAAATCCATCTTCAAGATATGATGCCACAGGTGTTGGGGGGATTATCAATATCATACTGAAGAAAAATGAAAAGACTGGACTGAATGGCCAAGTGAATGCTTCTGTAGGTACACGGGACAAATACGGTGCAGGCCTCAATTTGAATTATGGGACGGAAAAGGCAAATTACTATGTGTCCTACAATTTTCAGGACAGAAGAATGTTTAGGGAAAGTGAGTCTTTTCGCCAATCAAATATATCTGGGGTTTCGCCTATTTTGGATCAAGATTCTTATCAGTTGAATAGAAATACCAACCATTTGATCAGGGGAGGGATTGATTGGAGTTTGGCGGAAAATAAGACTTTGGGGATCTATGCCCAGGGAAATTTCAGGGATAGGACTGGGAATGAACTCCTGAACCAACGCAATCTCAACTCAAATCTGGGGTTGGACAGCTTGTTTTTAAGGGATAATAGAGAAACTAGTTTTAGTACAAATTTTGAGACGGGGATCAATTATTCGTTAAATTTGGATACGTTGGGACAGCGTTTTTTTACATCGGCATCCTTTTCAAGGGATGAGAGAACCCAAGAAGAGATTTATAACCAAACCTTTTTCAACGATTCCAATCAGGAAGTTCCATCCAATAGAATTCTCCAGATCAACGAAAGGCCTCAGACGAGCAATCTTTATGTTTTACAAATGGACTATGAGAAACCATTCATTGGTGGAGGGAGCTTGGAAACGGGACTGAAGGGGACTTTTGGAGAGTGGAATCGCGCCCAGAATTTTTCCGAGGGAAATGAAGACAATGGCTTTAGCCCAGTCTTGAATGATTTCTTTAGTGATGGCTTCAATTTTAAGGAAGATGTGTATGCAACTTACCTGAGTTATAGAAACAAAGTCGGGAAACTGGGATATCAAGGAGGTTTGAGGGCGGAATACACAGAGACGATTTCTACTTTGGAAAGCGACCAATCCCAATATGTGAATAATTACTTCAATATTTTCCCGAGTGCATACCTAAGTTACGAAGTAAAGCCCGAAGAAGAATTCACCGCCAATTTCAGTCGTAGGATCTCAAGACCTGGAATCTGGTCATTGGCGCCAATTTACGGGGTGGGAGATTTGTATAACCTGAGTATAGGCAATCCCCAATTGCAGCCAGAATTTACGAATAGTTACGAGCTGGGATATATGAAAGGCTGGGAGAAGTATCTTCTGAATGCCACAGTGTACCACAGGTATTCTACAGATATCCAGACTAGGGTGATTCGCCTGAATGATGATAATGTGGCTATCCAGACACGTGAGAACGCCAACAGTAGGGCTAGTACTGGATTGGAGTTGATCAACCAAATCCAATTTACGCAGTGGTTTGATGCGACACTTTCGGGGAATTTCTTCTATTCCGAAATCCAAGGGGATAACATTGAAGCAGGTTTCAACAATTCCAATTTTTCTTGGACTGTCAATCTTCTGGCAAATATGGCAATTCCGAAATTTGCGACATTGCAGATTCAGGGGGATTATAGGGGGCCAATTGTTTTGCCACAGGGGCAGATTGAACCCATGTGGGGTGTAAATGCAGGATTGAGAAAAGATATTCTCGACAAAAAAGCAACGGTTAGTTTAAATGTAAGTGATATATTCAATACAAGGATTTTCAAAATCAGGACAGAAGATCAGCGATTCACCCAAGATAGGATGTTCAATAGAGAAACGAGGATTGGTACACTGTCTTTTACTTACAGGTTTGGGGGATTCAAAGACAAAAGAAACGGAAGGGAAGAAAGGGAAAGGGATGATTTTGATGATGGGGATTTTTAATCTATTACGAAAAATCCAAAAGGGCTTTCCTTTTGGATTTTTCTGTTTTTGGAAGGTTTATTCTAATGATCTCCGTTTATTTGCAGGATGATTACAATTTACACAGATGGAGCGGCAAAGGGGAATCCTGGGCCGGGAGGATTTGGGACTGTATTGCTTTACAACCAACATAGAAAAGAACTGTCGGAAGGTTTTAGACTTACCACAAACAATAGGATGGAGCTTTTGGCTGTGATCAAGGGCTTGGAGGAACTGAAGGTACAAGGGATTCCTGTTTCCATATTTTCTGACAGCAAATATGTAGTCGATGCTGTAGAAAAAGGCTGGATTTGGAGCTGGCAAAAGAAAGGCTTCAAAGACAAAAAGAACGTGGATTTATGGAAAAGATATATTCCATTGCACATGAAGTTTAAGCCAAAATTCAATTGGGTAAAGGGGCATGCTGGAAACCCACTCAACGAACGTTGCGACCAGTTGGCAGTCGCTGCGGCAGAAGGGAAAAACCTCAAGGCTGATGTTGGCTATGAGGCTGATAAAAATGGGGGCTCCGGGTTGTTTTGACCAAAGTGAAAAAGAATGGCGAACTCATTTTTTAGATTTAAGCAATTTATGGTTCATCAAGACCGCTGTGGGATGAAAATCAGCACAGATGCGGTTGTTTTGGGGGCTTTGGCCGGAAAGATAAGTCCCAGGTCCATTTTGGATATTGGAGTCGGTACCGGGGTCATATCCATGATGCTTGCCCAAAGATTTACTGATGCGAAAATAGAAGGTGTAGAACTCGATTCCGATGCATATTTGCAGGCTTGTGAAAATGTGTATGAGTCGATTTTCTCAGATCGAATTTCATTTCATCACGGGCTTTTTCAGGATTTTGCAAGTGTGCATAATTCGAGATTTGATCTCATAGTCAGCAATCCTCCATATTTTCCAGATCATATCAAAGCGAAAGACCTCCAAAGGAACAAGGCCCTACACAATGACAGTCTGTCTTTTCAAGACTTGGCGGGAGGTGTGGCTCAGCTTCTTGAAAAGAATGGGGAGTTTTGGTTGATTTTACCACCTAGGCAGATGGTGGATTTCCAAGAGTTGGGACAGGGCTTTGATCTTTATCCATTCAAGCAGATCAACCTCAGGGATAAAGCGTCGTCGAAGGTCATCCGATCCATTCAGGGCTTTTCGTTTGGACAGAAAGTAGCCGAAACCAAAGAGTTGTACATCAAAAATGAAGATGGTTCTTTTGCAAAGCCTTACCAAAAACTGTTGAAGGATTTTTTGATTATTTTCTAACCCGATGTGATTTTGTCCTGAAATATGATATTCTCTTCTTCCAGAGATTTTAAAATTGGAAGATAAAATTCGGGAGTGATGGGGATATGGAGTCCCCTTGCCTTGATCTTACCATCAAGAAATAAATCTACGGCGATAGCAAGCGGCAAGCCGACAGTTTTTGCCATGGCTGTATAAATCTGATTTTTCCCTTTGCATACAAGGCTGGAGGTGATTTTTTTGATTCCTTTATCTGTCTGGATTTCGAACAAATGTTGCATGACAATCATGTCTTTATCTTCTGGTTTTAGTGCCCACCTATCTTCGAGTATAACCTGTAATATGGAAGCCGGACTCCCTTTTCTGATAGGAAGTTCTATATCATCCAGTAAACCTAACCAAGTGATTTTTCCAATGATTTCATCTGTAACCCAGGGGAGAAGCTCTTTGATTTTTGATTCCACAGATTTCTCTTCATGATAGGGTAGAAATGAATTTACAAACATCCGGGCAGTAAACCCTTCTGGCAAGTCCATTTTGAAACTGTCATCAGTCAGGCCCAGTTGAACAAATACATCCCAGCTTTGGCAAAATCCAGCCCTTCTGAGTGTACCTCGCAAAAGGGTAGGGATTTCTTCCAAACCATATATTTGTCTATAAATGAGGGAATCCCGGTTTGGATAGCCATCAAAATCCCCGACTTCATCAAATGATATCGTCTCCAACCTTCTGAAGAGCATGTGGTATGGGATGTACTTGTATCGACCATTTCGGATGAACCTAGATACTCCTTGGCCTGCCAAAACCACATTCCTAGGATTCCAGGTAAATTTATATTTCCATGGATTGTCTTCACATTCGGGAGTCAATACCCCTCCTGTATAGGATTTAAATCCAAGGATTTTGTGACCGGCCGCCTTTTCTTCATCGATTATTCTCATGGCTGACATATGATCGATACCGGGGTCTAGTCCACATTCGTTCAGGAAAAGAAGACCTTTCTCTTTGATTTCGTCCGAAAGTTCTCGCATCTCCTCAGATTCATAGGATGCAGTGAAAAAGTGCTTGCCAAGTTCAAGACAATCTTTAGCGATCACTGGATGTAGAAATGCCGGCAACATGGAAATCACCACATCTGCAGTTTTTATGATCAAGTGTCGGTTGTTTCGATCTCCCAATTTGATAGCCTTGGATTCAACATAAGGGTTTCCTTGGCTTTTTTGTGCGGCAATTTCTTCAGAAATATCCGCAAGGATTATCTTTCTGTTTTTTGTCGCAGTCGTCTGTATCAAATGTTCGATCAGATAAACAGATGATTTGCCTGTACCAATGATCAAGATGGTTTGCATGTACGAGATATTTAAAGAGTCTTCTTCGAAGATCAAAAAAATGGGCGATTGAAAAAAATTACATGGAATATTTTGCCCGAAAAATAACATTTGCCATTTATTTTTTGTTTATTCAAGCCCTTTATATGGAAGTTATGACGAAAAAGATAGAAATAAAGGTCTCGCTAGAAGTTTTTTCAAAAGAGGAATGGACAGAGGAAGATGCTGGATTAATAGAGAAGGCGAGATCGGTTTTGGAAAATGCACATGCACCCTATTCCAATTTTTTGGTTGGTGCGGCATTGTTATTGGAAGATGGAAATGTCTTTGCCGCAAACAATCAGGAAAATGCTTCCTTTCCGGTTGGTATATGTGCTGAACGGGCAGTGCTGAGCTATGCGATGGGGAATTTTCCCCATGTAAGGCCTCTGAAAATTGCAATCGTTGCAAAAAGGAGGTTGGATGGAGAGCTGGCTACAGTCACACCTTGTGGCTTGTGTCGCCAAACCATCAATGAATATGAAGTTAAATTCAACCATCCAATAGAGATTTTGATGCTCAATCCACAGGAAGAGATACTCAAAGCTTCTGGGATTGATCAGTTATTACCTTTCAAATTTAATGATTTGAATAGTTGATGGGATTTTAGAGTAATATAGAGATTGCCACGCAGATTCCCCTTTTGCGGCAACCAAATGGGGAAATAAAAAAGACCTTTGGAGTTCTGACTACGGGAATTCTTGTGGCAATTCAGGGATTATACCCAGCAATAGGCGCATGGTTTGCATGTTCTTACACTTTAAAAGATGATTCTGTAAAAAATATATCTTCACCGGATTGAAAATAGTTTGATATTAACCCTCAGTTACTTAATTTTCTAAAAATTTTATAGACAATCTGTAATGTTGACCCTAACAGAAAAAGAAATTGAAAAAGTAGCGGCTTTGCTGCAAAAAGGAATGATTTGTTTTTATCAATTGGATAACAAAAAAATACATCATTTACCTGATGACGAAGATTATTTTAACTATGACTTGACACCTGAAGAGGAAGATGTCCTGGATGAAATAGATGACAATCCCGATAACTTTGCAGAATTCACAAAGATGGATTCCAATCAGGAACACCAAATGATGGAGAATTTTGCTGATAGGATTGTCAAAGAGAAAAATTTCCAAGATGAGCTTTTTAATGCATTGAGCAAACCAAAAGCAGCTACTGGATTTAAGTTTTTGATTGATAACTCGGGAAAGTATAATGATCGCTGGGTTGAGTATAAGCTCGAAAAGTATAAAGATTGGGTGATGGAGCAGGTAGATGCTTTCAATTATGCTGATGAATAAAAAAAATGGGCTGTGATTTCACAGCCCATTTTTTTATACGTTTACATGTCTCTCGGCATGGTAAGAAGATCTTACCAATGGTCCTGACTCCACATATTTCAATCCTCTTTTCAAACCCTCTTCCCTGTATAGTGCAAACATGTCAGGGTGGATGAATTCAGCCACCTCAATATGCATCTTGGTTGGTTGAAGATATTGGCCTAAGGTTAGAATGTCGCATCCGTGTGCTGCAAGATCATCCATGGCTTTGAAAACTTCTTCTTTTGTCTCTCCCAATCCCAGCATGATTCCTGTTTTGGTTCTTTTGCCATACGCTTTTGTAAGTTTGATCTGCTCTAGTGATCTGGCATACTTGGCTTGTGGCCTCACACGTCGGTAAAGGCTTTCTACCGTTTCCATATTGTGGGAAACGACCTCCTGTCCTCCGCTGATCATCCTATACAATGCCTCCCAGTTTGACTTGACATCAGGGATCAATGTTTCTATGGTAGTCTGTGGAGAAAGCTTTTTCGTTTCGACTACCGTTTGATACCAGATTTCAGCCCCCTTGTCTTTCAGTTCGTCCCGATTGACAGAGGTGATTACTGCATGTTTCACACCCATCAGTTGGATAGCTTCAGCTACCCTCCTAGGTTCGTCGGTGTCGTATTCTGGAGGCCTACCGGTGGCGACAGCACAGAAAGAGCAAGACCTTGTACAGACGTTGCCCAATATCATAAATGTAGCAGTGCCAGCTCCCCAGCATTCACCCATATTTGGGCAATTGCCACTTTCACAGATTGTATTTAATTTATGTTGGTCGACTAATTTTCTGACTTTGGCATATTCTTTTCCTACAGGCAACTTCACCCTGAGCCAGTCAGGTTTTTTTCTTTTTGTTGTCTCTTCGGAAATTACAGGTAATTCAATCATCTCTCTTAGCTTATTGATTGGGCAAAATTAAGGTTATTCGTTTTAGAAACCCAAATTAATTACTACTTCCTGAATCCGTAGTACAGGGTGAAATAGGCAGATTGGTAAAACTGTCTGTTTTCCGTAGTAGGCATCAATTCGATTTCTTTTGTAAAACCCTCTAATTGGTAACCTAGTTCCAATCCTATGACACTTGATCTAAATGAACCAAACTCGAAAAATAACGCTGCCTTGGCATTGCCTCCAAAGGCGATTTCTGATTCCCCCAATCCTTCGAAAATCCTTCCTGGTCCCAAAAAATTCCCCCTGGATTGATGGACTTCTGGATTGTATTGTTCTCTCACAGACTCTACATTGTTGAGCGCATATTCTACATAATATGGGGCAATCAGCCCGATTGAGGGACCTATGGCTGCTAGGGCGGATATTTGTACTCCTTGTTGGGGAGCTTTGTTGAAAAATATAACTTCCCTTCCATAGTAAGGCCTAATAGAATAGAGATAGTTGGATTTCCCGAAAATGTAAGAATTGCCCAATATGGTGTTATATCTTACTTCTTTTGGATTTTTGACATTTGCCAAATCGATTCCAAAAAACTGGAAGTTGGTATCATCTATCCTGAATCCAAACTTCATTGAAGCGCCCCCAATCAAACCACCATTGGTGTTTTTGTTGAGCCCAAAAAACACCTCCCTATCGTATTCATAGTTTCCGGCATCTTCTCTTTGGCCATAGCTGCTGAGACAGACAAATATAAAAAGGCCAGATATGATATATTTTAATCCCTTTGTCATAATTAGTCAGGAATTTAACGCTAATTTTGCTTCTAAGTTACTAAACCAAAAATAAAAAAAAGAGTTTATGCCAACTTTAAAAAGTTCATACCTAGGAAATCTTAGAACCCAGATGATACATCTTCAGTCAGGTACTGAAGTCATCACGGATGCGCCAGTTGATAATAATGGAAAAGGAGAGGCATTTTCCCCTACCGACTTGGTCGCTGCGGCTTTGGGAAGCTGTATGGTGACGATCATGGGGATTGTTGCCGAAAGGGAAGGTGTTGATATAGCAGGGATGACTTGGGAAGTGACTAAGGTGATGCAGGCACAGCCAAGAAAAATTGCAGAAATCATTGTGGATTTTAACTGGAATTCTGAGACAATAGACAGTAAAGTTATCCAGAAATTGAAAAATGCTGCCAAAACATGTCCGGTGGCCTTGAGCCTGGATCCGGATATTAAACAAACGATCAATTTTAATTTTTAGAATTGAAATAACAAGAGGTAGGAAGGGAGTAGTAAAACCCCTTCCTACCTCTGCCATAAGATTCAGGGAATGAAATTCGCTTGGCTGGAATCTTGCTTCAATGTTTTCTCATAATTTTGAAAAAACCATGTCAAAGAAACTCCTACTTTTTCTCTTTATTGCGATTTCTCTAAATCCAGTATTGGGACAAACTGATTTTTATAGTCAGTTGGCAGACTCTGCCTTTGTCTTAACAAAACAGCGTGTACAATACGATCCGTCATATTTCAGGTTGGATTACCCTAATGGGGATGTGCCGGCTGACAAAGGAGTATGTACTGATGTCGTCATAAGAGCCTACAGGAAATTGGGTATAGACTTGCAAAAAGAAGTGCACGAGGATATGAAATCCAATTTTGAAAAATATCCAAAAAATTGGGGGCTGAATAGGCCAGACAAGAATATAGATCATAGACGGGTGCCTAATCTGATGGTGTTTTTCAAAAGATATGGGGATGTGAGACATATTTCTGAAGATTCGAAAGATTACTTGCCAGGGGATATAGTCTGTTGGAATTTGGGAGGTGGTACAACCCACATAGGGATAGTATCAACAAAAAAAGCCATTGATGGCAAAAGACATCTCATAGTACATAACATTGGCGCTGGACAGGTACTCGAAGATTGTTTGTTCAAATACAAAATCATCGGTCATTATCGGTATGGGAAATAAAAATGTCTTTATTTGAAAATCTTCAACTGAAGCCCAAAGGAGGCATTTTATCGACGAATGGATTTGAATAGATCCAAAAAACCATAAATTTCAATTGGCTTGTAGCATTTTAATAATTTTCTACGTCTTGTAGATATAATCAGGAAATTAATTGACTGACTCGTTGGAGCAATACCATATTCAAAAAGCTAAAAATGGAGATCCGAAAGCTCTAGAATTGCTTTATAAGCATTTCTATGGCTATGCTATGAGTATTGCGTTGAGATATTCCAATTCTAGGGATGAGGCCTGTGAGATTGTCAATGATAGTTTCATGAAGATGTTTGACAAACTCGGTCAATACAAAGAAGAGAATTCATTCAAAGCCTGGTTCAGAAGGATTCTTGTAAACACATCCATTGATTATTACAGAAAGAATGTAAAGCATTTTGCTGTAATGGAATTGGATAAGGCAGAATTTGAAAGCCATAATCCCGAAATCATAGACCAATTGTCCAAAGATGATATTCTTGATGTTTTGAGGGGGTTGCCCGAAATGCTGAGAATCGTATTCAATATGTACGAGATAGAAGGGTATTCACACAGTGAAGTGGCAGATGAGCTGGGGATCCCAGCAAGTACTTCAAGGACCTATCTCGCTAGGGCAAAGCATATATTGAGAGAAAAAATCACAATACTTAATCAAATTAATAATGAAGGAGCAGTTCGATAAGAAACTTGCAGATAAGATCAAAGACTCCTTTGCAAATCATTCGGAGCCATATGACTCATCTCAATGGGAAAAGCTCTCTGCTGTATACTTTAAGCCAAAAGCAGCAAACAGAAAACCTATTTGGATCTGGATGGCTTCAGGTATTGCGGCATGCTTGGTAATCGGACTTTTGGTTTTTCCCCAATTCAGCGAAATGGATTTGGGGTTAGAAGATCAATTGTCAATGGTTGACAGTGTAGGCATAAATCATACTGAAGAAAAATCACCGGTTGGTTCAAAGCAAATAGAAGATCCTAAAATCCAGATAAATGAAATGCCTTCAAATAAGATCGATGAAGAAGTAAGGTTGGCAAAGAAGAATGATTTTGAAAAAGAGATAAATAGCTCAGAGATAATTGGGGATCAGAAAGCAAATCCGAAAATAGTAGGAGCCCCATCTGTATCAAAATTGGTGGAAAGCCCATTGGTAGCAGAGTTGAAAACTGAAAAAGCGCTTGATTTGACTTCAGACCCAATTCAGTCAGAAGTTGAAAAAGAACTTGTTGAAACCCCTGAAATTGAATTGAAAAGCAGTCTGTTGGCAGAGAAGCCTGACAATGCCCAAGAGTTGATCAACCAATGGTTGAATGAGGGGGAGAACGGTTCAGGTGAATCTTCGGATGCCAAAGCTGTGTTCGATAAGGCCATGAGATTAGGGGTGATATTGGCACCTCAGACGATTTCCAACAATACCCAATCCATGAATATGGGGGCAGGGATCCTGTCTGAATTTTCTTTTTCTAAAAGATTGAAATTGGATGTTGGGGTTGCGTATGCAAGGCAGACCATCAATCCTTCTGTCAATAATGAGTTGAGGTCAGCAAATAACATGCAGCATTCCCCCGTAGACTATATGCAGAATTCGACTGATGACCAGAGGATGTTGGCATTTTCAAATAACTTTGTCAATGCTTCCTATGAGCTGAGTTTTGGCCAACTTGAAATTCCCCTGAATCTAAAGTACAAGGTGATGGATAACAAGAGTTCCGACATTTACCTAATCACGGGTTTATCGAATATGGTATATATGAATCAAAAAAATGTGGGGACCTTTACCACGGCAAATTTCATGACAGCTGGCTTGGTCCAAGATCAGCAGAATGTCCAGACATTTACCGAGACTGCTACTCCTAGCAGTACGAATTCAGGATCTGATATGAGTGTGGGGCAAATGTTGAACTTTTCTTTAGGTTACGAATACAACTTGAAGAACGGTACGTTTTTGTCCTTAGAGCCGTTTTACAAAACTTCAATAGGAGGGCAGACATTTATCAACCAGCAATTCGCCATAGGAGGTTTGAACCTCAGGATGAATTTTCAATTTAAAAAACAATAAATAAAGTATGAAAGCATTGAGAATGCGCAATTTGCTAATCCTATTGGCATTGGTTGCTGGAAGTTGTATTCCAGATAGAGAATCTGATTATGAAAAGATCGTAGAAAGGG
This sequence comes from Belliella marina, assembly GCF_042682445.1. NCBI lineage: Bacteria > Pseudomonadati > Bacteroidota > Cytophagia > Cytophagales > Cyclobacteriaceae > Belliella > Belliella marina. The sequence goes on from NZ_JBHUHR010000001.1 coordinate 28,918, forward strand.
ACAATAGGTTTTTGAGTGAATATATCGAGAGGAATAATATTACAGCCATTGAAAACCAACTTGGTTTTTATTATCAAAAGATCGAATCCAATGATATTGGAAACCAGATAGTAAACAACGACGTGTTGGGTATTTATTACGAGATCAAAACGATTGATGGACAATTGATTGAAAGCTACTTGGATGAATCAAAGAGGCCAAGGGTTTATAAACATGGAGATGGTGGATTGATTCCAAGGGTTATTAATTTCACTTCGGGTTTGGCAAAGGAAGGTGAGACATTCATGATCTACTCCCCATCCTACTTGGCTTATCAGGAATATAGTTTTCAACAACTGATCGTCCCCAATTCCAATTTGGTGATAAAAGTAAAGTTTGCATCAATTTATGATGAAGAAGAGCTTGTTGAATTGGAAGAAGAGCTGATTCAGGAATATATCGAGACCAAAGGACTTGAAGGATTTGAGAAAACAGCTGATGGGATATACCTGAAAATCTTGGAAGAAGGTACCCAAGGAGGGAAAGTAGCTGCAAATGATGATATTGTTCTTTTTGAATTTGAATTAAAGCAATTGGGAGCAGATAATGTAATTTCCAAAACCAATGATAACACTCCAATTCAGGCAAAGATAGGGGCACAAGGAAATCTGAAATTTTTGAATTTTGGGCTGAAAGGTACCAATAATGGAATGGAAATCGAGATTTTGACACCTTCTAGACTTGGTTTTGGGACTACCCAGCAGGTTTTTCCATTCCAAATAAGACAAGATTTGTTCAATAGAGGGGCTTTGAATGCAATTGCAAGGCCTTTTGAACCTTTGCATTTCAAAGCAAAAATCAAAGAGGTTAAATAAAACTTGTTCGGCAGTCAATGGGCTTTTGTTGTCCGTTGACTGCTGATCAGCTTGATCTCACTTTTTTTGTCTACCTTTTATTTATTGTGGGGAACCGTTGATTGTTTTTTATGTGTACATGCACTTCTTTGACGGTAGCTCTATATACAATCCTCAACAAAGTATCTATCCAGTTTGTTGACTACGCCAAAGCACAAGAGTTGACGATTATCCGGAACATTCTGCTTTTGTTATTTATTTACTGGCAAAGTAGCGGATATTCATATTTATTTATCCCCAATTTGTTTTATGGTTTACTTTGCCCAACTTTGCTTAAGTATAAACCCAAACAGATTTATTATGAGTTTTCTTTTTGACAGCTTTGAAGGCTGGAAGCAATATTGTGAAAGTAATGGTCTTGAGCTATTTGAGGCTGTAATTGAGTATGAAACTTCCCAAAAGGGTAAAGAGGAGCAGGCGATATGGGATGGGCTTCAGAACGCATATGGAGTGATGAAAGATGCCGTCGAGACAGGTCTCAAAGAAGAGATGACTTCCCGGTCCGGTATGATCAATAATGGGGCAAAGAAAGTATACAAACACCCAGTTGCTGTATTGTCTCCTGAATTCCAGAAGTTGATTTCTCGAGCTTTGGCCGCCAAAGAAGTAAATTCATGCATGGGAAGGGTTGTGGCCGCACCGACCGCAGGAGCATCGGGCATACTTCCAGGGACATTGTATACACTTCAAGAGATCCATGGACTTTCGGATAGGAAAATCCTCGAAGGGTTACTGGTTGGGGCAGGTATAGCACTCATCATTGAAGAAAAAGCAAGTTTGGCGGGTGCTGTAGGAGGCTGTCAGGCAGAGACAGGGTCTGCGGCAGCGATGGCAGCTGGAGCAATGGTTTATTGTTTGGGAGGCCCGATATACCAGGTGTTCAATGCCGTTGCCATTACGATCCAATGCATGTTGGGATTGGTATGTGATCCGGTTGCTGGTCTTGTAGAAGTTCCCTGCGTTGTCAGAAACGCAAGTGCGGCAGCGATAGCAAACAGTTCCGCCCAGATAGCTTTGGCTGATGTGAGTGCCGTGATTCCAGTTGATGAATGTGTAGAGGCTATGGGTGAAATCGGCTCTAGTATGGAAAGCAAATATAAGGAAACCGCAATGGGGGGATTGGCTGCCACAATTACGGGACAACAGATATCAAAAAGGGTATTGATCCAAGATATAGAAATGTTGCCAGACGAAGATTTACCCGAGTAAATTATTAATCAGTGGAATGGATAAAATTTGTTGTATAGAAACTCCCAGTGCCAATGCCCAAATTAAGGAGCTTAAAAACATGTAGGTAAAAACTTTTCTTTTTTCTACCCGAAATGCGCTCATAATGATAGTCCCCCCAATTGGAGTCAAAAGTATCGGTGTGATAGCGGCAATTCCAATTGGGCCGAATTTTTGCCAAACCTTTACAATTCTTCTGTTTTTCTTTGAGAACTTGTTTTTCTTTTTGGTGACTTTTACATTCCAGTTTGCTTTGACCCAATCTCCAAGATAGGTGATGAAAAACACGGTAGTCATCATCCCGGCAACAGTCACCAAAACAATCTCAACAAGGGAATAACCTGCAGCTGATCCCAAAATTGGGCCTGCCACAAATTTAAATAAGCAAGTAAAATATATTGCCAGAAACTTCAATAGATAGGAAATCATAAGATTACAAATAAATATACGGCGTAAAACATAACCAGAAACCCACCCTCCCATCGGGAGATGTTCAATTTGCTTTTTAAGATGGGTAGTAATAAGGCTGTCGCTGCAAGCATCCAAATGAAATCTTGATGTAAAAACTGTTCAGAAACTTGGATTGGTTGGACGAGTGCTGTGATCCCAATGATTCCAAGAACATTCATGATATTGCTTCCGAGAATATTTCCTATTGCGATATCTGTTTTTTTATTGACAGCAGCTATGATTGAGGTTGTCAATTCCGGTAGACTGGTCCCTATGGCGATGACTGTAATACCGATGATCCTCTCACTCACACCAAATTGTCTGGAGATTTCTACAGCGCTGTCTACAAATAAGTCAGAACCAAAATACAATCCCAATACCCCTAGAATAATTAGTCCCACTGCTTTTATTGAAGATTTCTTTTTCAGCAATTCTGCATCTTCTTCGCTAATCTCAGGTTCTGTCCCTTTTAATTTTTTGAAGATATAGAGATTTACAACTACGAGTAATATAACAAAAACGACCCCTTCAGTCCTTGAGATAACTTGGTTGTATGCCAAGATGAAGAATAAAATTGATGATGCCAACGTGAAAAAATAATCAAGTTTGAGCACGGATTTGTTGAGTGCGATTGGGAATATAACAGCACTTATCCCAAGAACTAGTGTAATGTTGGCTATGTTAGAGCCAATCACATTGCCAATGGAGATGTCACTGGTGCCTTTTAAAGCCGCATTTACACTTACCAACAATTCTGGTGCGGAAGTACCAAATGCCACTACTGTCAATCCGATTAAACCTGCACTCAATCCCAACTTTGAAGCGATGGAAGACGCTCCATCAACCAAAAACTTGCCGCCTGCCAACAGGATGGCCAAGCCAAGTATTAAAATTAAATAAACAGTCATGGTTTACAGTTTTTGACCAAAGGCTAAGTCACCGGCATCACCTAATCCAGGGACTATATAGGATTTTGAATTTAATTTTTCATCCAATGCACATGTCCAGATTGTGTGTGGTATATCAAGATTGTCATTTATGAACTTGATCCCTTCAGGGGCTGCAATGACAGACGCTATATGGATCTTTTTTGGGATTCCATTTTTAAGCAGATTTTCTACGCTTTTCACAAAAGACTTCCCTGTGGCAAGCATTGGGTCAATCAAGATGACCTCCCGGTTGGTAATGTCTGGCGTTGCCAAGTATTGTAAGGTGATATTGATAGCTTCCTGTGTAGATTCTTCGGCACGATATGCTCCGATAAAACCAGAATCTGAGTGGTCGAAAAAGTTGGAAAAACCTTGATAGAATGGTACTGCAGCCCTTAAAACGCCAATTAATATCGGTAGGTCTTTTAACGTGTTCAGTTTGGTTTTTTGCAAAGGGGTTTCAATTTCTGATTCCTTATACTCAAGTGATTTTGAGATTTCATATGCCAATATCTCTCCCAGCCTTTCAAGGTTTTTCCGGAATCTAAGCCGATCAGTATGGGTATTGATGTCTCTGATTTCGGACAAAAATTGGTTTGCAATACTGTTGTTTTTGTTTAAGATAAACATAATTGGAAATATTTGGTACAAAAAAAACCCGATCCGTAAAGATCGGGTTTTCAATCGATATATTTTATCTTATTTCACTTCAAAGCTGGTTCTTCTAGCAAGTTGACGAGCATCAGCAGATTTTTTATCTACACTTGTGTCTTCGCCATATCCTTTGTAAGACAATCTTGAAGCATCGATACCAGCAGCAACCAATAGGTCATGTACTGATTTAGCTCTTCTTTCAGATAACTTCATGTTGTAATCTTCAGGGCCTAATTCATCAGCATAACCTTTGATTTCAACACTTACACCTGGATTTCTCTTCAAGAAGTTTGCTACGTAGTTTACAGAAGAAGCAGAGTAGCCAAGTGGCTTAGCGCTGTCGAATGCAAAGTAAACGTTAACATAACCTTCGTTGATAGCTTTTTTGAAGTAATCTACTTCTTTAACTTCTTCAACAGGACATCCGTCGTTAGATGCTGGACCTGGAGCGAATGGACACTTGTCCAAATGATCAGGAATACCATCACCGTCAGAATCCAAAGTTCTACCATGTGAATCTACTCTAGCACCAGCAGGAGTATTAGGCTCTTTGTCTAGGTAATCAGGTACACCGTCACCATCAGAGTCTTTCAACATGTCCTTGATCTCACCGATTTGGTTTGCAAGCTCTTCTTTGGTAGCATACTTGTCAGCAGCTATATACCAATCAGCATGAGTTGATTGCTTACCCAAGTAGAAGCTCAATCCCAATGTACCAGTCCACCAAACTCCATTGGCTCCATAGTAGCCATTGTTTGAAGTTCTTGTGATACTGCTATGTCCATCAAATGTTACATCTTGACGACCGTTGATGATCGTGCTGATGTCTGCATTCAATGCAATTCTTTCCGACAATTTAACCTGGCCAGTGAATCCAGCGATAAAGTTATAAACATTGTCATCGAAAGCAGCAGGACCGTCCTGAGGGTTTACTTGACCCAAACCAGCTCCAAAGTGACCTAGTAGACCAATCCTATTTGAGAAAGTCTCAAAATTCATGATCCTGCCCAAGTTAGCAACCCCTTGAAGGTTTGCTCTCCAATAGTTGGTAGAGAATGCAGGGCTAGATGTGTCACCAGCCTCGCTGAATGAACCGAAACCAAAGTCTAGTTTCGTACCAAATTTCTCATTGAACATATACCTAACCCCAAGGTCAGCATGTCCTAAGTTCAACGAAGGAGACAAGAATCCTGGCGTGATTGGCGCCATTGGCTTGTTGAAACCGCCGTTTACTTCAATTGACCACTTGTTGTAGTCACTCTGGGCGTTAGCTCCTAAAGCTAAGGCACCAGCCATTAATGTAGATAGTAGTAATTTTTTCATGATAAAAAATTTTTTTTCAAAATTTTGAGTGTTTAATTGATTTAATTGCAAATTTATAAACTTTTAACTTATCACAAATGTATATTTAATTTTTAATTCTTTAAACTTTATTCTAAATCTTTTAGAAAATCGCTATACATTCGCATCATTCTACTCATAAATAGTGCCAAAATGATACTTTTAAGTGAATTATTTGATATACAAAGTGTGTCGGGTGATGAGTCATCCATGACAAAGTTCCTTATAAACTTAATCCTACAACGGAAAGACACATGGAAAGTTGTGCCGACTGTGTATGTTGGTGAAGAATTTCATGATTGTATTCTACTCAAATTCGGTAATCCCCGCACTGCTGTGTTTGCACATATCGACACTATTGGGTTCATGGCAAGGTATGAAAATCAGTTGATTGCAGTGGGTGGACCAGAGTTGGAAGATGGTGTGGAATTGGTCGGAGAGGACAGTCTTGGACCTGTTTTCTGTAAGTTGAAAATTGTTGAAGAAAATTTATTTCATGACTTCCCAAGGGCAATAGGCCGCGGAACCTGTTTGTCATTTGCCCAAAATTTAAGGATTGATGAGACTTTTATCCAAGGAGCATACCTTGACAATAGATTAGGTATTTACAATGCACTCCAATTGTGTGAGGATTTGGAAGATGGTTGGGTTGTGTTTTCGACATACGAGGAACATGGTGGAGGAAGTATGCCCTTTTTGTTGAAATTTATCATGGAAAATGCTCCAGTAAAGCAAGCCTTGATTTCTGACATCACATGGGTGACTGATGGTGTAGAGCATGGCAAAGGTGTCGCTATCTCCATTAGGGATCGATACATTCCAAGAAGGGCTTTTATTAATAAGGTGATTGATTTGGCCAATAAGAGTGGGGTGGCATATCAACTGGAAGTGGAAGATGTTGGTGGAAGCGATGGTAGGGAGGTCCAGTTTTCGAATTATGCTTTGGATTGGTGTTTTATAGGTGCGCCGGAAGACCATGTCCATTCCCCAAATGAAAAGGTTGCATTGTATGATCTGGAATGTATGATTGGAATGTATAAATATTTGATGGCTCATCTATAATGTATTAGCAATTTTATGGGTGTTTGAGAATCATTTTTTTCTATATTTGTGATGCCCTTTTTGATTAAGGGCATTTTTATTTAGCTATGATGATGATTATCAAAGACAAAGAATTTGTGCCATTCATTTCTGAAGAGACAATCGATCAAAGGTTGAAGACTCTTGGGGCTCAGATTTCCAGTGATTTTCAGAATGAAAAACCAATACTCTTGGGGGTGTTGAATGGATCGTTTATGTTTCTTTCAGACTTGGCTAAATATATTGATATCCCTGCTGAGTTTTCATTTGTGAAGCTTTCGTCCTATTCCGGTCAAAGTTCAACCGGGAAAGTAAAAGACCTCATTGGGTTGGATTCAGATTTGAAAGGGAGAAAAATAATTGTTGTGGAAGATATTATCGATTCAGGACTGAGTATGAACCACCTTCTTGAATCTATTCAAAGCAGAGAGCCACTTCAGGTTGCAGTGGTCACGCTTCTATATAAACCAGATGCAATAAAATACCCTGTAAAAATAGACTACGTTGGATTTGAAATCCCTAACAAGTTTGTAGTGGGCTATGGACTGGACTATGATGGCTTTGGGAGGAATATCCCATCAATTTATCAATTGAAATAACCGCCGGCTGGTACTTGTCGTACCGATTGGCTTTGTATCTAATAAAAAAATAATTCCAAAAGAATTTGTTATGCTTAATATAGTATTATTTGGCCCTCCTGGTGCAGGTAAAGGAACCCAAAGCGAAAAGCTTATCGAGAAATATAATTTGACCCATCTTTCTACGGGTGATTTGTTTAGGAAACATCTTGGAGAAGGTACTGAATTAGGTAAGCTCGCCCGCAAATACATGGATGAGGGAAGACTTGTTCCAGATGAGGTGGTGATAGGCATGGTGGAAGACAAGATTAAAGAAACAACCGATAGCAATGGTTTTATTTTTGATGGGTTTCCAAGAACGGTTGCCCAGGCAGGGGCGTTGGACAAGGTATTGGCAGACTTGGGTTTGCAAATATCAGGGATGATCGCTTTGGATGTGCCGGAAGAGGTGTTGAAGGAAAGGATCAGAGAAAGGGGAAAAACTTCTGGGCGTGTAGATGATCAGGATGAATCTAAGATCGAAACCAGGATAAAAGTATACTTGGAAGAGACATTGCCAGTAGCTGGGTTTTACGAAAACCAAGGGAAATTGACCAAAATCCATGGGGTTGGTTCTATTGATGAAATATTTGCCAACATTGCAAAAGTGATTGATCAGTATTAGTAATCAAATATTTATTACCTTTGCGGCATCAAATATTTTGGCTAGGCATATTTGCTTAGCCTTTTTTATTCCAAAAAACATATATCGTGGCAGATTCCAATTTTATAGATTATGTGAAGTTTTGCTCTAGGTCTGGAGCAGGAGGAGCTGGCTCAGTTCATTTTCGAAGAGAAAAGCACGTCCCAAAAGGTGGTCCAGATGGAGGTGATGGCGGTAGGGGTGGTCATATCATCTTGAGAGGTAGCTCTCAATTATGGACTTTGTTGCATTTGAAATATAAGAAGCATGTGATTGCCGAGGCGGGGAAGAACGGTGAAGGAGGAAGAAGGACAGGCAGAGATGGACAGGATATCATATTGGAAGTTCCATTAGGTACAGTGGCCAAAGATGCAGAGACATTTGAATTGCTTCATGAGATAACTGAGGATGGACAGGAAGTGATATTGACTCGCGGAGGTAGGGGAGGATTGGGGAATGATCATTTCAAGACAGCAACCAATCAAGCCCCTCATTACGCTCAGCCGGGTGAAGAAGGGATTGAAGAGTGGATCATATTGGAATTGAAGTTGTTGGCAGATGTAGGTTTGGTAGGTTTCCCAAATGCAGGGAAGTCCACATTGCTTTCCAGTATATCGGCGGCAAGACCCGAGATTGGGGATTATCCATTTACTACTTTGGTTCCAAACCTAGGGGTCATTCCATATAGAGATGATAAATCATTTGTGATGGCAGATATCCCTGGGATTATCGAAGGCGCTGCTGAGGGGAGAGGCCTAGGTATTAGGTTCCTGAGGCATATTGAGAGAAACTCAATTTTGTTGTTTATGATCCCTACTGATGCAGAAAGTATCAGTGAGCAGTATAAGATACTTTTGGGTGAACTGGAAAAGTACAACCCGGAACTATTGGATAAAAAACGGCTTTTGGCAATCACTAAAGCAGACATGCTTGATGAGGATTTGATGAAGGAGATGGAAGCGGATGTGCCAAAAGAACTGCCTTATGTGTTTATTTCTTCGGTAAGCCAGTTCAATCTGGATAAACTGAAAGACATGCTATGGCAGGCAATCAACGGGTAATCTGTGTCAGATTGTCAGTTTTCGCCCTGTGGCAAACAAATTGATAACCTTCAATAAGAGAAAGCCCGAATAGTGGTAAGCTAGGATTGAATTGGTTTTCTCTTTTGCCCAAGATAGGCAAAAATAAAAATTTGGTTTTTGTAAGTATAAAAACGTCAAGTAAATTCAAAACGCGACAAATAACAATATGGATAAAGAAAATATGACTTCCGAAGCAGAAGAGATTCAAAAAAACGAAGGGGCTGCGCAAGAGGAAAATGTTGGGGATACTGAGATTCAGGAATCTGGTGAAATCCAAGGGGAAGAGAAGTTGGCACTAGAGGTTCAGGAATTGAAAGATAAGTACCTTAGGTTGTATTCTGAGTTTGAGAATTATAGACGTAGGACGTCCAAAGAGCGCTTGGATTTGATCAAGACTGCCTCACAGGATTTATTGGCTGAAATCATTCCTGTTGTGGATGATTTCGAGAGAGCATTTAAGGCAAGTGAGAATGAAGAGGATGTGTCCAAAGTCAGGGAAGGCAATCAGCTTGTATTTCAGAAATTCCAGAGAATATTGGAAAGTAAGGGTTTGAAGCCAATGGAAGGTTTGGTTGGGGAGCCATTTGATGCAGAGACCCAAGAGGCGATCACCCAAATTCCAGCTCCGTCTGAGGAGATGAAGGGTAAGGTAATTGATGTTGTAGAAAAAGGATATACTTTAGGGGACAAGGTTGTCAGGTATGCTAAAGTTGTCATTGGAGCGTAATTAGATATGGCGAAAAGAGACTATTACGAAATATTGGGGGTCGCAAAAAATGCAACTCCAGAGGAAATAAAAAAAGCCTATAGAAAGCTGGCGATACAATTTCACCCGGATAAAAATCCGGATAATCCTGAAGCGGAAGACAAATTCAAGGAGGCTGCCGAGGCTTATGAGGTTTTGAGCAATCAGGAAAAACGTCAAAGGTATGACCAGTTCGGTCACCAGGGAGTTGGTGGAAATGGTGGCTTTGGTGGTGGAGGGATGAATATGGAAGACATATTCTCCCAATTTGGAGACATCTTTGGCGGTGGCGGAGGTGGAGGATTTGAGTCGTTTTTTGGTGGCGGAGGAAGAGGTAGAAGGACCAAGAAGGGAACCAACCTTCGGGTGAAGCTGAAGTTGAACCTAAAGGAGGTGGCCAATGGTGTTGAAAAGAAAATAAAAGTAAAGCGTCATGTATTGGCGGATGGTGTTACTTTCACTACATGTAGGACTTGTCAAGGTACAGGTCAGGTGAAAAAAGTGGTGAATACCATGTTGGGACAAATGGTGTCGGCAAGTACGTGTCCTGCATGTGGTGGAAATGGTCAAATCATTGACAAAAAACCCGCAGAGGCAGATGCGCGTGGCTTGGTGTTGAAAGAAGAAGTGATTGCCATCAATATTCCTGGTGGAGTTGCCGATGGGATGCAGCTAAGTATGTCCGGAAAGGGCAACGAAACAGCTGGAGGTATTGCCGGCGATTTATTGATTGTCATTGAAGAGATTGAAGATGAAATACTTCAAAGAGATGGCAACAATGTCGTTTATGATCTTTATGTAAGTTTTGTTGATGCGGCTTTGGGTGCACAAGTGGAAGTCCCAACGATAGATGGTAAGGTGAAGATTAAAATCGATGCTGGAACCCAAAGTGGAAAGATGCTCCGACTCAAAGGGAAGGGTGTCAAAGATATCAATGGTTATGGAAAAGGAGATCAGCTGATTCATGTCAATGTATGGACACCGAAGCAATTGAGCAAGGAAGAAAAGCAGGCACTTGAGGGCTTGAGGGATTCCGAAAATTTCAAACCTGACCCGGGGAATTCTGAAAAGAGTTTCTTTGATAAGATGAAAGAATTTTTCTAAAATTGGGGCTGGAAATTTTTCCAGCCTTTTTTTTTGCCCAAAAAAAAACCTTTTCCAAATATCGCCGTAATTTACCCGTATGTTGAGAGGATTGTGTTTTGTGATTTGTTTGGTTTTTGGAGTAGAATTACCTTCAATTGCCCAGATAAATAAAGTTTTCAAAATTGAAGAAAGGAAAGGTTATAATTTGGTGCATGTTGATTTCAATGTGTATAAGGGGATCACTGAACTTAAGAGAAACCATGGTGATCTGCCGTTGCATATCAGTTCCTCACTTTCTAAAGTCAATATACTGCCTACTTTTTCCCATGAGATCAATGATGGGGTTTTGTCAGCACATCTGATCCATAGGAATGTGGAGTCGGAGACCTTGGGAAAAAGTCTTTCCTACAAACTGTTTTCAAGTGATTCCGAAAACTTTGACCATAAATGGGATGTAGGTTTGAGTTCAAACCACCTGTATGATCTTGATCTCTATTTTGGTATAGGAAAGGCTGATTTGGATTTTTCATACATACCTATTTCCAATTGTAAAATCAAGTCGGCCAGTGCTGATATCAAGCTGGATTTCAGCAAAAAAGTAGCTAACTCTGTGACTATGGACACGATGATGGTGTCGATCAATATGGGGAGCTTGGATGCTATGAATCTCAATTATGCAAATGCTGAGCATATGATTTTTGAGATCAATTATGGGACATTGAATCTCTCCTTTTCCGATAATATCCTGCATGATGTCAAAGTGTCTGCCGTCGTGGGGGCAGGGAAAGTAAACCTCACCTTGCCTGACCAGTCACAGCCATACAAGTTGAAGATCATTTCAACAGCAATGTGTAGGACTTATATGCCCAAATACTTGAAGGATATAGGGAACAAAACCTATGTAAGTAAAAGCTATAAAGAAGATGCTCCTGACTTGATGGAACTCACAATCGATGTTTCTGTAGGTTCTGTTACAGTAAAGTAGATTTTGTTTGTGCAAATTGTTACTTTTAGGAAATGCCATATCAGTGAATATTTTAGAAATCAATCGCCTTAACAAAACCTACGAAAACCACACTGCCCTTCAGGGTATTGATCTCAATATTCCCAAAGGGTCTATTTTTGGATTGTTGGGCCCGAATGGTGCAGGCAAAACCACATTGATACGGATCATCAACCAGATCATAGATGGCGATGAGGGTGAAATTCTCTTTAAAAATGAGGTTCTGCAGCCAAAGCATATCCCATTTATAGGGTATTTGCCTGAAGAAAGGGGGCTTTACAAGAAAATGCAGGTTTGGGACCAGTTGATTTATTTTGCACGACTAAAAGGGATGCCTCGTCTAGAAGCGAAGGAAAAAGTGAATTATTGGCTTGACAAAATGGAGATAAGCACATGGAAGGAAAAGAAAATAGAAGACCTTTCCAAAGGCATGGCCCAAAAAATACAATTTATAGCCACTGTTATCCATGAACCAGAGCTTCTGATTCTGGATGAGCCATTTTCAGGTTTTGATCCTGTCAATGCCGAATTGATCAAAAATGAAATACTGGAGCTGAACAAGAAAGGGATCACCATCGTCCTTTCCACCCACAGAATGGAGTCAGTGGAGCTTCTATGTAACCATATAGCCATGATCCACCAGTCGAAGTTGGTGCTGAGGGGAAGTCTGAAAGAAGTCAAAAAGCAATATAGAAACAAGGTCTACAAGGTAATATTGGAACCAAATGATCCTGCTGGGCTGCCTGCCGAATGGGTGGTGGCTTCCGTTGATGGCCAATATACTCTAGAAATCCCCCTGGAATCCAAAAAGCCAAACCAATTACTGAACGAAATGATTGCATTGGGCGAAGTGCACGGCTTTTCGGAAATCATTCCTACGATGGAAGAGATTTTTATCCAACAAATCAAATCCAATTGATATGAATAAAGTCTTTCTTGTTATCCAAAGAGAATATTTGGCTCGGGTGAAAAAGAAGTCATTTTTGCTGGCAACCATTTTGACACCTTTGATTTTCCCGACTGTGATGGGGGTTTTTCTGTGGATAGCCGTTGGCGAAGAAAGTGGTGCTTCCCTGAGGATAGTAGAAGTAGTGGATGAAAACAATCTTTTTTTTCTGGAAAGCAGGGATCAATATGCTTTTTCATTCTCCAATGTGGATGTTGAAGAAGGGAAACGTCAGGTGCAGACGGGAGAGCGGTATGGTTTTCTGTATATTCCAAAAATAGAGCTTGAGAGCCCCACTGGAATCATTTATTACGGAGAAAGTAATCCAAGTATGAATTTTATAGCCACTTTGGAATCTAGCCTGAAAAGAAGGGTGGAGGAACAAAGGATGATGGAGTCAGGGATTGATCCCAAAGTCTTGGAAGCCTACAGGACAAGTGTAAGCATTCAGGCCATTACTTTGGATAATTCAGGGAAGGAGAAAGTGACAGATGCGACAGTGAATTATGGTATTGGGTTTTTTACAGGGATATTGATCTATATTTTCATTTTTGTCTATGGCAACCAGATCATGCAGGGAGTGATTGAGGAAAAGTCCAGCAGGATCATAGAGATTTTGGTTTCCTCCATCAAGCCTTTTCAATTGATGTTGGGCAAGATTGTCGGGATTGGGGCAGTTGGGCTGACCCAGTTTCTGATTTGGTTGATGTTGATTGCAGGGGTATCAAGTATTGTGGTGGGCTATTTTGGAATGCAAATGCCCCAGCAGACAGCAATGGAGATGGCAAGTCCAGCAGCGATGGGGGATTTTGTACAGAATGGGAATGATTTTTCCCAAATGATGGAAATTGTAAGCGGGATTGATTTTGTAAAGATTGCCTTGACCTTTGTCTTTTATTTTATCGGAGGTTACTTGTTGTATGGTTCATTCTTCGCTGCCATTGGGGCTGCGGTAGATACTCCTTCAGATGCACAGCAATTTATGCTTCCAGTGACCATCCCCCTGTTGATTGCCTATCTTGGATTGTTTGTATTTGTATTGGATGACCCAAACAGCAATGTGTCATTTTGGCTTTCTATTATCCCTTTTACCTCACCGATTGCGATGATGGGAAGAGCGAGTTATGGAGTTCCTTTCTATGATTTGGCATTGTCAATGTCCCTTTTGATCGTGGGGTTTCTAGGGACTACATGGGTAGCCGGAAAGATTTATAAAATAGGGATCTTGATGCACGGAAGTAAAGTGGGTTACAAGACTTTGTGGAAATGGATAAAAATGGATTGAAACGAATAAACCCAGCAATTGCTGGGCTTATTCGTTTCAATGAAAATTGATCTATGGGCTGTTATTTCAAATATGCAGAAAGCATCCAAACGACTTTCTCTTTTCCTGTAATGTACCCGCTCATCAAATCGACAGTACCTTCGTCATTTTGCTCGGAAGCAGCGTCAAGCACCTCTCTTTCAAGTCTCAATAACACATTCAGGTTTTCCCTTACTGTTTCAACCATTTTCTTGGCATCAGAGATTTCCTTTGCCTCTTTGATTTCAGAATGCTTGATGTATTCCTCAAAAGATGAAAGCGGTCTTTCCCCTAATGTCAAAATCCTCTCGGCCGTCTCATCAATCCCCAAATTTGCCTCATTGTAAAGCTCTTCAAACTTTGCGTGCAATTCAAAGAAATTTGGACCAGAGACATTCCAATGAAAGTTTCTTAAATTTTGATAATAAATCTCATAGTTTGCCAATAGGCTATTCAATTTTTTAACTAATTTTTTACTGTCTTTTATTTCCAATCCTATGTCGTTTGTGCTCATTTTGTTATATTTTTGGTTTCTTACTATACCTTTACTACATCTTAGGAACAAATATAACGCCATAATCAATCAAAGTAAATTTTGTAAGATTGATAATATCTATCGATATATTGAGTTCTCTATAATGTTACGCCCAAATTCAATTAGAGTTACAAAATGAAGAACACCCTTCAAGAGTTTACCACCTTGGATTTTTATCAAAATAAAAGTAGAATCAAATGGTTGATTTTTATCTGTTCAGTAGTGATCAGTTTTGGATCTATTTACTACACCAACAATTTGGTGGAGGAGCTCAAGGAGCGGGAAAAAAGGCAGATTGAACTTTTGGCAAGAGCCCTGGAATACGCTTCGATCTATACTGACAATTTGACGTTTATCAACCAGGAGATTATCCAGCAAAACAATTCTATCCCATTGATTATCATGGATGAATATGGGAATCCAGGGGAGTTTAAAAATATCAAATTTGCCAAAAAAGCAACAGAGGAAGATAAGCTGAACGTGCTGAAGGCAGAACTCCAAAAAATGAAAGAAGAATACGAGCCTATCCAAATGGAAAATGGTTCTTTTATCTTCTATAGGAATTCCGTTTTGCTTACATCTTTGAGATACTACCCTTATGTGCAATTGGCAGTGATTATTGTTTTTGGGATATTGGCCTATGCAGTTTTCAACCAATCAAAGATCGCAGAGCAAAACCAGGTATGGGCTGGTTTGACCAAGGAAACAGCACATCAGTTGGGGACACCCATCGCTTCATTGATGGCATGGATAGATTATTTGAAAAATTCCCCAGTTTGGGAAGAAAACAAGGAGGTAATCCAAGAAATGGATAAAGATGTAGTCAAACTGCGGATGGTGACTGAGAGGTTTAGTTCCATTGGTAGCAAGCCTGTGATCGTATCCGAAAATGTATTTACGGTAGTAGATGACGCCATTACCTATCTCAGGCCTAGGATCTCCAGCAAAGTAGAAATGACCGTGAATGGCTACGCCAGGGATATTGAAGCCATGATCAATAAGCCCCTCTTCGAATGGGTAATAGAGAATATCTGTAAAAATGCAGTGGATGCCATGAAAGGACAGGGCATAATATCCATCGATATTGTCAAGGAGAGTGAGCAGTATGTGATTGTCGACATCACTGACAATGGAAAGGGAATGGAAAAAAGCATGTACAGAAAAGTGTTCAACCCGGGGTTTTCCACCCGAAAACGGGGTTGGGGCCTTGGATTGACATTGGCGAAGCGGATTATTGAGGGATACCATCAGGGGAAGGTCTTTGTGAAAAGTTCCGAAGTTGGCAAAGGAACAACATTCAGGATTGTCCTCAATGGGGTAAAAGAGCAAATGAATGAAAAAGCAAAAGAGGATTTTTTCAGTTTTTGATAAATAAAAAAGGCTTCGAAGAAGCCCAGATAAAAGATAAAACAGTCAAAGACTGTCAAATCTTTCCATTTATTAAACCTTACAGCGACTAAGGTACTATTCTCAACCGATTTATCAAAATTTTCATGGCCAACTGTCGAGGGTTAGTAATCAATTTCTTGATTCTAGTATCTTGCGTCTCATAGCTGATTCCTTAACCTCAAACCTTATCCCTCTTATCCGATCCACCTAAAAGAACCAGAATTTGCTTAGTTGATATTGATGAAACTGGCAATTCCCAATCTTACTCCGCCTCTTTCGAAACTGCTGTTCTCAAATCCAGCGCCCATTTCAAGCCTGAAAATCCTGAAAAGATTATCCAAAGAATAACCGACTTCCCAATAATGTGGGGAATTGGCTGTTTTGAGGTAGTTCAAGAAGATGTTTTCCCTAAGACCTGAGAATCGCAACATTGGCAATTGCGTCAGCAAAAACTTCCTGAACTGATAGTGGACTATCCCGCTGACATAATCAGACTGGGAGCTATACCTATAGTAATCCATAAACCGATAATTGGATGCTACCCCCATGTTGGCAAAGATTGTCCTGTTTCCCCCAAAATGCTTGTAGTCCTGAAAATATACCCGATTGTTGTTCAGAAATGTGCCAGCCCGAAGGTTGAAGTCAAGTTTACCGCTTACACCAAAGTTGAAATAGTGTTCCAAGCCTAACTCAGCCAAATCAAAATCCGCCTGGTTTTGTGTGCTGCCCGCTTTGATCCCCTTTGTGTATGCAAATTTCACCAATGGGGCAGAACTGTAAATAGGATATTTTCTGCCGTTTTGGACACCATATTTCACCCCAGGCCGCCAGTCTAAACCTGTATGCCATATGATTGCCCGGTGATCGTCGAATGCATAGGGACTGGACTCTACATTTTCCGGGATATTTTCAGTGTATTCTCTTTCCGACTTATTGTAGAGACTGTAATTGCTGTTGTTTTCCAATGTTCTTCTTTTGGCAAATGTCATATTCGACCTATAAGTAACAGCATCATTCTTTCTATTTGCAAAATACAGAGTCGCAAAATCCTGTTCATACAATTTCATGTAGTTTTGCCGTAGTAAAATCGAATACAATGCATTGACATGCTCATTGATTGGGTTGTCGGTATTGTATTGGAAAATGTAAGAGCCTCCTTTTAGTCCCAATGTGTAGCCAGGCCTTCCTTTTGTGACAGAATGCCGAATATCTATCGCACCATAAACCTGCTTGCTTGAAAAACCATAGCGTACTTCAGGTTCAAAGTTCCAAGACTTCACATGGTTGGTGACACTATCTGCCATTTTGGTACTTTTTTGTATTCTGTAAAAACCAGCTAGCCCCACTTTGTATCCCTCTACAGTATTGAATGAAAATTTGGAAACATTCGACTTAAAGCCAGCAGATCTACCTTTTCCGAAGTGATAGCTTCCTCCTGAGAGGATGTCCCCTGGGTTGAATTTTCTTTTGGCTTTTTGGATAGTGCTATCGTTATCGCTTTTTTTGGCAGCTTCTACTACGGCGACACTGTCATCCCTTTGGTAGCCTTTGATTTCGGCCTCCGTGAGCTTAACTGGTCTGATGCTGTCCCAATAGCTCAAATCTCTCTTTTTGGCCAAGCTGTCCACCTTGTAACTTCTATCGGATATGACCTCTACATTTTCCCGTTCCTTTTCCGCTTCTTTTTCATATTCGTTGATGAGTTTTCTGAAATCCTTCCGGGTCATTTTGTCTGCTTGGGCCATTTGGTCTATGGCAGACAGGTTTTTGTCAAAAGTGTTCCGCTCTTGGGGAATGCTTTCGATTTTTTCATCAATGATGGTAGTTTCTACTACCAGATCAGGGTTGAGCTGCACTTTGTAATCCCTTGTCGAAGCGAGGTATTTATATTCTCCCGCAAAACCAAAAAACTTACCTCCAAAAGTGTAAGTATGTGTCGTGGGCATCCAGACATTTTCAGCTACCTCAGCATACAGTTGTCTGGCATTGATATCAAATCCAAGCAAAGATGTTTTTAGATCTAGGCTGTGGATAGCCCAAAGGTCTTCGATAATGTGGATATAACCTTCGAAAACCCGTTCTCCCTTAGATCTTGGGGTTACTCTGATTTTATTGATGGTTTTGCCATTTTCTATGAAAGAACCTTCAAATCGGAACTTGTAATAGGCAAAAGCCGATGGTGCCAACGGGGAGATTGCCTCATTGATTTTTTCGTTGTAAAAACTTGTAGCCAAATATGGTGCTGGGGAAGTTTGGTTGTTGTCCCCATTGGTTCTGATGCTGATTACCTTTTCTTCAACGGTGTTGGGTTGCTTGAAACTGATCTCAGAGACGGATTCAGTTGTGTAGGCTTCATTCAGCTTCATACCTTCTTTTTCCAGTTTCTTTTTGATAAAAAATGGAGCATTGGTGAGTTGGCCTGTACCTTTCAGATAGACCATCATACTGTATTCCTGTACTTGTAGCCGATGGTATTTTGCTTTTGAAATGGCTTTTCGCATGACCGTCAATGCTGGGTCTTCTGCTTTACTGTTTATGGTGACTTCTTGTAATGCATAGGTTTGCTGTGCTAGTTCAAAGTTCAGCTCGACCCATTCATTTTCTATTTGTACAGTCTGCAGTACCGAAGCATAACCCAAATATTGCACCACTACATCGTAGTATCCGGGTTTGAGTTTGTATTCGTATTCCCCATTTTGGTTTGTAGGTACGCCATCGGAAAGATTTCTGATATAAACTGATGCATAGGCAAGTGACTCTCCTAAGTCCGAGATGACTTTGCCACGGATACCTTGGGCGGAAGCATTGTGGAAAAGACATAGAAACAGAAAAAATAGAAGTGATTTTTGTGTATTTTTTGTTTTCATATTCAGACTGGGATAGTGCTTGGAAAAAGCAAAACAATATAGTCAAACGGCATCCCAATGCCTTAAGTTTTGATAAAAATTAACATTTTAGTAAGAGCGGAGTGATTGGGTTATGATTTCAAATTTGTTGGTTTTTTGTTATATGATTTTTTTGATTTTGAGTATTGCCGATTAATATTTTGTGTAATTCGTTTTTAATTGATTTTTGGTATAGATTCCATAATTTAGAAATGGAAATATGGATTTTTTTCACTTTTATAATAAAAACCAAAAATTTTAACTATTCGAAAACTTCAATCGTTTTCCGTTGTCTAATCATCAACAAAACAATCGTTATGTTAATGATTAGTGAAAAATACCATTATTCTGTTAACACTTGGGATTCCAAAAGCCTTTGTATGCATTTGTTAAAAATTGCAAAATTAAAATTAAACGTCCAACTTGGATGTGAAATTAACTATTAAACCGAAAACCGTTTTTTTCAAAACAATTAACCCTATGAGAAATTATTTACAGAAAATTAAAGTGTTTCTGATGGTTACGACGCTGCTCTTCGCAGCTGTAATTACAGCAAATGCACAAAACAGGGAGGTTTCAGGAACAGTTCTGGATAAAACCATGGGCGATCCCCTTCCCGGAGTAACAGTCTTGGTCAAAGGAACGACCAGAGGTACCAACACAGATTTGGATGGGAGATATTCAATATCATTACAGCCAGGAGATCAGGTATTGGTATTTTCATTTGTAGGCTTTAGCCCTCAGGAAATCACAGTAGGTAACCAAAGTGTAATCAATGTAGAGCTTGATGAAGATATTCAATCACTTCAGGAAGCAGTTGTAATTGGTTATGGTACGCAGGACAAAAAGGAGATCACAAGTTCTGTCGCCAGTGTTGGTACTGAAGGGTTCAACAAAGGTAACTTTCCAAATCCCCAGTCATTGCTGACTGGTAAGGTGGCAGGTTTGAATATCTCTACGCCGGGAGGTTCTCCAAATGCACAGCCTACCGTAAGGTTGAGGGGGATCTCTTCATTTGGGGCAAACTCAGCACCCTTGGTTGTATTGGATGGTGTTATCGGTGCTTCAATTGATGCGGTAGATCCCAATGATATCGAATCAATCGATGTATTGAAAGATGCTTCTGCCGCGGCCATTTATGGCACAAGGGGTGCAGCAGGTGTGATTTTGATCACCACCAAAAAAGGAAGCTCCAAAAAAGGGTTTTCCAATGTGACCATCAATACCTTTGGAACTGCAGAACAGGCTACAGGATTGATTCCAGTATTGTCTCCTGACGAATTCAGGGCTAGAAGACCTGAAACAGCTGATTTTGGCCATAATACCAATTGGAGGGATGAAATTCTTAGAACAGCTTTGAATGGGACTACGAATGCATCACTTTCAGGTGGATTTGAAAACACTACTTATTTTGCATCAGTTAACTATAGGAGTAATCAAGGCGTGGTGAAAAACTCTGATAGGGAGACTTTGAATACCAGATTGAACTTGTCGCATGGAGCATTGAACAACAGGTTGAGGATGAACCTGAATTTGGCATTTACAAATACAGAGGCCAATGATATTCCTGGAGAAGCATTACTCTATGCAACAATATTAAATCCCACCATGCCAATATATAGCACCGACCCCAACAGCAGTTTTGGTGGGTATTTTAGACCTTCAGGTTTTGACAATAACAACCCAGTATCATTAATTAACGAAAGGTCCAACCAAACTAAGGTTAGAAATGCATTGTACTCATACAGAGCTGAATATGACATTACAGATGATTTGATTGTTTCTGCTCAGTTTTCGCAGGATGTATTGAACACCTTGAATGGCCAGTATAGTTCGAGACAAGACGGAGCACCAGGGGGTGGCGGTGCGAACAACGGTATCGCACAGCAAAATACATATGATAGAACAAACACCATTATTTCAGGAAACTTAAGATATGAGACCGAAATATTTGATGGGATGAATATGTCGCTTTTAGGTGGTGTAGAAACGCAGTTGTTTTCTGAAAGAGGATTTGGAGTTCAGGCAAGGCAGTTTTTGTATAATCAAAGTTGGAACAACCTAGGTGCGGCTGGTATAAGGTTTGGTGAAAATACCAACCTATACAGTAATGCAAGCAAATCAACTTTGAACTCTGTTTTTGGGAGGGCTAATTTCAACTTTAGAAATATTTATTTCTTCTCCGCAACAGTTAGGGCAGAAACCTATTCAGGTTTTGGGAGAGAAAATCAAACAGGGTATTTCCCTGCATTCTCTGCGGGTGTTGATTTAACCCAGATTTTCGATATGGGACCTTTCAGTCAATTCAAATTAAGAAGTTCATTTGGTATTGTCGGTCAGTTGCCTCCATCCCCAACCTTGGCAATTGGTGTATACGGAAATGGTAATAGAATTCAACTGGATCCAGAAGATCTAAATTCAGCATGGGTCGCACCCAGACAATTGAACAATCCTAACCAGTTTCTCCAATGGGAAACCACTCGTGAGTTGACATTTGGATTGGATTATGCATTGTTTAATGGGAAAATCACCGGTAGTATGGATTACTACAGAAGGAATATCCAAGACTTATTGTTCGAAGTGGGTGTAAATGTTGGGCAGCCAAATCCATTCAATCCTAGGGCAGACCAACCAGGTCAATTCTTCCCCTATACGGCAAATACCATCTGGGCTAACATTGCAGGATTAAATAGTGCTGGTTTTGAGTTCTTGATGACAGCCAATGATATCAATTTAGGAGGAGGTGTAACTTGGACGCCAACAGCAATTTTTACAATTTACAAAAGAGCTAGAATCCAAGATATTGGTGCTGGTGGATTGACTCTTCCTGAAATCAGAAGAGGTGTTCCAGGGGCTCCTGGTGTGAATAATGCACAAGTGATCAGAAACATCGAAGGTGAAAGGGTAGGAGATATTTATGGACCAAGATTGGAAGGTATTCTTGAAAATGGCACAACAATATTATCGACAACAAGCCCTAATGAATTTGAAAGATTGGGCAATGCATTGCCTACAGGTGATTTTGGGTTCACGAACCAGTTCAACTATAAAAACTGGGATATGAATTTTTTGTTGAGAGGATCTTGGGGACATCAGATGTTGAATTCATTTAGGTTGTTCTACGAAGGAGATGGTAACGCCACCTGGAATTCTGTAATCACTAAAAACACACCGACCAATCCAGTGATATCCAATGCTCCAGAACAGATTTCTGATTTCTATATTGAAAAGGGAGACTTTGTGAGATTGGATAATTTGCAGTTTGGTTACAATGTTCCGACCAAATCTAGTGCAATTTCTAATTTGAGATTTTATGCAGGTGTTCAAAACCTATTTACAATCTCAAATTTCACTGGTGTGGATCCTGAGGTGAGATGGGTAGACACATTAGATCCACTCAACCCCGATCAATTGGCACCTGGAATAGAGAGAAGAAGTACCTACTTTATTCCAAGAATTTGGACTACAGGATTAACAATAACCTTTAAATAACATAAACTGATTTATATATGTTACGATCAATAAAAACATTATGTGTAGGAGGGCTTGCAGCATTGACGATGGTGTCTTGCGAGTTGGAGCAGGAAGTATTGACAGGGGTGACTCAGGATAGGCTGATCAATGAAGCCCCACCAGAACTTGCTGAGGTATTGAAGCAATCAGCTTACAGCAGATTGATGGGAGATGGGAGCTGGGGAGGCCATGGTGGTCTTTACAGTTATCAAGAGATCACCTCTGATGAGATCGCAATCCCTGTGAAGGGAGGTGATTGGAATGACGGAGGTCTCTGGGTAAGGGCACATAGACATACCTGGAATGTGGATGATACTGAATTAAACGGTGTATGGGATGTCCCTTTTAGGGTAATTGCAGAAGCAAATGCATTGATTCAACAATTCCCAGATATTGAAGAACTCACTGGGGAAATGAAAGTCCTAAGAGCTTTTTGTTATTTGGTATTGCTGGATAATTTTGGAGGAGGGGTTCCATTGGTGATCGAAACAACTTCTGATCCAAACCCTCCAAGCTCTTCTAGAGAAGAATTGTTCAACTTTATCGAGACAAGTGTTTTGGAAAATGTTGAAACATTGACAAGAGATAATAGAAGGATAAACTTCAACTATTGGTCTGCGCACATGATTTTGGCAAAATTGTATATGAATGCAGAAGTGTATATTGGTCAACCAAAATGGGCTGAAGCGAATACGGTACTTGATCTTATCATCAATGAAGGGCCTTATAGCTTGGCACCAAACTATTTTGCAAACTTTGCGACAGCCAATGCTAACTCTGTAGAGAACATGTTTACACTTCCATACGATGCCAACAATGCAGGGGGCTTCAATATTCACCACATGACATTGCATTATGAGTCGCAAAAAACCTTCGACCTGGTGGATCAGCCATGGAATGGCTATGCTGCTTTGGAGGATTTCTACAACAGCTATAGTGAAGGAGATTTGAGGAAAGATAATTTCTTGGTTGGTTTACAGTTTGATTTAGATGGAGTTACCCCCCTCAGGGATGATGCGGGTTTTGATGGGGATCCTGATGGTCCTGAGGTGAATTTTACCCCTGAGATCAACGAATTGGAGCCTGTTGCCTTTAGACAGGCTGGTGCAAGAGTCAATAAATTTGAAATTGCCATAGGTGCGCAGCCTGATTTGAATAATGATTTTCCTGTATTCAGATATGCAGATGTTATTTTACTGAAAGCAGAAGTACTTTTGAGACAAGGAAATGCAGCGGGAGGCTTGGAGTATGTAAACCAGGTAAGAGCCAGGGCAAATGTCCCATTGTACACTGAACTGACCATGGATAATTTGTTGGCAGAAAGAGGTAGGGAATTGTTTGCAGAAGGATGGAGAAGATCTGATTTGATCCGTTTCAATAGGTTTGGTTCTCCATGGTGGGAAAAGCCAAGCTCCCCTGCTACAAGACAAATATTCCCTGTTCCTTTGAGAAAGATTCAGGGGAATGTGAGATTGACCCAGAATCCTGGATATTAATTTTCATAATCTATATACTTTAAAAAGAAGTGTGCACATGCGCACTTCTTTTTAATTATAAGCGAGTACATTTATCCACCCACCAAAGGTACATTGGTAAATAATACAATTGATGTCAGTGAGGACTACCATAACCCAATTTAATTTCTTGATCCTTTTTTTCTTTTTTTCTTGTACAGAAAAAAAGGAAGGAATATTACTTTTTGAGTTGTTGGACAAGTCGTATACTGGGATAGATTTTAATAATGAATTAAGCTACACAGAACAACTCAATCCTTATACTTTCAGGAATTTTTATAATGGTGGTGGTGTCGCTTTAGGGGATATCAACAATGATGGATTGATAGATGTTTTTTTTACTGGGAATCAGATTGGGAATAAGTTGTATCTGAATAAAGGCAATTTTCAGTTTGAGGATATTACAGAAATTGCAGGCTTGGCTGTACCGGGGATTTGGTCTACGGGTGTCAGTATGGCGGATGTAAACGGAGATGGGTTCTTGGATATTTACATTTGCAAATCAGGGCCACTCGGTGGAAGGCAAAGGCACAATGAACTTTTTATAAACAATGGAGACATGACTTTCACGGAAATGTCCCATGAATATGGAATAGCAGACGAGGGTTTGTCCCAACATGCAGTTTTTTTTGATTATGACAAAGATGGTGACCTTGATATGTACCTGCTCAACAACTCAGCAAGGTCAGTAGGAATCAATGACCTGAGAACCGGACAGAGAGATGTAAGAGATCCATCTGGAGGGAATAAGCTGTACCGCAATGACAATGGTAAATTTGTAGATGTCAGTGAAGAAGCTGGGATTTACGGGAGTTCGATAGGATATGGTCTAGGGGTGACAGTGGCAGATGTTAATAGGGATGGATGGCCTGACCTTTATGTGTCCAATGATTTTTTTGAGAAAGATTATCTATACCTCAACAATGGTGATGGGACATTTACAGAGAGCTTGGAAAGCATGATGACAGAGATCAGCATGGGGTCAATGGGTGCTGATATTGCAGATCTGGATAACAATGGCTGGCCTGATATCTTCGTGACAGAAATGCTTCCCTCCGACTTGGAGCGAATAAAGACCAAAACCCCTTTTGAAGAATGGGACAAGTATCAGGCGAATGTAAAAGCAGGCTATTTCCATCAGTTCACAAGAAACACCCTTCAAAGAAATATGGGATATAAACCTGGCTCCAGCGAAGTCCATTTCGTTGAAGTAGCAAGGCAATCAGATGTGCATGCGACAGACTGGAGTTGGGGAGCCTTGATTTTTGATGTGGACAATGATGGCTTTCGGGATATCTTTGTGGCCAATGGCATTGTGAAGGATTTGACGGATTTTGATTATGTAGATTATTATGTGAACAACCGGAATTTGATTTCCCAGTACAAAAAGGATTCTGTCCTTTTGACCAAAATGATCGATGAATTCCCATCAGTTCCCCTACAAAATTTTTTGTTTCGGAATAAAGGGGATTTCAGATTTGAGGATATTGCAGCTGCTTCGGGAATGCACCAATTGACTTTTTCCACTGGAGCAGCCTATGCCGATTTGGATAATGATGGGGATTTGGATTTGGTAATCAATAACCTGAATGGTGAAGCTTCCATTTTTAGAAACAACAGTAATTTGATAAATGAAAATAACTACCTTCAAATCGATCTAAAAGGTAATTTCGGTACCAAGGTGTCGGTCTATTCTGGAAGTAAGGCCTTCTACGCTGAACATAACCCGGTGAAAGGGTATATGTCTTCAGTAGATCACCGCATGCATTTTGGATTGGGAAAAATAAATCATATAGACTCAATAGTTATTGATTGGCCGGTTGCGGGACTTTCCATATTGAAAAATGTACAGGTGAATCAATTGCTGTCAGTTTCACCGGAGACAGCGTTGGCTTCAAATCCAAAACCAGCAAATTCAGATGGGGGAATGATTTTTGGCCTTTCCAAGTATCAAATCCCATGGAAGCATCAGGAAAGTGATTATGTGGATTTTGACAGGGATCGTTTGAGATTTCATATGATCAGCAATGAAGGACCGAAAATAGCCGTTGGGGATATTGACGGTGATGGCTTGGATGACCTTGTTTTGCCGGGAGCAAAAGGACAGGCAACTTCCATATGGAAGCAAAGGGAAGAAGGTCGCTTTGTGATGAGTCAAGAATTGTTAGGAGAGGCACTTGCAGAGGATGTGGAAGCGTTGTTGTTTGATGCCAATGGAGATGGTTTTTTGGATCTTTATTTGGCATCGGGGAGTACTGAGTTTGGTTCGAATAACCCGAATTATCAGGATAGACTTTATCTCAATGATGGAAAAGGAAAATTCAGAAAATCTGTAGATCAAATTCCAACGAGATTTGAAAGCACTTCTTTTGTCAAGGCATTTGATCACAATGGAGATGGGCATTTGGATTTATTGGTAGGAGGAAGGGCTATCCCTTTTGCTTACGGATTGCCGATGGATTTGAGATTGCTTGAAAATGATGGACAGGGAAATTTCAAAGATGTCACCAATTCGATAGCTGAAGAGTTTTTGAAAATAGGTATGGTCCGGGATGCGGCAATAGCAGACATTGATGGAGATGGAGAGTCAGAAATCATCGTAGTAGGAGAATGGATGCCGATCAAAGTGTTTAAGAAGGTAAATGGGCGGTATGAAGATCAGTCAGAAAAGCTTGGCTTGGAAAAGACTGCCGGCCTTTGGAATACCATCCATGTATTGGATATCAATAATGATGGGAAACTTGATTTCATAGCGGGAAACATGGGACTCAATACCCGCCTGAAAGCATCGAAGGCAAAACCAATGCGACTGTACGTCAATGATTTTGACCAAAATGGCAGTGTGGAGCAAATCCTTACGCAGTATGAGGGTGATACTTCATTTCCTCTGGTGATGAAAAGTGCCTTGCTCAAGCAATTGCCAAGTCTAAGAAAGCAATTGTTGAATTATGATGCTTATAAGGATAAGACAATGGAGACCTTGTTTTCCAAAGGGATTCTGGAAAGAAGTGTCGTTCATGAAGTGCATACTTTGGCTACCCAACTGTTCATAAACCAAGGAGATGGTACATTTGAATCGTCAAATTTGCCCCATCTGTTACAAAGTTCTCCGGTTTATTCCATATTTTCAGAGAAAAGTGAATCAGGTCATTGGGATCTTCTGATCGCAGGAAACCAATCTAGGATAAAGCCGGAATTGGGGATTAATATGGGTAGTTATGGATGGTTTTTGAGAACCGACAGTGAATATGGTCTGGAATTGATCCCAGCCCAAAAATCTGGGTTTTATATAGAAGGTGAAGTTCGTGATATCAAAAAAATCAAAACAAAGGAAGATTTTAAATACCTGGTGGTAAGAAATAACCAAAGTATTCTTATCCTTGACAGGAAGAAGTAAAAATTGTGTAAAGGGGATCGATATGAAATTGAGATTAATACTATTCATTTTGGGTATTGGACTGCTGTTTTCTTGCAATCGAAAGACAGAGTATGAAAAGGTAAAGCAGAGAGAACTTGAGTCTGGAAAGATTCAGGAGGATATATTTCTGGGATTGAAATTTGGAATGCCTAGAAAAGAGTTTTTTGCGGCTTGTTGGGAGATGAATAAGGAAGGAGTACTGATGCAGGGAGCACATGCTTTGATGGTTCAGTATAAAGCTGAATTTCCTTCTGGAAAAATGGCAAATATGTTTTTTTATCCCAAATTCGAAGAAGGAAAACTATTCTATATGCCAGTGGAATTTCAATATAGAGATTGGTTTCCGACCAATCCTGAGTTCAGTTCGGAGAATTTGGTAATGGATGTTGTCGCATATTTCGAAGGGTTATATGGAGAAGGTTTTTTCAAGGTTGAGGATTCTTCCGGAGCTTTTGCCATGGTGAAAGTGGATGGGAATAGGCTGGTAAGGGTACATATCAAAAGCCTGAGTGCAGTGAGTGTGGATATTTTGGATTTAAGGGTAAGGGACATTAAAGATATTGATTCATGATTGTAAGAAAACATGCAATAGGGATTTTGTTATTGGGACTTGGTCTTCTTTATTCTTGTGACCAGAATGTCCAGCAAAAAAATACTTTATTTGAATCGATCCCTTCGTCAAGTTCTGGAGTGGATTTTAGCAATGACCTCAAATTTGATGAAGCCTTCAATATTTTCACCTATAGGAATTTTTACAATGGCGGCGGAGTCGCTCTGGGGGATGTCAATAATGATGGGCTATTGGATATTTATTTTACTTCCAACCAAGGGGAAAACAAATTGTATCTAAATGAAGGAGATTTCAAATTCAAAGATGTCACTGACCAAGCAGGAGTAGCAGGCACCAGGGCTTGGAGCACAGGTGTGGCCATGGCAGATGTGAATGGAGATGGTTACTTGGATATCTATGTGTGTAATTCCGGTGATTTGGCTGGGGATAACAAGCAGAATGAATTGTATATCAACAATGGTGACGGGACATTTACAGAAATGGCGGAGACTTATGGTTTGGCAGACCAAGGGTATTCTACCCATGCAGTTTTTTTCGATTATGACAATGATGGCGACCTTGATATGTATTTGCTCAATAACAGCTATACAGCTATAGGAAGCTTCAACAAAATGCAAAACGAAAGGCCAAGAAGAGACCCGGTGGGTGGGGATAAATTATTCAGGAATGATGGGGATAAGTTTACAGATGTCAGTGAAGAAGCTGGGATTTATGGAAGTCTGATTGGCTTTGGTTTGGGGATTACTATCGGGGATGTCAATCAAGATGGCTGGATGGATATTTTCATTTCCAACGATTTCTTCGAAAAGGATTATCTCTACATCAACAATCAAGACGGGACTTTTACAGAAAGTTTGGAGTCCTATATGCGCTCTACCAGTGCGGCATCCATGGGTGCGGATATTGCGGATGTCAACAACAATGGGTTTCTGGATATTTTTGTGACAGATATGCTACCCGAATCGCTTGAGCGTCTCAAACAGATCACCACATTCGAAAGTTGGGACAAATTCCAGTTCAATATCCTGCATGGCTACCATTATCAGTACAATAGAAACATGCTCCATATCAACAATGGAGATGGTACTTTCAGTGATATGGGAAGGTTGTCCAATGTAGAGGCTACAGATTGGAGTTGGGCAGCTTTGTTTTTTGACATGGACAATGATGGACTCAAAGATGTGTTTGTCGCCAACGGCATATATCAGGACATTACAGATCTTGATTACCTGAATTTCATTGACAATGAAGAAACCAAGCGCAAGATTATTTCACAGCAAGGTGTAGATTATCGTGCATTGGTCGACCCAATCCCCATCAACCCGGTTTCCAATTATACATTTCGTAACAGGGGGGATTTGGAGTTCACAAATGTGGTTCATGAATGGGGTATGGGAGAGCCAATCCATTCCAATGGGTCCGCATATGGGGATTTGAACAATGATGGGGCACTGGATCTGGTCATCAACAATATCAACAAAGAAGCGATTATCTATAAAAACAGAAGTAGGGAATTTTTCCCCGGAAACAATTACTTACAGATAGAACTGAAAGGCAAGCTTGGAAATACAGCTGCCATTGGAACACAGATTAGGCTGAAATCGGGAGATCGGATTTTCTATCAGGAAAATATGCCAAACAGGGGTTTTCAATCTTCGGTTGATCCGAAAATCACTTTTGGTTTGGGTGCTGTGGACAAACTGGATGAAGTACAGGTAAGGTGGCCGGATGGAAAAGTATCCTTATTGAAAGGGATCACAGCAAATCAGTTGTTGACTTTGACATGGGAAAATGCACAGGAAGTTCCTGAAGGATTTGACTTTTTTGAAAAACCAAGTCCTTCGCTTTTTGAAAAAGTGGAGGAGAAAAATATTCTTGATTTTGTCCATGTTGAAAACCAGTTTGTGGATTTTGACAGGGATAGATTGACTTATCACAAACTTTCTACTGAAGGACCGAAAGCTACATTCGCTGACGTCAATGGAGATGGTTTGGAGGATGTATATTTGGGTGGAGCCAAAGGTTCGGCTGGACAGCTTTTTCTTCAATCTTCCAATGGTACATTTGTTAAATCCAATCAACAGGCCTTTGAATTGGATAAGGTGTCGGAAGATACAGATGCCGTGTTTTTCGATGCCAATGGAAATGGGTTTTTAGACCTTTTGGTGACTTCAGGAAGCAATGAAGCAGCTTTTGGCGTGCCTGAATTGGCAGATAGGCTTTATCTCAACAATGGTAAAGGGGTTTTTTCAAAAGCTGAAAATAGTGGCTTGGAAAGTTTACGCCACAGCACTTCCGTGGTCAAGGTTTTGGATATCAATGGGGATGGGGCGGCAGACATTTTTGTTGGGGGGAGGCTGATTCCATTTGTCTATGGTGTGAATGCCAACAGTTTTATCCTGATCAATGATGGACAGGGGAATTTCAAAGATGCGACAGCAGAATTTGCACCGCAACTCAAAGAGATTGGCTTGGTGACGGATGCAGCATTGGTCGATTATGATGGAGACGGCAGGGAGGATTTGATATTAGTTGGTGACTGGATGGCTCCCACGCTATTCAAAAACACCGGAAAGCAATTGGAGAGAATCGAAATGGCTGAAATGCAGGCTTACAAAGGTTGGTATAGGACAATTGAAGTCGGGGATTTCAACAATGATGGCAAGCCTGATTTTGTCTTGGGCAATCATGGGTTGAACAGCAGGTTTAAGCCTACTGGCGATTCATCAGTAAAAATGTTTGTAAATGACTTCGATCAGAATGGAAGCGTAGAGCAAATCCACACCAAAGAAGTTGGGGGTAGGCATATTCCATATACTTTGAAACATGAACTTGAAAAGCAAATCCCCATTGTCAAGAAAAAATACCTAAAATACAGTAATTATAACAGAGAGAGTATTGAAGATATATTTGGGGCAGAAGCTTTGGCCAATTCCGTGGTGCAGGAATTCAATTACGCGTCTTCCGCGGTGATGATGAATATGGGTGATGGGAAATTTGAAATACATGCCTTGCCTAAAAAAGCCCAAAGATCTTGGATGTATGCAGCATTGGTGACAGACGTGGATGGGGACGGGATTCAGGACATCATCATGGCAGGAAATCTAGCAGGTGCCAAGCCTGAAGTTGGACAATATGACGCCAGTTATGGGGAAGTATTGCTGGGCAAAGGAGATGGGACTTTCCAATATTCTGAAAACAGAGACCATGGACTGAAGCTGGAGGGGGATATCAGGGATTTGCACGAAGTACAAATCAAAGGACAAAGAATGCTGATGGTTGTGAAGAACAACAAAGCTTTGGAATGGTGGAGGTTTTAGTTATCCGTAATTTAGCAATTGAGGGGTTATTTGAAAGTGTAATATTGCATGAATAAGTATATAGTAGGTTTGGTTCTTTTTGGATTGCTTTCTTGTTCGAATAAGGAAGAAGAGGTGAAGTTATTTTCTCTACTTCCTGCATCACAAACAGGGATAGATTTCAGGAATGAATTGGTTTCAACTGAAGAGATGAACATTCTTGAATATCTTTATTTTTATAATGGAGGTGGGGTTGCAGTTGGTGATGTCAACAATGATGGTTTGGTGGATATTTATTTCACCTCCAACCAGGGCGAAAACAAACTCTACCTCAACAAGGGGGATTTTCGATTTGAAGATATTACGTTGGCAGCTGGCGTGACAGGTGATGGTGGTTGGTCTACAGGGGTAACTATGGCAGATGTGAATGGAGATGGATTGCTTGATATTTATGTTTGTCAAGTGGGGGATTACAAAGGCCTTTCCGGGAAAAACAAACTTTATATCAACAATGGTGATTTGACTTTTACCGAACAGGGGGCAGAATTTGGTGTTGACTTTGTTGGGTTCTCTACCCATGCATTGTTTTTCGACTATGACCAGGATGGGGATTTGGATTTGTATCTGTTGAATCATTCCATCAAAAAACCGGAAGTGTTTACCCATGCAGATACAAAATTCTCTATTCAGGATGAAAAGGGAGGAGACAAACTTTATAAAAGTATGGTGTCCCAAGGCGAAAATAGAATGGTGGATACAACCGAAGAGTCAGGGATTTTATCAAGTAGCTTAGGTTTTGGCCTTGGAGTTGGTATTGGGGATGTAAATGGAGACGGTTGGCTGGATATCTATGTGTCAAATGACTTTACCGAAGATGATTACCTCTATATCAATCAGGCTGATGGGACTTTCAAGGAGTCTTTGAAAGACTATATCAGCAATACAAGTAGGTATAGCATGGGAAATGATATCAACGATATCGACAATGATGGCCTGCCGGATATTTTTACCACAGACATGCTTCCCGAAGATCCCGAAATTTGGATGAAATCTATCGGTGAGGATAAGCAGGAAGTGTATGATATCAAGAAAAAATTCGGCTATGGGGATCAATATGTCAGAAATCACCTGCAACTCAACCAGGGGAATCAGCGCTTTGCGGAGATAGGGCTTTTGAGCAATACGTTTGCCACAGACTGGAGCTGGTCCCCATTGATTTTCGACATGGACAATGACGGCCACAAAGACATCCATA
Organism: Belliella marina; assembly: GCF_042682445.1. Classification (NCBI taxonomy): domain Bacteria; kingdom Pseudomonadati; phylum Bacteroidota; class Cytophagia; order Cytophagales; family Cyclobacteriaceae; genus Belliella; species Belliella marina. The sequence continues at coordinate 61,296 of NZ_JBHUHR010000001.1, forward strand.
TCACAAATGGGATCGTAAAGCGCCCAAATGACTTGGATTTTGTACAATACAGTCAGTCTCCAAATCCCAACCTGACAGAAAATGAAGTCCAGAAAAGATTGATTGAGATGCTGCCAACAATGAAACTTTCAAATTATGCTTTCAGAAATGAAGGGGATTTGGGTTTTGGGGATATGTCAAGAACTTGGGGATTGGATCAGCTTTCCTATTCTTCTGGTTCTGCCTATGCTGACTTGAACAATGATGGAGCTTTGGACTTGATCGTCAACAATATCAATGATCAGGCATTTATTTATCAAAACAACACCAGTGAAATTACTGGGAATAACTTCATTCAAGTGGACTTGAAAGGGGATGGGAATAATGAATTTGGGATTGGGGCTGAGGTGACGGTTTATTCCGGGCGTGGGATTTCCCACCAATTGTTGAGTACTTCCAGGGGATTTCAATCCGGTTCTTCCACTACCTTGACTTTTGGTCTGGGCAAAAGGGATAAGGTTGATTCCCTTTCAGTTCGTTGGAATGCCACTGAAAGAGAGATTTTCTATGGAAAGGAAATCAATGAAAGACATACATTAGAAAAAGGGAAAGGAAAAAGTATTGTCCCGGACAAAATTGGTAAAATTGAGCCTTATACTTTGGTTGAATTAGACATTGATTGGGAGCACCAGGAAAATGTGGAGTTCGATGATATGCGTCGGGAATATTTGATTCCAAGGAAATATTCCACTGAGGGACCGGCATTGGCAATTGGCGATGTCAACAATGATGGTTTGGAAGATTTTTATCTGGGAGGAGCCAAAGGCCAAGCATCAGCCCTTTACTTGCAACAAGCAGATGGCACATTTGAACCACGGGAAAACCCAATCTTTGAAAAACTGAGTCCTGGGGAGGATGTGGTAGCAGAATTTATTGATTTGAATGGGAATGGCTATTTGGATCTGTATGTTGGTAGTGGGGGAAATGAAAGTCCACAAGGTCATTTTCATAATTTCGATAGGGTCTATCTGAATGATGGAAAGGGGAATTTGCATTTTTCCCCAAATTCACTGCCACCATTGGGGGAAAACACCTCGTCCATAGCACTCCATGATGTCAATGGCGATGGCGCTCCTGATATTTTTGTAACTTCCGCGGTAGTGACTGGCAATTATGGAGCAAAGCCCTACAGTTATCTTTTGATCAATGATGGCAAAGGGAGTTTCAAAGATGAGACAGTAAAATACTTTGGAAGGGACTTTCAAACAGGAATGCTTCAAAAAGCTTCCTGGATTGATGTGGATGGTGATGGGAAGAAAGAGCTTGTTATGGTTGGAGAGTGGAGTCCTGTTCTGGTATTCAAGCAAAAGAATGATCTTACATTTTACCCATTTCCCATAGGGAAGAATGCCGCAAAAGCAGGACTTTTCAATACAGTAAGTTCATTTGGGGAAAATGGAAATCAGCATTTGCTTCTGGGTAATTTGGGCTTAAACAGCAAGCTTAAAGCCAGTTCCGAAAAACCACTATGGCTATATCATCATGATTTTGACGGCAATGATCAGGAGGATCCGCTTATTTTTCAATACATGGGAGATAGGTTGGTTCCATTTGCATCGAGGGATGACCTGATGAAGCAGGTTCCATCGGTCAAGAAAAAGCATGCAAGCTACGTGGATTATGCCCAGATAAAGCATCCAGGAGACTTGTTTGATTCGAAGCAGCTCAATGATGCAGCCAAGTATCAAGTTGAAAATCTACAATCAGGTTTGTTGAAAAAAAATGCTTCCAGTGGGTATGACTTTGTTCCATTTCCAATAGAAGGGCAGTTTGCACCTATCAAGGATTTCTTTGTATGGGAAAAGGAAGGTAAAACACATATACTTTCAGTTGGAGGGTTTTATGGTTTTAGAAACGACCTGGGACGGGCAGATGCCATGCCGATGGCTTGTTTTATTTATGAAAATGGACAATTGAAATCCGAGGATTTGAATTTGGATTTTATGAAAATAAGAGGAGAATACAGGTCTTTAAAGCCAATTTTGATCCAAGGTGAGATACATATTCTTGCAGTGAGAAACAATGGGAAGCCTATCTTGCTCAAAGTGAATTAGAGTTGAATATGTTGTTGAATAAGTATTGGGGTTCGCATATTTCCCTTGGACTGTGTCCTCACAGTCCAAGCCCCTCTTGGTCCAATTGATTTCCAGTTGTCTGGATCACACAGCCCAAATTTGTTCTTGGTTTGTGTCCTTACACAGCAAATCCCCCTTGGCGCTGGTGTCCCCATCGACCAAAACTAGAAAGGTGTTTTGCCGCTTTAATGAGTATTTGTTAATTTTGAATATTATTTGAAAGTTCTGAAAATGAGATTATTAAAAAAAATACAATGTGCCACACTCCTGTTGGCTTTTCTGTATAGCTGCCAGCCAAATGATTATAGGGAAGTCATATCTGATGGTTCTTATCAGATAGCTGCCCAGGACAGGTTGACGGAAATTATCATCCATGATATTTTTTCACCTCCTGTGGCAAGCAGGATTTATGCCTATACTTCTATAGCTGCCTATGAAGTAGCGGCTTTGGATGATGAAGGGAACCATAAATCCCTGATGGGACAATTGAATGGATTTGAAAAAGCTGAATTTGAGATTTCGGAGGATGTTTACCTTCCATTGGCTTCTTTGGCGGCATATTATAAAGTAGGTACTGCCTTGATTTTTTCGGAAGAAATGATGCAGGAGCACAAAGAAAACACTTATAAAGAGCTAAAGTCCAAAGGTATTCCCAAGGAAGTTTTCGAAGCATCCATCGCTTTGGGGGACAACGTGGCAGACCATGTGATCAGTTATTCGAAAAAGGATAACTACCATCAAAGTAGGTCCTTTGAAAAATATACGATCAGCAGCGATCCAAATTCATGGCAACCTACCCCTCCGATGTATATGGAAGGCATAGAGCCTCATTGGAACAAAATAAGAACCTTTGTCCTAGAGTCTCCGGATCAATTCAAATCGGACCCCCCAACTGCGTTCAGTTCAGAGAAAGACAGTGATTTTTACCGGGAAGCTGAGGAAGTCTTCAATGTTGTCAAGAACTTGACAAAAGAGCAAAGTGATATAGCTTTTTTCTGGGATTGCAATCCATATAAAGTGAATGTGAAAGGACATGTAATGTTTGCCGAAAAGAAAATCACACCGGGAGGGCATTGGATGGGGATCGCTGCGATTTCATCCAAGACAGCGAAGCAAGATTGGAAAGGGACTGCAGAGACATTGGCCAAGACATCCATAGCGGTGTTTGACGGCTTTATTGCCTGTTGGGACGAAAAATACAAAAGTGTATTGATCCGGCCGGAAACCTATATCAATAAATACATAGATGAAGATTGGTTGCCAGTTTTGCAAACCCCACCTTTCCCAGAGTACACAAGTGGGCACAGTGTTATCAGCAATGCAGCGGCTGAGACATTGACGGGTTTGTTTGGAGATGGATTTCATTTTGTAGATTCCACAGAAGTTGCATTTGGCTTGCCAATAAGGGAATTTGATTCATTCAGAAAAGCGGCGGATGAAGCAGCTATCAGTAGGTTGTATGGAGGGATTCACTATATGCCAGCAATCGTCAACGGGGCTTCAGTAGGTAAGAAATTGGGACAGTTTTTATCCACAAAAATCATTACCAAAGAGGAAAATTTGGCTTCCAATTAATTTCTCCAAGCGTAAAAAATATAAATAGGCTGGATTTTGTAAGATTCAGCCTATTTTTGTGTTCTATAAACAAAATTAAAAATGGATATCGTCTTAAAATATTTCCCTGATCTTACCGAGAAGCAGATTGAACAATTGTCCCAATTGCAGGAATTGTATACTGATTGGAATGAGAAAATCAATGTGATCAGTAGAAAGGATACGGATCATTTTTATGAAAGACATGTGCTCCATGCGATGTCCATCGCCAAAGTGATGAAGTTCCAGCCTGGAACAAAAGTATTGGATATAGGTACAGGTGGTGGTTTCCCAGGAGTGCCATTGGCGATATTGTTTCCGGATACACATTTCCATTTGGTAGATTCCATCGGCAAAAAAATAACGGTGGTCAAAGACGTCGCCAAGAAACTGAAATTATCGAATATTGAAGCTCAACAAGTAAGGGCGGAAACTTTGGTCAGAAGATATGATTTTGTGGTCAGCCGCGCAGTGACCCGCTTCACCAATTTCTTTCCTTGGGTCAAAGGGAAATTTAAGAAAGAGGACTTCAACGAATTCCCAAATGGCATATTTTTACTCAAGGGAGGTGATGTAGATGAAGAAATGGAAGAAAGAAACGTTGGCTATGTAACCTATCATCTCAAAGATTACTTCAAGGAAGAGTTTTTCGACACCAAGAAAGTAGTCTATGTTCCTTGGGAAGGGAAGAGGTAGATTTTAGATGCAAGACATGAGATTTGAGACACCGAGACAAAAGAATCGATATAAGCTTCGCGATATAAATAGATAAAAGCCTTCGGCGATATATTTAGGGTCGAGTTCAAATGACGATTGTGATTACAAAAAGTGTCAAGTATTTTCAGGACGTGACAAAAGACCCAAAGAAGTTGGAAAATGAACAGTGTCTATAAATTTCAGTTCGAGATTTCTCTCTACGTTCGAAATGAACACCAAGTCACCTCGACAGCAGGAGAGGTCTCGTTCCGATTATGGTCAAAGAAGTGGGGAAATGAAAAGTGAATCAACACCATTTTTGACAGACATGGAATTACCAGGGAGTTAGACCCAATTAAAGAACCCGTCTAAATCTCCCAATCCCCTCCTTTCAATTTTGTGCCCTCCGTCCCTCTGCCCACTTTGCGAGAATCTCTCTCTAAATTTTCTCCGACAATTTCCGCCAAAACTTGCCTCCATCCATAGATGTTTGCTAACTTAGATTCCCCAATTTCAAGGAGATTTTATGTATATTATTTTTGATACCGAGACCACTGGATTACCAAGGAGTTATGACGCCCCAATGTCTGCCGATGACAATTGGCCCCGATTAGTCCAACTTGCCTGGCAGCTTCACGATGCCAAAGGAAAGCTGATTTCCAACAATAATTTCATTGTCAAGCCTGAAGGTTTTACTATTCCTTACAATGCCGAAAAAGTCCATGGGATCTCCACAGACAGGGCTATGAAGGAAGGCCATGATTTGGTCAAGGTATTGGAGATTTTTCATGAAGATGTAGTCAAAGCCAAATATCTGGTCGGGCATAATATCGGGTTCGATATCAATGTAGTGGGGTCTGAGTTTTTGAGAAAAGAGGTTCCAATGCAACTTCAGCAAATGAAGGAACTGGATACCAAGGATATTTCCACGGAATTCTGTGCTTTGCCCGGAGGTAGGGGAGGGAAATTCAAATGGCCAACACTTACTGAATTGCACAAAAAACTTTTTGGTGTAGGCTTCGAAGATGCGCATGATGCGGCATATGATGTTGCAGCCACTGCCAAATGTTTCTTTGGGCTGATAACCCAGAGAGTTCAGCCGCCTGTGACTGGAGTGGAAGTCTCGGAAGTGGTCTATGAAGAACCAAAGCTGGAAGCTGCTAATTTTGTTGATGCCAAGGATGAACAGAAATCAGCCGCCAAGGATGTGCTCCGTGCTGCTGGAAGAGCGGATATCTCAGATATGGTTGGGATGCCTTTTTCCCACCTCCATGTACATACCCAGTATTCTGTGCTTCAGGCGACATCAGAGATTCCGGCGATGATTTCCCTTGCCAAGGAAATGGGGATGCCGGCGATAGCCATGACCGATCATGGCAACATGATGGCAGCCTTCAACTTTGTGAAGGAAGCACTTGCAAAAGATATCAAACCTGTCATTGGTTGTGAATTCAACCTGACCAAGGATAGAAAGAACAAAAGCCAAAAAGATGATGGATACCAAACCGTTCTTTTGGCAAAAAATAAAGCAGGATATCACAATCTTGCCAAGCTTGCATCTTATGCAAACATTGAAGGATTCTACTATTTGCCTAGAATCGATAGGGAGGTTCTAATTGAATACAAAAAAGACTTGATCGCTACCACAGGGGGACTTTGGGGTGAGATCCCATTTTTGATCCTCAATGTAGGGGAGACACAGGCCGAGGAAGCCTTTGTGTGGTGGAAAGAGCAGTTTGGGGAAGATTTCTATGTTGAGCTAAACAGGCATGGTATACCTGAAGAGGAGAAAGTCAATGAAGTATTGCTTCGGTTTGCCGAAAAGTACGACGTTAAATATTTTGCTGCCAACAACACCTATTACAGTCAGAAAACAGATGCAAAAGCGCATGATATTCTGCTTTGTGTGAAAGATGGTGAGCAGGTATCGAAGCCCAAAAAATATATTGGGAAGCGGGGGAGGGAGTTTCGTTATGGATTCCCCAACGATGAATTCTATATCAAGAGTCCAGAAGAGATGAAGAAGCTCTTTGCAGATCTTCCCGAGGCGATTGCCTGTACCAATGAGATTGTTGACAAAATAGAGACCTATAAGCTCGCAAGGGAGGTTTTGCTTCCCAAGTTTGATATTCCAGAAGAATTCAAAGATGCTCGCGATGAGGAGGATGGGCAAAAGAGAGGTGAAAATGCATATCTAAGACATTTGACCTATGAAGGGGCAAAAATGCGGTACCCAGAACTTACCGAAGAAATCAAAGAAAGGCTCGATTTTGAGTTGGCGACAATCGAAAAAACAGGATATCCGGGTTACTTTTTGATTGTTCAGGACTTTATCGCTGCAGCTAGAGATATGGGGGTTTCTGTAGGGCCAGGCAGGGGTTCTGCCGCAGGTTCTGCGGTTGCTTACTGTACAGGTATCACAAACGTTGACCCGATTGCATATAACCTCCTTTTTGAGAGATTCCTAAATCCGGATAGGGTTTCACTGCCAGATATTGATATTGACTTTGATGATGAAGGTCGCCAGCGTGTAATTGATTATGTAATCAAAAAATATGGCTCCAAACAGGTAGCCCAGATTATCACCTATGGTACAATGGCGGCAAAGTCTGCTATTCGGGATACAGCGAGAGTTCTGAACCTCCCTCTTTCCGAAGCTGATAGATTGGCTAAGTTGGTGCCGGACATCAAATTGAAAGCACTTTTTGCCTTGTCAAAAGACAGGGCAAAACTGTCGGACAAGCTCAAAAATAATGGTGAGGATATCGGAAAAGCTGATGAACTCATCCGGATATCAAAGGGCAATGACGAATCCTCCAAAACGATCAACCAGGCGACCATGCTGGAAGGTTCTGTGAGAAACCTCGGGATCCATGCCTGCGGCGTGATCATTACTCCAGATGACATTACCAATTTCGTTCCTGTAGCATTGGCCAAAGACTCAGAGTTGGTGTGTACCCAGTTTGATAATGCGGTAGTAGAGAGTGCAGGTTTGCTCAAAATGGACTTCTTGGGATTGAAAACCCTGACTTTGATCAAAGATGCGGTGAAGATTGTCAAGGAAAGGCATGGAATCCAGTTGGATCCTGACAATTTCCCGATTGACGATGTGAAGACTTACGAGCTTTTTCAGCGGGGTGAGACGGTTGGTATATTCCAATATGAATCTGCAGGTATGCAGAAATATATGCGGGAATTGAAGCCTACTGTTTTTGCGGATTTGATTGCCATGAATGCACTGTACAGACCGGGACCATTGGCTTATATCCCTTCTTTTATCCAAAGAAAGCACGGGACTGAGGCGATTTCCTACGATTTGGAGGATATGAAGGAATACCTAGAGGAGACTTATGGTATTACAGTCTATCAGGAACAGGTGATGTTGCTTTCCCAAAAACTCGCTGATTTCACCAAAGGTGAGGCGGATGTATTGAGGAAGGCAATGGGTAAGAAGCAGAAAGATGTCTTGGATAAGATGAAGCCAAAGTTCATTGAACAAGCTGCATCCAAAGGGCATGATGCCAAAAAACTCGCAAAAATCTGGACTGATTGGGAGGCTTTTGCATCCTATGCCTTCAACAAATCCCACTCAACCTGTTATGCTTGGATAGCCTATCAGACAGCGTATCTCAAGGCACATTACCCAGCGGAGTATATGGCTTCTGTGTTGAGTAACAACATGAATGATATCACTCAGGTTACATTTTTTATGGAAGAATGTAGGCGAATGGGGATATCTGTATTGGGACCTGATGTGAATGAATCCAAAAGTGGCTTTACTGTAAACCAGGAAGGTAAAATCCGATTTGGATTGGCAGCCATCAAAGGTTCTGGTTCAGCAGCTGTACACTCGATCATCGAAGAGAGGGAAAAGTCTGGACCTTACCAGAATATTTTTGATTTTACCAAACGTGTAAATTCAAAAGCTGTCAATAAGAAAACATTGGAATCCCTTGCGATGGCCGGTGGGTTTGATTGCTTCCCTGAACACCATAGAAGGCAATATTTGGAATCCGTAGATGGTGATGGAACAGTTTTGGAAAAAGCGGTAAAATATGCCCAGAAAGTTCAGCAAGAAGCGGATAGCTCACAGGTAAGTTTGTTTGGTGGAGGAACTGGAATGGAAGTGCCAATGCCGAGCTTTACTCCTATTGAGCCATTCAGTCAGTTGCAGCAATTGAATATTGAGAAGGAAGTGGTTGGCCTTTATATTTCCGGTCATCCATTGGACCAATTCAAAATTGAGATAGAGGCCTTCACCAATACTCCTTTGCCAGAATTCAATAACATGGATGTGCTGCGCACCAAAGGGGATATCAAAACTGCCGGGTCTGTGTCAAGTTTTGCCCATAGGACTACCAAGACGGGTAAACCATTCGGCACCTTGACCATGGAAGATTATCATGGTGGACACACTTTCTTTATTTTCGGTGACGACTACGTGAAGTTCAAGGAGTACTTTATGACGGGTTGGTTTCTGTATATCACGGGATCGGTTCATCCCAATAAGTGGAAGGAAAATGAATTTGAATTCAAGATCAACAACATCACCTTGCTAGATGAAATCCGCGGCAAGATGATCAAAGGGCTTCGGGTGAATATTGACCTGGATGATTTGACTTTGGATTTGATGGAGAAGTTGGAGAAAATCACCCAAAAATATAGCGGTGAAGCAAAGCTGTTCATCAATGTCATAGACAGCAAAGAAAACATCACCCTAGACCTCATGTCTACCAAATTCAAAGTAGATCCATCCAACGAAATGATCCAAGAATTGGGAATGCTCCCTGAAGTGGTGTATCAGATTGTGTAGGAGGGTGATGATAGAACACGGATGATGCTGATGGTCACGGATAAAAAATCAGTACTATCTACGAGCTTCAAAAATATTTCCCGCAGATCTCGCAGATTACCGCAGAAGTTTTGGGGATTGGTTAAGTCTTAATTTCTGGTAAAGAATCAGCGGACATCGGTGCAATCAGCGGGCTAAGAAAAATTCTCCCGCAGATATCACAGATTACCGCAGAAGTTTGGGAGATTGGTTAAGACTTAATTTCTGGTAAAGAATCAGCGGACATCAGCGCAATCAGCGGGCTAAGAAAAATTCTCCCGCAGATCTCGCAGATTGCCGCAGAAGTTTGGGGGATTGGTTAAGCCTTAATTTCTGGTAAAGAATCAGCGGACATCAGCGGAATCAGCGGGCTAAGAAAAATATCTCCCGCAGATATCACAGATTACCGCAGAAGTTTGGGGGATTGGTTAAGTCTTAATTTCTGGTAAAGAATCAGCGGACATCAGCGCAATCAGCGGGCTAAGAAAAATATCTCCCGCAGATATCACAGATTACCGCAGAAGTTTGGGGGATTGGTTAAGACTTAATTTCTGGTAAAGAATCAGCGGACATCAGCGGAATCAGCGGGCTAAAAATATTTCCCGCAGATCTCGCAGATTGTCGCAGAAAAGGCATAGGTTGGTTTGATAACAAATTCCTAGAAATAAATCAGCTCAAATCTGCATAATCAGTGTTTTCTGTGTTCAATCAGATAGTGGAACGCTGATGACACGGATGATGCTGATGGTCACAGATAAAAAAATCAGCGAAAATCAGCGCAATCAGCGGGCTAAAATATTTCCCGCAGATATCACAGATTACCGCAGAAGAGGCATAGGTTGGTTTGATAACAAATTCCTAGAAATAAATCAGCGTAAATCCGCTCAATCAGTGTTATCCGCGTTCAATCATAAAAGTCCAAAAAGCTCTCAAACACCCAATCCACCACGGCGGACAAGCTCTTCTAACTTTCCAACATTATAACCTTCCAACCTCCTAGATATGCTTCTCCTTCCCCGAGGCGATCTCAAAAAGCAATTCCCTGGACCTGTGAAGTTGGGCTTTGACGGTGCCTAGGGGTTTGTCGAGTTCTTGGGCGATTTCGTCATAGGAGAGTTCCTGGAAGTAGCGGAGCTCTACCAATTTCCTGTATTTGGCAGGCAACTTATCTACGAATACCCTGACCATCTCGATTCTTTGGGATCTGATGAATTCATCTTGGGGATTGTTGTCATCATCTTCCACGTCGATGGTCACAGAATTCCCTCCATCATCACTCAGCGTGGTGTTCAAACTCATGGTTTTGAGCTTTTTCTTCCGGATAAAATCAATGGTGTTATTGGTGGCGATTCTAAAAAGCCAAGTGCTGAAAGTATAGTCTTTTTTGAACTTGTGGAGGTTTTTGAATGCTTTTGCGAAAGCTTCCATCGTCAAGTCTTCGGCATCATCCGCATCTCTGATCATTTTTAAGATCATGAAATAGACAGCTTTTTTGTAACGCTTCATCAGCGTGGCATATGCCTGCTGGTCTTTTTGGTCAACAGCCTGATCTATCAGGTCAAAATCCTCTAAAGCCTTGTTTGAAAAACCTCTTGTATTTACTTCCATCTAACTTTTTTTGATTGATACCCCAAAGTTCCCACAATCCAAAAATACCCCAGATAAATGACATCGAAAAGCGTTGTCCAATACACTTTGGTATTTCCTTCCATTTTTTTTCGCGCCGATGTGAATACCGAAGTTAGCAATATCGATCGGACAATAGTTATACCTATAATTAATGAAAATTGTTCCCAATTTTGGTTAAAGCCATGAAATATAGCCAAGGAAATGCCAATGCCCCAAAATAATAGATGGGAAAATGAGTAAAGTCCAATTTTCAATTTGTCTCTGCTGTGATAATATTTCCCAGCGTGAAAATGTCTCTTTTTTTGCAGGAAATAATTTTTCCAGGTAGATTTTGGTCGGGACAGGGTGATGCTTGAAGGGTCTAAGACTACTGCAGTATTTTTGCCATTTGCATATCTGTTGATAAAAAGGTCATCGTCACCGCACTCAATCTGCCAAAGATCTTTGAATGCCTTTTTCTCCATGAAGAAACCTCTTCTATAGCATAGATTTCTTCCCACACCCATAAACGGTGCCCCCCAAAGGGCAAAAGAAAAGTACAGTATCCCAGTCCACAAAGTCTCGAACTGAATCCACTTGTTTAACAATCCCGCATCTTTTTCATAAGGGGAGTAGCCCAGGGCAAATGTTTTTCCTTCTTCCCTGACTGGTGCAGTCATCAAACGGATCCATTGATCGGATTGTGGGATGCAGTCAGCGTCAGTCAGCAAAAGCACATCGTTTTTTGCGACTTTGATACCAAGGGTCAGGGCATATTTTTTAGACGTAACATGATCAGGGGTATATTTGACTGTGACAGTCCTAAGTTGGGGATATAGCGCCATCATTTTTTCCAAAAGAACCCTTGTTCCATCAAAGGACCTGTCATTGATGATCATGACGTCATAATTGGGGTAGTCTTGGCTGCAAAGGATTGGGATAAGTTTTTTCAGGTTGTTTTTTTCATTGTGTGATGCCACTACGATGGTTACACCTTCCGTTTTAGCACTATTATTCTTCTGGGTTCTGTTCCTGTTGGAATAGGAAAGTCTGCCAAAAACAAAAAGTATGTAGATCAATTGCACACCCAAGGCAACCAAAAACATTATCCACAAAATATCACTGATCATTCTTATGTGTTTAACTGGCAAATATAAAAGCAAATTCAGCATTCATTTAAGAATAAGCTTATATTTTTGTGTTTGAAATTTATAGAGAAGTAGCAAGGACTGTTTTTTGATGGTGTTGTTGCTTGAAAAAAAGATATGAAGTTTACATTAGAACATACAGATCCACAGAGTAAAGCACGGGCTGGAGTACTCAAAACGGATCATGGAGATATACAAACCCCGATTTTCATGCCTGTGGGGACTGCGGGGTCTGTCAAGGCTGTGCATCAAAGGGAGTTGACATATGATATCAAAGCCCAAATTATTTTGGGAAATACCTACCACCTTTATTTGAGGCCTGGACTGGGTGTGTTGGAGAAAGCCGGAGGATTACATAAATTCAATGGTTGGGAAAAACCAATTCTGACAGACAGTGGCGGTTATCAGGTTTTTTCATTGGCAGGCACACGAAAGATCACAGAAGAAGGGGTAGTGTTCAAATCCCATATTGATGGTTCCAAGCATATTTTTTCCCCAGAGGGGGTGATGGATATCCAAAGAAGCATTGGTGCTGACATCATTATGGCATTTGACGAATGCACCCCATATCCATGTGAGTTTGGATATGCCAGAAAATCAATGGAAATGACCCATCGTTGGCTCAAGCGTTGCATCGATAGATTTGATACCACCGAGGGAAAATATGGCTATAGCCAGACGCTTTTCCCGATCGTCCAGGGTTCTGTGTACAAAGATTTGCGAAAGCAATCTGCCGAGTTTATAGCCTCTTGTGATAGGGAAGGAAACGCCATCGGGGGATTGTCTGTAGGGGAACCAGCGGAAATGATGTACGAAATGACCGAAATGGTGACTGATATCCTACCCAAAGACAAGCCCAGATACTTGATGGGGGTAGGTACACCTGCAAATATTTTGGAATGTATTGCTTTGGGAGTAGATATGTTTGACTGTGTGATGCCTACGAGAAATGCAAGAAACGGAATGTTGTTCACTTCTGAGGGGATCATCAATATCAGGAACGAAAAGTGGAAAGAAGATTTCAGTTCTATAGACCCTGCGATCAATTCTTACGTAAGTAGTTTTTATTCCAAGGCATATTTGAGACATTTGACGATATCGAAAGAAATCCTAGCTGCCCAGATCGCCAGTATTCACAATTTGGCCTTCTATCTATGGTTGGTAGGTCAGGCGAGGGAGAAAATCAAGTCAGGTGAATTTTCTGCTTGGAAAGATCAAATGGTCAAAAAAGTCAGTACAAGATTGTAATTATGAAATTATTGGATAAACTCATCATCAAGGATTTTCTCAAGACCTACTTTTTTGTAGTCTTGATGTTGATTCTGATTGTTCTTGTTCTTGATTTTACAGAAAAAAATGATGCTTTTATCCGAAACAAAGTGCCGGCTTTGGAGATATTGAAGTACATGGCTAATTATGGGCTGTATTTGAATAACCTTCTCACGCCGATTACAGTCTTTATTTCAGTCATTTTTATCACCTCCAAAATGGCGGGGAGAACTGAGATTATTGCTATTTTGAGTTCAGGGACTAGTTTTATCCGGATGTTGGTTCCTTTTTTTACCGGGGCGGCATTGATCGGGGCAGCTTCCTTTTTACTCAATGGCTGGGTCTTGCCGGGGGCCACGGCTGGAGTTACCGAGTTTAAAACCAGGTACTTGGAAGAGACCAGGTTTTATAACGAAACCAATATCCATATCAAAGTAGCACCAGATGTGTATGCCTATATATCAAGATATTATCCCTCGGGAAATATGGGGTATAGTTTTACATTGGAGCAAATCAGGGATGGGGAATTGGTAGCCAAGTTGTCTGCCGACAGGATCGTCTGGGATACTTCAATCAATTCTTGGACAGTCAAAAACTGGAATATGAGGGTGCTGCATGATAAAGGGGAAGATTTTACAAAAGGGGAAAATCTTGACACTTTATTGTCGATCACTCCGGATGATTTTGACCTGCCATCCAATCACCATGAGACATTGAAGCTGCCTGAGCTCACCCGGCAGATCCAGGTCTTGGAAGACCGGGGGGCAGATAATGTGAATTATTATAAGATTGAACGCTATGTGAGGTATATGTCTCCCTTTGCCGCTATTATCTTGACTTTTATAGGTGTGATCGTCTCTTCCAAGAAGACGAGGGGTGGGTCTGGGTTTCAGATTGCCTTAGGTTTCATGTTGGCGTTTGTGTATATCATTCTTTTTCTGTTGTCTAGGACATTTGCAGAAGCAGGTACGGCTTATCCTATATTTGCTATTTGGCTTCCCAATTTGGTTTTTGCCGTGACTGGTTTGGTCTTGTACAAAACGGTGCCAAGATAAATATGCTTCAGAACTCTTCGGTCAAAGATTACCTGATGCTCCATTTCATCGTGTTGATTTGGAGTTTCACTGCTATTTTGGGTCTGCTGATCAGTATTCCTTCGGTAGAGATTGTCTTTTATAGGACGTTGATTGCGAGCGGGTTTCTTGGGATGGTGTTTCTTGTGAAAAAGCATAAAATCAGACTGTCGAATATTGAGCTCGCTAAAGTCATTGGGACAGGTTTTTTGATCAGTTTACATTGGATACTGTTCTTTTGGGCTGCCAGGGTTTCCACTGCATCTGTTTGCCTTGCCGGAATGGCAACTACATCACTTTGGACAGCTTTGATTGAGCCAATGGCCAACAGGTCCAAGATCAAGTGGTTTGAGATTTTGTTGGGCTTGATGGTGATTTCAGGGCTGTACGTGGTATTTAGCTTTGAAGGGGGGTATTGGCTAGGGTTGACCATGGCAGTGGCTTCAGCCTTGATTGCGGCAGTATTCACGGTGATCAATGGGCGGTTGACCAAGCGACATGCTCCTTATGTATTGACTTTTTATGAAATGCTTGGGGCTTGTTTCTTTTCAATATTGTTTATGCCGTTTTATTCCATGTTTTTTACAGGGGGAGTGGGACTTCAACTGATTCCACAAGCTTGGGATTGGTTCTGGTTATTCCTTTTGGGAGGGGTTTGTACTGTTTATGCATTTTCGGTGTCCGTTGAACTGATGCGCAGATTGACAGCTTTTGCCATCAATCTGACAGTGAATCTGGAGCCGGTCTATGGGATAGTACTGGCGGTTTTGATTTTCGGTGAAAAAGAGCAGATGACGCCAGGATTCTATTTGGGTACATTGATTATCTTGATCTCTGTACTACTTTATCCAGTTTTCAATTTTTTCAATCGAAGAAGGCAAGCAAAAAGGGTTTTGGGAATGAGATAGTTTTGTGGAATTGTAAAACATACAACACCACAATTTTTATTTTTAAAAAATTTCCTTGAGAATTTAAAAACCAAAACTAGATTATTCATTAAAAAGATTCTCTGTTGGGAAAACGTCTAAGTGGTGTTGGTCACTAATTTGACGATATTGAAGTATGTGACCTTTTTGATCAAAATTAATAAGGATGTTTTTTGCTTTCACTTTTTCGACTGTTTTTCTTGCTAAGTCAAATTTCATAAGCTCTGAATAGGATTGAATTTTTTGATTTGAATTTATCAACCTTTTTCTCAGCAGCAAGTAGAGAAAATTATTATCAACGTAAAAGTCATAGACTTCATCATTGAATGAAGCTAATTGTTCTTCTACTGACATCATAAAATACTCATTAGGTGAGTTATATTGCGGTGGTGCACTATAGGACAAATTGAATTCTTTGAAAAGTTCTAGATTGATAGCTTCTTTTACTTTATATTTTTTATCGAGTTCAATAAGTTTTTTATCATAAGGGTTTAGAATGTATAGGACATCATTAATATTTCTTACTAAACTATGTTTAGCAGGGTGATTTAGAACTTCTTCGTAAATTGTGGTGATTTTCTGATTTGATTTATTATAAGTAGTTAAGTTCAATAAATATTCATTTTGATCAGGATTATAGGTTGACAATCCTATATTGTTTTTGCCAAGATAAAATCCATCAATGATATTAATTGTGTTTTTTATCCGAAGTTTAATTAGGTCTGGATTTAAATGGAGGTCAGATTTGTTATAAATTTTTATTTGATTGGGATAAGATTGAAAAATTAATATTTCACTACCATGATCAATCATTCTTTTTGTCATTGCCCCAGTTACCATCAAAGAATTCCCATTAATACTTGTTTTCGTATTCTGTATATTATCAATTAAAGAATCTTTTTCATAGACATGGATTAAGCTTTTAAGGTCTTTTAGTAAATAAAATCTATCATTATCAAATATAGCTTCAATATCCCATGGACTCCTGATCTTTTCAATCTTGATAGTTTCATCTATTTTAACTGAATCTTTAGGGTTATTGCAACCAAAGATGATTAGTAAGTAAAATGCAAAGAGTATTGATAATTTAATTTTCGACATAAAATGGATTTTCTTGGAAATAAGGTTTCGATATATTCAAACTATCCCAAATAAAGTTGATATCATAATCTTTCATAAAGATGTGTGCATTTTTTCTATTTTTTGAAAGAATAACAATGAAGTACTCTGGACTCGTTGCTAGTTCAACTTGAATTTTTTCATGAATATCAGTATAACAGGATCGACATTTGTCTAAGTCAATAGCGATGATTCCTTTTGGAATTTCCTTGTTATAATATTTAGTTACTAATTGTTTTAAGTTAGCTTCTGTCTGAGAAGTATTGCATGATTTTAATGCGAAAGAGGAAATAGCCAGTAAAGCTACAATAGGAAGTTTGGAATTATTCGATAGAAAAAATATCATATTCAATAGAGTTTTCAGATAAATTAGGATTGTCAGGGTTGATTTTGGGTAGGTAAATTCCGTATTTATTGGCAATAATAACCCTCGGGTCATAAATCCCACCTTTAAATTTTGTCGAGCCAACAAATTCAGCATTATTTAAATTATATGTAAGTATTTCAAAATCTTGGATCAATGTTATAATCTTGTCTGAAAATAGAATCTCTTCAGGCTCGGGAAGAGGGAAAAATCTAATCCTATGAATATAATCGCCCTGTACTACAGTTTCTCCGTAAATATAGCTTTTTGCTCGAAGTACTAAAGATTCTTCATTGGTTGTTTTCTCATTTATTGGCGTAGCTGAAGTTTTTAAGCCTCCATTTGCAACGATTGATTTTTTGACAATTTCTCCAGAATCTCTTTCAAATATAAATATGCTGTCAGACATATGCCATGAGTAAATCCACTGTTCAGCATTAAGCTTTTTCCTAGCAAATGTTTGGCTTGCATATTGGGTATTGTTTTTATAGATTTCAGGTTTGGTAATTTCTTTATTTTCTGTGAATTTACCTGTTTTAAGGTCAAGTGTGTAATCAAAAACATACTTATCTGGAAAATAGTTGGTTTTTAAAGGAAATGTAGAGAAGTGCAATTTGTTGTCAAAGATATAACTAGGGGTGCTATTTGAACTGACATGATTTACTAAGCTTCCAACGTCTGAATCAAATTTATCTACTTTTAATCGATCAATAAACTCACCCTTTTCGTTTAAAATTATAGTTCCATTAAGAGTGAATTGAGGTAAAATATAAATGCTATCAGCATTATGGTAAATAAAGGAATACAACCTAGGAACCCCCTCGGGTCCTGATGGTTGAATTTTTAGACGACTTGTTAGTTTTTCCATCTCCAAATCATAAAAATCTAAGCTCGAGTTGACAACATTTAAAACAATCAATCTATTGTCAATCAAGTGGGTATTGAAAAACTCGTAACTTGAAAATTCATCAAGTGGAAGTTTGATGGTTTTTACTAATTTAAGAGTACCATCAAAAGGAGGTTGTTCGTTCGGTTTATCTCGCTGGTTACAACTAATAGTTAATAGAAAAAGAATAATATAATAAAGTGCTCTCATGTAAATATTTATTTAAATTAAGATATCCCTGGCCAAGTTATGACACTTTACAGGGATATCATTTCCTTTTTTAAGGATTCCAGTCATCATCACACACTAACTGAGGACAATTTGTCCCAGGGCCCATACAAGGAGTTGCATGGTCTTCGCTAAGCCTTTTGAAGTTGAAGGTAACACAGTCTCCCCCTCCGTCGCCAACAGATGAATCTTGCCCAAATGATGGACTCAAATAAAACCCAAATGAACCAACCAAGGCCATTGAAAATAATAATTTACGCATAATTGAAAATGGTTATGTGAAATATAAAAGTCCTTTGTGGACTGGCTTTAACCTAAAAGCTTTTTCAATATTATTATTATTATTATTATTATGTGCAAATTATTAAAATTAATTTTTTATAAAAATGATTAAAATAATGATGTTATTCAAATCCATATTTGTTAAGCTAAATTATTTCTTTGCGCCTCGGCGTAAATTCTTTGGGTTGACAAAGTAAAAAAAACAAATCCCAAAAGTCAGGGTTTTAATCCGTGACCATCCGCCCGATCGGTGTTGTCAGCGTTCCATCCAAAATAGATAGAAAGTGAAATTGTTCCAGAGCTATAATAAATAAGCCAAGTTTGATAGGAATGATAGTATCAACGGTTAATATGTTTGGTAAAATCCTTAAGCCACAAACAATTGATCTCAAGAAAAAGCAAAATTATTCTTAGCTACATGGTAGTAATATCTTCTAAAGTTGCCAATGCCATTTGCAGTTCTTTATCGGAAATTTCCCCGGTTTTTTCCACCAAGCGTTCTTTTGAAATGGGACGGATATGAAAAACCATCATTTCCTCAGGTTGTTAGTAGCGTCAGGGATTAAAATGGGGTTGCCTTGATAATTTTTTATTTTGGAAGTCATAAATAAACGTGTTTGAATATCAAAGATGATTTGAATTACATCACCCCCGCAAAAACAAAATATCCCTCTTCCCAAATGCCCTTGTTTGGTTTTTCATCAAAGAGTCCAAAAACAGTAGATCCAGAACCTGACATGGCTGCATAAAAAGCACCCATTTCATAGAGTTTGGATTTGATAGCTGCAATCTCTGGATATTTGGGGAAGATGCTTGCTTCAAAATCATTGACCAATTCACCCTTCCATCTTGACCTGTCGGCAAGGACTTCGGATAGGTTAACCTTCGGTGCTTCTGGGGTTACACCGGCATACGCTTCTTTTGTCCCAATGTGGATATTTGGGTTGATCAATAAAAGGTGTTTGCCTTTAAGGTCAATGTTCACTGGTTCAAGGATCTCGCCTCTTCCTGTAGCGATCTTTGGCGTGTTCTCTACGAAAAATGCACAGTCACTACCCAATTGCGCAGCATAGTCCTCCAAAAACCAATCTTCAAGTAGCAAATCAAAAAGATTGTTCATCATGCTCAATGCAAAAGCAGCATCAGCAGAACCTCCTCCAAGTCCTGCACCCATGGGGATGTTTTTGTGCAGATGAATGCTCACATGTGGCAATTCGTTGAAGTCTTTGCGTAGGATTTTGAATGCCTTTAGGATAAGATTGTCTTTTTCTGAACCGGGAATTGCCAGTCCTGTACTTGAGAATGAGGTTTTCTTGTCCAAGATCATCTCAAGCGCATCATACAGGGGGATAGGTACCATGCAGGTTTCTATATCGTGATATCCGTCTTTTCTTTTGGCCAATATATGTAGGCCAAGATTGATTTTTGCGTTTGGGAAACTGATCATGCCCCGAATTTATGCATTAGTGGTGAAATAATTAATCCAAAAAGAGAAACTTTCGAAACCATTTGTTTTACAGGTGGTTATTATTCAAGGATACATTTGATGGTATTTCAATAAGTTTGTGTATTCTTTGTCTTAAATAATCAATAAGGATTTTTTATTTATAAAAAAATCAAAAAAAATTACTTTTTATTAACACTTAGTGAATCCGTGATTTTGTTTTGAAAAATTAAATAAATTTTGAAAAATAAGTATAATATTCTGATATGATCAAAAAAAATGCAGATTAATTTTTTCAAAAATCTCAATGACCGTATTTAAAATTTATATGCACAATAAAAAAAGAATTAAAATATTGTAAGTGTGGAAATAGAGGTTTAATATTGTACCACAAATTCGAAACAAAAAGTATTAACCATAACCACATGTTTAAATCAGTCAGCCTTATTGGAATTATTATTCTCATCATTGAAAAACAATGAGGCGCTAGACTATATAAATTAAACAACCATATAATTCTAGGTGCCTCATCCAAGTGGGGCACTTTTTTTTATACAAGCTTATTAAATAAACCTATTGAACCATGAGTTTGAAGAAATACAGTTGGGAAATCAGCCAGAATGAAGAGCATCCTGCAGGCAAGGCCATGTTATATGCCACTGGGTTGACTGATAAAAAGATGAACCAACCCTTTGTGGGTGTTGCCAGTTGTGGTTACGAGAGTAATCCCTGCAATATGCACCTCAACGACTTCGCCGGTCTGATCAAAGCCTCCTCCCAAGAGCATGATCTGACCGGTTTAGTATTTAATACCATTGGTATTTCTGATGGTACTACTATGGGGACATTGGGGATGCGTTACTCTTTGGTATCCAGGGAGATTATCGCTGATTCAATAGAGTCTTTTATAATAGGCCATTCTTTTGATGGCTGTATAGCTGTGGCAGGCTGTGACAAAAATATGCCTGGGGCATTGATGGGAATGATTCGTACCAATAGACCTTCGATCCTTGTATATGGTGGCACCATTGCCTCCGGCAACTATAAAGGGGAGAAACTGAATATCGTTTCAGCCTTTGAGGCTTTTGGAAAACGTGTCAATGGAAATATCACAGACGCAGATTACGATGGTGTCATCAGAAATGCTTGTCCCGGCAAGGGTGCTTGTGGTGGGATGTACACCGCCAATACCATGTCCTCTGCCATAGAGGCGATGGGGATGTCACTGCCTTACTCGGCATCTTACCCTGCAAATTCACCTGAGAAATTGAGGGAATGCCATGAGGTAAACAAATTTATGAAGATACTGCTTGAGAAAGACATCAAGCCTAGTGATATTATCACCAAAAAGAGTTTGGAGAATGCCGTTACAGTGACTATCGCATTGGGCGGAAGTACCAATGCTGTGATGCACATTATCGCGATAGCGAGGACTGCGGGCATAGATTTCACCATCGAAGATTTCAAGGCCATCAATGCCAAGACACCTATGATCGGGGATTTCAAGCCTTCTGGAAAATATATGATGGAAGATCTGCATGAGCAAGGTGGTCTTCCCGCATTCATGAAGTATATGTTGCAGAAAGGCTTTCTTCATGGAGATTGTCTTACCGTAACAGGAAAGACACTTGCCGAAAACCTTGAAAACATAGAAGCAATTACCCCTTCATTGGTCAATGTAATCCATCCTATCGAGCAGCCTATCAAAGCGACTGGACACCTGTGTATATTGAATGGCAATTTGGCACCTGATGGGGCGGTTGCAAAAATCACAGGCAAGGAGGGTAGCTCCTTTACCGGACCTGCTAGGGTATTTGATTCGGAACAGGAAGCCAATGATGCGATCCGTGACCATAAAGTACAAAAAGGAGAAGTTCTTGTGATTAGGAATATAGGGCCTAAAGGAGGTCCTGGTATGCCGGAAATGCTCAAGCCAACATCGATGATTATTGGTGCAGGTTTGGGATCGGATGTCGCATTGATTACTGATGGCAGATTCTCTGGTGGCACCCACGGGTTTGTAGTCGGCCATGTTACACCAGAAGCATATCTTGGAGGCCCAATTGGCCTGTTGAAAGACGGGGACTTGGTCACCATAGATGCAGACAAATTGGAGTTGATCTGTAATGTGAGCGAAGAAGAGTTTGCAGAAAGGAAGAAAGTTTGGAAAAAGAAAGATCTCGTAGGTCTTCAAGGTACTTTAAAAAAATACAATATATTGGTTTCCACGGCTTCAGAAGGTTGTGTAACTGACAAACAATAAAATCCAACACCATGATAAGAGGAGCAGATATCGTAGTGAGATCATTGATTGCCGAAAACGCCAAGCATATTTTCGGATATCCAGGTGGTGCAATCATGCCTGTGTATGATGCACTTTATGATTATAGTGATCAGATCAGGCACGTTTTGACACGTCACGAGCAAGGCGCAATTCACGCCGCTCAAGGATATGCGCGCGTCTCGGGTCAGGTAGGGGTAGCACTGGCGACTTCTGGTCCAGGGGCAACCAACCTTATAACAGGGCTTGCTGATGCCATGATAGACAGTACACCTTTAGTCTGCATCACGGGCCAGGTAGCTGCACACCTATTGGGAACGGATGCATTTCAAGAGACTGATGTAGTGGGGATCTCCATGCCAGTGACCAAATGGAATATACAGGTAAGAAGGGTGGAGGAAATCGCCCCAGCTATCGCAAAGGGTTTCCATATTGCAAGATCAGGCCGTCCGGGACCAGTATTGATTGATATTACAAAAAATGCACAGACAGAGGCTGGAGAGTTCAATTATGTGCCTTGTTTGAGCATTAGGTCTTACAGGCCATACTTTCAAGTCAAAATGGATGCGGTGCAAAAAGCAGCTGAATTGATCAACAATGCAAAACGCCCATATGTTTTGTACGGTCAAGGTGTGGTGATTGGGCAAGCGGAAGAAGAATTGAAAGCATTTTTGGATAAAACCGGAATACCCGCAGCCTGTACCCTGTTGGGTTCTGGGGCTCTTTCTGAAGAACACCCATCCTATGTGGGAAAACTGGGAATGCACGGCAATTATGCATCAAATATCCTCACCAACCAGTGCGATGTTTTGATCGCAGTAGGGATGCGGTTTGATGACCGTGTCACAGGTGATCTCAAAAGATATGCAAAGCAGGCGAAGGTGGTCCATTTGGAATTGGATCCATCAGAGATCAATAAGAATGTATTCGCAGATGCTCCTGTTTTGGGTGACTGTAAGCATAGTCTGGCCATGTTGGCCAAGGCGGTGGACGCAAATAGCCATCCAGAATGGATGTCTAAATTCAAGGAGTTGGAGCTGCTGGAAAAAGAAGCTGTGATTGCCAATGATTTGTCCCCAACCAAAGCAGGCCTTACCATGGGAGAGGTGATTAGGTTTATCAATCAGTATAAAGCTGATGATGCCGTATTGGTCACGGACGTAGGACAGCATCAGATGATCGCCTGGAGGTATTTTGACTACAAGACTTCCAAAACACAAGTTACTTCTGGTGGATTGGGAACGATGGGATTTGCCCTTCCGGCAGCATTGGGGGCGCAAATGTATGATTACAGTCGTCAGGTGATCTGTGTGGTAGGTGATGGAGGCATCCAGATGACTATCCAGGAATTAGGAACTATCATGCAGACCAAAGCTCCTGTGAAAGTGGTGTTGTTGAATAATAATTTCCTGGGAATGGTGAGACAATGGCAGCAGATGTTCTTCGACAGAAGGTATTCATTTACCGAATTGGATAATCCTGATTTCATCAAATTGGCAGAAGCATATGATATCAAAGCTACCAAGGTTTCCGAAAGGGATGGCTTGAGTGAGGCCGTGGCAGATATGCTGTTGCATGACGGGCCATATTTCTTGGAGGTGGTAGTAGAAAAAGAAGACAATGTATTCCCGATGATCGCAACAGGATGTTCGGTAGAAGAGGTAAGACTAAGCTAAATCCAATTGAATTTATGAACCGTTATACCATACTTATTTATACAGAGAATTTTATCGGTATCCTCAATAGGATCACGATCATTTTCACCAGAAGAGGGATCAACATAGATGCACTCACAGCCTCGGAGAGCCGACTGGATGGGATTCACAAGATTACCATCGAGTGTACGGTGACTGAAGAGCAGATCGTCCAATTGGTAAAGCAAATTGAGAAAATCACGGATGTGATCAAGGCGTATTACTTTATGGATAGTGAGGTGGTTTATCAAGAGATCGCACTTTACAAACTTCCGATAGACAGCTTGGATGCAAGTCTTGAGAAAGTTATCAGGCAGTATAATGCCCATATTATTGCAGCAGAAAAAGAATTTGTTGTAGTGGAGTTTACCGGGCATAAAGAAGATACCCAGGCATTGTTGGAAACCCTCAAGCCTTATAGTCTTCTTGAATTTTCTAGGTCGGGCAGGGTAGCTATTGCCAAGCCTAGATTTTCCGTATCAGAATATTTAAATAATCAAACCTTATAAAAACCAATAACTATGAAACTGAAATTTGGATCAGTAGAAGAAAATGTAGTAACCAGAGAGGAATTTCCACTGGAGAAAGCTAGAGAAGTATTGAAGGACGAAGTGATTGCCGTATTGGGTTACGGTGTACAAGGTCCCGGCCAGGCTTTGAACTTGAAAGACAATGGCTTCAACGTAATCGTTGGCCAAAGAAAAGATTCCAAGACTTGGGACAAGGCAGTAGCTGACGGCTGGGTTCCCGGAGAGACGCTTTTTGAATTGGAAGAAGCCTGTGAAAAAGGTACTATCCTTCAGTTCTTGCTTTCTGATGCAGGTCAGATTGCATTATGGCCTACAGTGAAGAAACACCTTACTCCTGGAAAAGCATTGTATTTTTCACATGGATTTGGCGTAACTTACAAAGAGAAAACAGGTATCGTCCCTCCTTCTGATGTGGATGTGATCTTGGTGGCACCAAAAGGTTCCGGAACATCTTTGAGAAGAATGTTTGTTGAAGGAAGAGGATTGAACTCTTCTTATGCCATCTTCCAAGACGGAACGGGTAGGGCAAAAGATAGAGTTGTAGCACTTGGAATCGGTGTCGGATCAGGATATTTGTTCGAGACTGATTTTTACAGAGAAGTTACTTCTGATTTGACAGGAGAAAGAGGAACTTTGATGGGAGCTATCCAAGGTATATTTGCAGCCCAGTACGAAGTGTTGAGAGCCAATGGCCACACACCTTCTGAGGCATTCAATGAGACTGTGGAAGAATTGACCCAAAGTTTGATGCCATTGGTGGCTGAAAATGGAATGGATTGGATGTATGCCAACTGTTCTACGACGGCACAAAGAGGTGCATTGGATTGGTGGAAGCCTTTCAGAGATGCTACCAAACCGGTTTTTGAAGAACTTTATGACTCTGTTAAGACAGGTAAAGAAGCTCAAAAATCAATCGATTCAAACAGTAAATCTGACTACAGGGTGAAATTGGAAGCTGAATTGAAAGAATTGAGAGATTCTGAAATGTGGCAGGCAGGCGCAACCGTCAGAAAATTAAGACCAGAAAATAACTGATATTATGAGTGAAAAGCTATGGATATTCGATACCACCCTTCGTGATGGGGAACAGGTACCGGGTTGTCAATTGAACACCCGAGAAAAGATCGTGGTCGCTAAGGCATTAGAAGAACTGGGAGTAGATGTGATCGAAGCTGGATTTCCTATATCCAGTCCAGGTGACTTCAATTCAGTTGTTGAAATTTCCAAAGCTGTATCAAATCCTATTATCTGCGCCCTTTCCAGAGCTGTGGAAAAGGATATTGATGTAGCTGCTGACGCGCTGAAATATGCAAAAAAAGGAAGGATTCACACCGGGATCGGTGTGTCTCCTTTTCATATACAATACAAGCTCAGATCCACCCCTGATGAAATCATCGAAAGGGCTGTAAGGGCAGTAAAGTACGCCAAGCGATATGTTGAAGATGTGGAATTTTATGCTGAAGACGCTGGGCGCGCTGAGAAGGATTTCTTGGCAAGAATATTAGAACAAGTTATCAAAGCCGGTGCTACTGTAGTCAATATCCCTGATACGACTGGATATTGCCTTCCAGAGCAATATGGGGCAATCATCAGGCACTTGAAGGAAAATGTCTCCAACATAGACAAAGCGATCATTGCCACACATTGCCACAATGATTTGGGTATGGCTACTGCCAATACCATATCAGGTGTTCAGAATGGGGCAAGGCAAGTTGAAGTGACCATCAATGGAATTGGCGAGAGAGCTGGAAACACTTCTATGGAAGAAGTGGTCATGGCAATCAAATGTCACCATGATATTCCAATTCACACAAGCATTGTTACTCCAAAAATCTATGAGACCAGCAGGTTGATCTCTAAGCTGATGAACATGCCAGTCCAGCCAAACAAGGCGATTGTTGGAAGGAATGCATTTGCGCACTCATCAGGGATCCATCAGGATGGTGTGTTGAAACATAGAGAGAATTATGAAATCATCGATCCAAAGGATGTAGGTGTACATGAATCTTCCATCGTGTTGACAGCAAGGAGTGGAAGGGCTGCTTTGAAGCATCATCTGGATGCTTTGGGAGTAGTCTTGGAAGGTGAGGCATTGAAAGAGGTCTACGAGGAGTTTTTGGTTATGGCAGATTCCAAGCGGGACATCACACCAAAAGACCTACTTTCATTGGTAGGGAAATACATGGACGAATCTTCATTCATCGAATTGGAGAAAGTAAGCTATGAGTCTAATGGATCTATCAAGTCTACCGTGACCTTAAAAATCGGTGATAAAATAGAACAGGCATCTTCTACTGGAAATGGTCCTGTGGATGCAGTTCTGAAAGCCATAGAAAAAATCGTAAAACCTGAGATTGAATTGGAAGAATTCCTTATCCAGGCAATCACTGCTGGAAGCGATGATGTAGCCAAAGTACATATGAGGATCATGCAGGGAAAAATCCCATACTATGGTTTTTCTTCCAATACGGATATCGTGTTGGCTTCAGCGCAGGCATTTGTAGATGCCTTGAATAAAATACCCGTCAAAAATAAAGTGACAGTAGCTTAATTATGGAAAAGAAAACATTATTTGATAAAATTTGGGATGCACATGTGGTCAAATCTGTCCCATCAGGACCGGATGTGTTCTTCATTGATAAGCATTTTATCCATGAAGTGACAAGCCCTGTTGCGTTCTTGAATTTGGAAAAACGTGGCGTAGGTGTACTTCATCCGCAGAGGACAGTAGGTACGCCGGATCACAATGTCCCGACGGTCGATCAAGACAAGACCATCAAAGACAAGCTTTCGAGGATGCAAGTTGAAAAGCTCCGTGAAAACTGTAAAAAACATGGAATCGAATTGCATGACTTGGGTTCTGCCCACCATGGGATTGTCCATGTGATAGGTCCCGAGTTGGGGATTACCCAGCCTGGGATGACCATCGTCTGTGGCGATAGCCATACCTCTACACATGGTGCATTTGGCGCTATCGCTTTTGGTATTGGTACATCTGAAGTCGAAATGGTTTTGGCTACACAATGCATCATGCAGAGCAAAGCCAAAAAGATGCTCATTACCGTTGATGGGGAGTTGAGTGAAGGTGTGACTTCAAAAGATATCATATTGTATATCATCGCAAAGATATCTGCTGCCGGTGCTACGGGGTATTTTGTGGAATATGCTGGGTCAGCGATTCAAAGCCTCAGCATGGAAGCCAGAATGACCATCTGCAACATGAGTATAGAAATGGGTGCCAGAGGTGGACTGATAGCACCTGACGAAACCACTTTTGAGTATCTGAAAGGAAAACAATACTCCCCTAAAGGTGAAGACTGGGACAAGACTGTAGCTTATTGGAAGTCGTTGAAGACTGATGAAGGTGCTGTTTTCGATAAGGAATACCACTTCGATGCTGCTGATATTGAGCCGATGATTACTTATGGGACCAATCCAGGTATGGGTATCAAAGTCAAAGGAAATATCCCAAGTACCGAGGGTATGGAAGGAAGCAACAAAACCTCTTACCTGAAATCCTTGGATTACATGGGGTTTGCTCCAGGTGAAGCGATCCAAGGAAAGAAAGTTGATTTTGTGTTTGTAGGAAGCTGTACCAATGGCCGAATCGAAGACATCAGATCTGTAGCCAATTATGTAAAAGGAAAGAAAAAAGCCGATAACATCACTGCTTGGATTGTACCAGGTTCCAGAGAAGTGGAAAAAATGGCGCATGAAGAGGGTTTGGTTAAGATCCTTGAAGATGCAGGATTTGAATTGAGACAACCGGGCTGCTCTGCTTGCTTGGCGATGAATGACGATAAGATCCCTTCTGGTAAATATGCAGTATCCACTTCAAACAGAAATTTTGAAGGAAGACAGGGGCCTGGAGCCAGAACGATGCTCGCCAGTCCATTGACTGTAGCAGCTGTAGCTGTCAAAGGTGAAATATGTGATCCTAGAGAGATCTTTTAATCCAAAAAAAGAAAAAAATGGCTTACGATAAATTTAATGTCCTTACTTCAACTGTAGTGCCACTTCCAACAGAGAATGTGGATACAGATCAGATCATACCTGCAAGATTTTTGAAAGCAACAGAAAGGGAGGGTTTTGGTGACAATCTTTTCAGGGATTGGAGATATGATGTCGAGGGAAATCCCAAAAAGGATTTTGTACTCAATGACTCAACCTACTCTGGAAAAATCCTCTTGTCAGGAAGGAATTTTGGTTCTGGATCGAGTAGAGAGCATGCAGTTTGGGCTTTGTATGACTATGGTTTCAGATGCGTGGTTTCGAGTTTCTTTGCAGATATTTTCAAAAACAACTGTTTGAATATCGGAGTACTTCCAGTTACGATCAGTCCCGAATTTGCAGATGTATTGTTTGCTGCAGTAGAGGCTGATCCAAGCACAGAGGTAGAAGTGGATATTGACAAGCAAAAGATTACCCTGTTGAGCACAGGCCAATCTGAATCTTTTGATATCAATGCCTACAAAAAAGAGAATATGAAAAATGGCTTTGATGATATCGACTATCTTTTGAACCTAAAAGGGGAAATAGAAGAATTTGAGAAAGGAAGAGCTTAGATATTAGACTTAAGACAGTAGACACAAAATATAAGATACAAGAGACCTTTGAGGGCTTAATGACCTCGAAGGTCTTCAGAATAAGTAGCCAAGGTAAAAGAGATGAATCGAAGTCTTTCATCTTATTTCGATAGGACATTTAGATTTGTGAAAAGACAACTCCTAAGAGCTTGTTCCGAAAATCGGAAGGTTAAACTATGATTAGCCCCGGGTTGAAACCCATGGATTAAGATAACATAATCGAACACAACCCCGAAGGGGTTGAACATAAAGAGCCTTTTAATGAAATTCATATTGTGCTTCCTTATAATCAATCAGATACAAAATCTCACGTCTCACGTCTCATATCTCATGTCTAAAATCTAAAATCTCAAATCTACCCTCTACAATCTAAAATCAAAATGGGAACAAATAGGAAAATAGAAATCATGGATACCACACTGAGGGATGGAGAACAGACCTCGGGTGTGTCTTTTCTTCCTTCTGAAAAACTTCAGATAGCCAAGTTGCTTTTGGAGGAGTTGAAGGTGGATAGGATAGAAGTGGCATCTGCCAGGGTTTCTGAGGGGGAAATGGAAGGTGTCAAGAAGATTACCCAATGGGCTTCCGAAAAGGGATATTTAGATAAAGTTGAGGTTCTTGCTTTCGTAGATACTCCAGCTTCGATAGATTGGATGGTGGAAGCAGGTGCCAAAGTGATGAACTTACTCACAAAAGGCTCTCTGAATCATCTTACCCATCAGTTGAAAAAGACACCAGAGCAGCATTTTGAAGATATCCAAAAATGCGTGAAATATGCCCGCAGCAAGGGGATAACTGTAAATGTCTATCTGGAAGATTGGAGCAATGGCATGCAAAATTCCATGGATTATACCATGGAGTTGATCAATTTCCTCAACGAAATCAGGGTCAGAAGAATCATGCTTCCAGATACCCTTGGTTTACTGCACCCTAGGGAAGTTTCCCATTTTGTAAGGTTGATAAAATCAGAGTTTCCAGATTGCCATTTTGATTTTCACGCACACAATGATTATGATCTTTCGGTAGCCAATGTGCTGGAGGCAATATACAATGGCATCGATGGGATTCATACAACTGTAAATGGACTTGGTGAAAGGGCTGGAAATGCTCCTTTGGAGTCGGTCATTGCAGTTTTGAAAGATTTCACAGATTTTAGGATTGGATTGAATGAAAACAAAATCTACCGAGTGAGTAAATTGGTAGAACAGTTTTCGGGTCAACATATCCCAGCCAACAAACCGGTAGTCGGTGAAAACGTCTTTACGCAGACAGCAGGGATTCATGCTGATGGTGACAATAAAAAGAATTTATATTTTAATGACCTCCTTCCGGAGCGATTTGGAAGGCAGAGGAAATATGCGCTTGGAAAGACTTCGGGAAAAGCGAATATCTTGAAAAACCTTCAGGAATTAGGTATTTCCCTTGAGCCTGATGAGCTTACAAAAGTGACCCAGAAAATCATCGAACTCGGTGATAAGAAAGAAAGGGTGACTACCGAAGACTTGCCATACATCATATCGGATGTGTTGCAGAACAATTCCATCACAAAGGATATCTTTATCGAAGGTTATCACATGACCCATTCCAAAGGTTTGAAGCCAACTGTTCAATTAAAGATGAGTATTCATGGCAAATCTTTTGAAGAGCATTCTTCCGGTGACGGACAGTATGATGCCTTTATGCGTGCTTTGGTGAAGATATACAAGTCACAGGGATTGCAGTTGCCTAAGTTGACTGATTATCATGTTTCCATCCCTCCGGGAGGAAAGACGGACGCTTTTGTAGAGACCGTGATTACTTGGGACTACGGAAAGATTTTCAAGACCAAAGGATTGGATTCTGATCAGACCGTGGCTGCTATGATGGCGACCGAGAAAATGTTGAATATTATAGATAAAATGGACAATAATGTTTCTGGAAAATCAAAATTTCAGGAATTGAAAAATCAAAACCCAGAACAAGACAAAGAAAATTTCTATGGAAATGAATATAGCACTACTGCCAGGTGATGGCATAGGGCCTGAAGTAATGGCTCAGGCAGTAAAAGTGGTCAAAGCTGTCGGAAAGAAGTTTGGCCATACCATTAATTTCGAAGAAGCACCCGTAGGGGCTACAGCGATTGATCAAACAGGGGATCCTTACCCTGATGCTACGCATGAGGTCTGTCTTAGGGCGGATGCAGTGCTTTTTGGGGCAATTGGTGATCCAAAGTACGACAATGATCCCAAGGCCAAGGTAAGGCCAGAACAAGGTCTTTTGGAAATGAGAAAAAAATTGGGCCTTTTTGCCAATGTGCGTCCTACTTTTACATTCCCATCTTTGGTTCATAAGTCTCCTTTGAAACTTGAAAGAGTGGAAGGTGTTGACTTTGTGTTTTTCAGGGAACTTACCGGAGGGATTTATTTTGGTGAGCCTAGAGGAAGAAACGAGCAGGGTACAAAGGCCTTCGATACCAATGTCTATACCAAGGAAGAGATCACCAGGTTGGCACGTATGGGCTTCGAAGCTGCGCAAAAAAGAAGGAAATTATTGACTTGTGTGGACAAAGCAAACGTATTGGCCACTTCCAGACTTTGGAGGGAGACTGTACAGGATCTTGCTCCTGAATATCCCGATGTGAAGGTAGAATATGAATTTGTGGATGCTGTTGCCATGCGTCTGATCCAATGGCCAAAGGCTTATGATGTTTTGATCACAGAAAACCTTTTTGGTGATATCTTGACTGATGAAGCATCTGTGATTTCAGGCTCCATGGGCTTGATGCCATCAGCTTCTGTTGGTACTGAGAACAAATTGTTTGAGCCAATCCACGGTTCTTACCCACAAGCAGCAGGAAAAGACATTGCCAACCCATTGGCCACTGTACTTTCTGCAGCGATGATGTTCGAATATGCATTTGACATGAAAGCCGAAGCACAGGCTATTTCCGATGTGGTCAATAAATCCTTGGCAGAAGGTATCGTTACAGAAGATATTGCCGAAGGAGCCAAAGCCTATAAGACCTCAGAAGTTGGAGATTGGCTCGCTGCAAATATTTGACAGTTTGATGTTCAATCGTCAACTGTAGCGTATGTGTTAAAATGCTGTTGCTAAAAAGCTTGCTTTTAAGTAAGCCGGAAGCCGGTTGAAGTATTCCTTTATAAATAACTAAAAGCCCTGATGGATTGGTTTCTGTCAGGGCTTTTTTTGTTTTAAATTGAAACTTTCCCAAAGTTTAGAACTTTGGAAAAGTTAGCCTTGGATCCATGAAATGCTTTGAAAAGCAACTTTTCGGATTGGTATTTAAAGAAATAGTTTATTACATTGTAAAATAAAATTAGTTGATAACAATTTGTTTTTAGTTATGGCAAGTAGAATCTTTTCATTAACCGCTCTTATTATCCTAATTTCTATTTGTGATTTGCAAAAAGTAAATGCCCAATACAAATTCGAAAAAGCCCGTGAGTTTCAGGTTAAATCTCTTAACTCTGTGGAAATTGTTGATTATGATCCAGCTACACAGCAATTTTTGGCTTATGAAAAAGTAAGTAGCGGGTTTGTTGTAGTTTTGTTGGATGATAAAGGTAGGATTTTGCAAAAGAAAGACTTAAATGGTCAAGGTCCTGGGCAATTCAGTTCAGCTATGAATTTTCTCGGGTTTTCAGACACGGAAGATATTTGGGTAATTACCCCAAACCAAGTGATCTCTTACGATAGGAAATTGAATTTCAAGGAAAGCAAAAAGTTTGTTATAGACAATCCATTTTTTGTTTTTGGAGGATCAAAGGCTCCTGTGTTTTATTATAAAGAAGGGCAAAAAGACAATCTTGTCTTTACTACTTATCCTTCAGGGACTGCGAGATTTATGAGTGCTAAGGGTCTGGAAAAGCATCATTTGGTTGAGATGCACGAATTAAAGTCAAAGAAGACTTTCTATTTGGCACCTATTGCACATAGGCCAATTTTTAAACACTTTGACAATACCATCAATTCTATGTACAAGCCGATATTTACTCAGGATAAGAAGAGCAATCAGCTTTATGTAACAGCTGCGCTCGACAATGAAATCACAGTGATTGATCTTCCATCAGGAAAAACCATCTCCAACATCAAAATCAATCATGGAGATTTTGGTAGCTTCAAGAAATTCCCGATTTCTGATAAAACCTTACCAAGCTACCCACCTTATACGCTTGCCTCAGTGAATTTGAATGTCTTACATTTGGATGGAGGGATTGTTTTACTGGATTATGTAGGAGAGATTCCTTACGGGACTTTTGAAAAAAAGAAAAAAGAGGATACACAATATCATCATTTTCAAGACCCAGATTACCATAGAGTAATTCTATTTGATGAAAGAAAACAACTTAGCAATGATATGGAAATCCCATATGGCCAAATCAAAATCGCGATGCCTAATAATTCCATCTTAATCAAACTGCTCAATCCTGACGAGGAAGAGGATTTTATTAGATATGGAGTGTATAAGGTTGTGAAAAATTAGGAATTGGATTTTATCTGAGGTAATCATGAGAAAAACTCTTTTATATTTATTATTTCTATCCTTCATCTTTTCCTGTAACCAAAAGAGCGATGAAAGTGAATCAGATCAAAGCGGTGATTTGAAGAACTTTACCCTTGAAAAGCTAGACAGTATTCAAATAGAATACTTAGGAAATCCGATTGTACATGATATTGATCCCAAGTCGAGGATGGTTTTGTTTATGGAATTTGAGGAGTTTTCAAATGACATTATGCTGACCGATTTTGATGGGAATATTTTTAACTCATTTTCAAAATCTGGCGATGTCCCAGATGGCTTCGGTGGATTGTTATCGCCTTTGATGATTGATACCGATTCCTCTTTTTTAGCTTTTGGCTACAAAGGATTCAATAGATATTCATTCCAAGGTGAGTTATTCTCAAACGTTCCTCTTGAGGATTTCAAAATCCCATTATTTCAAAGAATTGCAATGGGGATAGAATTACCAAAGATCAATGAGAATTTCTTGGTTGCGGATAAAGGAAGTAGAGAAATTGATTATGATAATATTCAAGATCATCTAGGTATTAAAC
The DNA here is from genome assembly GCF_042682445.1 of Belliella marina. NCBI lineage: Bacteria > Pseudomonadati > Bacteroidota > Cytophagia > Cytophagales > Cyclobacteriaceae > Belliella > Belliella marina. The sequence continues at coordinate 95,023 of NZ_JBHUHR010000001.1, forward strand.
ATTTTAATTTGTTTAACCCAAAAACCGGAGGCAGTGAAGCTTTAATTCAATTCCCAGAATCAAGTATCTATAAAAGTGGAAAATACTTTTACAGATTTGCATGGAGGCCAGTTTACACAATTGAGCATGAAAAAATCTATGTCGTATTTGGAGGAGAGCCAACAATTTATATTTATGATGGAAAAAAGCCTTTCAAATTAATTTCAAGTATTCCCATCGACTTACATAATTATCAATACTTTAAAGGAAGTGATGATAAAAACTTAGGACATGATTTTATTGGATTGTTTTTAAGCTCTGGTAGAATAGAAAATATAAAGAAATTTGGAGATAATTTTTTGGTATCATACTTCCAAGGATATGAGGATGTTGATCGAGAATATTTTTTTGCTAACAAAACACCCGATGAAGCTAAGAAATTGAGGGAAAGGCTAAAGGAAAAATATCCATTTAGATTGGCAATATTCGATAGTTTAGGAAATAGGTTAAATGATTTCGTTCCTGAAGATTTAGATCCTAGCAGCATGATCATTCGAGACGAGCAACTCTGGATGATGGAAAAGCCTGATCCAGATATTGAGAAGGAATATTTTAGACTGTATAAAGTGGGGCTTAAAGGCGGATGATTTTATGAAAAAGATATCTTTTAGTTTTAGTCTAATTTGCCTCTTTTCCTGTGCTAAAATAGAAAACACGGATTTGCTGTGGATAGATGTCGACAAAAACGGAGTTTCAGAGGTTTTACTTTCTGATGTTGCGGAAGATGTTTCTTTGGTGACTCTCCAGACAAATGAAGAGTCTTTCATTACATTTGTTAGTGATTTGAAATTCTATAAAAATAACTTATATGTAAAGGATGGCAACAATAGAGTACTGGTTTTTGGCCATGATGGAGTTTTTCTCAAACAGCTTGGGATCCGAGGGGAAGGTCCTGGTGAATATCAATATGTGAATGCGCTATCAATTGATACAAATGCCAATTTAATCTACTTAGGTTCTCAAGATAAATTGTTGGTTTTTTCAGCTAAACACGAATTACTGAATGAGAAAAAGCTTGGTTTTTACTCGTATAATCTTGAATCAGTCAACAATAAGCTCTATGTAGTGTCGCAATCTTACGGAAACCCAGTGAGCTCAGGCTATGCAAATCAGACAACTTTATATGAATTAACCAGTGAAATAGAAGTAGAAGACACAATTCCAGCGAGAACTGTATTGCTTGATAAAAACCAAGCCTCAACATATGGATATGAACATTTTATTTCGGTAGTCAATGAAGAAATGTTTCTCTATACTCCAGTGATGACTAATGAGAAGATATTAAGAGATACTTTATACCAACTTGAAGGGAAAAGTTTGATTCCTTATGTAAAATTCAATTTTGATAAACCCCATATTGATGATCGTGGGATCAAGAATATTTGGATTTATAATATCATCAATTCAAAGTCATACATCATCTGTGAGTATTCACTAAAAGGGCAAAAAATGTTCTATTTGTATAGCAAAAGAGATTCAAAAGGTTACAAGATGAAAGAAGGAATTCTTGATTCTAGAGGTGATGCTGTAGTCTTAAGGCCTCTAGATTTATCAAATGATGTTTTTTACTTTACAAAAAAAGAAGAGTTTTCAGATGTTTCTATTGAAGAGCCTAATCCAATTGTAAGAATTGTCAAACTAAAATAGTTTTGTTTCCGTATTTTCGACGTTAATTCAATTTCAATGCAAACCAGACCCTTTACCTACCTTTTTTATATCCAATATCTTGGCTTACGCTATCATGGATGGCAGAAGCAGCCGGGATTGAAAACGATCCAAGGAAAATTGGAAAAGGTGATCAGGTATGTTTTGGGGCATGAAGATTTCACCATTTTGTGTGCAGGACGGACAGACTCTGGGGTTTCTTGCCATCGAGGAGCATTTGAGTTGTTCAATACTGCAGATGTCGAACTGGCCTTTTTTATCCAGCAAGTCAATGAAAACTTACCTGATGACATCAGGCTTTTGGAAGGGAAGCGGGTATCCTTAGATTTCAATATCATCCAAGATGTGGCAGCCAAAGAATACCGCTATTACTTTGCAACAGGGGAGAAGTTTCATCCTTTTGCGGCAGGAAACCTCGCGTTTTTCACGGGAGAAGTCGATATTGAGTTGATGAGAAGAAGTTCGGGGATATTTGTGGGGGAGCATGATTTTAGAAGATTCTGTGCCAAACAAAAGCAATCTGATAATTACCGCAGACAGATTTTTGAATCAGGGATATTGGAAGATAGATTGATGATGGCTGATGGTTCTGAGTTGAAAAGATATTGCTACAGAGTAAAAGGAAAAGGGTTTTTGATGCATCAAGTAAGATTGATGATGGGGAGTTTGTTGGCTTTGGGGCGGGGAGAAATCAGTGAAATAGAAATTCAAGAGGCCCTAAAAAGTCAGCAGACCAGTCCATTGTGCGGGAAGGTTCCAGCGAATGGGCTAGTGTTGTATGAAGTGTTTTTTACAAGTTAGAATTTAGGCTTTCTTTTGTTGCTTCTTATACTTAAAATAATGATTTGACTTTCTTCAACTGGTTTGTTTGTTGATTAAGGCTCTCCGTACATTAAGGGAGCTAAACTCTGGATAAATCTATGGGGTCTCAATTAGAATAGAAATTGTCGAATCTAACTTGTCAAGAAAATATAAAATTTGCTTATTATACCATTTTGTACTTAGGTAATCAATGACTTCTGAAAGGCTAATTTCAGCCTCTTTTGTCCAAATTACCTCAAATTTCATTTTTTATATTTCTAATTTGATTCAAAATCTTTTCATTTTCAGTCGCCATGATTTTTTCAATCAAGGTGTATTTTAGTAATTTATCCATAATGAAGTTTACGATAATTTCTCCAAAAAATAAAAGCAGCCAAAAAAGGGGCTTTAGCCCTGCATTCTTCGTAGAAAAGTGAATTCAAGACATCCCATTGAGGGGCGTAGCCCTGACATCTTTTGGACCTATCTGAAAAATTATCTATTGAAAGAACAGATCACAGGGCTACGCCCCGTTTGACAACCTCAATACAGCTTTTTCTACGAAGATACATGGGCTACGCCCCTGATTTTGAAAAGGAGCAAATATTGATTATTTCTCCAAAAAACAAAAGCTGCCCTTTCTGACAGCCTTGTTGTTATTTGATGCTAATTGGCATACTGACTTTGATCTGATCCCAACTGAGGGAGATAGCGCCGTCAGTTTCTGATATCTTTTCCACTTCATAGGTCAGTCGCTGGACTTCCTGATCAAGGGCTACTGGCTTGACACTTACTCTTACCACATCTTCTGATTCTTCATAGGCATCAGCGAGGTGTTGGTCATAGTCTTTGTTGAGGATCAATGTCCATTCTTCTGTGCCCGGTATGGTGAAGAAACCATACATGCCTGCAGGGACTTCTACGCCATTGATCATGACATCATTCGAAAATGAAACTGCCGTAGCCCAATGGGAGCCACTGACCCAGACTTGATCATAAGAAACCAAACCGTTCCAGATGACACGTCCTCTTTTTCCAGGAGATCCATAATTGACTGTGACTGTAACATCACCAAAAGAACCCGAAGCTTCCCTTCGTGCACTTCCTTTGAAAGTATCTTCCAACAAACCAGCATTGACGCTGTCCGCATAAGCAACTTTCTCCAACAAATGTTCTTTTTCCAAATTCGAAAGCTCTTCCGTTTCTGCTTCTACAGCAACTTCGGTTACTTCCTTGTTTTCACCGCCACAAGAGAATAACAAAGTGGCAGATAACAATGCTAATAGCGTATTTTTCATTTTTTCTTTAAATAGATATCAGATGGTAGCTGATATATGCTTTGCGATATAAAGTGGAAATATGCCTGCGGCGATATATTTGATCCTCGTAATAATTTGGATTAAGGTGGAATGAATTGATTCGAAATATCGAAGGCAAAGCCTTTTCAGATGCATATCAAGGAATCATGATTTGAGACCCGTCATTTTGGAGTGTTGGCTAATTATCAATAACCAATTAAACTTATTCCCAATAAACTTATCAACCAATTAACCCAAACTTTGAAACCTTACAATTCCCTAATCTTTCAACTTTTCAATCTTCTATGGAAGGGATGTTTTTCCAATTAAAAAACTGCTCTGCGCAACCTTTCAACTTTCAAACTTTAAAACCTTCCAACCTTTTCAATCCTTCAACCCCTCCATCAATTCCTCAGAAATCCCTGTGGTAGAGTATCCTCCATCGTGGAATAGATTCTGCATAGTCACGTACCTAGTCAGGTCGGAGAACATGGTAATGATATAATCTGCACAGGCTTCTGCGGAAGCATTTCCCAGTGGGGACATCTTGTCTGCAAAGTTGTAGAAGGTATCGAATCCTCCTATACCTGTTCCTGCTGTGGTTTTTGTAGGTGATTGGGAAATGGTATTGACTCTGACTTTTTTCAATTTGCCATATCTGTAGCCATATCCTCTAGCGATGCTTTCCAAAAGTGCCTTGGCATCTGCCATATCTGTGTAGAATGGGTAAACTCTTTGCGCTGCGATATAGGATAGTCCCATGATGGAACCCCATTCGTTCATCACGTCCATTTTCTCAGATACCTGCATCATTTTGTGAAAAGAAATCGCCGAAACATCATAAGACTTGTTTGCCCAGTCATAGTTTAGGTCACCATAAGATCTGCCTTTTCGGATGTTTGGAGACATTCCGATAGAGTGGAGGATAAAGTCAAAGTTTCCACCCAAATATTCCTTAGCTTCTGTATAAAGTTTTTCGATATCTTCCAAAGAGGTAGCATCTGCAGGGATTACGATTGTACCACACTGCTCAGCCAATTCATTGATGGCTCCCATTCTCATGGCTATTGGTGCGTTGGTCAATACAAACTTTGCACCTTGCTCGTGTGCTTTTAGGGCTGTTTTCCAAGCAATTGAATTTTCGTCCAAAGCACCGGTGATGATACCGACTTTTCCTTTTAGTAGATTCTCAGGCATAATATTTTCGTTTATTTGTTCAATTTTGAAGGGGTAAAAATACGGAAAAATTCGAGACGATTGATGCGCTTGGATTGATTAGATGCCTACAACCTGAATCGCAGGGCATTGGCTTAATCTTTCAGCAACTCTCTCGCACTTTCAAATGCAGTTTCTGAAGGATTTGAACCAGCGATCATTTTGGCAATCTCTGTGATGCGTTCGTCTTTTTCCAGCAAGCGGATTTTCGAAATCGTCCGCTCTGTGCTGTTGTCTTTATACACAAAATAGTGTTGATCTCCTTTTGCAGCGACCTGTGGCAAATGGCTGATGCAGACTACTTGGTGTTTTTTTGCAATCTCTTGCATCATCCGCACCATTTGCAAAGCAACCTCCCCAGAAACACCCGTATCTATTTCATCAAATATCAATGTTGGAAGAGCCATCTTGTCTGCCATAATATACTTGATGGCAAAGATCAATCTGGAAAACTCACCCCCAGAAGCCACCTGCTTCAAAGCTTGTGGTTTGACGCCTTTGTTTGCAGAGAAGAGTAAATCAATCTGGTCGACACCTCTTTTGCTTGGAGTGATTGCAGTATGGGAAAATTCCACCTGAGCATTCTCCATTCCGAGCTGTACAAGCAATGAAATGAGCTCTTTGGAAAAATGCTGAAATCCTGCTTTTCTCTTTTTGCTTAACAGATTACCTTTTTCCAACAGGCTTTTGTATGCTTCATCCATTTCAAATTTCAGATTCTCCAATTGCTCGTCGAGGTTCTCTATTTGAAATGCCTTATCCGCCAATTCCTTTTGTAAAGCAATAAGATCTTCTACTGTTTCCAAGCCATGTTTTTGTTGGAGTTGGTAAATTTTGCTCAGACGATCCCGGGTCACATCAAGTTTTTCGAAATCCACTTCTACTTTGCTATCCTCATCTTCCAGGCTTTCTGCAATGTCCTTCAGTTCTATCAAGACACTCTGGAAACGCTCTTTGAATGTTTCGAATTTGTGGGCAAATTTCCCCAATTGCTGGATGCCATGGTTGGCTTGGCTGAGGATGTTCAACCCTCCAAATTGTTCATCTTGAAGTTGGGTCAAAATCTCCTGGATCTTGCCTTTGATTTCTTCAGCATTTTCAAGGATTTCCTGCTCACTTTCAAGTTCTTCCTGTTCTCCTGCTTTCAAGCCAAGAGAACTCAATTCTTCAAGCTGAAACTGATTGAAATCAGCCTCTTTCTTCAATTCCAAAGCTTGTTTGGCTAATGTTTCGTAGGATCTTTTGGCTTTTTGGTAATCTTGAAATGCCTGGGTATATGCAGTGAGCTCATTTTGGGATTGGGTAAATGCATCTATCAGATCCAATTGATACTCGCCTTCACCCAGTTGAAGGCTGTCATGCTGTGAATGTACATCCATCAGGGATTTGCCCAACTCTTTGAGGATTTCAAGCCGGACTGGGGAGTCATTGATGAAAGCCCTGGATTTTCCATTTGGGCTTATTTCCCTTCGGATGATACAGATTTCTTCAAAGTCCAAGTCCTCCGATTCAAAAAAATCCTTGAGCTTGTAGTTTTTAAGATCAAATTCACCTTCAACGATGCATTTTTTTTCTTCGTCAAAGAGGGCTTTTGTGTCAGCTCTATTGCCCAATAGTAGTCCAACGGCACCCAACATGATGGACTTACCGGCACCGGTCTCGCCTGTGATCATGTTAAGCGTGGCACATGGTTCCATATCAAGAGATTGGATCAAAGCGTAATTGGCTATGCTGAGGGTTTTGAGCATGGATTTGTTGTGTTTTTAGAAATGCAAATCTAAGAAAATGATCTCAACCTCTAAGTAGGTCGTTGTATTTTCTGGCATTGGTAGGGTCTACTTTCAGCAGTAATTCCACTGCTTCTGTTCGGATGTCCAAGGGGGCTTTTTTGAAAATCTTGCTGATTTCATCCCCCTTCGCATCTATAAATGATATTGTAAAAATACTGTTTGGTTGGGCGGTATTGGCTTCTTCAAGTTTTTTGATGGCTTCCAACATGTTTTTGAAAGCCTCTTCCGGATCTTTGTTGAGTAGATCCATCCCTTTTCGATGGTAAAGGTAATTGGCTTCCCTGATGGGGGCGAATACAGATGAGGTATAGATGTCATTGACCAGCCAATACCTGTTTCTTCTGTCAGTCGGGCTTTGGTTCCATCCCGGTCGTGGGGACTGCTGGGCATTGTTGACGATTGTATTGGCTATTTCAAAATAGGGATCTCCCCCCCGCAAGGTGAAGCTGTCGTAATCAGTGCCAATTGCCATGTATGCATAATAGGCCAGGAGTGAGCTGATGTTGTTGAGGAATGAAAAGCGATTGAATTCCAAAGGTTGGTTTTGCAGGTACTCGAAAGACCAGTTTCTGTCCACAAAATTGAAAATCATACTTTCGTAATTTGTCCCGTAGATAGGCCTTACCACCTGGACTTGTACTGTTGCATTGTAAAAACCTACCTGCGGCATGTCATTGATCGTGATCAGCATACTGCCTTTGATCCTCTCTATCGGCCTAAACTCATCATTGGTCCAGTTTCTGCCATTGAGGAATTGCTCAAAAGTAGTTTTCATATCTTCAAAAATATCCTTTTCCTGAGTCCTAGCCCGATCCGAATTGATGATCACCTGGAAGTTTAATTCCTGTGCAAAGCCAAAAAATGGTAAAAGGTAAAGAAGTGTCAGTGAAATGAATTTTCTCATATCGATCTTTTATTGATCTAAAGATAACGATAAAAATATGTTTAGATTTCTAGCGGAAGATTTTTAATCTCTTTCAGGATCAATTCTGCAATTTCTGTTTTGGGAACGACTTCGGAAGTATGCTCTGATCCATCTTTCGAAAACAATGTCACTTTGTTGGTGTCCAGCTGGAACCCTGCACCGGCTTCTTTCATGGAGTTGAGTACAATCAGATCGAAGTTTTTCTTTCTCAGTTTCTCTTTTGCATAAAAAGCTTCATTTTCCGTTTCCAATGCAAACCCCACATGTATTTGACCATGTTTTTTCTTCAAACCCAAAGAAGCTGCTATGTCCACATTTTTGACCAATTCGATGGTCATGCCTTCCCCCGCTTTTTTGATTTTTTCTTTGGCGATATCTTTTGGTGCATAGTCTGCTACCGCCGCAGCGAATATGCATATGTCCATATTTTGATGAAGTTTTGAGGAGGCTTCATACATTTCGGAGGCACTTTTTACAGGTACAATGTGGACATTGCCATGCTGTGGTTTTATTGCTCCATGACCTAGGACGACATGCACTTCAGCCCCTTGATTAGCAAAGGCTTCTGCCAATGCTGCGCCCATTTTCCCGCTGGAATGGTTGCTGATGAATCTGACTGGGTCTATAGCCTCTTGGGTTGGTCCGGAGGTGATAAGTACTTTTTTACCAAGAAATGCTTTTTTGGAAGAAAAGTGGGAGCGTACTATGTCAAGGATGTGTTCTGGTTCCATCATTCTTCCTTGCCCTGAGAGTCCACTGGCAAGTTCTCCTGCTTCAGCATCAAGGATGGTATTGCCAAAGTCGGAAATCAGTCTGAGGTTGTTTCTTACAGAGGGATGCTGATACATGTCAAGATCCATAGCCGGAGCGACCATGACAGGACATCTGGCAGAGAGATATGTTGCTGTGAGCAGGTTGTCGCAAATACCATTGGCGAATTTGGCAAGTGTATTGGCGGATATAGGAGCCACTAAAAATAAATCCGCCCAAAGCCCCAATTCCACATGGTTTGTCCAGACACCATTGCTTTCGGAATGAAACTGGTGATGGACGGGGTTTTTGGAAAGGGTAGCTAAAGTCAAAGGGGTGATAAAATCAAGAGCAGAGGTAGTCATGATGACCTGTACCTCTGCTCCTTCTTTTACCAATAAACGTGTCAAAAGGGCGCTTTTATAGGCAGCAATGCTGCCTGTCACACCCAGTAGGATACGTTTACCTTTCAATTTCATTATTCTTCAATATCAAGATCCGGATTGCGAGAGTAGATTTTACCCTCTACGAATTCTTCCATTGCCAATGTTGATGGCTTAGGCATTCTTTCATAGAATTTTGAAATCTCTATTTGCTCTTTGTTTTCGAATACCTCTTCAAGGTTATCTACAGTAGAAGCAAATTCAGAAAGTTTGCTGTTCAACTCTTCCTTCATGGTAGAAGAAATCTGCTTAGCTCTCTGGCCAATTACATGAATGGACTCATACAAATTGCCTGTTGGAGCAGCAATTTTATCTAAATCTCTTGTAACGATTGATGGATTAACTGCCATGTTTATATATTAATTATTGTTTTCTGAAATGGGAACTGTGATGACTTTTTCTCCTTCCGGAGCGACTGCTCTTTGATGTTCTTCAAGTTTGGCTTTTGCCAATCTTTCTTCGTAATCTTTTTTCAAAACCAAATGGTTTTCATATTCCTTGGTGGTTTTCAGGACCGCAACATCCACCTTGCCCAAATATTTACTGCTTGGGTACTTTCTCTTGAACTGCTCCGAAAACGCCAAAGCCTGCTTGAGGCGTTCTTCTTTTTTGTCAAAGACACTTCTCTCGCTATATGCCGCAGACACTTCCACAAGTCTAAAGGCTAGTTCCTCATTGTACTTGCTGTCTGGGTAGTTTTTTGCAAAATTCTGGAAATTGATAATGCAGGCTTTGTAAAAATCACCAGGATAAAGTCCTTCAGTCAATCTCAAATACATGGTTGATTCCTGATAGGCTTTTTCTTCAAATCTTTTCTGCAGATCATCAATCATGGCCATTGCCCTCTCGTATGAGTCGGATTCAGGGAATTTGTTGATGAAAAGTTGGATGGCATTGACAGCATCCTTGCTGCTTTTTTGATCCAGATTGTAATCGGGAGAGTCCAGATAAAGCGCATAGGCATTCATGAACATTGCCTCTTCTGCCATTGGGCTTCGGTTGTATGTCTGATAGAAGGTATTGAAATAGCCGGCAGCCTCAATGTACCTTTTTGTTCTGAAGTGACTGTATGCGTAATTGAAATCAGCAATCTCTGCCCTTTCGCTTCCACGTATCACAGGAAGTACTTTGTCATACAGAATGATCGCCTTATTGTACTCACCTGCTTCGTAATAAGTGTTTGCAGCTTCGTATAATTCTTCCCAATTGGTGCTTTTTTCCAGCTTGTAAAACTTGCCACAAGAGGATATAAGAATCAACAATAGGAAAGGTAAAATATATTGGAGGGATTTTTTCATAATTTTCAGAGTGCAAATATAAGGGATTAATAATTTGTATCAAACTTGGCATGAACTGCCGAGTGATTTGTCTTATTGTTCGACAACGAGTTTTTTGGTGACAATATTTTTGTTGTCCACAAATAATGTGTAAAAATATACTCCCGGTCTTAAGTCTTCTACATTCATCACAAGTGTTTCCTGTCTTGGGTCGAGCCTGTATTCAGCTACTGGATTGCCTATAAAGCTGTTGATGCTGATTTTAGCCGTGGCCCTTGGGTTTTTGAAATTATAATCTATTTGGGCGATCCTATTGCTGGGATTAGGATAGACACTGCCAATGGAAATGTCCTTATGATCTACTTCATTCCCTTCCGCATTTGGATTGGTGATGTCGTAGATAGCGTCAATCACAAACAAATCCCTGTTGTTTTCGGGGTTGATAAAGTGAAATTCAAAATGACCCCTTGTCTCTACTATTCCGAAATCAAATTCTACGTACAAATCTGTGAAAATCTCATTTGGCTTCAACTTTAACTTTACTTTCGAAAGGTCTTTTTTGGGGTCAAAGCAATAGTCGCCGATACAGATTTTTACTTTTTGTGAACTTCCAATATTTCCCCTTAAAAATCTCAGGTTGTACTCCTTCGCCTGATTGCTCTCGTTTTGAATGATTAGAGACTTTCTCTGGGACATTCCGATTTTTCCGGTGAAATCAATTTCTTCCGACAACACACTCACCTGGGCATCCACATTCAATGGAAGCAGCAAGGTCAGACATGCAAATATCAGTAGAAAAGATTTCATGTAGAGTTCTTAGTTCAATAAGCAGTGTAAAATTTTGATAAGCAGACATATTGTATACTTTAAAAGTAACTAAATGGTTTCAGCTTCGGAAGATTTTTGGGTTAAAATTTGTTAAGCAAAATGAAATTTTTCAACAAACTCAACGTTTTTGCATTTCGTCCTAAAAATTTTGATTCGAACTCTACTGGTTATCACCTGATTTAAGCCTTTTTTCGATTGATTTTTGTATTTCCTCATCGGTTGGGATGGGGATGGTTATTTCGGGGATATGGAAAAGATTTTCATCAAATCTTTTTCTACTCTTGGGTGTCCTCCATGCATAGATTATTTCCATGGTTGGTTTTTCTTCTTCCCTCCAAACAAACCCATCTAATTGCCTTTGATCTTCCTTCAGCAAATGTGGAGGTGTGAACTGCCCCTCAGGTTTGATCAGGTAATTGATTTTTTGCACATTCCCCTCCTCGAAGAACATGATGATGTTTGCACAGATGTTTTTGTTGACTCCCCTCAGGGTACTGTCGTTGAGCAGGTTGAAATAGAGCGATTCTCCATTGCCATTCACGTCTAATCTTTTTATGTCACCTTCTTCAAAGGTGCCGATCATCTTCCTTCCCTTGAGCTGATTGAAATTGCCGAGGGTATCACGTGTCACGTTAAAGGCTTTATGGGTCAGATAAACTTTGTCCAGCTCCTCATTGGCGATTAGGATACTGATGCTGTCTGCAGTGATTTGGCTTTTGTTGTTCCAGATGATAGGGTCTTGGTAAAGATGGATGGTGGAATCAGAGTAGATGTATGTCAATGAATCAGCTCTGCCGGCAATCTCAGACTTGATCATCCTTACATTGTAAAATGCTTGGAGATGTCTCTCTGTTTCCAGTTCGCTGTCTTGGGAAATCAAGGTGTCTGCAATCATATACATGGTGTCCCGCTCAAAGTATTTTTGAACCAAGGCATTGCCATACACCTTGCTGTACTTTCTATCTTCCCAGTATTTTCCTTCCTCACCAAAAATCTCAATCTCCCTTTCCTTATTGAATACACTCACATCTCCCTTTCCTTCATAATATTGCAGGTTTTCATTGTAAAACAGATTTTCTGCATATACCAGGGACGTTTCTGTTTCTACTTCCCCATCATAGAACCTGAACAGTTTGTTTTCGGTGTCATAATAGCTCCCTTTTTGTGCGTTGAGTTTATTTCCTTCTGCAGACACGATATTTGTAAGCCCTACGGTTTCTGCTGTCTTTGGAATGGTTCGGTAGATCAGGAAATTGGTTTTCAGCGTGTAGTCTGGGTTGACCAAGATGACATCATCGGTGAAGGTGATTTTCTCAATTGTAGTCTCATAGACCCCGTTGATACTTGTCAGTACATTGGTGCTGTCTACCACTTTTCCATCGTTGAAGTAGTTGGCAACCCCAGTTTCCCGATTGTAATCCAAAAAATCAGTGTATAGAGTGGTAGATTCGTTTTTGAAGACTACTTTGTTTCTCAGCTTTGCGATCCTGGTATTTCCGTCGTATTCTGCATATCTGCTGGTAGTCGTGACAGGGTCTTTTTGATCCACTATCCGAACATTTCCAAATAGCTTGGCCATGTTTTCCTCTTCATAAAAGTAGGCAGAATCACAGTAGATTATGGAGTTTTGGTGTCTCATGACTGCATTGCCCAACAGTCTCTGAAATCCGGAGCTGCCTATGAGCCGGTCGGCTTTCTGGATCTCCAACATGGTATCTTCTTGGGCTATAGAAAGATGTGAAAAGAATAGAAGAAAGAAGCAAAGAATTGCGCTGTTTTTGATCATTTGATTTGGATTCGGCTACAAAATTAAGCAAAAATGGTATTTTTGGGTTATGGTTGATCGATTTATCCAACATATACGGACAAAAAATTTTTTGGATTTAAATGGACACTATTTGTTGGCCATCAGTGGTGGGGTAGATAGCGTCTGTTTGGGGCATTTGCTGCATGCAGCAGGAGTCAGATTTTCATTGGCACATTTCAATTTTGGGTTGAGAGATCAAGAAAGTGATGGGGATGAATTGTTTGTTAGGGAAATGGCGGCATTTTGGGATGTTTCGCTTTTTGTGAATAAAGCAAATAAGGAGGAATTTGAAGTAGTAGGGAAGTCTGTGCAGATGGTAGCCCGGGATCTTCGGTATCAATGGTTCGAGGATCTGGTTGATGAAAATCAATATACGGGTGTAATGGTAGCCCATCATTTTGAAGACCAGCTGGAGACCATATTGCTCAATATGCTTCGTGGGACTGGTATAGAAGGTCTTTATGGTATGGCTGAGAAGAGAGGTTTTTTGATCCGTCCACTCTTGCCTTTCAAAAGAAGTGAGATTGAAGAGTTTATGGTTGAAAACAAACTGCATTGGAGGATAGATAGCAGCAACAAAAAAAATGTCTATAAAAGGAATTTTTTAAGAAATGAGGTGATTCCTTTGTTGCTTCAGGGCTTCCCGGATGGGTTGATGACCTTGGACGATACCTTTCAGAGGTTGAAAGACACAGGAAAGGCATTTTTCCATTTGTTTTCGGAATGGAAGTCTGAGAATATCAAAGAGGAAGGCACGTTTCAATACCTGGATATCGCTTCGGTCAAGAATTTGCCTGGCAGACATTCGATGCTTTATTATTGGTTGAGGGATTATGGTTTTGGGTATGCGGATGTAGTGGAGATTTATGGGGCTATAGAAAAGGCAGGTTCGGGGAAAGTCTTCTATGCAGGCAAATACATGGTGAATGTGGATAGGGAAATGATAATCCTGGGAGAATACGATCTGGGACAAAAGGAATTGAAAATCGAAGAAACCGATATTTCCCTCAGTGTCAAATCAGGAAAGTATGACATTTTGCAAGTTGATGCGCCAATTGAGATTGACAGGGATGCGAACAATGCAATGTTTGATTTGGAAAAGCTGAAATTCCCCCTTACTGTCCGCAATTGGGAGATAGGTGATAAATTTGTGCCATTGGGTATGAAGAATGAAAAGAAAGTTTCCGATCTTTTGATTGATTTGAAAGTGCCTGTTATCCAGAAAAGATCAGTTTCGGTGCTTTGTTCCGGAAATGAGATAGCGTGGGTGGTAGGCTATAGGATCAGTGAGCATTACAAATCTGATGCAAACACAAAAAAAGTAATGTACTTTAAAAAAAGATAAGCCATGATCAATCCATTTTCCAAAAAATTTACTGTTTCAGAGTTGGCGGTTTTTGATTTTTTGTCGGAAGTCAAATTCTTTGAGCGATTGAAGCATTCAGAGATGGCGAAATTTCTTCCTGCCATACACAACAGGAAATACATGAAGGATGAGGTGGTGTTTTTCAGAAATGATCCGAGTCAGGCACTTTATGTATTGAGGAGAGGAAATGTCCGCTTGACAGTAGATATCTCGGATAGTTTCGAAACCATACTTGAGGTGACCAAAGGAGGAGCTTTTGGGGAGAATTCGCTGATGGAAAACACCAAGAGGATCTATACGGCTATAGTAGATTCCGAAGAAGCGGAACTGATGGTGATTCCACATTTCTCTATCCAGGAGATCTTTGAAAGCAATCCAAAAATCAAGGCAAAGATGATGACCTCCCTGGCGGAGTTTTATAACCAAAACAACCAAAAACTTTTCACTTCCTACCAGAATTCATTTGGCTTTTTCAATTTGGCTCAGATGTTTGAGGAATGATGGGTGGGCCAATTTCCGTATATGCTTGTTTACCAAAAATATTTGGATAAGTTATGGTTTATTTTTTCATTAACAGCCATTGTTTAATAACTTAGCGGGACTTTTGAGTAAATCATTAAAACCAAATAAAAAAACATATAAATCATGGCAAAAGTAACCGTAGTTGGAGCTGGTAACGTAGGAGCAACTTGTGCAGACGTATTGGCATACAGAGAGATTGCTGAAGAAATTGTATTGGTGGACATCAAAGAAGGTGTAGCCGAAGGCAAAGCTTTGGATATCTGGCAAAAAGCTCCAATCAACCAGTATGACAGCAGAACTGTCGGAAGTACCAATGATTATTCTAAAACAGCTGATTCCGATGTAGTGGTGATCACATCCGGTCTTCCCAGAAAACCAGGGATGACTAGGGACGACTTGATCGAAACAAATGCAGGAATTGTAAAATCAGTGACTGAGAATGTGATCAGATTCTCCCCAAATGCAATTATTATCGTTGTTTCCAATCCTTTGGATGTAATGACTTACCAAGCACATATCACTTCCAAGCTTCCAAGAGCGAAAGTGATCGGTATGGCTGGAATCCTGGATACTGCAAGATATAGAGCATTTATTGCAGAAGAATTGAATATTTCCCCAAAAGAAATCCAAGCTATCCTAATGGGTGGTCACGGTGATACCATGGTGCCACTTCCAAGATATACAACTGTAGCAGGTATTCCTGTGACAGAATTGATCGCAAAGGATACTTTGGATGCGATCATCGAGCGTACAAAATTCGGTGGTGGTGAATTGGTGAAATTGATGGGTACATCGGCTTGGTATGCTCCAGGATCTGCTGCTGCCCAGATGGTGGAGGCGATTTTGAAAAACCAGAGAAGAGTATTCCCTGTTTGTATCAAATTGGAAGGTGAATATGGTATCGATGATTGTTACTTGGGCGTTCCGGTAATCTTAGGAAAGAACGGTGTCGAAAAAGTCATCGAACTGGATCTGAATGCTGACGAAAGAGAGCTTCTTGAGGTGTCCAGAGGACATGTCAAAGAAGTAATGAGTGTCTTGGATAAGCTGTCAAGCAAATAATTTCAATTGAATTCAAAAATAAAAATCCCGGTTTGTTGATCGGGATTTTTAGGTTTTTAAAGAATTGAAGTTTACTTGCCGCCGGCAATTCCAAAAACCAGTCTTTTGGTTTTTGGAAATATTTAGAGATTCCTTTAATTCTTTTTGAAAAATCTTACGTACTTACTTTTGAATTGCTATCCCGTTTTTGAAAGTGTTCGATTTATGTAAATTGCGTTTGAATACAACAAAAAATATCTCAAATCTGTGCGAATAATCAAGCGAATCTTAGTTTCCTTATTGGTAATCTCCATTTTGGTGGGAGGTTACTTTTTCTATCATAGTTCCTATTGGAAAGGAGAAAAAAATGCGCTGGAAGTAATCTCGCAGGATGCGATTTTTGTCTTTGAGACCAATGAGCCTGTATTGGCTTGGAACCAGTTGGTGAGCCAACCAATTTGGGAAAGATTGGCGGAGTTGCCTTCTGTCAAAAATGCGGAGTCACAACTTGTGTCATTGGATAGCCTAGTGGGTAGATCGGGCAACTTAGACAGATCCCTGAAAGGAAATCAATTCGTAGTCTCACTACATGCGGTGGGCAGGGATGAATTTGATTTTCTTTTTACCTTGTCATTCAAGAATGGCTCTGACCAAGAATTCATCACCTCCCTTGAAAAGAACCTTCCGGAATTATCCCAAATTACGTCAAGGAATTACAGTCAGGTGCCTGTATATGAATTCCAAAGTGTCAACTTGGAGCGGAATTTGACTTATGCAAAGGTGAATAACATCATCGTAGCCAGCTATACCTCTTTTTTGGTAGAAGAAGCCATACGGCTTTCGCAAAATTCCTCCGAACCAAATTTTAAGACATCCAACCAGGAATTATTCAAAGCATTGCCCAAGCCAACAGGACTTGGGGTTTTCAGGTTGGCAAGTTCAGGTTTATCAAAATTGGTTTCGGGAATCAGCAGAAATGACAACCTGAATTTGGTCAAGCAGTTTGCCAAAAATGAAGTTTCGGGGAATTTTGAGTTGAATTTTTCTGAGGGGAAAATAGCTTTGACAGGATCGTCTTTTTTCCAAAAAGGACAAAAAGTTGATTTCTCAAAGGGACAAAAGGGCATAAAGGAAATCACGAATTTCATACCAAACAGAACTTCGGTATTGTTTAGGTACAGTTTACAAAATGCGGATCAACTGGCAGCTTTCAGGAATGAGGATTTTCAACCCAAATCGACTTTGGCAGGTGAGATTGAGAAAAATCTGATTCAGAAGGATTTCCTCAAAAAATTGACTGGGGATCTGATATTTATGGTTTTTGAAACGCCTATCAACCAGGAAGAGGATAGGATTATACTGATCCAGACAGATGAATTGGAATCTCAACTGGACTTGTTGAAAAAGTTTGATTTGGGAGCTGGAAATACAGAAACAGCTTCGGGTTTCGTGGATTATTACAAAGAGATGGAGATTTTTGTGATTGGAACTGAAGAGTTCCCGGCTCATTTGTTTGATGGTAAGTTTAGGGGTTTTCAAGAAACCTACATCGTTGGGCTTGAGGGAATGTTGGTTTTCGCCAATAGTGTGAAAGCTTTGAGGGTTTATTTGGATGATATATCAGGGGATAATACATGGGGGAAAAGTCTCCAGCAAAAGCGTATTGCTGGGAGTTTGTCGAATACTTCCGGATTTGATTTTGTGATCAATGTCCCCAGGATTTGGAGTACATTGGAAGGGATCAGTTCTCCAAATTGGAAGGTATTCTTTCAAAAATATGCGCCCCAATTGAAATCATTGGATATCATGTCGGTAGCGGTATCTGACGAAGGGTCGATGCATCGTACCAATATTGCATTTTCTTATCAATTGAAGCCGATCAAAGCTGTGAGTGGAGTGGTGTTGACGGAAAACAGGTCGGTAAAATTCAGGGACAACCTAATCTATGGCCCAAAAAGCATCCAGAATTTTAATGACAAGAGTTTTGAATTCGTAGTTCAGGATGAACTCAAACAAGTCCACCTGCTGACAGGTGAAGGGGAGTTGGTGTTTTCACAAGCATTGGAAGATCCTATTGTTTCGGATGTGTTCCAAGTAGATTTTTACAAAAACGGGAAGTTGCAATTGCTTTTTGCTACAGCAAAAAAAATCTATATCATAGATAGGTTGGGAGGGATTTTGCCTGGCTATCCACTGGAAATCCCAGGAGCAAATATCACACATTTGAATTTGGTTGATTATGACAACAACAAGGATTATAGGTTTTTTGTAGGGACTGACCAAGCTGAACTTTATTTGTTCAATAAGGAAGGGGATGCTTTGGAAGGATGGAATCCAAGGTCTATTTCATCAAATTTGGTAGTCAATCCTTCGCATCACCGGATCGTTGGGGTGGGAGACCATATGTTGGCATTGGATACTGATGGTAGTTTGTATTTCTTCAATAGAAGGGGAGAGAAAGTGCTGGATTCGCCGATCAACCTTGGTGAAACCCAAAGTTCTGATTACATAATAATCCAGCGGGGAAGTGCATCTTCGAGTAGGCTTACGACCGTCACAGAGAAAGGTGAAATCGTCAGCGTCAATTTTAAAGGAGAGGTTGGATACCTTCATCAGTTGGTGAGACCGGACAAAGACAGTAAATTCTTTTTGATCAAAGACCAAAAAGACGATAGGTTTCTCTATGCAGTACATGAATTCAACAAGGTCTCTGTCATGAATGCGGATTACCAAGAGCTGTTCTCCTACAATATTTTCTCGGAGGAATTGGAGTTTCAGTTTTTCTCATTCGGATCGGACAAGAACATATTTGTGGTAATAGACCCTATCCAGGAGTTTACATATCTATTCAACCTGAATGGAGAGCTGCTGAATACACTCCCGATCAGTTCGAAAAACAAAGTCGAAATCAAGTATTCCAGCAGTCAAAACGAATATAGTATCTTTGCTGTTTCGGGAAATAGTTTTGTGGAATACAGGTTGCCAATTTAGGAATTGTACCTTTGTGGCAGGATAGAAAAAAAAACAGTAATCAAAATGCGCTTTAGTTTAGTTTTAACATCATTATTTTTTTTAATCAACACCTTGTCGGCACAGATCATATTGGATGAAAACCACATTCCGATTGATCCCGAGGAAATGCATAGTTTGTCTTCTCCCTATTCTGCTACCCTGACTTTCTTTTATAATCTTCGTGAAGACAATTACGATCCGGAAATAGCCGCAGAGGTACTTAGGACATCCGATCAAACACTGGAAGAATCAAAGAAGCTTGCTGTGAAATTGAAGCAGATTTTTGATGGAAATGGGGTTTATGTCAAGATCAACGAGATTCCCAACAACCCAAACTACATAGATAGCCTGCATAACAACCAGGCGAGATATTTTTTTGAAACCCGTCTTTTGCCAGGGGTTTACCTTGAAAAGGAGAATGGGGAATGGAAGTTCAGCAGCTTTACTGTAGAGCAGATCGAAAGCCTGCACAAAGAAACATATCCCTATGGTACTGACAAGCTGTTGAATACCCTTCCAAAACTGGGGAATGAGGTTTATCTAGGGCTTCATTTTTGGCAGTTGGCAGGGTTGTTTATCCTGATATTGCTTTTGTTTCTTTCCCATAAATTGATCACCCTGGTGGTGGACAAGGGCTTGTTGTTTGCCTTGGAGAAATTGGGATATGGCTATATTGGTGAGATTTATCTGCTTCCGGTAGCCAAAGTGACAAGCATCTATTTGGTCATTGTTTTGACGACCATATTCATTAGAATCCTTCAGCTTCCGATCGAGATCGTTTCTTGGATTTTATTGTTGCTGAATGCCGCAAAACCATTTGTGATCACGATAGTGTTTTACAAAATCGTGGATATTATTGCGATGTACTTTGCTAGGTTGGCAGAAAAAACAGAGTCTACTTTGGATGATCAGCTCGTTCCATTGTTGAGGAAGACACTCAAGGCTTTTGTAGTCATCGTTGGTACTTTGTATGTATTGAAAGAGGGGTTGCAGGTGGACATTGTGCCGTTTTTGACTGGTCTATCCATTGGTGGTTTGGCTTTTGCGTTGGCGGCGCAGGATACCATCAAGAATTTCTTTGGATCCATCATGATTTTTATTGACAAGCCATTTCAGGTTGGGGATTGGATCACGAGTGGAGATGTAGATGGTACGGTGGAGGAAGTTGGTTTTAGGTCTACAAGGATCAGGACATTTAGGAATTCGGTCATGTATATTCCCAATGGGAAAATTGCGGATGCTACCATAGATAACCATGGATTAAGACAGTACAGAAGGTTTTATACCACATTGACCGTGACTTATGATACCCCTCCGGATTTGGTTGAGGCATTTGTCGAGGGATTGAGGAAAATCGTGATAAACCATCCCGATACCCGTAAGGATTATTACAACATTTATTTCAATAATCTGTCGGCTTATAGTCAGGATATCATGTTTTATGTGTTTTTTGAAGTTCCAAATTGGACGGAGGAGTTGAGGTCAAGGCATGAACTGTTGATTTCTATTGTCTCTTTGGCCAATCAGTTGGGGGTGAGGTTCGCATTTCCTACCCAAACTTTGCACATGGAGAGTTTTCCGGAAAAGAAAACACTTGTGCCCGAATACAGTGCAGATCCCAAGACTTACCAAGCCAAATTGCAGGAGTTTGTTGCAAAAGAGTCGAACAAGAAAGATTAGTGTTGGCATTATTTCTACAATTCGATCCCTTGTCTATTTTATCCAAAAACCGACTAAACAAATTAGAATGGATATAGCCCCAAAACATACTCCATATATGTGTCTTTTATGCTTGTCTGTTTTTCTGAATGCCAATGTTGCGATACCCATCAGCAATGAGCCAAAATAAATAACCGCAAGACCAATATTGAATACATGTAGCAGTTCATTGGTGAAGGCACTGCACCCGGTACAATCCATAAGCTCAGATTTATATAATCCCCTACTGATCACATGCCCGATTAGGACAGGCCCTCCAAAAGGTGCCAATAAAAATATAAGGATTTGGATAACACATATTGAAACTGATGCATAGTAGATGTATTTGAGGTACTTTTTCATAGGGGGATTATAGACACCTTCGTGATTCATGATATACTGCACTAAAATATTTTTGTGTTACTTCTATTTTCTTCATGTCTGTCAACTAGAATATGTAATAAAAAGGTGAAGCATAAGGAGGAAACCACAGCAAAGAGGATATAGATAAAGTTTTTATACCAAGGTATCCACCACAAATTCGTGAAGGTTCCAAATAAGATAACAATCAGAATTACGATAGCTGCCAAAAAACCAGATTTTTGAAGGAATGACAATGGGTTTTTTCTTTCCACGAAGTCAGTCTTTATAAGCTGAAAAGGTAAAAATATAAACAATGCGGAGCCAAAAAATAGGAGAAAATAAGATTCACCATATATAGCAAGAATCAATTTGTTTAGCGTAGGAATATGGGCATCATAATACACATACTCTTGATGGACAATACCTCGATAAATATTCGGTAACCATCTCCCAAGAATTAGTATGGGAGCGAATAGAGAAGCTATTATATTACCTGTTGTTTTTCTGAAAATCATAGTCGCTAGTTTGTTATTCACAATCTTTATTAAGGTACTCAACGGCTTTGTGCCGTTCACTACATCTTTTATATCATTCCAAACGGATACTCTTTTGATTGATTTCTTTTACATATTCAATTGTCACATTGGGGTTGGTTCTCGATATTTCTTGTAGATCAAGTTCTGTCAGGGTCTCTTTTTCGATAGTGATATTGGATATGGAATGATTTAGGAGATTGTTGAAATTTTCAACCCCATCAACTTTAGATCCAAGTAATTTCAACTCCTTTAGTTTCTTTTGTTTTAGGATAAAAGGCAGCGCTGTTTTGAAATCACAATTGATAAGCTGTAAGTAGGCTAAATTTTCTACTGATTTGTACAGTAAATCTGGAAAATCTTTACCGTCTTGATCTGTTTGGATGAGGATCAACGCTTTTAAATTCATCAAAGATTGATCGATATTAGGAACTTCATCCAGCTTATAATTTATTTCCATCATGATGGCAAAATCTTGGAGACCATCATTTGTCTTAAGCATTTGGAATCTGTCATCTTCATATATTGGCGTTCCATTGAAGCCCATGGCATATCCGCTTTTCAGCATTGATTTGGGGAGGATTTTTAGAAAAACATACTCTTGATAAAATATCCCACGGTATAGATTGGATAACCATCTCCCAAGAATTAGTATGGGAGTGAATAGAGAAGCAATTATATTACCTGTTATTTTTCTGAAAATCATAGTCGCTAGTTTGTTGTTTACTGCCATTGTTTAAGATACTTAAGGGGCTCATATATCTTTTGCCCTTCTTTCTCGACCTATTCAGACACCGAAAATCAATGCATAGACCATTACGGAGACAAATGCCAAAATAGGTCCAAGGACAATCATCAGTAATCCGCCGCTCCGGAAACTCTTCTGCTCAACCATTCCAGTAGAAAATGCAACGGCATTGGAAGGGGTGGACACTGGCAGTAACAAAGCGCAAGAGCAGCTAAGTGCTACAATTAGGGGAGTGGCGAATCCCCAGATCCCGGGAAGTGCCAATCCCAAAGGGACCAAAATGGATGCTGCAGCTGTATTGCTCATAATATTGGAAATCAAGACGGCAATAATGGCAAATACGATACCTACTCCAAATAGTGGAATGGGCAATTGATTGATTTTGTCCATGATAATATCAGTCAGCCCCACATCTACCATGGCAATCCCAAGAGCCAAGCCTCCGGCCACAAGCATCAATGTATCCCAAGGCAATCTTCTGACATCTTCGGCATTGATGATTTGAAACAAAGTGAGAAGGACGATGGGGATGGCAGAGGTTGCTGCTATAGGGATATGATGAATAGGCTCAGTAAGCCAAGCGATGACCGTCACTGCCAATGTGAAAATGACGGCATTCTTCTTGAAACCTTTTGCTTGGGAAGTAGCTTGGTCAAGTTTTTCCAAGTCCAGTTGTATGTCTTTGATTTTAAGTTTTTTGGAAATAAATTTCCAGAAGATAAAAGTAGCCAACAAGGCAGTAGGCAGCCCAAAAACCATCCATTCTACAAAGGTGATATGAATCCCTTTTTCGTGCAATGCACCTACTGCGATAGCATTGGGCGTGCTTCCGATGATCGTACCCATTCCTCCCAGAGTGGCTGCTGCGGGAATGCCCACCAGCAAGGCTTTGGTATAGGTAGAATTTTTCCCCATCAAATGTGCCAATGGCAGTACAGAGGAAATCATCATTGCTGTGGTAGCTGTGTTGGACATGATCATGCTCCCTACGGCGGTGGTGAACATGAGTCCCATAAGTAGCTTATCGGGTTTGCTTCCGAATTTTTTTAGGGTAAAGCGGAAAAGTGATTTGTCAAGACCTACTTGGGACATGGCTTCAGCAAGGAAAAAACCTCCCAACAGCAACCATATCACATTACTCGTCCAAGTGCCAAGGTACATTTCCACTGGTGTTCGGTGATCTTCGAGGATAAAATCAGTCCCGAAACCCAGTAGCAGCCCTGCAATAATAAATATGCCTACAGCAAATGGCGGGATCGCTTCCGTTATCCAAAGTCCGATGGCCAATATGGATAGGAAAAACACATAGTTTGCATCATCAGGATAGCCAAGCTTATTGAAAAAATATCCGATTGTCAACACTAGGAGAAAATTTCCCGTGAAAGTGGAGGTATTGAAAATCCAACCAAGTTTCAGTTTTCGATAAAGCCTGATCGCTGTTTGCCGGGAATCATTATATGCCATAAAAATTGGGGTTTTTAGGTTGTATAAAGATATGGATTATCTTATTAGTATTGTTACCTGTTTCATTGGTGTCCACACCTATCTTTGTGATTGATAAGATTAAATGACACTTCCTTTATCCTATACAATCTTTTCGTAGGATGTGGCAAGCTTTTTCGTTGGGGTTTTTGTCGGTATGCCTTTTATAATTGGTAAATTCACGGAAAACAGTTGATTGGTTAAAATCAACTACTTTGTGTCAACATCTTCAGTATGCCAATCAGACCTATCACTTCTATACCGTCTTTCATTGGGAACTGATCTGTGCCAGAATATACCACAATCTTCTTGGTAGCTTTTGTTGCGTCTTGAGCCTGTCTTTGTACTACTGGAGTTAGTATTATTATTAAAGTAGGTCAAAATTGTGGTTAATGACATTTTCTGTATATTTAGTCAAATTATTGAGAGGATAATGTTTGGAAAGTGTAGTGTATTTAGAGTTCTGTTTTTAGCGGCTTTTGTTGTGACAATCTCAGCAAATGCGCAATACCAGCCTGATAGCTTTCAGTTTTCCAATTTGGGGATGCGGGATGGACTTTCCCACAATCAGGTGAATACAATCCTCAAAGACAGCCAAGGGTTTCTGTGGGTAGGGACTTTTTCGGGTTTGAACAGGTTTGATGGGCAAGAAGTGAAAGTATTTGAGCATGATCCTGATGATCCCAAAAGTCTCAATAGCAACAATATCCAGGATCTGTTTTTGGATCCCCAAGGTAACATGTGGGTAAAAACACTCATTGGACTTCAGGTATATGATCCCGTGCAAGAACAGTTTCATGCTGAATATTCACCTTACTTGAGCACTTATGGGTTATTGGCACAAGGGCTGGAAAATATTGTTCGGGATTGGGACTCATGTTATTGGTTTATCCTTTCCGGAGCTGGGGTCTCCCAGTATAATCCTATAACAAAGCAAAGTGCAAACATTGGAGCAAACCAACTTGCTTCTGGAAATGTAGCAGATCTTGCAAAAGACAAGTCTGGTGATATTTGGCTGATTCACCACAATGGACTTCTTGAAAAAATTGATGGAACAACTTTCCAAAGATCGGTTTTACATGAAAGCATCCATCACTACTTCGAAGGGAATGAAATGGAATACAAGATGGTGATGGATCGGGATGGAGATCTTTGGATCTATCTTCCAGACAATCGCACAGGTCTTTTTTATTACGACGTATCTCTGGGTGAGATGACGCATTTTAGGCAAAACCATCCTCGTCTACCACTGAATTCTGATTTGGTTACCTCTCTATTGGAAGACAAAGACGGCAATATATGGATAGGGACTGACCATGGTGGAATTAATCTGCTGGACAAAAAAGATTTTTCCCTGAGATACCTGATGCATGATGAAGGTTTGGCATACAGTCTTGCCCACAATAGTATTTATGACCTCTATCAGGATGATGAAGGTATTATCTGGATCGGTACTTATAAGAATGGGGTCAACTATTACCACAGCAACAACCTTCGGTTTTACCATTATCACCACATCCAGTCTAGGCCAAACAGCCTACCTTACAATGATGTGAACAGGTTTGCCGAAGATGAAGAAGGGAATCTATGGGTGGGGACAAATGGGGGTGGGTTGCTCTACCTGGATCGAAGTAAAGATACGTTTACCCAAATACAAAAGCGTGATGACAAAGGATTGGGCAGTGACGTGGTCGTCAGTATGTTGTTTGACAGCAATAGCAACCTGTGGGTAGGGACTTTTTATGGCGGTTTGGTCAAGTACGAAGGGGAAAAAGCCATTCGGTACGATAAGGGCATGAATGCTCCATACAGGCTGCCTGATGAGAATGTTTGGGAGTTGTATGAAGATTCCAAAGGCAATATTTGGATGGGGACATTGACTAGTGGGCTTTTTTATTTGCCAAAGGGTGAAATCGAATTCAGAAAACCACCAATCGCAACTGGTGAAAATCTGGTAAATGTAAATTATGTAGCCGCAATTTTGGAGGATTCCAAAGGCAACATTTGGATAGGGGGATCAGCTGGGTTGGATTTGATCGAAATGGGTACTGGCAAGGTTAAAAGTTTTGTGCATCAACCTGGGAATACCAATAGCTTGCCCCATGACAATGTGATGTACATTTTCGAAGACAGTAATGGGGCTATTTGGCTTGGTACGCAGAGTGGTTTGGCGCTTTACGAGCCAAGCAAAAACCTGTTTCAAAATTTCAGCACAAAGGATGGGCTACCCCACAACACCGTATTGACAATTTTGGAAAGTGAAGGGGAATTGTGGTTGAGTACTCTCAAGGGGATTACCAAAACCCAAGTTCCAACAAATCCGGATTTTCGCAATTATACTTTCAAGAACTACGATAAAGAGCCCGATCTAAAGGATTTGGCTTTCAATGAAAATGCCTGTTTGCAAACTGGCAGGGGAGAGTTGATTTTCGGAGGACCACATGGCTTCAATATATTTGATCCCAGATCGTTGCATTGGTCCTATGATCCCAAGGTTATTTTCTCCTCTTTTGAGTTGTTTAACCAGCCAGTGGAGATTGGTAAAGCTTATAACGGCAGGGTGATCTTGGACATGGCGTTGACAGGATCTCCTTCGATCACCCTGAAGCATGATGAAAATGTGTTTTCGGTTAGTTTTGTCTCCCTCAATTTTTTCCAGCATCTCAAAAATGGATATATGTACAAGATGGAGGGTTTTGATACAGAATGGCAGAAGACTGACCACCAAAATCGAAGACTGACCTATACCAACCTAAATCCAGGCACCTACACATTAAAAGTGTCCGTCATCAACGAAGATGGAGGACTGGGGATGTATGTGGCAGAGCTCCCTATCACAATCCTGGCCCCATTTTGGAAGACAGGGTGGGCTTATTTCTGCTATTCAGTATTGTTTGTGATGATTCTGGTATATGCAAGATATTTGGTAATCCAAAGGGCCAAAGGGAAATTTCTGTTGGAACAGGAGAGAAGGGAAGCACGCCAGCTTCATGAATTGGATATGATGAAAATCCATTTTTTAACCAACATTAGCCATGAATTCAGAACCCCGCTATCGCTGATTTTGGCTCCTATGGACAAGCTTATGAAAAAAGAGCAGGACATAGATCGGAAAAAACAATACCAGATGATAGAGCGTAATGCCCGCAGATTGCTTC
This sequence comes from Belliella marina, assembly GCF_042682445.1. Lineage (NCBI taxonomy): Bacteria > Pseudomonadati > Bacteroidota > Cytophagia > Cytophagales > Cyclobacteriaceae > Belliella > Belliella marina. The sequence goes on from NZ_JBHUHR010000001.1 coordinate 121,784, forward strand.
ATTTAGTCAATCAATTATTGGATTTCCGGAAGATTGAAACAGAATCCGTATCATTCCATCCTGCTGAAGGTGATATCATCGCTTTTGTCCAAGAAGCTGTATATTCATTTTCCCAGCTCTCTGAAAAACAGCATGTGAAGCTCATTTTTGAGTCAGAGATAGACAGCCTTTACATTACGTTTGATATGGATAAGATGGAGAAAATCCTATTTAATCTGTTGTCTAATGCCTTTAAATTCACACCTGAGCATGGGGTGATTCAGGTGAATGTAAAATCAGTGGCTGAACAAGGGCAAAAACAGCTTTGCATTTCGGTAAAAGACAGTGGTATAGGGATTGCCAATGACCAGTTGGATAAGATTTTCGAGAGGTTTTACCGAAGCCCAACACCAGCTGGGGTGGTCAACCAAGGAAGTGGCATTGGTCTGTCGATAGTAAATGAGTTTGTCAAGCTTCACGCTGGACACATTGAGGTGCAGAGTACTCTAGGCCATGGCAGCTGTTTCAAAATTATATTGCCCTACAGTCCACTTTGTAGAGAAGATACTGGAAAAGTAATAGGGGGGAATACAATGTTGGAAAGTGAAATACAGAGAGAACCAAAAGCCAATATTGGGCATGCCCAAGCCAAAAACATCAAGTTGTTGCTGGTAGAAGACAATGAAGATTTCAGACAATATCTCAAAGAAAGCTTAGGGGAATATTTTGAAGTAGAGGATGCAGAGAATGGCAAGTCAGGTTGGAAGAAAGTGTTGTTTGGCAAGCCAGATATTATTGTCAGTGATTTGATGATGCCCGAGATCAATGGTATCGCACTTTGTCAAAAAGTCAAAAATGATCCAAGGACTGCCCATATCCCATTTATACTGCTGACAGCATTTACTGGACAAGATAAAAAACTGCAAGGCTTGGATATCGGCGCCAATGATTATATCACCAAACCTTTCAGTTTCGAATTGCTGTTGGTAAGGATCCAAAACTTGATCAAACAAAACCAGCTTCTGCAAAAAACCTTTGAAAAGAAAGTGAGCGTGGATACCCAGGAAGTGGAGATCACTTCTATGGATGACAAGCTGATCTTGAAAGCTAGTCGTATCATAGAGGACAACCTCTCTGATCCAGAGTTTTCGGTGGAAAGCCTCAGCAGAGAGCTGGGGATGAGCCGTGTACATTTGTATAATAAATTGACTACCATTACCGGGATGTCACCTTTGGAATTTATCCGCCATCACCGCCTGGAGAGGAGTTTGCAATATTTGGAAAAAAGCCAACTAAGCGTATCCGAAGTCGCCTATCAGGTTGGGTTCAACAGTGCCAAGGTATTCAGCAAATACTTTAAAGCAGTCTATCAGGTTTCCCCATCCAACTACCAATCCAGTAAAAAGCAAATTGCAAGAGAGTGATTTTGGGAATAGAGTGGTTTTTAACAATGTGTTTTTGATGAATTAAGGCTTAATATTTGGTGAGAAATAGACCTTGAGATCGAAATTAGGGGTATTTAACATTTGAACCCTATAATCTTAACATTTCGGACAATGAGTTGAAAAAGGAATTCTGAAATTGGGTTAGAGAATTAACAAAACAATAAACCTAATGAAGATAACCTGGAAAACTATCCCCTTATGGGGCTGTGTGTTCTGTTTGTACCAATCTTTTGCCCAAACGAATTACCAAAAGACTGAAACAGGAATAGTAGTGCCCCTGTCCAATTCAACCCAAAAGCTCAGGCTTCAACCAGTCAACGAACGGGTGGTCCATGTATCCATCACTCCGGTGCAGGATTTTTCGCAAGCTACCAGTTTGATCTTGAAAGATGACTTGGAATACTCCACCGAATGGACGGTTGAAGAAGACCAGGAAAACCTAAGTCTAAAGACAAGGCAGCTAGAGGTTGTTTATTCCATCAAAACCAATCAACTCACATTCAAAAACTCTGAGGGTAAGATTCTTTTGAGGGAACTCCCCAATACCAGTAGGGGATTTGATTTGAATGAAAATGGATCCAGTACTTATTTCAGTCTGGAACAGCATTTTGAGAAGGGAAAGGATGAGAATTTTTACGGTCTTGGCCAGCATCAGGCCGGAGTGTTCAACTACAGGGACAAGCAAGTCGACCTAACCCAATACAATGGAGTGGCAGTAGTCCCGTTTATGGTTTCCAGTGAAGGTTATGGATTGCTTTGGGATAATTATTCCATTACCCGATTTGGGGATACCCGTCCTCTCAAGCCACTTTCGTCACTCAAGCTTTATTCCGGACAAAGCGGAAATCCAGAGGGCTTGTTGGCTACTTATGCCTCAGACAGGCAGCATCCCGACAAAGGACTTGAGAAACTGGAAACAGAAATAGACTATACTTTCATCTCTTCCCTGGAGAAAATGCCTGATTTCAACAGGGCAAAAGGGGCAGTTACCTGGTCTGGATACATTCAGCCAGAAGACACTGGACTCCATACTTTCAAGATGTCATATTCAGGCTACATCAAAATATGGATGGATGGTGAACTCAAAATCGATACATGGAGGGAAAGCTGGAATCCCGGTTTTGTCGAATTTGGACATCACCTGGACTCCCGCGACAAGCACCAAGTAAAAATCTCTTGGATACCTGAATCTGACCAATCCTTTTTATCTCTCAATTACCTAGATCCACAGACGGAAGCGGAGGGGAATACTTTCGGCTTCGCTTCCGAAGCGGGTGAGCAGATCGACTATTATTTTGTCTATGGAGAGAATATGGATCAGGTTATCAGTGGTTACAGAACCCTCACAGGCAAAGCACAGGTAATGCCTAAGTGGGCCATGGGGTTTTGGCAAAGTAGGGAAAGGTACAAGACCCAAGATGAGATGGTCGAAACCCTCAAGACATTCCGTGAAAAAGGAATCCCCATTGACAACATTGTGCAAGATTGGTCTTATTGGCCAGAAAATGCTTGGGGAAGTCATGAGTTTGATACTGAAAGGTTTCCTGATCCAGAAGGCATGGTGAAGGAAATCCACGAAAACAATGCCCGTGTGATGATTTCTGTTTGGCCTAAATTCTACGAAGGGATCAACAATTACCTTGCGATGAATGATAAGGGCATGCTTTATACCCAAAACATCCAAAATCAACAAAGGGATTGGATCGGAGAAGGGTATGTGTCAACATTTTATGATGCCTTTAATCCCGAAGCCAGAAAAGCTTTTTGGAATCAATTGGAATCCTCTCTTTTCTCGAAGGGAATGGACGCTTGGTGGCTAGATGCTACCGAACCTGATATCCATTCCAATGCCTCTATTGAAGAACGAAAAGCACTGATGAACCCAACCTCCATGGGACCGGCAGAAAAATACTTCAACGCCTACTCTCTGGTCAACGCCAAGGGGATTTATCAAGGCCAAAGAAATTCGGCACCGGACAAAAGGGTATTTATCTTGACCCGGTCGGCATTTGCAGGGATACAGCGTTATGGCGCAGCTACTTGGAGTGGGGATATTGCCTCCCGTTTTGATGAATTAGCAAGGCAAATACCTGCTGGACTCAACTTTGCGCTTTCAGGGTTGCCTTATTGGACCACTGACATAGGTGGGTTCTTTGTGGAGGACAAATATGACAGGCCCGAACCACAAGGTGAGGATTTGGAAGAATGGAGAGAGTTGAATGCCCGTTGGTATCAGTTTGGTACATTTTCCCCACTTTTCCGTGCCCATGGCCAATTTCCATATCGGGAGATTTTCCATATCGCTCCAGAGGAACACCCAGCTTACCAGTCCATACTTTATTACAATAAATTAAGGTACAGGTTGATGCCATACATCTACTCACTTACAGGAAAAGTCTACCATGACGATTATACGCTGATGCGCGCATTGGTTATGGACTTTCCGGAAGATGAAAATGTGAAAAGCATTGGGGATCAATTCCTCTTTGGGCCATCTTTCTTGGTGGCGCCGGTTACAGAGTACGGTCAGCGTGAAAAGCAAGTCTATCTTCCCCAAAACACAACTTGGTATGACTTCTATAATGGGCAATCATTTGCTGGTGGGCAGACTATCAAGGTAGAGGCTGCATATGAACGCATGCCATTATTTGTAAAAGCAGGGGCAATCGTCCCATTTGGACCGGAGATCCAATACACCAGCGAAAAACCTCAGGATCAAATCACCCTTCAGGTATATGCGGGGGCTGATGGCCAGTTTGATGTCTATGACGATGAGCATACCAACTACAATTACGAAGAAGGTCATTTCACTAAAATCCCAATTACCTACAAAGAGCAGACTGGTGAATTGACGATAGGTGACATCCAAGGAAAGGGGTTTGAAGGGAAGCCGGAAAAGATCAATTTCAAGATTCACTATATCCAAAGTGGAGTTTCTTCAGATACATCATTGGAAAGAAAGGCAGACCAAAGCTTTGTTTATGAAGGTAAGGCTGAAACATTCAAACTCCGATAAAACCAAAAAAAGTAACGAATTAAACCAATCATAACCCATGAAAGATAACCAAAATCAATTATTTGCCTGTCCCATAGGTGGACAGTGCTATCGAGTAACCTTAAACCCAACAAACCCATGAAGAAAATTATACTGATTTGTATAGGAATGTTGTTGCTCCTGCCGGAAGGATGGGCGCAACAAGGAGTCAGGGGTACAGTAACGGATGCACAGACAGGAGAAACCATGATTGGAGTAAGTATCCTGGTTAAAGGCACTTCCACCGGTACTACCACAGACTTGGAAGGTAAATACAGTTTGCCTGTAAATGACCCCAGTGCGGTATTGGTTTTTTCCTTTATAGGATATCAAATGGAGGAGATCACTGTAGGAAATAGATCTGTTATAGATGTATCGATGGCACCAGATGACCATGACTTGGAAGAAGTAGTCGTAGTCGGATATGGTGTTCAGAAAAAGAAAGTACTAACCGGGGCAACAGTCCAGGTGGATGGAAATGACCTTCAAAAGCTCAGTACTACAGATCCGATGCAAGCCTTGCAGGGTCTTGCTCCCGGAGTGCAGATCACTTCTACTTCCGGACAGCCAGGCGAAAGTATGCGGGTAGTGATCCGAGGCTTGGGTACCATTGGAAATTCCAACCCACTTTATGTAGTGGATGGTGTCTTGACAGGGGATATCTCTTATCTCAACCCTGCTGATATCGCTTCCATAGATGTTCTTAAGGATGCGGCATCAGCTGCGATCTATGGTTCCCAAGCAGCCAATGGTGTCATCTTGGTCACCACGAGGCAAGGCAGAAAGGGAGAAGCTACGAGGATCACGTATGACAGTTTCTATGGAGTGCAAAACACCCCTAGAAAAACCAACATGCTCAATAGTACCGAATACGCAACCATCATCAATGAGGCTACCATCAACTCAGGCAATGAGCCTTATTTCAGCCAGGCTGAAATAGCAGCAATGGGAACTGGGACTAATTGGATGGATGAGATGTTTGTCAACAATGCCGTTACCCAAAACCATGTGTTGGGATTGCAGGGCAGTTCTGATAATTCGGTCTATTCTGTATCCATGTCCTACACCGGGCAGGAAGGTATCGTTGGGGGTAAAGACCTCTCCAATTTTGAACGCTACAATATTAGGCTCAATACAGAGCATAAACTATATGATGGATTGGTGACTTTTGGACAACATCTAACACTTTCCAATCGACAAAACAATGGTATTGGTGTGGGAAACCAATATAACAACTCACTGAGGGCAGCTTTCAATACCAGCCCTTTTGTCCCTATGTATGATGAGGATGGCAATTTCTTTGACAATAGCAACTCCTCTTGGAATCCCAATGAAGCCAATCCTTACGCCATGATGTATTACCAAAATCAGAATAGGAACAATACCCAGCGTATTATGGGGGATGTCTATATGGTGATCGAGCCGATAAAAAACCTAAAGTATAGAACCAGCTTGGGATTGGATTATTATTCCTTCGAAGGCAGGTCCTTCACCCCAAGTTATCAGTTGTCCACTTATGCATTCAATCCATTTACGAGGGTTAATCAGTCTATGGGCAAAGGACGGACTGTGTTGTTTGACAATCTGTTAAGCTACTCTTTTAGTTTGGACGGGAAGCACAATTTTGAAGCCATGGTGGGAAGTTCGATGTTTCAGGCTCAAGGCTCAAGTATGTTTGCTGGAAATAGAGACTTGATCATCCCTCAGTTGCGGTATGCCTGGCTATCCAATGCCACCAATGTGGATGGAGCCAACATCAGTCTTGGAGGCGGTCCTACCAATCCGGATCATAGGATGTCTTATTTTGGAAGGTTGAGCTACAATTACAATGAGACATATCTTCTCAATATGACATTTAGGGCTGATGGTTCTTCGAGGTTTGCCAAGGGAAACAGATTTGGGTATTTCCCTTCCATATCTGCTGGATGGATATTGAGCAATGAACCATTCATGAAAGATATTTCCCCCGTGATGGACTTTTTCAAGCTTCGAGCGAGTTGGGGGCAAGTAGGTAATCAGGATATTGGGTTTTTCCAATATACAGCGCCGATTTCCATCGCTAATACCAATTATTTCTTTGGTCCCGGAGAAGGGACAAGTGGATTGACTCCTGGGGCATATCCAAGCAGGCTTGGAAATCCTGACTTATTGTGGGAAACTTCCGAACAAACCAACATCGGGTTTGATTCCAGGTTTTTTCAGGGCAGGTTGAGTGTCAATTTTGATTGGTATGACAAGATCACCAGGGATTGGCTCATCGTAGCACCCATCTTGGCCACGGCAGGTGCCAATGCCCCGTTTATCAATGGGGGGGATGTTAGGAATACAGGGGTGGAACTAGCCCTGTCCTATGAAGACAATATTGGGGAATTTAATTATACCATTGGTATCAATGGGGCATACAACAAAAACAGGGTTGGGAATATCCCGACTAGGGATGGAATCATCCACGGCCAGCCAAATCAATTGTTTGACAATTCCATGCAGTTTTACAGGGCGCAAAATGGCTTCCCTATAGGTTACTTCTGGGGATTGGAAACTGACGGTATTTTCCAAAGTGAAGAAGAGGTACGCAACCATCGTACAGGAGAAACTATCCTCCAACCGAATGCCCAGCCTGGAGATATACGCTATGTCGACCGCAATGGAGATGGGATAATCAATGATGCAGATCGTACCAAAATTGGCGATCCGAATCCGAATTATACTTTTGGGATTACTTTTTCTGCAAATTATAAAGGGTTTGATATCAGTTTCTTGGCAAACGGTGTGGCTGGAAACCAGATTGTCCAATCCTACCGAAACCATTCAAACCCATTTGCAAACTATACTACGGCCATTCTTGACAGGTGGCATGGTCCAGGTTCGTCCAATACGATGCCTAGGGTTACAGAAGATGCACGCAACTGGACTAATTTCTCTGATATCTATATCCATGATGGGGATTTTCTTCGAATCAGCAACATCACACTCGGATATGACTTAGGCAGACTGATCAATCACGAAAAATTCAGTCAGGTCAGGATTTATACTTCAGTGCTTAACCTCTACACCTTTACCAAATATGAAGGCATGGATCCGGAGATAGGTTATGGAAGCAGTTTTTCATCCGGTGTTGACTTGGGATACTACCCTAGGCCAAGAACGATGATGGTAGGGGCAAACATCAGATTTTAACATTTAGACAGGACAATCATGAAAAAGATATATAATTACATAATCACTATAGGCCTCGGGATCGCCGGGGGCTGTACCGGAGATTTTCTGGATACAGAACCGATAACCGAGCTGACAGATGAGAACTTCTACAGGACAACCGATGATGCGTACAGGGCATTGGTTGGGGCGTATGAGGGGCTTCACCAAATATGGTCAGGAGGAATCAGCTTCCCTGTTGCATCTGAAGTACTTTCCGACAATGCCTTTGGTGGCACAGGGGCTGCCGATGGATTTGGATACCAGCTGTTGGATGAGTTTGACAAGAATAGGGCTCCGGACCAAAACCTCTTTCAGGACAATTGGGCGGGCTACTATGGAGCTGTTTTCCGTTGTAATTCCTTTTTGGAAAAATTTGACCAAATTGACTGGGAAGGGAATGATGAACTTAGAAACACCTATGAGGCGGAAACAAGATTTCTAAGGGCATACCTCTATTTCGATATGGTGCGGCTTTGGGGAAATATCCCCTTACTGACCAGCCCTTCTGCTGAAAATATACCGCAGGCAGATCCTGCGGAAGTGTATGCTGTCATCGGGGAAGACCTTAAGTTTGCCGTTGCCAACTTGCCCTCAGTACCTTTTGCAGGACAGAATGTCAATGAATTTGGCAGGGCCACCAAATGGGCAGCACAGGCATTATTGGCGAGGGTTTATCTGTACTATACAGGGTATTACAATCAGTCTGACTTGGCAGGGACCCTGACGGCAGCTGAGGCATTGAGTCATCTGGAGGATATCATCAATAATGGGGGATTTGGTTTGGTTGAAGATTTTGCCCACTTGTGGCCTGCGGCTTCGGTGGAGGATTATGCAGGAGAGATCAATCCAGAGATTTTATTCTCAATCAGGTATACCTATACCAGTGACTACGATGGCAATACAGATGGTAACATGTGGATGGTCATGCTGGGTGTAAGGGAACAGTCTTTTTATCCTTATGGAAGAGGATGGGGAGGAGCTACCGTCAATCCCAAGCTATATCAGGCATTCCCTTCCGGAGATACCAGAAGAGAGGCTTCGATCATAGCCATCGATGAGGAAAACCTTCCATTTACCAATCAATCCAGACAAAGGGAGTATACCGGATATTATACCAAAAAATATTCACCTATGATCAATGAAGAAGGAGTTGACCTTCCAATTGATTTGGGTGCACCGAACCATATGATAGGCCAATTTCAAGACTATTTTGTGATTCGCTATGCTGACGTGCTTCTCATGGCTGCAGAGTTGGGGAGTGCCAATGCCCAGAATTATTTCAACCAAGTAAGGATGAGGGCATACAAAGAAAACTATAGCCAGCTAGCCGTTTCCCAACAAAACATCATGGAAGAAAGAAGGTTGGAGTTCGCCTTGGAGGGGATTAGATATTGGGATTTGTTGCGACAGGGAATCAACACTGCCGCTGCTGTCATCAGTGAAACCACCACAGTAGTCAATGGTGGGAATCCGAGTACCAAGACTATCTCTGCCAGCAATATTCTCGCAACGGAAGGTTTGCAACAGATTCCAGTCAACCAAATCCAGCTTTCGGACAATGTGCTGAAGCAAAATCCCGGTTGGTAATGACTGACCATCGGAAATGGGAACTGCGTAAAGCAAGAGACCATGCAAAACGATGGGGCTACAGCCAAGGTCACAGTTAGATCAACAATGTGGCCTTGGTTGAAGCCAAAATCCTCTGGGTGACGTAATGTTGGCCCAAATAGTACAAATAACCGAACAATAAACCGAAAAAATCATGAAGCATTTTAAATATATACTGGCAATGCTCCTTCCATTATGCTTGGTCATATCCTGCATTGTGGATGATAATTATGAATTGGGAGTCCTCTTGGATCCATCGGAGATCCAATTCAGGGTAGTGCAGGACTTTGAAGCCGACCCGGGAGGGAACACGGTCATCCTGATCAATGATACTCCAGAGACAATTCCTGTCTGGAATTTTGGGACAGGCAAGTCCAACAGGCAGGTGGATACTGTAAGGTATGCATTCAAGGGATCTTATGAAATACACCTATCCATCGTCAGCGGAGGTGGATTGGTACAAGTCGAACCTGTCACCATAGAAGTTACAGAGGACAACCTCAATTACGTGGATGATCCGCTATGGACAGCCATATCAGGTGGGGTAGGAGAAGAAAAAACCTGGGTACTGGATATAGATGCCAAGTTCTTCAATGGGCCACTCTTTTTCTTCGGGACAGATAATGGATATCTGGCTGAAGGAGGCCAATGGTCCGGTGGAGAAACGGGCTGTTATGGGGATGATTGCTGGTCTTGGGAGCCTGATTATGTAGGCAATGAATGGTTGATGGAGCATGGAGACTATGGTACAATGACTTTCAACCTCAAAGGAGGTCCTTTTGTGAAAGTAGAACATTTGAAGATTCCGCAGAGAGGTTCTGAAAGCGGTACTTACTTTATCGATATCGATAACAAGACATTGACCATGACCAATGCTACTCCATTGCATGACATAGGCCGTGATCCGGTAGTTTCTCAATGGGGAAATATCAGATTGATATCATTGACAGAGGATTCTATGCAGTTGGGGGTAATAAGGGACAGCGATCCGAATGATGGTACTGCGATGTTGGTGTATAATTATATATCCAAAGAATATTCAGACAACTGGGTGCCAGGGGATGAGCCTGATCCAGAGCCTCCCTATCAGGGTGATGCCAATGCAGACCTTACTACATCCGTTACAACTAGCAAACGCTGGGAAATGTCCCAGATCACTCCCTATAATTGGACTGACTTGGCTGGAGATTTCCTCAATGACTGGAATGGTCCGCAGGATTATATTGGTTCAGGTTGGGCGCCTTTTGATTTGGATATGTTGAAAAACATTTCACTGACACTGTCCAAGACAGGAAGCAATTCGGGAGATTATTCATTTACCAATGGTTCGGGGGAAGTTATTTCGGGTAGCTATAGTGTGGATGATGAAAACAATATCATCTTTGACCGCTTTATTTCCTTCGGACTTTCGGGGTGGCTTAACTTTGCTACCACTTCCGAAAATGGACTTCGTCTGATCAGGACGGAAACGGATGCCTTGGGTAATATTACAGGCATTTGGCTGGGGCAAAAGGATCCTGCCAAACCCGAATATTTGGCATACCATTTTGTGCCATAGGCGAATCATAGGGACTGATGAGGAATATTTGTCCTGGCCATAGCATGGGTTAGCAAATGATCCAAACCAGATATTACATGGTTTGTGAATTGGATAAAATCCCCTCCCGGTAGTTCTGGAGGGGGATTTTTTTCTGCTGCATTTGGAGGTGATTGTGGGCTGGGGAGACAGGGTGTATGGTTGTTTTATTGTTTTCGGCAATAAATCCTATTTGGCCAAGATCCATATGTTGGGATTTTGGATGAAAATATTGCATTAACCTTCCTTTTGGGAGGTTGACTTTAACAGATTTCTAAAATCCTCAGTATTTCAAAGATCAGTTGTTTATATGGAAAGGAGACCTATGTGGTTTAATCCTATTCAATTTTTTTTAAAACTGACATTCAAAAAAAAGGAAATGTTTGAGGGGTGTAACGAATTATAAATATTCTAATTATGAACTCGGAGACAAATGAGCCAAAATTAAAGGCTTCAATAAAACCAATAATGGCAAAAACTATTTCATTATGGTCCATTATAGGTACATTACTTTTGCTGGCGATGGCTTGTGACCCGGAAGAGCCTAGGCCAGATCCCAAGTTGATACTCTCCTTTGAGGAGGTTTTCTTTTCCCATGAGGGAGAGGCCCAAGAAGTGGAAGTGAATGCCAACTTGCCTTGGCAAGCCAGCAGTTCGGAGACATGGTGTACCCTTTCAGCACCATCCGGAGAGGCGGGAGTTGCCCAATTGGCGATCAATGTAGCTGCCAATACTGGAGCAGAGAGTAGGTCGGCAACCATCACTGTGTCTATAGATCAAGTAACCAAAAACATAACAGTGACCCAAGCAGGTGCGGAAGTGTTGCAACTGTCTGATTCTGAAATGGAAATTGGCGAAAATGGTGGAGAGTATACCCTTGGAGTTACAGCTTCTGGGATATTTGAAATTGAGACCTCTCCTACATGGCTGACGGTAAGTGCCACTTCCCAACAGGAACTTCAGATACAGGCTAAAAGAAACCCTGTTTTGGCAGCAAGGGAAGGGATCGTCCGACTTAAATTGGGAGGGGTAGTACAGGAGGTAACCGTTGTGCAAAGTGGACAGGCATTGCAGGTAGCACCTGACAAAATGGGTATGGAACTCGACGCCTTGCCATTGGCGGATCAAATACTCTTAGGTTGGAACCTGGGCAATACTTTGGAAGCAGCGAGTAGCCCCGAAGTGGCAGGTGAAACACTATGGGGCAACCCAATGGCCAGCCAAGCTTTGATAGATGCAGTGAAAAATGCAGGTTTCAATGCTGTCCGTATTCCATGTGCATGGAGTGGCTATATCGAAGACAGGGAGACACATAGACTCAGTACTGCATGGATCAATCGGGTTCAGGAAGTAGTAGATTATTGTATGAACAATGATATGTATGCGATCATCAATATCCATTGGGATGGTGGCTGGCTGGAAGAAAACCCAACTTATGACAAGCAGGAAGAAGTGAATGTAAAGATGAAAGCATTATGGGAGCAAATTGCAGTAGCATTCAGGGATTATGACCAGAGATTGTTGTTTGCAGGAACCAACGAAGTGCGCAAAGATTACGGTACGCCTACATCGGAATATATAGAGGTGCAGCAGTCATTTAATCAGACATTTGTGGATGCGGTGCGAAGCACTGGAGGGAAGAATTCATGGAGAAATATTGTGGTTCAAGCATATAATACAAACATAGAACATGCCCACAATTTCTTGGAACTGCCCCAAGATCCTACCCCCAACCGAAAAATGGTGGAGGTTCACTACTATGACCCTTGGGACTTTGCACTGGACGGGAATAGTAACAAATATCTTTGGGGAAAGGATTATGAAGGAAGTGCAAATGCTTCTGGCTGGGGGCAGGAAGCTTGGGTAGACCAGATGTTTGGCTTGATGAAAAGTGACTTTGTGGATAAGGGAATCCCGGTTGTACTTGGCGAATATGGTGCTATTTTGAGATCTTCCCTGCTTTCTGTAGCCTTGGAAAACCATAAGAAAGCCAGAAACCACTATCTTCATTATGTGACCAAATCTGCCATGGAGCATGGCCTGATTCCATTCTATTGGGACAATGGCCATACTGGCAACAATGGCTTTGGCTTATTCAATAGACATACCACAGCCATAGTGCAGGCAGATGCTGTGGAGGCTATAGTCAGCTCTTTGGATTAGGTGGTAATGGGGATTTAGGATAAATAATAAACCGGGATATGCAATAAAAATCCATTGCATTATCCCGGTTATTTTTGTGTTCCATAGAAATGGGTGGTTATTTCCCTTTTTGGATCTGTCGGATATTTTTGTCTGTGACAGATTTGAGCATTCCGATCCAGTTTTCTCCCTTTTCCTCTGCAAAAACATCAGGACCAGGGATACCAACTCTCATCCCAATAGTGGTAGTGGCTGTTCCGCCCTGTCCTTCTGATTTGAAATAGACATCCAAAGCATTGATGTCATGTGTAAACCTTGAAAGCTTATTGATGCTTGCCCGGATTTCTTCTTGAACCTCAGGGCTCACATCCAGATTAGGGGATTGAACATCAATTTTGACACCTTTATAATTTTCTGTGTAATTCATGGTTTGTTTTTTTGAAGTTTAAATGAAATATACCTCATTGTACGAAATCCACGATGGATAAGCCAAAAAAAGCCACTCAATTTGAGTGGCTTTTTGATTTATTTTTGTCTAATTGGCCTTTTCATAAAGCTTTTTCAAATGGGGAACGCCCTCTTCCATCCAATCTGGGGCAGGTTTTGCCATCAGATGATGATCAAAGTACTCTTTCATCCTTTTTTGGAAGTCTTTCTGGTTGGCTTCGTTGGCCAAATGGTGCCCTTCATTTGGATAGGACAGGAAAATAACTTCTTTGCCCATTCTTCTTGCGGCGTTGAATAGCTCTAAGCCTTGTGACCAATCTACGGCACCATCAGCTGTCCCATGCAAAATCAAAAATGGGGTCTTGATGTTGGGAACATGGTGCATTGGGTTTTCTCTTTGGTAGATGTCTCTATGCGTCCATGGAGTCACTCCGTAGCCCATCCGTACCTGGCCAATTTCCATGATGCCATGGTGGACTGTGCCTGAGCTACCGTATATGTTGTTGTAAAAACTTTCGAGATTTGTCGGTGGCGCCCCAGTTACGATGCATTTGAACATATCTGTTTGTGTGAGGATAAATGAAGTTTGATAACCTCCCCAACTATGCCCCTGCAAGCCAATATTGTCTTTGTCCGAATACCCCAACCTGATCAGTTCTTTGGCCGCTGAGGTAATGACGTCCAAAGAGCTTGTCCCAGGCTTCCCTTCTTCAAAAACGATGTCTGGCATAAAGATCAGATATCCATTGCTTGCATAGGTGGAGAAATGCGGTCTGTCGTCATATACAGGCATCGAATATTCATGGTGTCTGTCGGACATTTTTTCATAAAAATAGAAGATTGTTGGGTAGGCTTTGCCTTCTTCATAGTCTGCCGGGAGAGTCAGTGTTCCCTGAAGCTTGTTGCCCCTACTGTCAGTGAAGTCCACCAATTTCCTTTTTCCCCAAGCATATTCACTTTGTTGTGGATTAGCATCAGTGATTTTGTTTTGTTTGCTGAAATCTAGGCTTGAGGTATAGTAATCGGGAAAGTCCACAAATGTTTGCTTGGTGAAAAACAATTTATCTGAATTTTCAGCTTTTATAGGCCTTCCATAACTCATGTCTTCGTAGACGAGCAGTTTGGGCTGTGAACCAAGCGCCAAGGAGTAGAAGCCTTCTTTTTTTGTCCATTCTCCATATGCCGAAAGTAACAGTGCCTTTTTTGTATCAATCCAGTCTTCCTCTGGATCGAGATTGACATAGCGGAACCTGATCTCTTGGTCATTTCCGATCTTTGTGATGTTTTCGGCTTTGCTTCCATCTAACGCCAGCATCCACAAATCGTATTGGTGGTTTACAATTACATTTTTGCCATCTTTTGTCCATCCTGCTATCCCAAAAGGAGGTTTTTCGTGGGGATAAGGATGTTCCATATTCATAAATACCACTGAGGCTTTTTGGGAAATGTTGGTTTGTCTGTCCATGTCAACATCGTATAGTGTCAAGGCAGTGTCTTTTTGGTAGAGGAAATACCTCCCATCCGGAGATCCTCCCAAAGCCCTAGCGACCAGGTTTTCAAACTTCTTTTTCTCACCTGTATTGATATCGACTCTGTACAGGTCTGCCGGTGAGATCCCCCAATTTACATCACTCAGGTATGGACTGTCATCCCTTCCTATCCTGTATTTTGGATGTTTGGAGTCCCCAACATACTTTAAGCTTTCGTCTGCAAGCCTTACAAATTTATCTTCTTTGATGTGATAGGCGGCACTGTAAGTAAAGTTTTTGTCTCTGTTGGCCCTTACGATCTGTACTGATTGGATATAATCATCTTTCCAATGCCATACATCTACATTGGCAATAGAGTCTTTGCTCATTTTGACCTTAGCCTCCTGCTCCTTGATGCCAAGGCTGATAGATTTGCCGTCATTGCCAAAGCTAATTCTACCCTTGTCACTGATCACAAAATTTTCGGGGAAATTGTTGCTTGTATTGGTGAGGATATTCTTTTTGATGGTTTTATCCAAGTCGGAAAACACGAGCAAAGTATTGTTCTGCTGAAGGAGGGAATCAACTTTATTGCCTTTCAAGACAGCAAGTTGGTTGCCTTTGACAGGCCATTCAGTTTTTTTGGATTGCTCATCATCCCAGGTGAGGTTTTGGTAATAGGCTTTGTCACTGTCAAGGTTTTTCGTTGACATGTTGCTTAGGCTCAAAAGGAACAGGCCATTTCCAACCTGGTTCTCAGCATCTACTGTATAAGCTAACTGTGTGCTTTTTTGATTGAATGAAAACTCAACCACATTTCCCAAAGTTGTGGCAACTTTGTCGGTCAGATCGTATAGTACCAAGTCGGCTCCCTTTGTCTCTGAATTGGCGTTTTCAGGCTTGTCTTTGAGTACAGCCCAGTACTTCCCATCGTTGGAGAAAACCATTCTGCGGGCTCTTTCTACTTCGAATTGATGGTCTGAATTGAGGGCATAAAGGTGTGCTGTCTGTGAAACTGGTTTTTTTGCCTTTTTCAATTTCTCGGTTTCTCCTTTGTTTGGGCTTGTATAGTAGGCGAAAAAGTTGTTGTTTTTGGAAAAAGTAGGAGAGGATCCATAAGGGATTTTTTTGAGATCTTCCGATTGAAGGGATTTCAAATGCAAGGTGTCATCTGCTCCATTGGGCCGAAGGGCGTATGCAAACCAGTTTCCGTCTGGCGATGCTTTTGTTGCCGCTATTCTAGACCATTTTCCATAGTCTTCCAGTTGTAACGTTTTGTTTTGCGCCTGTAGAGTCCCTAGGCCTAGGAAAAAGATCAGGTATAGATAGTAATGTTTTTGTTTCATATAGATGGAGTTTGTTTTATGAAACAATATGAAGTCTGTATGCGAAAAATCAAACTGGTATTACATTGATGGTGGAGTCAATGTGTTTAAACAAAAAAAACAGGACTCTCAAACGAAAGTCCTGTTTCCAATTTATTGTAAGGAAAATCTTAGGCAGTAACTGGTACTACATTCACATAAGATTTACCGTCGAATTTTTTTCTGAATTCAACTTTTCCATCAGCAGTAGCGAAAAGTGTATGGTCTTTACCCAAACCTACATTTTCTCCTGGATGGTGTTTTGTTCCTCTTTGTCTAACGATGATGTTACCAGAGATAACAGCTTCACCGCCAAATTTTTTCACACCTAGTCTCTTGCTATGTGATTCTCTACCGTTTCTAGAACTACCGACACCTTTCTTGTGAGCCATGATTTTTAATGTTTATGATTCCTAATAGGATATCTTATAATACAATACTTTCAATCAATACTTTAGTGAAATCTTGTCTGTGACCGTTTTTCTTCTTGTAACCTTTTCTTCTTTTCTTTTTGAAGACGATTACTTTGTCACCTTTCACATGATCAAGGATTTTACCTGATACCTTTGCTCCGGATAATAATGGAGCACCAATCGACACTGTACCGTTGTCTTCTGCCAACAGTACCTGGTCAAATTCCACGGAAGCGCCAGCTTCGCCTTGCAACTTAGGTGCATAGACGAACCGATCTTTTGTTACTTTGAACTGCTTTCCTGCGATGTTAACTATTGCGTACATAGATTTTCGTTGGATACTATTTTATCAAATTGAGGTGCAAATATAGCAAGTCCAATTCATACAAAAAAATATGTTTATAAATATGATCAATATTTTACGATTATCTGCAATTCTGTCAGTTATGGGAGCGATATATTATCCGCTTTCATACCGGTAGCCACTTAAAGTGATGTGCTCACTCTAATCTGCAGCTGCTGTTGACTACGCCACGGGCCAAGTGTCCATAGAAGAACTGTGACAATTTAGTTACATTTGAATTGCCACTAATAAGAAAGCCAGGGAAATTGCTTTTAACAATTTTAAAGTAAGAATCTTCGAGGGTTTGAATTTAATAGCTTTGACCTGTGTCTCCACAGATCAACCCACCTAAATCGGACAGCCCTGAATATTTTTGGCTAAAAACAATTTCCTTGCCTTCCACCCTCATGTCAGGCAGAATATAGTTTTGTATAGCCATTTGATTTTCAGTACACTGATAATTGTAGGTGATTTTAGCATGGGTTATCTAATCTGAGGCCAAAACCTGTTTTTGGTGATTTTGAATCAAAATCAGGGTAGTTGTTGTAAGTGGTTTTGTTACATGGTTTTATGCGAAATCGGATAGTTTGGAGTACATATTTTCAATGTGTAAATGGTTGTTTTTGAGTGTGTTTAGCATTTTTCCGTATTTTATCAGCAAACCGCAGTATTTCTTGACTATTGGTCAAAAAATGGTCGAATTTTGGTCGTGAAAATTTTTTGGATTTTTTTCAAAAATATTCAATGCTGTAGTGATAGCGTATTTAATTTAATTAATGGTTGTGGTAGTAGTATGTAATTTATTGTAAATAAGTTAAATATATAAAAATGACCAATGGTCAAAAAACTAACGAAATAGACATAATCTGGGTTTTATTTTTGAAAATTGTTGGCCATATTTGTTGAGAGGCTTTGATAACTACCTGCCTCATTAGCCCTAGTCTTCGAAGCAAAATCTATATTAAAGTCTTTGTATGAAGGACTTTCATAAACTTAACTCTTTATAAAAATGCAACAGTACGAACCAATTCTTCAGGAAAATAAAAACCGCTTTGTTCTATTTCCAATTCAGCATGATGATATTTGGCAATATTATAAAAAGGCTGAAGCAAGCTTTTGGACTGCGGAAGAGATTGACCTAAGTCAGGATTTGAATGATTGGAAAAACCTGAATGACGGCGAAAGGCATTTTATTTCCCATGTATTGGCATTTTTTGCAGCAAGTGATGGGATTGTAAATGAAAACCTTGCAGAGCATTTTGTATCGGAGGTTCAGTACACGGAAGCCAAATTTTTCTATGGGTTTCAAATTGCCATGGAAAACATCCATTCTGAGACCTATAGTTTGTTGATTGATACCTATATAAAAGACAATCAGGAAAGGGACAAGTTGCTGAATGCGATTGAGCATATAGATTGCGTAAAGAAAAAGGCAGATTGGGCACTCCGTTGGATTGACAATGGAACTTTTCAGGAGAGGTTGATAGCCTTTGCTGCTGTGGAGGGGATTTTCTTCTCTGGTTCATTCTGTTCTATTTTCTGGTTGAAGAAAAGAGGGTTGATGCCAGGCTTGACATTTTCCAATGAGTTGATCTCAAGGGATGAAGGGCTTCACTGTGATTTTGCATGTCATTTATATACAGAGCATGTGAAAAACCAGATGCCAAAAGAGACTGTAACTAAAATCATCAAAGATGCAGTAGATATTGAGAAAGAATTTGTCACAGATGCATTGCCGGTAAGGTTGATAGGGATGAATTCGGATCTGATGTGTCAGTACATTGAGTTTGTTGCTGACAGGTTGTTGTTGGAATTGGGTTGTGCTAAAGTTTGGAACAGCACAAATCCATTCGACTTCATGGACATGATTTCGCTTCAAGGCAAAACCAACTTCTTTGAAAAGAGGGTTGGGGATTATCAGAAAGCGGGCGTGATGAAATCTAACGAAATCAATGAATCTCCAAAATTCTCTATCGGAGAAGATTTCTAATATTTTTATTTTTATAATACCCAAATCAATGACATTATGTTAGTAATAAAAAGAGACGGAAGAAGAGAATCTGTACGATTCGATAAAATCACAGCAAGGATAGAAAACCTTTGCTATGGCTTGGATAGCAGGTATATTCAGCCAATTGAGGTAGCTAAAAAAGTTATCGATGGGTTATATGATGGGGTGACCACTACCGAACTGGATAATCTTGCAGCGGAAATCTGTGCTTCCATGACTGTAAGACATCCTGAATATGCTACACTTGCGGCAAGGATCGCCGTTTCTAACTTACACAAAACTACAAGCCAGTCTTTTTCAAATACGATGAAAAGGCTGTATACTTATATCAATCCCAAAACCGGAGAAAATGCAGCTTTGATTGCCTCTGATGTGTATGGGATTGTGAAAAAATATGCCGCAAAATTGGATGAAGCCATCCATTATGACAGGGATTTTGCCTATGATTATTTTGGGTTCAAGACCCTGGAAAGAAGTTACCTGATCAGATTGGATGGTAAAGTAGTGGAAAGACCTCAGCACATGTTGATGAGGGTATCGGTAGGAATCCACAAGGAGGATATCGATGCGGCTATTGAGACGTACAACCTGCTTTCAGAGAAATGGTTTACACACGCTACGCCTACACTTTTCAATGCAGGTACGCCTAAGCCACAGTTGTCTTCCTGTTTCCTTTTGACTATGAAGGATGACAGTATCGATGGGATATATGATACATTGAAGCAGACGGCGAAGATTTCCCAGTCAGCCGGTGGTATTGGGTTGTCTATACACAATGTGAGGGCTAAGGGCTCTTATATCAAAGGTACCAATGGCGTTTCCAACGGAATCGTGCCTATGTTGAGAAATTTTGACATGACGGCAAGGTATGTAGACCAAGGTGGAGGAAAGAGAAAAGGTAGTTTTGCCATTTACCTGGAGCCATGGCATGCAGATGTGAAGGATTTCTTGGAATTGAAGAGAAATCACGGGAAGGAAGAGATGCGGGCGAGAGATCTGTTCTATGCAATGTGGATCCCTGATCTATTCATGAGAAGAGTGGAGCAAAACGAGTCTTGGTCTCTTTTCTGTCCGAATGAGGCTCCCGGATTGGCAGATTGCCATAGTGAGGAATTTGAGAAGCTTTACGAAAAATACGAGAGAGAAGGAAGGGCGAGAGAGACCATCAAAGCCCAAGAGCTTTGGTTTGAAATCCTCGAATCCCAAATTGAAACGGGAACTCCTTACATGTTGTATAAGGATTCTGCCAACAAAAAATCCAACCAGCAAAACCTAGGTACAATCAAGTCTTCCAACCTGTGTACCGAAATCATCGAATACACTTCCCCTGATGAGGTTGCTGTTTGTAATTTGGCTTCGATTGCATTGCCTAAGTTTGTTGTGGAAGGAAAAGATGGGGTGAAGAAATTTGACCACCAGAAGTTATATGAGATCACTAAAGTAGCAACGAGAAACTTGAACAAAGTTATCGATGTGAATTATTATCCTATTGAAGAGGCTAAGAGATCCAACTTTAGACATAGACCGATCGGTTTGGGTGTCCAAGGTTTGGCAGATGCATTTATCTTGTTGAGAATGCCATTTGATTCCGAAGAGGCAAAAAGACTCAATGAAGACATTGCAGAGACGATGTACTATGCTGCGATGGAGACTTCCATGGAGTTGGCTAAGGTTGAAGGTACCTACGAGACCTACGAAGGCTCTCCGGTTTCCAAAGGTCAATTCCAATTTGATCATTGGGGAGTGACTCCAAAATCCGGAAGATGGGCTTGGGATGAGTTGAAGGATAAGGTGAAGAAATATGGAGTGAGAAATTCACTTCTGATCGCTCCGATGCCAACTGCCTCGACTTCCCAAATCCTTGGAAACAACGAATGCTTTGAGCCTTACACTTCCAATATCTATACAAGAAGAACATTGTCGGGAGAGTTTATCGTGGTCAACAAGCATTTGATGAAAGACCTGATCAATCTTGGCATGTGGAATGACAACATGAAAAACAGGCTGATCGCAGCGAATGGCTCTGTTCAGAATATCCCTGGTGTTCCTCAGAATATCAAAGACCTATACAAGACTGTGTGGGAAATCTCCCAGAAAACAATCATTGATATGGCAGCGGAAAGAGGTGCATACATTTGCCAATCCCAGAGTATGAATGTGTTCTTGCAAGATCCAAACTTTGGTAAATTGACGTCGATGCATTTCTACGCATGGAAAAAAGGCTTGAAAACAGGGATGTATTACTTGCGTTCACAAGCTGCTACCAGCGCAATCCAGTTTACAGTGGATAAGGCTGCCTTGACAACTGATGCGCCAAACACCCAAGTATCGATTGATACATCTGTATCACAGCAAAAACAAGATGCCATTGCCTGTTCATTGGACAATCCCGATGATTGCGAAATGTGCGGGAGTTGATAAATTTTAGAGTTCGTTTATGGGAAAAAGCGTCTGGTTTTGTCAGGCGCTTTTTTTTTGTGTTATTCAAAATGGCATAGATTCATTGCTCATTGTGTCTCCATGTCACAGAACATTAGAGATCAAATATGGAAGAGTGGAGAAATGGCTAGTGAGGACACCAGCAATGGAGATAGAAGGCTCGGGGAAAAAATTGAAGTTCTTGATTGATGTATTTTTATTTTTTTGATATGCTTAACTATTTTTTTAAATTAAAGGTTGAATTCATCTTCTTTTCAATATAATGTCTATAAATACTACTATTCATCTGAGAAGTTTTTGTATCAGGGTGCTGTCTTTATTTTATATTCCATTCTTAATTCTTGGCTGTTCGGGTTCTACAGATGGTGATCAGCGGTTTGAAGTCAAAGAAGGGCAGTTTATTTCGGTACAATTAGACAACCAAACCAGCCCGGCAGAGCAATATACCCAATACATCAAAGATTATAAAGGCAGGGAAGCCTATGCCGTACATGTCAAAAACAGGGCGGCAATAAAGATATATGATTTGGCTTCAGGGGAGCTATTTGAGGAGATCAAAATCCCAACTTCTGGTCCAGAGGCAATTAGGAGCGTAGATTGTTTTTATATCCATAACTCCGATTCTATTTTTTTGAGTCAAGGATTGTTGTTCAAATTGCTTTTGGTAAATCAAGAAATGAATATCCTTAAAACTATTGATTTAATGCCAGAGGATGCAGACTGGGATCCTAAGACCTATACAACTACTTCAAATGAGTTGGGGGTTATGATATTTGATATGAAAAGAGACTTTTATGTTAACGAATTTAATGTAGCTGGTCAAATTTTACCATTCATGAGTCCCTATAAACATAAAGCTAATGTAGAGGGTTTGCTGAGAGCCATAAGCTTAGATCGAGAAATATATTCTAAGTTTGGGACTTTTCCTGAAAGTATGAAGGGGAAAACATGGACAAGCACAATGGCTTATTTTTATTCTAGGGTCAACAAAGTCAATGGTGATTTTATTCTTTCTTTTGGCGCTTCTACTGATATTCAAGTTTATGATAATTCTTATAAATTCAAATCTAGTTATTATGCGTCCTCTAAAAAGTTGAAAGATATATCCCATTATGTTAATCCAGACCCTACTCGGGAACAAGAGATGGAATATTATATGAATATGCCGGTACATGGGGGGATATACCATGATGTGGAGAACGGTTTTTTTTACAGAATAGCTAAGTATCCAAGAGGGAAAGAATATGATCTTTATAAAAGCGATTTTATAGATCCCATGGCCAACCCGAGGGATCTATGCATTATTGTTTTGGATAAGGATTACAAAAAAGTGGCTGAGTTTGATATAAAGCAACCGGAAGATGGCGTCTATTATGATATGTGCTTTGCGAACAAAAATGGTCTGTACATACCTTATGTTGACTTGAATAATGAGGATGTTCTGTATTTCAAAAACTTCAAAGTTCATGAGAAAATGTAGCATGAAGTTTATTTTTTTGTCATTTGTATTATTGGTTCATGTACTATGGACGAAAGCAGAAAATATGACAGGAAGCTTCTGGGATTTATCATTGAAGTGACAGGGGAAGGGTATCATGAAAGGGATTTTATCTTTGTTTCTGATAGTGGATGTAAAGGTTGTAGCAATATGATCGCACATGATTTGGCGAATGGAGAATTGTCTGAAGATATTAACATAATCATTGTTGATATCAAAAAATTGGGCGAAGCCAAATTGAAGTTCAATAGTGGTGAAACCGAGGTTTATTACGACAGTTTGGATGGCAAGTCAAGAGCGAAATTAACGATTCCTTCGGGGATGAATTACTTTGTTTCCACCAAAAATGGTATCATGGAGAATAAGGGTGTGGTTTTTTAGTGGAGATTGTTGAGCATGTAGGCTTAATTGTTTTCTTCCAATTGCAGCAATTCCCCATCAACAGCGACTTTTGTGAAAAAGAATACGTCCTTGTTCTGTGGCTTCCCTTGGTCGTCTTGGAAGCGGACTGTTTGCTTTCCTGCGAGCAAGTAATTGTTTTCATACCACCATTGTAGCATCAAGCTGTTTTTATCGGTTTCCCTGATCCTTTCATTTTCATTTGTCAAGCCGATTTCAAAGAGCTCATTTTCAAAAATCACCTCGCCATTATAAAGGTAACTCAAGGCTAATTTTTGTTCATCCAGGTACATGAAATGAAGTTTGTTGCCCATCAAACTCATTTCACCAAATTTACTGGGGTTACTGGTAGATTTTCCTGATAGCTTTAGGGAATTGTCCCAGATAATATTCCCATCCTTATCCAAGAATAGCAAATGTGCAGCGTGGAATTTATATTCACCTTCTCTGTGGTTGTTCATACCGCCATTGTAGGGTAGCCCTCGATAACCAAAATATGGATCTCCGTACATCATGTTGTTATAAATAGGGTTTAAAGGGCTTAACCTGTAAAAGCTATTGGCATACATTCCATCTCTGGGATAGTATCTTGGGTTGTTGGCGGTGAACAAATCGCTGTAAATAAGATATCCATTGCCGAGGGTGATGACTTCCCGTGTCGAAAAAGCAGGCCTGATATCAGGTGTGTTTCCTTTCGAGAGAGATTTTTCGAGTGAAGAGAGTCTTCTTTCCCGTGCTTTTTCCGGGAGGTAATTGTAGAAATTGGGGAAATCTTCCAGTGTGTAGTATTTCTTTGTAGGCTCACCGAATTCGTTGATTTCAACAAGATATATCCCTTGATACGCTTCTTGCTTTTGCTTTCCAAATGTCCCGATCAGGGATTGGGAATAATCTTGAAAAGGGGTGAGGATCCCTTCGATTATCTCAAGCTTTGGATTATCGAGTTGATTGATATTGACTTCCCTGAGTTTGTTGCCTTGCGTATCGAATGTCAAAACCGACACTTCTTTCATTTTGTATTGATTTCTCTTGCTGATCAGTACGTCTACTATGCCTAGTTGGTGGTCTTTCCTCAATTGCAGTATTTCTGTGTTTTTTGAATAAATCCCCTCAGCTGTAAATACATTGCTGGTTTCCAAATCAAAAAGTTGCACTACCGGTAAGGATTCGGAGATCCCCATAAAGATCACTTTTTGGTCCATAACATAAAACTCCTTGAGGTCCATTTCCAATAGGTTGTCTAGGTTGTATTCTTTGGAAAAATTGTTTTCAAGGTTGATTTCTAAGATGTAGCGGTCTTTTCCTTCCGTAGAACTCCCTTTTTGGAACAAGACATAAAAATTTTCATTGTCAAAATCATAGCCTACCAATTCGTGGCTATCCCTTATCCCCATTTTTTTGAATGGACCAAGATTCAATTCATAGTCAGCTTTAAAGATTTCGAGATTCAGTTTGGGACCAAAACTTTTTTCCCGGACAGTCCTAAAACCAAGGATGCCACCTTCACAGAAAGTGGTCATGTAATTGTTGGTGCCGTACTCGGCTTCAAACTCCAGCCTATTGGTGAAATCAACTTGTCCCAATAGACTGGAATAGATGATGGTGAAGAAGCAGAATGAAAGTAGATATTTCATAGGTTGAATCCATTGATTACCAGGTGGCCTCCTAAACGTTGTGTATAAGTTAAGCCCGAAATAAGCAGGACAGGCTATTGCCAATCCTAATGTGTGATTTTTGGTTTTATTGCTATCATTTGCTTAAGTTAAGCGTTATGATTTTATTTTAAAACAATTAATTAGGACATTTGTCTATATCGTGAATCAAGCCCAGAAAACATTGGATCAGAAAAGCATTATCAAGAAACTTAAGCTCATCATTAAATTAATGGAGCTTCATGACGAGAATACATTCAAAATCCGAAGCTATCAAACTGCTGTCAATACTTTGGAAAGGGGTGAGGATGTTTTTATAGAGGGGAAAAGCTTTGAAGAACTCCAGAAAATCCCCGGAATAGGCAAAAGTATTGCTGAAGTGATATTTCATTTGGACACGACAGAAACCCATGCTTATCTGGAGGAATTGCTGGATAAGACTCCCAAGGGGATTTTGGAGGTTTTGGAAGTGAAGGGGTTGGGTCCTAAAAAAGTAAAGGTGCTTTGGGAGGAAATGAATATCACTTCCACACATGAGCTTCTTGAGGCCTGTCAGGCCGGACAGGTAGCAAAGATCAAAGGTTTTGGGGAAAAGACCCAAGAGAGTATTGTTCAGGCATTGGAATTTAAAGCTTCCAATGAAGGGAAATGGCTGTATGCTGATATAGAAGAATCTGTGCTTTCTTTGGATAAGAGATTTGGGGATGTAGATGGTGTTTTGTCCCATGCGATAGTTGGTGGCTTTGCTAGGAAATCGGAGATTATCACAGAAGTGGAATGGCTTTTTGCTGTAGAAGATAGAGAGGAAACGCTCAAGGCGATTGCATCAATTTCTGTATTGGAGCAAGACTTGAGAAGCAGCAGTCCCTTCAAATGGAGAGGGAAGATGATTGATCCAGAGTTGCGGGTGATTATCCATTTTACAGATAGTGCTGGTTTTATAAAAGAAAAAGTTATCCGTACAGGAAGTAAAGCACATTTGCTATATCCTATGGAAGGGAATGCCCCATTTATCGATATCCTCAATTCTGGGGAATTCACGACAGAAGAGGAAGTGTACACAAAAGCAGGTTTCCGATGGATTCCTGAGGAGTTGAGGGAAGGTTTTTTTGAATTTGACTGGGCAAAAGATGAAGGAAAGTCCTTGTTGGAAGAGAAGGATTTGAAAGGGATATTACATAATCACTCTACCTACAGTGATGGAAAGCATACTTTGCGGCAGATGGCAGAGTATTGCAAGTCTTTGGGGTATGAATATTTGGGGATTTCCGACCATAGCCGCACCGCAAGTTATGCTGGCGGATTGGATATCGAAAAAGTCCAAAAACAGCAAAGGGAAATAGATGAATTGAATAAAGAATTGGCTCCATTCAAAATTTTCAAGGGGATAGAAAGTGATATTTTGACAGATGGCAGCTTGGATTATCCCGAGGATGTATTGGCTAGTTTTGATTTCATCGTTTCATCGATCCATTCAGGATTGAGTATGGATAGAAAAAAAGCCACAGCACGCTTGCTCAAGGCGATCGAAAATCCATTTACCACGATTCTGGGACATCCAACAGGCAGACTTTTGCTGAGGCGTGAAGGGTATCCTATAGATCATAAAGTGGTCATCGATGCCTGTGCGGCAAAGGGTGTTGTCATAGAGATTAATGCAAATCCTTGGAGGTTGGACTTGGATTGGCGCTGGGTTCATTACGCTCTGGAGCAGGGAGTCATGCTTTCCATCAACCCTGATGCGCATGCCATGGAGGGTTATTCAGATATGCGGTATGGGGTTTTGGTTGGGAGAAAAGGAGGCCTGACCGCTGATATGACTTTCAATGCAATGAATCTTGAGGAGATTGAAAAGCATTTTGCCAAAAGGAAGACAACTCGTTGAGAAAACCTTTTGATTTCAAATCAGGAGCTCATTCTAATCTAAAATAAAATGAAGAGAATACTTGCACTATTTCTAATAGTATTGATATCGCCGTTTGCAATCGCCCAGAATGAAAAACATGATGAGGTGGCAGCAGGCTTTGTCGGAAACTACAATGCAGGGGAATTTGCTGAAATCTTCGACTTGTTTTCTGTGGAAATGAAGGATGCGCTACCACTTGAAAAATCGATAGCATTCCTTTCTGGCTTGAAATCACAATTTGGAAATATAAATAATACGGAGTTTGTCCAATTTCAAAATGGATCTTATGCCTCCTACAAAAGCAGCTTCGAAAAGGGAGTTTTGTTGATAAATATTTCTCTTAATGAAAAGAAAGAGATCAATGGTTTTTTGGTTCAGCCCTTTCAAGAAAAGAATATAACCCAAGAAAAGCAGGTTTCGAATGCATTGATTGGATTGCCAAGAAAAGACCTTGATCTGATATTCAATTACAGTAAAGAATTTCCGAACAATACGCAACTGTCCATTGCCTTGATAAAGAAAGGAAAGACACAATTCTTTGGGGTGCTGATTGAAAATGACTCTGTGAAAAACGTTGTCAATGAAGATAAAATATTTGAAATAGGCTCAATCACTAAGGTTTTCACAGCGACATTGTTGGCAGAGGCATTGGAAAAGGGTGATGTGGAAATTGATGATAAAATCAATCCTATTTTTCCTTTTTTCTTCAGGGATTCAATAGAAATCACATTCGGCAGCTTGGCAAACCATACTTCTGGATTGCCAAGATTGCCGCCTAATCTGAACTCCTCTAATTTTGATCCGCAAAATCCATATAAAAATTATGGTCAGGAGGAAATAGAAGTATATTTGAAAAGTGAATTAAGGCTTACCAGTACTCCTGGGGGCGTGTATGAATACTCCAATTTGGGAATGGGCTTGTTGGGTTATTCATTGGGAAGGAAGTATGGCAAGACATACCAACAGCTCTTGGAAGAGAAAATATTTGATAAATATAAAATGACAAAATCTACAATTATCAATGATTTTGATGATAAAGAAATGGTCAAAGGATTGGATGCGTCTGGAAATGAAACTCAAAATTGGGAGTTTGACGTGTTGGCAGGTTTAGGAGGGATACTTTCGACAACTAATGAAATGTCAAATTTTGTGCTGGCACAATTTGATCCAAATAATAGAGAGCTGAAAAGATCTCGGATACCTACCTTTACAGCCAGTGAACAAATGAAGTTGGGGTTAGGTTGGCATTTGATGAAGCTGGATGCCCAAACAGAAGTGTATTGGCATAATGGTGGCACTGGAGGCTATTCTTCCTCACTTGTGATGGATGTGGAAAAAGAAAATGCGGTTATTGTACTTTCAAATGTTTCTGCATTCAATGCCAATAAACAAAATATAGACAATCTAGCTTTTGGGCTTTTGAAAAGTTTTGGGACAAATTGAATTATGACCAGGTTGTTTTGGTTGTATTATTTATTAAAAAATGACTTATGAATTGGATGGAAAAGGACGAGGGATTGCTATTGCAAAGATCGTTTTTGTTTGGAGCTACAGGGATAGTTTTATGTCTTTTGGCATTGGCAAATACATATTATCAAGTGTTGGAAGCACCTATGGGGCCATTGAATGGTGTCGGGATAGCCTTACAGTTTTTTGGATTGAGCATCGCCGTATTGGTGCTTCGCAAAAGAAAAATTACAGAAGCGGTGAAGGATAAATCAAAGAAGATGATTTTGGTGTTGGGTGTTTCTTTGTTGTTTTTCTTTTTGGTTATTTGAAAGAAGGATTTCAAGGTTGGAAGGTTAGAAAGTTAGCTGACGCACGAGAGTGGGTAAATAGAATTCTTTGTACCTTATAAATCTCGTCCGCCGTGGCCGATGCTACTATTTTCAACTGATAGTTAAATTGGAAGATTGAAAGATTGAAAAATTTTAAGATTATATTAAGTGAAGTGCGAAAGTGAACAGATAGCATTATTTGTACTTCATACATTGTTTTATTTCTCTTTGGTTGTCAAATTCTAAATATTTATTCAAATGAGATTAAAGTTTTCTCTAGTACTATATTTCCTAGCTATAATCAGCTTTTCCTGTTCTACAGAATTTCAATTTCAGGAAGGGGATATTCTTTTTCAGGATGGGAATTGTGGAGACTTTTGTGATGCTATCAGAAAAGTAACCCAAGGATATGAGGGAAGGGACTTTTCTCACAATGGATTGCTGATGAAGGAAGACGGCGATTGGTTTGTATTGGAAGCGATTGGAAAAGGAGTGAGCAAAACGCCACTCCAAAGCTTTTTGGATAAGCATGTGGATGAAGATGGAAAGCCAAAAGTGATGATCGGAAGGTTGAAAGCTGAATACAGGCATTTGATATCACCAGCTATAGAAGAAGCGCAAAAGCACTTGGGGAAGCCTTATGATTCAGTTTTTGATTTTGAAAATGATGCTTTCTATTGCTCTGAATTAATCCATTTTTCCTTTAAGGCGGCAAATGGGGGAGAAGACTTTTTTACCCCATGGCCAATGACTTACAATGATCCGGATACAGGAGAGATTTTTCCCATTTGGGAAAAATATTTTGAAAAATTGGGTGTGGAAATTCCAGAAGGAAAGCCGGGATTGAATCCAGGAGGGATGTCTTTGGAACCTGTCTTGGAGATGATTGAGCTCTAATTTTAGATTTGAGAGAGTAGATTTTAGATTTGGGGAATCTGTGAAATGAGAAGCGAGAGACTAGAAGCGAGAGACGAGAAAAAAGATACAAGAACAATATAACCCTGAAGAGCCAGTCCCGCAGAAAATTGCGGGAAGATGTCTCATTTTCCCTCTCTGAGTATGTTTAATACGAGAAAGTCATATCGACCGAGAGGGAGATATCTCCCTCTCGGTCGATATGACTTGACTATAAAATGAGGTGGTAAATATAAAAAAAGTGTCAAGTAAAATCAGGACATGAGATTAAAATTATCCTTAGAGTTCTCTGCCCCTCAGCAATCTTAGCGAGAGGAAGTGATTTCGGTTGCGATGGTCTGTGCCATGATTCCCAATCCTTCTGTATTGGGGTGTACGCCATCAGGGAGAAGCTTGGGTAAGTTACTTAGAGGTTGGTGCAGGTCGATAAGTTTAGCTCCTGAGATTTGGGCGATTTCAAGTAAGATGGGCCTGATTTCCTCAACCATTACTTTTTCATTGATCCCCCAATTGTCCTTGGCAACAGGGACTGGGATGCAGATGTAAACTTGTCCATCTTCCGGCATAGTTGATTTGAAAGTGGCTATCAAGTCAAGGTAATCCTGTTTGAAATCCTTTTTATGCTTCCAGTTTTGTGGTTTAGAATCATTGGTACCCAGTTTCATGATAAGAATGTCAGGCGAGAACTTTTTTACCTCTTCGAATTGCGGTTCGTTCCAATATGGGTGATCACCTTTTTTTAAAAGTGTTCTTCCGCTCACGCCAAAATTTTTGACCAAATAGTCTTCTCCAATTATTTCCTGCAACTGAAGCGGGTAGCTATCTTGATGGTCTCTCCCCGGTCCTTGTGTGATACTGTTGCCTACACAGGCTACTTTAATCTGGTTTTGGGCAAATACAGGGCTTAGGGAAAAAAAGGCTATTGCCAATAAGAGGAATCTGGTTTTCATAGGTATTGGGAATTTATTGAAGGTGAAAGATAAAGAATTTTTAGTAATGTTGATGATGAAACTTTTGTAAATACAAATATGCAATTATTGTAAAAATATTCTTTTTTATCCTGAAAAAATAAGTGTCTGATTAATAGGTTCAAAAATGATTGAGGGCTGAGAAGGTGATTTTTTTTGATGTTAGTGTTTGGAAAAAATCAAACATCCTGTTATGTTTGCATCACGTTAACGGAAAGCGTTAGCAAAACAAATAAAATTCCTCCTTAGCTCAGTTGGTTAGAGCACATGACTGTTAATCATGGGGTCCTAGGTTCAAGCCCTAGAGGGGGAGCAAAAGCCTCAGAGAAATCTGAGGCTTTTTGTGTTTTATGTCCCTTTATTTTATTTACAGGAGGTCTTCCCGACTGCAAGTTTTTTTAAAATTCACTCTAATGAATCACCCTTGATTTCGCTTATATGAAATAGTGGGAGGTACATCATTTGGGTCAATCTCCACAATTTTACCATTCCTTACGACAACCAATGGACTGTTCTTTGCTTTTTTAAACTCAATCAGCTTTCGGTATGCTTCTTCAAGTCCCTTAATTATTTTGTCCCTTTCTTCTTTTAATTGTTCCTTAGTCTCCATAATATCTTTGTTTTAAAACCTCCCACAATTCATTATTATTAATTGTAACATCATTAACAACTCCTTCTGCCACTACTTCATAAGTGTCTCCAGAATTATTTACAAATAGCCAGTTATCCACTTTGGTTAAGAATAATCTGAAGAAACTCTCCAGTCCACTTTTATATCTTCTCCTAATTACGTTTTCAGGAATGTGATGCCCTCCTTCTTTTACACGTCTTGCTACTCTCGAAACAGCCAAGTCATCAGAATCTAACCAAAAAAATAAACAGGTAACCTGCTATAATGTAAAGTTTCTTCATCCACTACAAATGTACACTTTACTGCTCAATCATCATTTTACTTTATGTTTTAAGCTAATGTTGTTTCATCAATTCTTTCAATCTTGCTCTGGGAAAGATTGAAGGATGTTCTCATTTATTAAATAATTCTTTTAAAACCCAATAGGCCCTGTTTCAGTTGTAACTATCATTGTTGGAGAGAGCTCAAGCCTTGCAGAAATGCAGGACCTTTTGCAATTTAGGTTGTTTTAAAAAATGAAGCTTTGTAATAATTCAAATCACCCTAGTCTCGGAATACAAATCATATGCTGCCACCAAGAGTTGGTGGTCAGGGGCTTGGCCATACCGTGCAAATCGGTATAATTCACTCCTTTCTTCTGCATAGACTGGAGAGTAGATGTTGTCAAGTTCGTCCCAAATGACCATCAGGTAAGTATAGGGGATTTTACTTTCCCTGCCTTTTTCCAGCCATTCATCAAAAAGCGATTCATCTAGTGATTTTGGATAATCCGACCCGTCAAACATGCATAGTTTTTTATGTGATTCTCAAAGATAAGGCTAGTTGGTGAGGTGGCAAAATCAAGCACTCTTTTCCATAAAGACCAAAGAAAACAAGGTCAGGTAGCAAGTTTCATTGATTTGATGAAAATGGCAATCCAGATAAATAGACTGAATCACTTTTATCTTCCTGGTTTACTACAACTTCCAATTTTTATTTTGTTCGGTCATTTGTTTTGTCAATTATCGATAGAAAATAACGATTTCCAACACAAGACAGAAGGGGGTACTTTTGTTTCCAGAAATTCAATCACCCGATAAATCAATCTAAAAATTATATGAGAAAAGTAATTCTAATATTCGCGATGTTGGTCAGTTCTGTCTTGACGGCAGTGGCCCAAGAGAATACGGCAGTGGACGGATGGTCTGGGGCGACCAAGAAAAGTCCGAGTGCAGCTAAAGTCACCCAAAATACTGAATGGTGGCCAAATCAACTCAATTTGTCTATTTTGAGACAAAACTCCGAGTTGTCAAATCCCCAAGGAAAAGACTTTAATTATATAGAGGAGTTCAATAGCTTGGACTATGAAGCTTTGAAAGCGGACTTGAGGGTGCTGATGACAGATTCACAAGATTGGTGGCCTGCAGATTTTGGGCATTATGGTGGGTTGTTTATTAGAATGGCTTGGCACAGTGCGGGGACTTACAGATCAGGAGACGGTAGAGGGGGTTCCCGTTCAGGGCAGCAGCGTTTTGCGCCATTGAACAGTTGGCCTGATAATGGGAATTTGGATAAAGCTAGGAGGTTGCTTTGGCCGATCAAACAAAAATATGGCAATAAGATTTCATGGGCTGATTTGATGGTGTTGACCGGCAATGTAGCCTTGGAGTCAATGGGTTTTGAAACCTTTGGTTTTGCTGGCGGGAGAGAAGATGTGTATGAGCCGGAATTGGATGTTTACTGGGGAAAGGAAAAAATTTGGCTGGATGATAGCAAGCGTTATTCAGGGGATCGTGAACTGGAAAATCCTTTGGCAGCAGTACAGATGGGCTTGATTTATGTCAATCCAGAGGGACCAAACGGAAATCCAGATCCGTTGTTGGCAGCAAAAGACATCAGGGAGACTTTTGGGAGAATGGGGATGAATGACGAAGAGACAGTAGCATTGGTAGCTGGTGGGCATACTTTGGGTAAAGCCCATGGAGCAGGGCCAGCGGAGCATGTTGGGGCAGATCCTGAGTCTGCTCCGATAGAGGAACAAGGGTTTGGTTGGAAAAGCTCTTATAAATCAGGGAAAGGTGCTGATGCCATCACATCCGGACTTGAAGTAACTTGGACTTCTACACCGGCACAATGGAGCCATGATTATCTGACTTTTTTGTTCAAGTACGATTGGGAATTGACCAAAAGTCCTGCAGGAGCACATCAGTGGGTAGCAAAAGATGCCGGGAATATCATCCCAGATGCCTTTGATGCAGAGAAGAAACAGCCTCCCTATATGTTGACAACAGATTTGTCATTGAGATATGATCCAATCTATGAAGAGATCTCTAGAAGATTTTTGGATGATCAGGACGCTTTCAACGATGCTTTTGCTCGTGCATGGTTTAAATTGACACATAGAGACATGGGACCAAATACAACTTATTTGGGGCCTGAGGCACCTACTGAAGATCTGATTTGGCAAGATCCAATACCCGCAGTAAACCATTCTTTGGTGAACTTAAGTGATATTTCTAATTTGAAAAACCAGATTTTGAATAGTGGTCTGTCGATCTCTGAAATGGTATCCACAGCATGGGCTTCAGCATCTACTTATAGGAATTCGGATAGAAGAGGTGGTGCCAACGGTGCTAGAATTCGCTTGGAGCCTATGAGAAATTGGGAAGTGAACAATCCATCCCAATTGGAAAAAGTATTGACTGCTTTAGAGAGAATCCAGTCTGACTTCAATGCAAAATCAGGTGATAAAAAAGTTTCTTTGGCAGATTTGATTGTGCTTGCTGGTAATGCAGGAGTTGAGAAGGCAGCTAAAAATGCTGGCTATAATCTTGAGATTCCTTTTACACCTGGGAGAATGGATGCATCTGCTGAGCAAACAGATATAGAATCTTTTGGATTGCTAGAGCCTATGGCGGATGGTTTTAGAAATTATCTAAAAACGCAATATACAATAGCCACCGAAGAATTGTTGGTAGATAAGGCCCAGCTTTTGACTTTGACAGCACCTGAGATGACTGTTTTGGTAGGAGGGATGCGCTCTTTACATGCTAATTTTGATGGATCCAAGCATGGGGTTTTCACTGAAAAGAAAGATGTGTTGACAAATGATTTCTTCGTAAATCTTCTAGATATGGCTACCGAATGGAAAGCTACTGATGATACAAAAGAAGTATTTGAGGGACGGGATAGAAAAACTGGAGCATTGAAATATACAGCTACAAGAGCTGATTTGATTTTCGGTTCCAATTCAGAATTGAGAGCTTTGGCGGAAGTGTATGCGCAAGAGGATTACAAGGAAAAATTTGTAAAAGACTTCGCTGCAGCTTGGAACAAAGTGATGAATTTGGATAGGTTTGATTTGGTTTACAAAAAGTAACTAATCTAATTAAGTATTTAAAAAGCCAGTTTTTCAATGAAAACTGGCTTTTTAATTTTTATTTTCAATCTACACTTGTAGATTTAAGTTATTTGTCTACATTTGTAGATGTAAATATCAATTTGTAGATTATGAAATTATCTCCAGCCGAAGAAGAATTAATGAATCATTTGTGGAGCCTCAAAAAGGCATTTATGAAAGATCTTTTGGATGCCTACCCAGAGCCT
This sequence comes from Belliella marina, assembly GCF_042682445.1. NCBI lineage: Bacteria > Pseudomonadati > Bacteroidota > Cytophagia > Cytophagales > Cyclobacteriaceae > Belliella > Belliella marina. Next base: position 156,584 of record NZ_JBHUHR010000001.1, read on the forward strand.
AAGCCCGCATCGACAACCTTATCCACGCTTTTGAAAAGAATGCAGGATAAGAATTATGTTGGCTACAAAGTGTTTGGAAGCTCGCGACAATATTTCCCTTTGGAGTCCAAAGAGTCGTATTTCACGAAGCATGTAAATAATCTGATCAAGAATTTTTTCAATGACTCTCCTGCTCAGTTTGCATCATTTTTTACCCAAAAATCAAAGTTTAGTGAAGAGGAATTGAGGCAGATTAAGGCAAGTATTGATGATCAACTAAACAAGAAAAAATGATAACCTATATTCTAAATTCTGGGCTTTGTTTGTTGATTCTTCTATTGATTCACAGATTCTTTTTACAGAAAGAGTCAATGTATCATTTCAATAGATATTTTCTCATTTTCTCGATATGTTTTTCCTTTCTGATCCCATTTTTCACAATTGAGACAGCAGAAGTTGAGGGGTTAATTAATAGTGGGAATCAGCCAGTGTATTCTTCTGTGATTACAAATGGAGATTTGTCTCAGCAAGATCTTTCAACATCGTCGTCTAGACTTGCATTTGACTGGCAAGTTTTGATCTATGCGATTTATTTTTCTATCTCAGGTCTTCTTTTTTTTCGATTTGTACGAAGTCTTTTGCTGATTTTCAAGAATGTCAGTAAAAATAAAGTAATTAATTACAAAGGAGAAACACTTGTTTTATTGGAAGAGGAATGTCTTCCATATTCTTTTTCGAAATATATATTTGTTTTCAGGTCTGATTTTGAAAACGGGAGATTTTCAGACCCAATTTTGAAACATGAAGTTGCCCATGTTAGGGGGTGTCATAGTTTGGATAATATTTTTGTCGAATTGCTATTTGTTTTTCTTTGGTTTCATCCAGGGCTCTATTGGGCAAAGAATGCGATCAAACTCAATCATGAATTTTTGGCAGATCAAGCAGTATTGCAAATCGTACCGATCGATGACTATAAAAATGTCCTTTTATCGATGATCTTTCCCGATCAAGGTCTGACTTTGATTAGTAGTTTGAAATTTTCCTTAACCAAAAAAAGAATGAATATGATGAAGCGCAAAACAACCTTGAGCACAAAATTGATAAAAATTGTAGCTCTAATTCCGATTTTTGGAGTGATGATTTACTTCTTTAGTGAAAAAGTGCCAGCACAAAACCAAACTCAACAAAGTAGAACTATAAGTTTCAACTCAGAAGTAGAGGAGAGACAAGTGAGTGATCTGGAAATCTATATAAAACCTGATGGAAAAATCGTAATTGATGAAAAGACCTATCGACAAGCTGAAGTTAATGATGTATTGGATAGGATTAGGATGGCAAATGATCTATCAACGATCAATCTGAATGTAGATAATGGAACTCCAATGGGAGAGATCTCAGATATGCAAAAGCTATTGCTCGAAAAAGGTGTACATCATATTGAAGTCAATATTTTGGGGAAAAGTGGAGAGGTAACGAACCCAATTCAAGATATCGATAAGGCTACATTTTACAAGGACGTTACGTTTAAAGTTGTAAGAAAAGATGGTACAGAATCAACCAAAACTTTTGAAGAGCTTTCAGAAGATCAAAAAGCGAGGCTGATGCCACCTCCTACAATTCCTGAGAAAAAAACTCCTTCGGCAGCTTTGTTTTCGGATTGGCAAAACCCAGAAAAATATGCAGTGTGGGTTGATGGAAAATATACTCCAGCGGAGCAGTTAAAGAAAATATACCGGATTCACATCGTGTATTATTTAAAAAGCTATGTCCATTTAAATGCACGAAGTGTAAAATTCCCACAAGAGCATCAAGTTAGCATCTATACTGAAGAAGGATTTGAGAAAACATTTGGTGAGGAATCAGATTTTTCCAAACCCAAGAAAGGGACAATTACTTTGAGGGATCAAGGTTGAAGGTCAGGTTTTGGGTAACTGTTATTTTGTCTATAGGAAAGATTTATATACAATTGATATTCGTGGATATTTTTCACGCACATTTATCTGTGGCAAAAACTGATTTTGAGGAAAACCAATGAATAGGGATGCTACTTTAGCCTATTCAAAAGATAGGATTTGGATCATTTGGCTTTAGCTAAATTTTCCCAAATCCTTTTTTCTGTTTCTAAGGATAGATTCTTCCTAAATACTGTCGTCTTTGTCTTTTATCTCACATATCCCTTTTTAATTTCCTTCTTGCAAAATACCTAGTCCTTTTGAAAAATTGGCGAAAACTGATGACAGAAAGCACCGAAATACATGCAGAAGTCCCCAAAGCTCCACCAAACCCTTCAAAAAATGCACTTGATCGGAGATAAATCAAACTAAAAATCAAGCCTGCAAGTAAGATGTATTTTGCTTGTTTGATTTTTTTTCGAGAACTCATCCCTATAAATGTCCCACCAATGCACAGGTAGGGGACATGATGGAAAATAGCTGGGAAATCGTCGGCGAATAGTTGATACAATCCTGCGACAATAAAAGTCAAAGCGGATGAAATCAATACGGGGTTTTGAGAATACCTTGTGTGGAGCAAGTATGTCGCAAATGCGGAGAGCGTACCAACAGAAATAGTGAGCAATAAAAGGATCATAGGAAATTCAAACCAAAATAAACACTGTAAGTAAGAACCACTCCAATAAAGGCGAGTGTGCCAAGTTTGCCTCCTATTCCCACAAGGATAGGTTTACTCAAAAAGTACAAAAGACAAGTGAATGTGGCGGCAATCAGTATGAATATAGGATCGCTGGTGAAGTTCGTCATCCCAATAAATGAACCGCAATAAATTGGAGCGGGAAGGAGTTTTAGGGTTGGGTTTGATTTTTGGAGTTTGGGGATCAATGCTCCTGCCACACCTATACATGCGGCTGAGAGTACGGCATCTAATCCTGCCAGCTGTAATCCATAAGTTCCCAGTGCTCCAAGATAAATAAATGTACAATCCCACCATTTGGAGAAATCTATTTGGTAATCTTTTGGGTAAGCTTGGAAGGAAGCTGCTATCAATAAAACAAACAAGACTACAAAAATCCACGCTTCTAGTTTTTGAGCTTGCTCATAGACGATCATTCCCATAAAAAAACATTGTATGGAGAAGATCAGGAGGATGATGCTGTAAAATGCGGTAGTTCTGGACTTCATCATAGAAGTCTACAAAGCTACTATATAAAAACAGGTTTCACCAAAGTTTTTCACTTTGAATCAGCAGGTCTGCTATGAATCAACAGATAGTTTGGGGATTCATTTGGAGGGAAAAGAAATGGGGAAACCTGTTTTAGAAATTGTGATTCAATGTAGTTAAGATAAAACCTGGCAGGTCTCATTTTTAAACTTAACGGAATCGAAATACGATGATTGATCAATCGGATTATTTGATTTCTTCCACTTTGTAAAGACCACCGTCGCTTTCGTCTGTCAGTAAATACAAGTGTCCATCAGGACCTTGTCTGACATCACGGATTCTTCCAAGTTTTTTTGTAAAAAGCGCTTCGACTGATTTGATCTCACCATTCTCAATTTCTATTCTATAGACTTCTTCTTTGAGTAGTGATCCTGCAAAAAGGTCGCTGTTCCATTCAGGGATGGAGCCATCTTTGAAGAATGCCAATCCAGAAGGAGCCATGTTTTCTTCCCAAATATGTTTTGGAGCTGTTACTCCGGGAGCTTTCTTTCCAAGTCCAATTTTTTCATCTGTATCGTATTCTGTCCCGAAAGTGACTTGCGGCCATCCATAATTATTGCCTTTTTCAACTAGATGCAAAAGATCACCTCCGTTTGGGCCATGTTCTGTTGCCCAAAGTTCACAGGTATTTGGATCCAATGCCATTCCTTGGTTGTTTCTATGGCCAAAAGAATATATTTCTGGCCTCAAATTGCCCGGAGCCAAACCGGTTAATGGGTTTCCTTCCGGGATACCTCCATCTTCCTTGATTCTAATGATCGAACCGGCGGGATCAGTCAAATCTTGTGAGTTCCATCTCAACCCACGATCACCTATCGAAAACATGACAGTGCCATCTCCGGGAAATACAATCCTGGAGCCATAGTGTCTTCCCGGGTTTGTTCTTGGAACCTGGGCATAGAGAGTTTCCAGATCCGTCAGTCTATTGTTGTTCAGGTCTATTTTTGCCCTTGCCAGAGCAGTTCCTGTTCCGTATTCTGAGCCATCAGTAACAGAATCATCATCACCCGGACTAGAGTAGGTGAAATAGACCCACCCATTTTGGGCATATTCAGGATGGACGACCACATCCAATAGACCTCCTTGGTTTCCGCCTTGTGGAGCTGTCAGCTGATCTTCGTCCGAGTCTATTTTGGGTAATCCCGATAGTTCGGTGATATGCTTCCCATCGACTAAATATAGTTTGCCAGGTCTTTCTGTGATGAGCATTTTTCCGTCTGGAAGCCATGAAACTGCCCAAGGATGCTCTAATCCTTCTACTATTTTTGTGATTTTGACTTTTGCTTTTTCAGTCTGTACCTGGCTTTCGACGACTTTTTCTACAGATTTGACTTGGGCAAAGACTGGTAAACCGATGCCAAAAAACACACAGAGTAGCAGTAATTTTAAGTTTCGACAATCTGAGTTGTAATTCATTTTTAGTTGGTTTAGTGGTGGTAAATAATTGGGTGTCCGCGTGGAAGTGAATGAAAAAACCAACATTCACTTCAGACTCAATGAGATTGATGATTTATCCAAAAGGGTTTAATTGTTTTGGTAATAGTATTTTACGTATAAAAAATTGAATTGTTTAGAATATAATTGAGGTGATAACCTGAGTTCGACTATTCTCACTTTGTCAACCTGCCTGCCGGCAGGCAGGAACGGTTTTAAATGATGAGAACAATCGAACTCAGGTTAATAGGAAAAATCAACCCCACAAAATTATTAGATAAGCACTGCTAAAACGGGGGCATCTAAACAGCATTTGTTTTATGGTCTTGGAAATCAATTTCATACAAAAAAAACTTTGGGGGATAAGCTTAAATACCTTGGTCTGTGCCCCTACAAACCAATCCATCAAATTGGACAACCCCAGAATGATTCCCTATTTTGAAATTGAAAAAGGCAATTTTCCCGATTTTATGGATGATCATTCATTTTAAGAGATAGTGGATTTGTATTAATTTTCAAGCTCCTTTTTGACTAATTTCAATTCGTACAAAGTCACCAAATCCGGTTCATAATCAAGTGCATTGGTGTTTTGATGTGCCCATATTCTGCCTTTGGAATCGGCCCTCGAAATTCGGTATAAATTAGAAGCAATAGTTGGCTGACTATATTTTCCATTTGATTCCCTCACAAGATATTTCTGTTGGTTTAGTTTCATAATCTTGTTCCATCTTTCTTCATCCGAAAACTCTGGTCCTGGCATTTCTTCCAATTTCAATCCAGACTTATACCCGATCAAATGCTTGTCTCCAATTTGGAAAAACTGTGTTATATCTCCTTCCAGATCTTTTGGGGTGTTATAATCTTCTTGACCTCCAATCGCAAAGCCCTTGTTCAAAAGAAACTTGTCAAATGGTATTTTTTCTGCATGAAATGTTGTTGCATGATTGTCTAGATCAAATTGGTAGAAGTAAAAATCATTTTGATGTACAAAGGATATAATGTTGTTTTTTACCTGAAAAAGTGGCTTGATGAAGTTGTAAGCTTCTTCACCTTTGGCATACCTACTATTTGGGTGGAACGGAATGATCGGTTCAAAAGACTCTTTTTGGGAATCAATCAAATCCAAAGTATTATAATTTTGATAATAGTTTTTGGAATTTGGAGAGGCTTCTGTCTGCGGCCCTCCGGTAAAAGTCAAAAGGACGGTTGTGTCATTTTTCGTGCCCACTTGCAAATGGTCAAAGCTTGAATAAATCATTCCCCTATGAGGGTAAGTTTTTTTGAAGCTTTTTTCCAGTTTAAGTTCTTTATCATAAATATTGAACAGAGATCTCCCGAGAATCGCAATTTTGTCGTCTACAAATGTACCACCCAATACAAATTGGCCAAATGCATCAGGGGCATCCTTCGGTTTGTTGAATTCTGAGATTATGTTCCCTGATCTGTCTACTGTCAAAAGGTGGCTTTTATCCCCGCCACCGTCAAACAGAAACAAATCATTATCAGCATCTACACTTATTAGTTCAAGACTTCCCAAAAAATCTATCATCAATGAATCCACAATTTCCAGTTCATAACCGAAATTCCCATCATAGATTTCTTCTGTTTTGTTGTTGCAAGAATAGTGAACCAGCAAAATGCCAATTAACAAATAAATTGGGATTTTTATTTTTTAGCCTTTAGTTTTGCTTTGAATATCAATTCGTAATCCAATTCTTCTTCGCCATTGTAGCTGAGCCAAAAGTTACCTTCGCTATCGATGAATTCAATGTTTTGCATTCTACCGGGGATCTCCAATGGTATGAGTTGTCCGTTTTTGGAGAGTATCGCATAATGTGCTTTGTTAGCTTGAAAAATTTTATTGAAACCCTCTGATGGGTTGTCTAATCCTTCCATGATGTCATCGTATTGCTTGGTTGTAACACCTGAGTTGTAGTAGAGGATTATCATTCCTTCGTGAATAAATATTCTATTGATGCTTCCATAAGAAAAGTCTTTAGCGTTGATATTGATATTGTCCTTGTCAAATGTTTTAGCATCGATAGGGTCCTTTTCAACGAATTGATCAAATTGGATATCGATTTCTTCAAGTGGATTGTCAAGGTCGTTTATGTCATAAACCCATAGCTTTGGTTCATTTTTGAATGATAGGTATAATTTGTTCTCGGCTATTCTTAAAGCTGGTGTGGCAGTAACAACATTGTTTACTTTCTCAATATCTCCAAATTTGGAACTTGCGGGCATAGGAAAGGTTGGTGAGAATTTTCCGTTTTCTAAATTGGCTCTTTCCAATTGAGTGGAAGAAGGGTTTATATAAAAAGATCCTTCCCCATCTCTACCTAAAAAATAAACAAGAGCTTCATTTTTATTTACAAAATGTAGAATATCAGCATTCGAAATTAATAGGGACATTGTGACTGGAAATTCCGGTTTGGCAGTATTCAAAAGTTGACCATTTAAATCAAATGAAAAAAGACCACTTTTCCCCAAGATCGCCCATTCTTGATTGTTTCTAAATTGTGGTCTCGAAAGAGGACTTCCACCAATGGCGTCAGGCTGATCTTCAGATTTGTTGAAAGTCCCCAGGACTTCTCCATCTGTAGAAAAAATCAAGGTTTCTTTTTTTTGATAATCATAAGCAAGAATGTGCTTTCCATCTTTACTGATATCGGACCAACTCATTGATCCCAAGTAATCAACCATCAATGAATCTTGAATCTCAAATTCAAAAGATGCAGCAGACTGGATTGAAGTCTCTTCTGTTTTCTTCTCTCCACAAGATTGAAAAGTCAAAATCCCGAAGATACCAGTCAAAAAAGATAGAGAAACAGATTTAAATGTATGCTTATTCATAATTGGTTTGGAGCAAGATTGAATGGCAATCACCTCAAAAACAAAAAGTGACTGAACCTTATGAGTCTCAAATAATGTGATAGATCAGGAAAAAATAAATTTAGTTAAAAAAATAAAAGAACCAAGCCAATTATTGAAATCAATATTCTTTTTCCAGTTGTTGCCTTAATCTTTCTTCTTGCATTATCCGGGTACTCAATTCCTGTGCGTATGCCCTTCCCTGTTTGAAACCATATGCAGTATAGGCTCTTCCAGCCCAGCTTTTGGCAGCTTCTAGATCTCCAAGTACTTCATATCCCACTGCGATATTGTAACATATTCTTGCTGCAGTTTTTGGGTCATTTGTGTCATTCAACCCTGCTTCCCAAGTATCGATTGCATCTTCCCATTCATTGACTTCTGCCATTCTAGTACCCATGGCTAGTGCGAGATTGTCTTTTGGTTTTTGGAATAGGTTTCTGTTGATGTTCAGGTACATAGGAGCAATCCTTCTTGCGTAACTTGCCCCAGCCAATTGACCGACGTATTGGGTTGCCTTTACTTTATCTATCATCAGTGCAAGCGCCTGTGTTTTTGTCTCCGCCTCTGCTGACCAAAGATTCGTTTTTTCGAAATCTTGTTGGTCTGTAATATTGCGGTTTTGGGGGTCATAGAGCCTGAACCCAACTTTCACAGAAGCAATTCCTTCCGCATAAATCCCTTGGACTTCCACCTGTCTGGTATTTCGTCCTTCCCCTTCTGTCTTTTTGATCAGCTGTTTTTTTTCGGTGATGATAAAGTCTGAACTGAATTTTTCCAATGAAAGTACCGCATCTGCATTGTAGGCCTCACACAATTCCTCGATTTGTCTCCATGTCAGAGGGGTGGGGAAGGTTTGTGCAAAAAGTCCGCCTTTGAGTCTTTCCCTTGCCCTGATTACTTCAAATCTTGGCGAGGTGTTCAGCTCTTGCTGTACTGTTGCAATGGTGGATTCGATTGCATTTTTCACTTCAAATGGGGCTTCTCCTGTAAGAATACCCTCAATAATTGAAAATCCCTCACTTTGGGGGGCCGTCCTATCTACTATGAGGAGCCTTTGTACATAGGTGGGGACACTGATTTCTGCCGGCATCAATCTGCTCATAGTGATGTTCTTTGTGCAAGATGTTGCCAAGATCAGAACCAAGAGAAATGTACTCAATAAGCTTTTGGTGAATTTGAAATTATCCATAAGAGCGACTAGGTTTCCCAAAATTAAAAAAGCCTCTGCATTGCAGAGGCTTTTTTGTAAAATATATTTTATGTATATCCGCTTTCTTACCAGTAGCCATTTAAAATAATGTATCCATATTGTTTCCAGGGCAAGTTGACTGTCAACCGTTGACACTCGTGCGCCGTGGCGTAGTTGTCGATTATCCGCATAATTCTAAGCGTTTAATTTACCTACTGGTATCATTGCGGGTAATCATAATATATTTTTAGGAATTGGCCCTTATGATATTCCCGGCATCATCCCATTGGGCCAGTTCACCTCTCTCTTCAGGCTTGAGGTAGGCTTCGAGGTATTGTTCGGGCAACTCAAAGCCATGTTTTTTCATGACTTCTGCAGGAACTCCATCCCAAACATTGGGGGTGTTTCCTATATAGCCCAAATACTTGAATCCTGCTTCAGTTGTGAAATACCCTGTGGAAGTCAAGTTTCTAAGCATGTTGAAGAATTTGACTCCACCCACCATTTCGGGTTTGGCTTTGTCAGGCCATGCGATTTGATCGATGATTGCAATCCTTTCGGTCTCGTTGAGAGCCAAAAAGACTTTGCCATAACTGTCTTCGCTTACAAGGTCCAACCACATCAAACCGCCTTGCATGGGGGTTTGGTAGGCAGGGTAGTCTTTCATCATAAACTCGATAAAATCCACTACCCCAACTTCAGTTGCACTTGGTGAATCTGCATCTGCAGGCATGATTATATCCACCAACACATCCAGTTTCTTTCTTTCTTCTTCCGTAAAAAAAGTTTCAGACAACAATTTCTGGTCAATAAGCTTTTCTTCTTCAGTCCTTCCGCCTACTGTGCCACCTTCTATTCTCGGTGTGTAATCTATTTTTTTGTCCTCAGGTGCACAGTTTGTCAATAAGAATCCAGATGCCAGTGTTCCTGTAAAAAGCAGCTTTAAGTTTTCTCTTCTGTTCATGGGTTGAGGGTTAAATGTTTTTCTTTTTCAATTCTGAAACGATGAAATCTGAAGTTCTCCAGCTGAGTGCTAGGATTGTCCAAGTTGGGTTTTTGTCTGCTTGGGAGACAAAAGGACCGGCATCTACCACAAACAGGTTGTTGCAATCATGCGCTTGGCAGTTACTGTTCAATACAGAAGTATCTGGATTGTTGCCCATTCTTGTAGTTCCTACCTCATGGATGATCCTGCCAGGTGTTGCCAATCCATATTTGGATTCTGGTCCAGGTTTTTCGCCCATCAATACAGCGCCGGCATTGGTCAGGATCTCTTCAAATGTATCATGCATGTGTTTGGCTTGCTTGATTTCGTGGTCTGACCATTGGTAATTGAATTTTAGTACTGGGATTCCATATTTGTCTACAACATTGGGGTCAATCTCACAATAGTTGCTGTACATAGGGATGCTTTCCCCTCTTCCCGACATACCCAAGGTAGAACCCTGAATCCTTCTGATGTCTTTTTTCAATCCTTCCCCATAACCTCCATTCGGGCTTGGGTTTCCAAACTCATCTTTGACGAACTTGCGCATTGTATCCATGGAGAAGCCTACGCCATACGATGGCATTCCCATTCCACCCCAATACTCTATATGGTATCCTCTTGCAAAGTCCAACTTCTTGTTGTCCAGCCACCATGGTGTGTAGACATGCATGCCACCTACACCATCTTCGTTGTATCTTTCCCTGTCAATCAAATCTGGCAATATCCCCATCCTATCTGCCCCTGTTGAATCATGGAGGTATCTCCCTACCATTCCGCTGCTATTGCCAATGCCGTTTGGATGTGATTTGGATTTGGAGTTAAGCATAATACGTGCAGATTCGCAGGCAGATGCACCCAGTACGACCACTCTTGCTTTGAGCTTGTATTCTTTCATATCCATCTTACTGATGAAAGATACGCCGTTTGCTTTGCCCGAATCATCAGTGGTTACTTTTCTGACCATTGAGTTGGTGAACAGATCAACTTTGCCTTTTTTCATCGCTGGGTGAACCAAGCAGGTGCCTGATGAGAAATCTGCGTATGCTTGACAGGCTCTGTTGCATTGCCTACAGAAAAAACAAACGCCCCTGTCATTGTTGATAGGTTTGGTAAGTACCGAAAGTCGGGAAGGGATGACAGGTATACTGGCTTTTTTTGCCCCTTTCATCATAAAAAGTTCATGGAGTCTTGGCTTTGGAGGAGGTAGGAAAAAACCATCAGGTTCATTGAAAATCCCTTCTTTGGAACCGAAAACACCAATCAGTTTGTCAACTTTATCATAATAAGGCTTGAGGTCGTCATAGCCTATCGGCCAATCATGTCCAAGACCGTCTATACTTGCTCTCTTGAAATCATTTGGACCAAATCTTAAAGATATTCTCCCCCAGTGATTGGTTCTTCCCCCAACCATTCTGGACCTGAACCAATCGAAACTCGTACCTTTTTCTTTTGTATAGGGTTCACCTTCAATATCCCAACCTCCAATGGCTGCATCAAAATCTCCAAAGGGTCTGATTCTGGTGGCATTGCCTCTCCTGGGAGACTCCCATGGGTAGCGTAATTGGGTGCGGTCTTCATCTTTTGCAGGGTCGAAATCGCCCCCAGCCTCTATGACTGCTACGGATAATCCTGCTTCGGACAAAATTTTTGAGGCCATTCCACCTCCTGCTCCAGATCCAACTATAATCACATCATAGGGTTCGGATGAAGATTTGATTTCTATACTCATTCGGGTTATTTTTTATTATTTATCGCGTAAGTTTATTAAAATTTATTAAAATGTAAAAGAAGTTGTGGAAAATATTCCATAAAGTTTAGAGGTCATGATGTGAGATTGAAGACATAAGATACAAGACATAAGGCCGAGGGGGTGCTGATAGCTTTCCAACATTCCAACCTAATCTCTTATCCCAATCATCCAATCACCTATTCAACCAATCCCAAATAATGAGGCACAAGATCAGAGATTAGCCAACAACCTTCCAACATTTCAACCTTGCAACGTTATAACCACCCAACCCAACCAATCATCCAATCACCAAATTCAACCAATCCCAAATAATGAGGCACAAGATCAGAGATATGCCACCAACCTTCCAACATTTCAACCTTCCAACGTTATAACCACCTAATCTAACCAATCATCCAATCACCAATTCAACCAATCCCTTATAATGAGGCACAAGATCAGAGATATGCCACCAACCTTCCAACATTTCAACCTTCCAACGTTATAACCACCTAATCTAACCAATCATCCAATCACCAATTCAACCAATCCCTTATAATGAGGCACAAGATCAGAGATTTGCCACCAACCTTCCAACATTTCAACCTTGCAACGTTATAACCACCTAACCCAACCAATCATCCAATCACCAAATTCAA
>NZ_JBHUHR010000001.1:168645-234839 GCF_042682445.1 Belliella marina
GCAACGTTATAACCGCCTAATCCAACCAATCAACCAATCACCAATTCAACCAATCCCTAATAATGAGGCACAAGATTAGAGATTAGCCACCAACCTTCCAACCTTTCAACGTTATAACCACCTAACCCAACCAATCATCCAATCACCAATTCAACCAATCCCAAATAATGAGGCACAAGATCAGAGATTTGCCACCAACCTTCCAACATTTCAACCTTGCAACGTTATAACCACCTAACCCAACCAATCATCCAATCACCAAATTCAACCAATCCCTAATAATGAAGCACAAGATCAGAGATATGCCAACAACCTTCCAACATTTCAACCTTCCAACCTTCCAACCTTTAACCCCCTAACCCAATTACTCCTTCAATATAAGGCCAAACAGTCTCAAAAACAATTAGATGTCCCGCTTCGGTTGGGTGGATGCCATCTGGGAGGTTGAGTTCAGGATCGCCAGCTACTCCTTCCAAAAGGAATGGGATTAATTTTACGGCCTCTTCCTTCGCCACTTGGGGATAGATTTCCTGGAATTCCTTGGTGTATGCCTGTCCCATATTGGGAGGGATTTGCATACCGGATAATAGGATACTTGCATCTGGATATTTTTCCCGAACCAATTGGATGATTGATTTGAGGTTCTTTTTTGTTTCCTTCAAATCTATCCCCCTCAATCCGTCATTTCCTCCCAATTCCAGTACAAATACTGCAGGTTCCTCTTCCAAAAACCAATCTAGACGGCTCAGCCCACTTGCTGTAGTCTCTCCACTCAAACCGCCATTGATCACTCGATAATCAAGTCCAAGACTGTCGATCCTGGCAGCCACCAAGCCTGGGAAAGCATCTTCTGCTTCGATGCCATATCCAGCAGTTAGGCTGTTTCCGAAAAATAGGATCAGTTTTTTGTTTTCCGCTTCTTTAGAGACTTCCTCACTTTTTGAAATCTCCGATTTTTCTTCTTTTGGGGAAGCGCATGAAATGATCAAAAGTCCCAAAATGAGATAGATGCTTTTTATTAGGTGTTTCATAATGTCTGTTGGTGTTCATCAGAGATATGGGACGCAAAACACACCTAATGTGCTGAATCCACCGAAGATGAAAATCGTATGTTTATTAATTGTTTGCCTAATTTACCCATAAATTTTATTCTCCCGTAAGTAAACCATTAGTATCTCACAAATTGTTAACTTCCCGAATTCAAAAATCCATATCCATGAGTATTTTAAGTGTAAAAGATGTTTCCAAGACTTATCAGAGTGGAAACAGGAAATTGACTGTCCTCGACCAGGTCAATTTCGAGATCATTGAAGGTGAAAGTATTGCAATCGTAGGGCCATCCGGGTCAGGGAAGACCACTTTGCTCGGACTCTGTGCAGGATTGGATTCCTCTACCACTGGCTCTGTAGTACTCAATGGGAATGCTTTTGAAAAGCTGACTGAAGATCAGCGGGCAGCTGCGAGAAGTCGGGATGTAGGTTTTATATTCCAAAATTTCCAACTCTTGCCAACCCTCACTGCTTTGGAGAATGTGATGGTGCCTCTGGAGCTCAAGAAGCGGAAAGATGCCAAAGAAAAAGCTTTGGAGCTTTTGGAAAAGGTGGGATTGAAGGATAGGGTGACACACTACCCAACCCAACTGTCGGGAGGAGAACAGCAACGTGTATCGATCGCTAGGGCATTTGCCAACGAGCCAAAAATACTTTTTGCAGATGAACCCACAGGGAACTTGGATACCGAAACTGGGGAGATGATTGAGGACTTGATCTTTGATTTGAACAAAGAAAAAGGCACTACACTGATCTTGGTAACCCATGATCCCGAATTGGCAAAACGGACTGACAGGATTATCAATATCAAAGGTGGGAAGATTCAGGAGGGGATAAATGGGTAATTTAGCTTGGATTTTGAAAATGGCCATACGGGATTTTCGGAAGAATTTTTCCCGTCTGTTGCTTTTTGTTTCCTCGATGGTCATTGGGATAGCGGCATTGGTGGGTATCAGCTCTTTTGGGGACAATCTCAAAAATGATATAGAAAACCAATCCAAAGAATTGGTAGGTGCAGATTTGGTTTTGGAAAACAGCAAACCTCTGGGAGTTCAGCCTACAGATTCCATCGCAATAGCACAGGCGGATGAAATCAATTTTGCAAGTATGGTTGCATTTCCAGCCTCCAGTGAAAGCAGATTGACACAAGTGAGGACATTGGAAGGTAATTTCCCTTTTTATGGCAAACTTGAAACTGTTCCTGTGGAGGCTGAGGAGACATTTAGGGCAGGAGGGAGAAAAGCGCTTGTAGAGAAGATCCTAATGGCCCAATTCAATGCCGTAGTTGGGGATAGCATCAAAGTAGGTGAGGTTACATTTGTCATAGAGGGAGAGCTGCAAAAAGTGCCCGGTCAGACGGGAATCACAGCTACTGTAGCGCCAGCAGTATATATCCCGATGGAATATGCCGAAGAAACTGGATTGATCCAATTTGGCAGCCGCCTGAAATACATCCGATATTATCAGTTGGCAGATGATGTCAATCCAGACGAATTGGTTGGACTATATGAAGAGCAATGGCAGGAGGGTAGGGTCGATGCAGATACTGTAGAAGATCGAAGAAGGCAAACTGGGCGTTCTTTCGAAAACCTTACGAATTTCCTGAGCCTGGTTGCTTTTATAGCACTTTTGCTTGGCTGCGTAGGTGTGGCAAGTGCTGTCAATGTCTTTGTAAAGGAAAAATTGGCTTCTGTGGCGGTCCTTAGATGTCTTGGGGTTTCTGCTTGGGATGCCATGAAGATTTATCTGTTCCAGATATTGCTGATGGGACTGGTCGGTTCTGTATTAGGGGCGATTTTAGGAACTGTTTTGCAGTTTGCGCTGCCGACGGTTTTCAGGGATTTTCTTCCTGTGGAGGTAAGCATGGCGATTTCTTGGACAAGTGTAGGTTTCGGGATATTGACGGGGCTGATAGTGGCTTTTCTGTTTGCGCTCTTGCCATTGTTGAAAATGAGAAAAGTATCCCCAATGGCGACATTAAGACCCGAAGCTGGAGAAACTACCCTGAAGAAGGATCCTTTACGATGGGCTGTGATAGCCGGGATTTTACTGTTTATTTTTGGGTTTAGTTTTATCCTTTTGGATGGTTGGAAAGCAGCTTTAGGCTTTACGGGATTTGTGGTTTTTGCATTTTTGGCCCTGTGGGCTGTAGCCTTGGGGATCATGTGGTCAATCAAAAGGTTCCTGCCTATTAGCCTGGCATACCCTGTGAGGCAATCACTGTCCAATCTGTACAGGCCAAACAATCAAACCATCTCTCTGATCGCAACAATTGGCTTAGGTACAGCCATGATCAGCACTTTGTTTTTCATTCAGGGGCAGTTGTTGGATGAGGCAAGGTTTGCGGATAAGGAAGATCAGCCAAATATGTTGCTCTTTGATATTCAGGACTATCAGGTAGAAGAGGTGGCATTGAATGTGGAATCAAAAGATTTGCCGGTTTTACAACAAGTTCCGATAGTCACAATGTCACTGGAATCCATCAATGGCCTTACCAAAAAGAATAATGACACTTTGCCCGAAGACGAAAAGAGGTCTAGGGGATTGTACAACAGGGAATTTAGGGTGACATACAGAGATACATTGATTTCTTCGGAAAGGTTGCTGAAAGGACAGTTGAAAAAAGTGGAGAACCCGGGAGATTCAATATTTGTGTCTTTTGACCAAGGATATGCTTTGCGGACAGGCTTGAAAATGGGGGATGAAATTATCTTCAATGTGCAAGGTCGTCCTATCAAGACGTATATCGGTAGTTTTAGGGATGTGAAATTCAATCAGGTTTCGACGAATTTTCTGGTTTTGTTCCCGGAAGGAGTACTCAACAATGCCCCAAAATTCCATGTGATCGTCACCAAAACCAAAAATGACAGGCAATCGGCAGACTTGCAGGCAGAAATAGTGCGGAAGTTCCCCAATATATCCGTCATCAATCTCGGGGCAATCGTCGAGACACTTGAGGAAATACTTGGTAAAATCAGCTTTGTGATTCAATTTATGGCATTCTTTAGTATTGCTACAGGCATACTTGTTTTGATCAGTTCCTTGGTGATCAGCAAGTACCAAAGGATGCGAGAAAGTATCCTGTTGCGGACTTTAGGGGCAGACAGTGGGGTAGTTGGTAAAATAAACACACTGGAATATTTCTTCTTGGGATCATTGGCATCCTTGAGTGGGATCGTATTGTCATTTTTGGCAACCTATCTACTGAGTAGATTTGTTTTCCAATTGCCGTTTAGGGGAGCGTATTTTGAGGCATTTATCGTTTATGCAAGCATCACCTTCCTGACGATCCTCCTTGGATGGCTCAATGGCAGAAAGATAATCAATAAAGCACCGATGGAGATATTGAGGGGCTGAGGGGAGTTTTGAAGCGAGAAGCAAGAAGCGAGAGACAAGAGGCGAGAGACAAGAGGCGAGAAGCGAGATGCAAGATGCAAGTGTCATTCAAGACAAAGTGTGCTTTCTGCGGTTACGTCACCTCGATCCCGAAAGCATCGGGAGAGAGGTCTCGTCCCGTCTATAGACAAGTAAGTGAAACATGAAAAGGATGTCTTGATTTCAGTTCGAGATTTCTCTCTACGTTCGAAATGACCATCAGGTGACCTCGTGGGAGGAGAGTCCACTTTACTTGGACTAACAGGCTTTTAAGAGGCTTGAAAACAAAAGAAAAACAATAAAAAAAGTGTCATCTATTTTCAGGACGTGACAGTGTGTCTGTGGCGTAGACGACGGTCAACAGTCAACTGCAGCTACAAATAAACTGAGAACATTATTTTTAAGTGTATAATGGTGTGAAAGCGGATATACATATAGTATTGTTACTTCTTGATATAATTCATAGTGAAGAATTAATACGTTTTTTATTGATGCCTAAAAGATGAATTGCTATCTTTCTGGAAATAAAACGGTTTTAGTTATGTACAGGAATGTCTTTTTTATCAGTTTGGTTTTACTTGCAGGTGTATCAATCAAAGCCAATTCACAAAGTGTGTTCAGAGAAGCTTTTGCAGGGGTGTATCATAGTGGGATTGTAAGTCAGGTGGGTATAGGGACAGATTTCGACAGGAAGTACTATGGCGAAATCAGGTTTTCCGCAGCAGATGTATTGGATCAACAATTTGGGATAGAGGGACAATTCAGCAGGAACTGGGTGAGAGATGACTGGTTTAATTTTCATACAGGTCTGATGCTGGGCTATTATTTTCATGAGTATGTGAGGGTAGGTGTCCCATTGGGATTTACGATCAAGCCAATTGAGAACCACAGAAATTTCGCCATATTGATGGAAGCAACTCCAAATATTTTTGTAGAAGAAGGATACGCCAACCTAAGGGCGAATATTGGAGTTCGGTACTCATTCGGAAAGTAAATACAACTTAATAGTCCCTTTCTTCTTATATTTCGTATACTATTGTCTGAACCCTTAATTTTTGGATTATGCCAAAGTTACAATTGGAAGATGTCAAACTTCATTATATAAAAGAAGGTGCCGGAGGGGAAACCATAGTTTTTTCCCATGGATTGCTATGGAGTCATAAGATGTTTCTGGATCAGATTGGTTTTTTGAAAAAATCACACACCGTCATTGCCTATGATCACCGGGGGCAGGGACAATCGGAAGTAAGTGCGGGTTCATATGACATGGATATGCTTACTGAGGATGCACTAGGGTTGATCAAGCAGCTTGCGGGAAAACCAGTTCACTTTGTTGGTTTATCCATGGGTGGGTTTGTTGGTATGAGACTGGCAGCCAGATATCCAGAAATGGTCAAATCACTGATTTTGATAGAAACTTCAGCCAATGCCGAACCTGTAGAGAATCTACCCAAATACAAAATGCTCAATGGATTGGTACGCTGGTTTGGAATAATACCCGCAGTAGCCAAGTCAGTGATGAAAATCATGTTTGCCCAGAGCTGGATAGAAAACCCGAAAAATGAAGCTCTTTACAAAAAATGGCTCAGTGAATTGAAATCAAACAAAAAATCGATCACCAAATCTGTAGATGCCGTAATATACAGAAAGGGGATAGAGGAAGAGATTAGGACTATCAAATGTCCAACCATGATCGTAGTAGGGGACGAAGACGTAGCCACCAAGCCCGAAAAGGCAAAATTTATCCAAATGTCCATACCAAATGCAAGACTTCATATTGTCCAAGGTGCCGGACATAGCAGTACGGTAGAAAAGCCCCAGCAAATCAATTCTCTGATTATTGACTGGTTGAAAGGTTTTTAAGGGAATTGATGAGACGTTTTATATCGCAATGATTTCATGACAATAAAGGGTAAAATGGGGATGTTTGTATCAATCCCCATTTTACTTTGCTCCTGGCATATGTTTTTGTGCTAATTCAAAAGCTCTAGACTCCACCTCTTTTTCGATTGCTTTGATTTTTTTGTCTATCAAAGTCCTACACACAGTACCTTCCTGATGTGGGGGACATTTGCTTCTTTCCATTTGCAGTATCCTGATCTCTTCCTGTTTTTCCATCAGCCATTGGGTGATTTCCAAAGCTATCTCTTGGCCAGGTAGGGTAGGGAAGACAAAATCAATCAGCCTATAATCAGCCGTATTTTTGCTAAAAGTACTGATTCTTTGGAGTTCCAATAACTCAAACCAAGCACCATCTGTATGGGTCAAGGCAAGGAGCTTTTGACGCTTTTCCAAAAAATCCTTGAAAATCCCAACTCCGATGCCCATCAGCGGGACTGAAGTCAAGGCTTGGGCTTCTTCTTTGTGAAACCACATATCCAAGCTTGTCTTGTGCCCATTTCTCTGGGTGAATTCTCCCTGAAAAGGTTCTAATGGAAAGTCTTCGTCAAGTTCCAATGCGATATGGTCGAAATTTTTAACACTTTGTAGAAATTCAATCTGTGGAATATAATCATTGACAATCAGTTGGTTGAAGTTTTTGTCCGTTGGGAAATAAACACAGATTTTACCTTCTTTTGGATGTTGGGCAAATAACATCAACTCCCTGTTTTTATTTAGGATGGCAAAGTGTAAGTCGTAATCTTGGGCTTTTGGGATTTGGGTTAGTGGTTTGAAAAGGTTTGAGCTCAGGATGCTTTCTTTTGGGAAGTACATAGAATTGTCAGCGCTGTTTACCTTGTATCTGATGATGCCATCCTGGTTGGATAATTTGATTTTTTGCTTGATTTCATAATCAAAACGAAAAGTGTTTCCATTTTTCTCCGGATTTTCTTCCAATTGGGAAGGTGTCTCGAAGTATTTGAAATCATCTGGAATATTCCCCTGTTCCAAGATTGGGAGAATCTCCTGTTCTTTTCCTTTCCAGTGCCATTTGATCTGAAACCTATCAGTCCCATGTCTAAGAGATGCTATATGTTCATCTTCAAATGGGTTTGGAATGGCTTCCTGAAATCCTTCTGGAGGAACGACAGGAATGGGTGGGCCAAAGGGATTGGGGATGATCCCCATGGCCATCATTATCCCAGTTCCGGCCATGAAGATTCCAATTCCCCAAAAATATCTTTTACGCATAATGAATTCTGTTTTCGATTGTAATACAGATAAAGTCTTACCTGATTTCTGCCAATTCTGAAAGTTTGTAGGCAAGTACTGTGTATGTATCAGGCTTGAATGGATCTCCCTGCAAATAGGCAGGACCTATATGAAGCACATTTTGCCCGGCGAAGGCGGAAGTGAAGTCTATATGGTACTCTTTTTGTCCATTTACCCATGCAATAGAGACCGTTTTTGTCCCCAGCCCTACGATGAAATTAGTTGCATTAGGGAAGTATTTCGGATCTACCACAATTGTCAATCGATAATCCCTGTCCTTGACCAAGTTCGAGACCAAAATCGAATTTGACTGATAGTAGATAGTTTGGTTTTTGCTGGTGCGTTCGCCGGTTGGCCTAGGGGTCATTTTGAATCCTTCTTTTGTATATGTCCCGCCATGGATGATTTCAAAATGCCCATCATTAGGCTTTCGGATGTTTACCTCCCAGGTTTTGGTCCTGTTTCTCTCCAGTTCTTCTGGGCTTAATGTTATTATCGGCAAAGTTTTCAAGTCAACCGTTGACTTTAGGTTTTGGGCATTGTCAACACTGATTCGGTTGTCCAATACAACAGCAGGCTTTTTGATCTGTGGTACATTTTTGATGTTGGTGTTTTTCAGCTGGTTGTTTGGTTTGATTGTCGTAAACTGCGCATTTGCTTCCCAAGAACAGAAAATTATAGCTGGGATTAGTAAAAGGTATTTGATGTTGCGTTTCATGGTTTTGTTATTTAGATGGAAATTCATGTTTATGGTTTAGGAAATAAATTAGGATTGGATCAAAGCTTTTTGAATTCAACCCTTCGATTTGCAGCTTTTTCTGAAGCATTTGAATTGTTGTTCAGTGGTTCTGATTCTCCTTTTCCGCTTGGGATGAGCCTTGAATCCTCAAGTCCAAATTTTGTTGTGATGTAATTTTTGACTGCAAGAGCTCTTCTTTCTGATAATGTCTGGTTTGCTTTGGCATCACCATCGCTGTCTGTATGTCCTATGATTTGTAGTGAGATATTTTCATCATCGGTCAGGACTGTACCCAATTGGTTCAGGAATTCGAAGGAAGATGGTTTGATATTGTCTGATCCAGAGTCGAATAGAATGGCGGTGGTGCTGAATCCCTCAGCTTTTAGGAGCTTGGATCTAAGATCTTCCCCTTCTTCTTTGATGGATAAATTGGCGATGGCCACTACGAGGTTTTTTTGGAGGTCTACATTTCTGACATGAAACTGGATGTATTTGCCTATGTCATCAGAAGCGAGCGAAGGGATGTCCACGACTTTGTCCGAATCCATGTATACCCTGACTCTTTTGCCGTTTTTCACGATCGTGAAATGGATCATCCCATTTATTTTATCGGTAAAATTGTAGTCAATCTTATTGTTGATCCTGTTTGATGTCCCCCAGTTTTCGACAAGCAAATACCTGGTGGCACCATTATACCAAAGGGGAACTTCGATTTTTGCACCTGACTTCGTTTTTTTTGTCCCTGAAGCATCTGTGAAATTGATGGAAAATCTCGTTGGCGTAGAGTTTTTATAATCTAGGTTATGTGTGAAAAAATCAAATTCCACGGCGTAGTTTTCAGGAAGTGGGTGGGGAATCATGGGGACATAATACCCTGTTCCGGCTGTCCTCAATGCTTTGAAGTCATCGATCGTGATGACCTCACCACCGGTATTCGTTTCCCATTTGGAGGGAAAATCCCCGATGGCATCGGAACTGAAATTGTCTGCGTGGCTTATTTCTCCATTTGGGATGAATTGGTCGGCTATACTAATATTTGGTCCGGAGGATTCACCACGATTTTGTCCCATACCCTGATTTGGGTCGGTTGTATCTTTGTTTCCTGAGATTTTGATGTTTCCAGGGGCATCAAACACCCCATCGACAACCTTTTCCGTAGTTTCCTCTGTTTTTTGTTCGACTTTTCTTTCGACAGTTCTTTTCGCAGATTCTTCAGCTTTCTTTTTTAGGCTTTTGATAAATTGAGCCTCTGCATTCCAGGAGATCAAGATTGCGCCTGAAAATAGTACAAGCCATTTTCTGTTTATCCAATTGAAAGTTTCCATAGTCTCGACATTTATGTTTTTTTGAATTTTATTTTTTTGATAGGTTGGCTGTTATGAATGATTACTATCTCATAAGTTCCTTTTGCCAAATGATTGACTTGGAGATAAATGGTCTTATGGGGTAAAGCCTCAATCTCAGCCTGATATTTTTGACTTTTTTTTGACATATAATTTGAGCGTACCCAAAAGTAAAAAGTACCATATTAACAGGCTGTTACAGGTGTAACATCTTCTGGTATGTGTGTAACAATAGCGTGGATTGCGTGTTTGAGGAATGAAAAATCCTGTTTTTATCGCTGGTTTTCCTCAATACATGCGGTATTGAAATAAATAATATCTGTGGTTTTGATAATTAATTCACAGTGAACAGATCCATATAAAGAAATCCTAGTCCTATGCCCATCATAAAGCCTTGTTGAATTCTGTTGGAGTCATTCCATACAGTGCTTTGAAGCTTTTGGAAAAATGTGAAAGATCAATGTAGCCAACAGTATAAGCGACTTCCGAAATATTGGTTTTGCCCTTTTTTAACAATTCCGCAGCAGCTTTTAACCTTTGGTTTCTGATGAATTCCAATGCGGAAAGTCCTGTCAGGTGTTTGAGTTTGCGGTGAAGTTGCATCCTGCTTAGGTTCATTTCTTCAGCGAATTTTTCTGCAGTAAACTCGGTGTTGTCCAGGTTTTCTGTGATGACAACCTCCATTTTTTCTAAAAATTGCTCTTCAAGATTGTTGATGGCAATGTCGATGGGCTTTAGGATAAGTTCTCTGCTGTACCTGTCTTTCAGCATCCTTCTTTCCTGAAGTAGTTGGAGTACTGTTGAGTAAAGGATTTTGTTGTTGAAAGGTTTTCTGATGTAAGCATCTGCCTGGTTTTCCAATCCTAAAAGTTGGCTTTCTTCGGATGCTTGTGCTGTCAGTAATATTACAGGAATGTGGCAAGTGATTTCTTCGGATTTGATCTTTTTGCACAGGGAGATTCCGTCCAAACGCTCCATCGTGATATCGGAAATAATCAAATCGGGTATCTCTTCTATTGCAGCTTCCAATGCTGCTTGTCCATCGGCATGCAGGCTTACTTGGAATTCTTCCATAAACAGTTCTTCGAGCAAGAATCGAAGATCAGAATTGTCATCCACGATCATAATCCTGGGTTTTTCATCCAAGTTACTGGTAGGGGAAATCATTTCTTCAGGCCTGACCGAATCTGATTCCAAAATGATGGCATGGCTTGGTACAGTGTCTATGGAAACAGGGATGCTTAAATTCATGGTAAGCATCCCATTGGTCCATTTGGGAATGATCCTGCCTCCATATAGTCCGATGAGTTCCTTCACCATGGCAAGCCCAATTCCTGTGCCTCCAACTGTCCCCTTATGGTAAAATCTATCGAAGAGCTTTGTCAGTTCATGCTGGGGGATCTCATCACAGCTATTGGATATGGTTAATTGCATATAGCCATCCTTGGTATGGAAATCAACCAGGATTTCACCATTTTGGGTTGAGTATTTCAGGGCATTTGACAATAGGTTCCCCAATATTTTTTTGAGGACTTCTGGATCCACCAGCTGTTTTTTTTCACTTTCCTCAATATTCATCTGAAAGGTCAAGCCGCTTTCCTGTGCCTGGTGGACGTAGTTTTCTGAATAGGCTTTGATCAGTACAGCTAAATTGGCTTCTTTAAGGAGTAAACTTAATTTTCCTTCTTCCATTTTGGAAAGTTCCAACAATTGATCTACCAATTCCAAGAGCCTTCCGCTCTGCTGAGAAATTCTAGAAAGGTCTTTTTGGAAGTGCTTGGACTCAGAGTCTTTTTCCTTCAAAAGCTGGGCGCTGCTGCTGATCAATGTGAGAGGAGTTCTGAATTCATGGGAAATATTCGAGAAAAAACGGGATTTCATTTCATCAAGCTCCCGGATTCTCTCTGCCAATATGATCTTTTGTTTGTTTTTGGTATAAAGAAAATAATAGATCAAGACAGCCAAAAGTATAATGGCAATAATCAGGATCAATTGTACTCTTTGTTTTTGGACGGACAATTCATTTTCTGTTTTCAACAAGGTGATTTCCTGCTCTTTTTTCTCGGACTGGTACTTTGATTCCAATTCTTTGGCAAGATTTTCATTTTTGCCTTGTTGGATTGCATCATTTTTTACCCATGCATTCCACAGAAACTCATATGCTTTTTGTGGGTTATTCGATTCTTTATACAGTTCCGAAAGCTTGAACAGTGCCGATAAATGTGGTCCTGGATCTTCGGTTTCACCTTTTTCAAATATTTCCAATGCTGCTTCCATATGAAAGATCGCTTTGGAAGTCTGATCGTTTCGGGCATAAAAATGTCCCAAAACCCAATTCCCCCTGGCAACGCCATTGGGATGATTGATCGATTCCAGAACCAAAAGATACTCTTTGAGGGTGTTTTCCGCTTCTTTTATTTTGCCCATATTTTCCAAAGTGCCTGCTAGTCCCCACAGGGTGTTTTTCAACTCTGTGTTGTTTCCCGACTTGTGGAAATGGGAAATACATTCTTGGTAGAGTTTGACTGATTCAGGATAGTTGCCTTCCATATTCAGGATGGAAGCAATGTAAACTTTGGATACAAATATTTCTTCGGTGATCCCTGATTTTACTGCTGCATCAGCAGCTTTGTATAGGTACTGTTTTGATTTATCTAGGTAGTTTTCTTCACTTCCATAAGCATCCATCAACAATACACCCAAATTCTGTAAAGCTTTTATGTAAACTTCTCCTTTTAGGTTTTCCCTCTCGGCAATCGAATCGATTTTTTGGTAATAAGTGATGGCATCAGCATCCTCAAGCCTTGAATAATGAATGTTTCCAAGAACCAAGTAGGCTTCCATTTCTTCTGTTTTGAATCCTTTTTCCTTTGAAATTTCCAACGATAGGTTCGCTAAAGTAGAGGCATTTTCAAAAGATTTCTTTTTCAGGGCAACTTTGGCGGAGTACAATTGGAAAAGTGTTTTGGAATAATCATCCGTCTTCTTCGATAGGGAGTTGTCAAGGATACTCTGTACACTGTCGTATGCTTCACTGTCCAAAAGTTTGTTGAGCTTGTATTGCAAACTGTCTGTTTGGGAAAAAACAGCTGTGCCCTGACTTATCAAGAAGAAAATAAAGAGAAATCTTAAAATTCTCATATGATTTAAATAGAGGTGGTGCATCTAAATTAGTGATATCCAGTCTATTTGAGAAACAAGTAGCTGGAATTATCTTTAAAGATGAATGGATCCCCAATTATTTTGACAAATATTATAGCAAATCTGAAACTTTTGCCTACATTTGCATGTATATACATTTAATACAAAAGCAATATATACAGATGAGGATAGAAGATGCAATCAAACAGAAGGAATTCAAAGATCCTTACAACAAGACGGTTGTCAACCTTCTATATACCAACAGTTATATAGTTTCCAACCAAAGCTCTTTGTTCAAGCCCTTGGGATTGTCTCCTGAGCAGTACAATGTATTGAGGATCTTGAGAGGGCAAAATGGAAAGCCGATTACTGTTTCTTCCATTCAGGAGAGAATGTTGAATAAAATGTCCAATGCTTCCCGACTTGTCGAGAAGTTGAAGCAAAAGAATTTGGTTGTTCGTGAAGAGTGTCCTTCTGATAGGAGACAGGTAGATATCATGATTACGGAAAAAGGACTCGAAATCCTTAATGGACTGGAATCTGCTGTTTATGGATTCAACAGAGAGCTTGTTAATCTTACGGAAGAAGAAACCATTCAGCTCAATGCTTTGTTGGATAAGCTGAGAGGGTAAATTTTTTTACCCCTATTTATGTATATACATTAATTGTAAAAAAAAGTAATAATTATTCTTAACTAAACTAAATCAAAAAAATCATGAGTACCACAGCAACAAAATGGGCAATTGACCCAACGCATTCAGAAGTATCTTTTAAAGTAAAACACTTGGTAATCTCTACTGTGACAGGTTATTTTAGAAAATTTGAGGGTTCGGCAGAATCAACTTCAGATGATTTCAACGGAGCGAAAGTGTCGTTCACAGCAGATGTTGACAGCATTGATACCAACCAAGCTGACAGAGACGGGCATTTGAAGTCAGATGACTTTTTCAATGCAGCCGAATATCCAAAGCTTTCATTCTCGGGAGTAGTAGAAGGGGATAAGTTGAAAGGAG
Organism: Belliella marina; assembly: GCF_042682445.1. NCBI lineage: Bacteria > Pseudomonadati > Bacteroidota > Cytophagia > Cytophagales > Cyclobacteriaceae > Belliella > Belliella marina. Next base: position 182,459 of record NZ_JBHUHR010000001.1, read on the forward strand.
ATTTGACTATCAGGGAAGTTACCAAAGCAGTAGAGCTTGATGTTGACTTCGGTGGTGTTGCGGGGGATCCTTACGGAAATACCAAGGCAGGATTTGAGATCGAAGGCAAAATCAGCAGAAAAGACTTCAACTTGAAGTGGAATGCGGTAACAGAAGCAGGTTCTGTAGTCGTATCTGATGCAGTTAGAATCATCTTGAGTGTACAATTGGTAAAACAATAGTCTCTACCAACTGACAATCGTTGATTGTGTCATCAAAGCACAAGTGACAAAACATACAAATGTAGAAAGAGGCTGAAAGTTTGATTGCCTTCAGCTTCTTTTTTTCAAAAAAAAACCAATTATCATCATGGCAGCACTTATCACAGGTATCCATCATATCACGGCCATCGCCGGAAATCCTCAAAAAAATGTAGATTTCTATACAGGAATCCTAGGTTTGAGGCTTGTCAAAAAAACAATCAACTTCGATGCACCAGATGTCTACCACTTTTATTTTGGAGATGAGCATGGTACACCTGGAACAGTTTTTACAACTTTTCCATTTGAGGGAGCCAGAAAAGGGACTAAGGGGACTGGAGAGATGACCTATACGGCATTTTCTGTTTCAATTGACTCTTTGGCTTACTGGAAAGAAAGGTTGGCAAAATACAATGTTCCAACATCAGATGTTTTGGCCCGGTTTGGGGATAAGCTGATCCGGTTCGAAGACCATGATGGCATGGGGCTAGAGTTGGTAGCCAATGATAAAGATGTCAGAAAAGGTTGGACTAATGGATTTATCCCATCTGAACATGTGATCAAAGGATTTTACGGAGCGACCCTCAATCTCAAGGCAAAAGAACTTACAGAAAAGTTGCTCACCCAATTTATGGATTATAGATTCATAGCCGAGGAAGAGGGTCGCTACCGTTATGGTACTGCAGGATTGCCAGGTGATATAGTGGATATTGTGTTGGATCAAAATGGACGACAAGGAGTGCAAAGTGCGGGGACTATCCATCATATCGCATTCAGGACTGCGAATACCGATACGCAATTGGAAATTCAGAAAATACTGATGCAAAATGGCTATCAGGTGACGGAGGTGAAAGATAGGAACTATTTCAAATCCGTCTACTTTAGAGAGCCTGGTGGGGTATTGTTTGAGATAGCGACTGATGAACCTGGCTTTGCCATAGATGAGGACGAAGCACACTTGGGTGAATTGCTCAAACTGCCAGATTGGGCGGAGAGCCACAGGGATAAAATCGAACCGAAATTGGCCAAAGTACAACTTAATGCCGAAAAATATGTCTGATATCAAAAGTACAGGAAAGCCACTTGGCGAAGCCAAGAAAGTAGCAATCATGATCCATGGTAGAGGTGCATCTGCAGATAGTATCATTGGGTTGGTGAAATACCTCAATATGGATGATTTTGCCGTTCTTGCGCCACAGGCCCCAGGAAATACTTGGTATCCATACAGTTTTATGGCACCCGACCAAAGCAACGAACCTTCACTCAGCCAAGCAATCCAAATCATTGATGGTCTTGTAAGTGAAGTTTTGGAAAAAGGCTTTTCGCCTGAACAAATCTATTTCATTGGATTTTCCCAGGGGGCATGCCTTTCTTTGGAATATGCAGCGAGAAATGCCAAAAAGTATGGAGGCATTATTGCATTTACTGGAGGTTTGATAGGTGAAAATATCAATACTTCAAAATACATTGGGGTGTTCTCGGGAACTCCGATTTTCGTAGGGTCTAGCCACAAAGACATGCATGTTCCATTGTCAAGGATAGAAGAATCGGCCGTAGTGTTGGAAAAGATGGGGGCTGCCGCCAAGACATTGATCTTTCAAGACACCAACCATACCATCCGTCAGGAGGAGATTGATTGGGTGAATGCCAACATTCTATCTAAGAATTAATATTTGTTTCTTATAATTATGAAAAACAGCTGGTGGATCACCGGCTTTTTTTGTGCCCCAAGATCTGTGGGGACACAGACCTTTTGCTTTTCCATAGTCTGTGTCTGTTCCGCTCCATGTTCTGTGTCCTCACAGAACATTCGTGTAATCGGACAGACCGGATTTTCCCTTTGCGGACCAAAACGAACTATTCGTTTACCCTCTTGTCAAAATCATCTTGAGAGTGGATTGGATTTGTTTTTGAATCATCCCGATGATCCTGATTCAAAGGAGGATGAAATCAATATAGAAGTGTTTGATTTTTCAGGTTTGAAACGATGAGGTTTTTGAAAAGAATCTTGTAAATTACTTTGGAAAAAGCTCCGCTAATCTTAGCCTCATGAGTTTTCAAGATATTTTCCTTTTAAATCATCATTCCTATGAAGAAGTATTTGTTATTAATATTAGGCCTAGCGGTAGCTTTTGCGCTTGGATATATTTCCAATTATTTCGTATTTGAAGAAAATAAACCAAGAATAGCAGAAATTAATCCTAACCCAGAAAAAATGAAATTAGGTGCTTTTTCCGTCAGTTTGAGCGTGAAAGACCTCAAGACATCCAAAGAGTTCTATGAGACGCTAGGCTTTACTGTATTTGCAGGAGAGTTTGACAAAAATTATTTGATCATGAAAAACGAAAATTCCCTGATCGGCCTGTTTCAGGGAATGTTTGAAGATAATATTTTGACATTCAATCCAGGATGGGATGAAAATGCTCAAGAAATCAATCAATTTGATGATGTAAGACAAATACAAAACCACTTAAAGAAGCATAATATTCCATTGTCAGCTGAGGTGGATCAAAATACCAAAGGGCCCGGAAGCATCATGTTGACGGATCCTGATGGTAATGTGATTCTAATTGATCAACATAGATAAATTTGCCATTTCAAGATCAATTATCCAAATCCAAGGTCAGTGTAATCTCCCAAGGTCTGTGTCCTCACAGACCTTTCTCCCGAGGTTTGTTTAGTATCCCAAGGTTTGTGTCCTCACAGACCTTTCAACAGTAAAATCAGGATGATGTTATATAGTTAAAATTATGGTTTGTGAGGACACATGCCATGGTGACCGAAAATCAAGTCTTGCGGGGACGCAAGCCATGGTTGGACACATGACATTGGGACGACAAGAAGGCTTTCAATAAAAAATAAAAAAAGGAGCCCTGCAAAACAGAACTCCTTTTACAATAATTAAGGCAAATCAATTTAACCCGGACTATGCATTGGTTTTCGTTATGAGAGTTCAAAACACAAAATAATCAAGTATTTAGCGAATGAAGCATAGTTGCCTCTATGGTGAGTGAGCTAAATGCAGCGAAGCGTTTGATTATGAAGTGTGTTGAGCTCGTAATAGAAAATCTAATGCATATTTTGGGTTTATAATCCAAAACGATAGAACGCATCACTCCATTTTACTTCATTTTGGAGCTGTCTAAGGTTTGTGTCTTTGTCGATGATGATGTTTTCCAGTCCGGCGATTTTCGCAAAGTCAGTCAAGTGTTCTGTTGTCAAGCTTTGGCTAAAGCAAGTATGGTGTGCGCCACCGGCATAAATCCAGCCGGCACATCCTGTATTCATATCCGGAAGTGGTTTCCACATAACCCTTGCTACAGGAAGTTTTGGGAGCGCTTGTGGTACATCTACAGCCTCTACTTCATTGACTACCAATCTGAATCTATTGCCCATATCTACCAATGAAGCATTTAGTGATGCACCAGCCTTGCCGTTGAATACCAATCGTACAGGGTCTTCTTTGCCACCTATACCAAGAGGATGGACTTCACAGGTAGGCTTTCCATTTGCCAAAACAGGGTCTACTTCGAGCATATGTGCTCCCAGTACCATGCTGTTGCTTGGGTCAAAATGGTAGGTATAATCTTCCATAAAAGCATTTCCTCCTTCCAATCCAGTTCCCATTACTTTCATGGCTCTTACCAAAGCTGCAGTTTTCCAATCTCCTTCACCTGCATAACCGAATCCATCTGCCATTAATCTTTGCGTGGCTATTCCTGGCAATTGTTTCATTCCATGAAGGTCTTCAAATGTATTTGTGAAACCTTTGAACCCTCCTTCTGTTAAGAATTTACGCATGCCGATTTCTATCTGTGCAGCGTCGATAAGGGAAGCTCTTTTTGCACCATTTGCCTTTAGATTGTCTGCAATGGTATAAGTAGCTTCATATTCTTCCACAAGTGCTTTGACCTCAGATTCTGTGGCAGCATTGATCAATTGTACCAAATCACCTACGGCGAAAGTGTTTACGGCGAAACCAAATTTCAATTCGGCCTCTACTTTGTCACCCTCCGTAACGGCTACATTTCGCATGTTGTCGCCAAATCTCGCAAATTTAGCTCCTTGCCAGTCATGCCAGCCTGAAGCAGCCCTAGCCCAAGTATCGATTTGTGATTTTACGCTTGGGTCCTGCCAGTGGCCAACCACAACCTTGCGTTCGATTTTCATCCTGGAAACGATAAACCCAAACTCCCTGTCCCCATGGGCACTTTGGTTGAGGTTCATGAAATCCATGTCAATCGTCTCCCAAGGGATATCCCTGTTGAATTGGGTGTGGAGGTGAAGCATAGGTTTTTGGAGGATTTTCAATCCACCAATCCACATTTTGGCAGGGGAGAAAGTATGCATCCAGGCGATTACACCAATACAATTTGTGTTTTGGTTTGCTTCCTGGCAGACTGCATAGATCTCTTCAGACGTTTTTACAGTTGGTTTGAAAACTACACTGACACTTATATTTTCGGAATCATTGAGTTCTTTTGCGATAATTTGAGAATGCTCCGCCACTTGGCGAAGAGTCTCTTCTCCATATAAGTGTTGGCTTCCTGTAAGAAACCAAACTTCGTTTTGTTTGAGATTACTCATGAGTTTGTATGATTTAAGGTTTGATTAATATTACATCCAGAAGAAATAGTAAAGCAGGACAACGATCAATACAATGCCTGCTGCACCTAGGTTGAAAGGAGTAGCGGTATTGAACAGAACAGGGTCTACAGTCAATGATTTCGGGTCTGCTGTTTTCATCTTGACATTGGTGTATAAGATTACTCCCAACATGACAAACAGGGAGGCCATCATAAATATGGATTCAAATCCAATGTGTTCGAAATCATTGAAAAAGACTATGCCCAAAATGGCAAATACTACTCCCAAAACAAGGAAGAAATAAGATGCTTTCAATGATTTGATTCCAGCACCGTTTTCTTTGTATGCAGGATTTTGGTGTGTTTTCTTTTCGGCAAAACTGATTATCGATGCGATTGCCAAAAGGATGATAAACACATATCCCATTCTTAGCAAGAAAGGCATGTCAGGGTATAATACCTTGAAAGCAATCCCTGCCGGAATAGTAGCTATTGCCGTCCAAAGTGCTGCATTTCCTGTGATTTGTCTCCAGAATAATCCCATGCAGAATACCGCTACCACACCCGGATAGATATAGCCCGTATATTCTTGGATATACTGGAATACCTGATCCAATGAAGCCAATTGTGGCGCAACCAACATTGCTATCAGAAGTGCAATAATTGCTACAAGCCTTCCAGATCTTACCAATTGGTTGTTGTTGGCTTCTGGTTTGAAATAGACTTTATAAATGTCCATGGTGAAAATCGTCGAGGTACTGTTGATCATCGACGCAAGGGATGAGACAATTGCTGCCGCCAATGCTGCAAAAGCAAGGCCTCTGATACCGGCAGGAACAAAGTTTTTCAAAAGCCATGGGTAAGCTTCGTCTGACTTATCGATTGTACCGATTTGCTCGATTGGTACATTCAACATAATCGACAATTCTTCCGGGGTAGATTTGTTGATCAATACCCAAGCTGCAATACCGGGGATGACAACCAACAGGGGGATAAGGATTTTTAAATATCCTGCAAAAATAAGCCCTCTTTTGGCATCTTCAATACTTTTAGCGGCAAGGCCTTTTTGGATGATGTACTGGTTGAAGCCCCAATAGCCAATATTGGTCAGCCACATTCCTCCAAGGACTACAGCTACTCCCGGCAAATCCTGAAAGGCATCTTTCAATCCTCCAACACCATCAGGGATCAAGATTTCTCCTTTAGGTACGACCATCACAAAATGTTCTCTTGCACCTTCATAAAGATTGGCCATCCCGGCAAATATGCCAGCACCATCACCTACTGCATCAAGGGCAAGGAAGGTAGTCACTAATCCGCCTGCAATCAGTACGATTACCTGTACCACATCCGTCCATGCTACCGCTTCAAGTCCACCGTAGATGGAGTAGATTCCCGAAAATATCAACAGTCCTATAATGCCATACTGCAATGGGACCCCCATGATTTTCTCCAATGCCAAAGCCCCCAGGTAACTGACAGAGGTCAAGTTGACAAAGACATATACCAAAAGCCAAAAAACTGCAAATGCAGTACTGACACGCTTATCAAATCGTGACTGAAGGAACTGTGGCATGGTATAAATGCCATTCTTCAGGAATACTGGCAAGAAATACTTGGCCACAATGATCAATGTGATCGCTGCGATCCACTCATAGGCGGCAATCCCAAGGCCAATGGCAAAGCCGGATCCGGAGGTGCCGATGAAGTGTTCAGCAGAAATGTTTGCAGCTATCAACGATGCGCCTACTGCCCACCAAGTCAATGATTTATCTGCAAGGAAATACTCCTGGGCAGTTTTTTGGACTCCAGTTTTGGATCTTGAGACCCATAGTCCTACGGCAACAATGACGACCGCATAAACTGAAAAAACAATGTAATCTAAAGTAGAGAATCCAGCTTCCATATAGAGTCTGTGTTTAGAGGGTTTAAATGTTAACTTTACACCTGAAATTGCCCCTTTGAGCAATTAAGTGTCATATTTACACCTAAAATTTGGATAAAAAAAATATGGAGTGAAAAAATTATTCCACTCCGGCAGGTATTTCATTTCTAGGGATGAAGTTATGGATGTTGGTGAAGTTTTCCTTATAGTGGTCTTCGTCTAGTGAATAGTAGAACGCTCCCTTTTTGGAACTTGATTTATCCTTTTCATTTTCTTTCTTCAAAAGTTTTGTGGAAAGGACCTTACGGGTAAAGTTCCGTTTGTCGATTTTGGTGTCATATAAGCCCTCGTACATCGCTTGAAGCTGGGGCAGGGTGAATTTCTCAGGAAGTAACTCAAATAATATTGGGTGAAACGCAGCTTTGTACCTGAGTTTGGTGAGGGCAATCTCCACCATTTTTTTGTGGTCAAAAATAAGGTTTGGCAATTCCTTGATGGAATACCACCTTGCGTGGAAATCATCATTGATTTGGGTTTGATATTTCTCTATATCGATCAAAGCTACGTAGGCCACAGCAATGACCCTCTCGATTGGGTCTCTGTCTGGTTGGCTAAAAGCCTGCATTTCTTCCATGTAGACTTCATGTAGTCCTGTCAGCTGTTTCAATATTCTTTCTGCGGCCTCATCCAGGGATTCTTCAGGCTGTACAAACCCACCCATTAAGCTCCATTTTTCACGCTCGGGGGCAAAGCCCCTCTGGATTAGCAAGAGCTTGTAATCGGTCCCATCAAAACCAAATATGATACAATCTACAGCTACAAGTAATCTGGTTTGGTTTGAATATTTCATGCTAAAAATATTTTTCTGTGGTTTAATGTTTAGAATTACCTTGAAATTTACTCATATTTTCTATAAATCCAAGTTCGACACTTAATGATCCTGTATTTATACTTCGAATTCGATAGATTTTGACTATCAAATTATTCATTAAATCTCGATTTGATTTCTGAAATTAACAGTTTTTTTGTGAAACACATTAACTGATCAATTATCTGTTGATTGTTGCGTAGTTTTTTACTGTACAAAAGTTTGTTCTGGTATAGCTAAAATACAGATTCAGTTTTATTTGGTCACTCATGGGGGTGATGTGTTTGTCTAAAATGCGCTTTTGATTTTAATAGTGTAAAAAAGACAATTAATATTTGGGACTTTAAAATTAATTCTCTAATATTCGTTCGCAAATGGAAATGTTGACCGCCGGCATTTCTCCCCAAGTATCAAAAGTTCAGTTTAATAGCTTAATTTTTTGATCAATGTTGCCCGATTGAGACCGAATTAAAATTAATTGATATATAATAAACCCTAAATTTTATGAACCTAAAGCGGTTACTAAGTAAGATAGCTTTGTTGTTTTTATTAGGTGTAAATTTTACATTTAATAACAGTTTAGCAAATGCTACAGAAAGAATCAATTCAAAATCTGAATTGAATGCAGAAGACATCACAGTAAGGGGTGTCGTCGTCTCAGGGACTGACCAGCAGCCGATTCCAGGCGTGTCAGTATTGGTCAAAGGAACATCAAATGGCGTTGCCACAGACTTGGATGGTTCCTTCACTATTAATGTAGCTGATGAAAATGCCGTATTGGTGTTTTCTTTTGTGGGATTTATCAGCCAAGAAGTTGTGGTTGGCAACAAATCACTGGTCAATATCACCTTAGTTGAAGATCTCAGCGACCTTGATGAAGTCATCGTGGTAGGTTATGGTACCCAAAAGAAAGCTGATATTACTGGCTCAGTGGCAGTGGTTGATTCTGATGAATTGAAGAAATTTGCCACAAGTGATGTCACGCAGATGCTTCAGGGCAGGGTTTCAGGTGTTCAAGTGACCGCCGATGGCCAGCCAGGCGCTACGCCCAATGTACGGATTCGTGGTGTAGGGACTTTTGGAAATAGCCAACCTTTGTATGTGGTAGATGGTGTGCCTGTAGGTACATCTGTAAGGGATTTTAATCCTAATGACATTGAGTCCATGCAGGTGCTGAAGGATGCTTCTGCAACCGCGATTTATGGTTCTAGGGCAGCCAATGGGGTGGTCATCATCACTACCAAGCAAGGCAAGAAAAACTCAGAACTAAAGGTTGAATATAATGGCTACTATGGAATAGACCAAGTTTGGCAGAGTATGCCTGTCTTGGGCAGGGAGAACTATCAGATGATGGCCAACGAGGTTCGATTGAATGCAGGGCGTCCATTGATACCTGGCAATGATCCAAATTCAGCGGTTTTTATAGGTGATGTCGATAATGATTGGCAGAATATAGGCCTAAAAAGAGGTATGCGCCAAAACCATAACCTAGGATTTTCCGGTGGTGGTGAACACACTACTTATAACCTGTCACTTGATTTCTTTGGAAATGATGGGATATTGGTAGGGAATGGACCTTCTTATGACAGGTATTCTGCAAGATTGAATACCACAGCCGAGAAAGGCATCTTCAAAATGGGTTCGTCTATTTATTATGCGCATTCAAGGGAGAATACCTTGACTTTTAATGACCAAGTGCTCACAGGTGGTAGGCCTCCTTTGATGAATGATCTTCTGATGACTCCTCCCACCATGAATTTGTATGATCCGAACAATGTAGGGGGGTATGCTGGGACGAATGCAGACATCCACAGTGTAATCGCACTCAATGTACCCGGCATCAACAGCATGTTTGAAAACTGGGTTGATGTTGACCGTATTTTTGCCAATATTTTTGGAGAACTGAAGCTACTCGATAAGGATGGCCATACATTGAAATATAAAATCAATTTGGGTTGGGATAAAACTATGACAAGGGATTTTTCCTTGGTTCCTGAATTCAATATGGGTTATTTCTTCAACAATGCCATTGCCAGATTAAATGACGGATCCAGGATATTTACGGTAGGATTGGTTGAAAATACCTTGAATTACAACAAGTCTTTCGGTAAGCACAATCTGGATGTATTGGTTGGGCATACATTTCAATCCAATAGTGTTATCAATAGAAACGGGTATACAGAAGGTTTGCCAAGACCATATTACCCAGTCCTATCCAATGGAACCAACCAAACAGCAAGTGGATCAGAATTCCACAGTGCACTGGACTCTTACTTGGGTAGAATCAATTACAACTATGATGGCAAATATTTGATGACTGCCACAATTAGACGTGATGGGTCTTCCCGTTTTGCCCCAGCTTCCCGTTATGGGGTTTTCCCATCGCTTGCTTTGGGCTGGAGGATTTCTCAAGAAGAATTCTTCAAAGTGTCACAAGATGCCGTTTCTGATCTTAAAATCCGTGGTAGTTATGGGCAATTGGGTAATCAGGAAATCGGGGATTATCTGTACCAGAATTATGTAAACAGAAATATACCTTATCATTTTGGAGGAAATGATGTTGTGATCGGTGGTATTCAGACAGCATTGGTTGATCCGGATATTCAGTGGGAAACTGCCTCGTCTGCAAATATAGGTTTGGATGGAACATTCCTGAAAGGCAAGATAAGTTTTGCTGCAGATTATTACACCAAGACTACAACGGACTTGTTGGTGGGTGTGCCCATCCCTGCTTCCACGGGGTCTATCAATACAGCGCCTGTGGTCAATGCAGGTTCCTTGCGAAACAAGGGCTTTGACTTTGAATTGGGATACCACAAATATGATGGAGATTTTACTTTCGACATCAATGCCAATTTAGGAACGCTTTCCAATGAAGTGTTGGCTTTGGGAGGTTCGGACGAACCTATTTATGGTGTGGGTACCATCACCAGAATCGGAGGCGAAGTTGGTGAGCATTTTGGTTGGATTTACGATGGTATTTTCCAGTCTGATGAAGAAATCCAAAACCATGCTTTCCAAAATGCAAGTACTTCCCCAGGTGATGTAAGGTTCAGGGATGTGAATGGCGATGGTGTGATCAATGACGCTGATAGGGTTACTTTGGGAAGTTCTATTCCTTCTTTGACTTATGGTATCAATTTCACTGCTCGTTACAAGCGTTTTGACTTCACGACATTTGCTTCCGGATCAAGTGGTTATATGATCAATAGCCGACTATACAGGACTTTGATGCATACTTCAGATTTTATCAACTGGCATGAGGATATATTGGATCGTTGGACTCCGGAAAACACGAATACTGATATCCCAAGAGTTGTGGAGTTTGATCCAAACAACAATGGTAGGGATTCAAACAGGCCAGGATGGTTACAAACTGGTAGACACTTGCGTTTGAATACGGTTTCTTTGGGATACACTATACCAGAGAATTCTATCAAGGGTGTTCAGACAGCCAGGGTTTATGTAACCTTGCAGAACCTTCACACTTTTCAGAATTACAAAGGATATAATCCTGATTTCACCTCTGGGGTTTTCAACCCAGGGTTCGACAACGGCTCTTATCCTTTGCCAAGAACCTATATGATGGGAGTTCAACTTTCTTTCTGATAGTCCATACTTAGATACAATCAAAATGAAAAAGATACATATAATATTCATAAATTTAATCTTCATGCTGGCTGCTGTCAGCTGTGTAGATCAATTGGAGTTGACAAATCCAAATAACCAGGTACCTGGGGATTTTTGGCAAACAGAAAGCCATGCGCTTGAGGGAATCAATGCCGTCTATACGGGACTGATAATCGATGGTACGTATATGAGGATGATCCCTGCATTGACAGATGGCAGGGGAGATGATTTCCACCAAGACACACCTTGGTTGGATTTGGCGCAAGTTGCCAATTTCACGGCATTGCCATCTACTGGGCCAGTTCAGTGGGTATGGCATGCGCATTACCAAATTGTCTTTAGGGCAAACCAGGTAATCGAGAATGTCCCACAGATTGAGATGGATGAAGCATTGAGGAGCAGAATTTTGGGACAAGCATATTTTCTAAGAGGCTTGGCATACTTTAACCTTGCGACAAATTTTCAACGTGTACCTCTGATTCTTACTGTGCCGGTAGAAAGTGAAGAGTTTTATCCCGCAACTGCATCGGAGGAAGATCTTTGGGCTTCGATTATCTCGGATTTCCAAACAGCAAAGGAGAATCTTCCAGTTTCTTACAATACTGTAAGCGGCCCTGATGCCGGTCAGTCTGGAAGGGCTACTATGGGCGCAGCTACTGGAATGAAAGGCAAAGCGCTACTTTACAGACAAAGATGGCAAGAAGCAGCAGCTGAGTTTGAGGAAGTAATTGGGTTGGGGATTTATGATCTGGTTCCAAACTTTAGGGATAACTTCAGTTTTGTAAACGAAAACAATGTAGAATCATTATTTGAAGTACAATTTGCCACCCCAGACCAAGTTGGAGGTAATACTTATAACTATGGAGGAGAGCCAAATGCAAACTGGATGCAGGTGTCTTCTGTAGGGCATACTTATGCCCAGCCTGGCTTTGGGTACAATGACTTCGTACCGTCCAGGGCATTGTATGATGCATTCAATGAGGAAAGGACTGTGGATGGAAGAAAAGATCCAAGGCTTTTGTCAACCATTGCATCTTATGAGCCTGAGGAAAATTCTACCACTGTTTATAATGCTGTGCCTTGGCCACATGCACCCAATGCGATTTATCCTAGAAAATACACCCATGATGGACTGGGGGTTGCGACGGAAAGCCAAGGTGGTGTTGAGAGATCTGGGATCAATTACCGTGTGTTGAGATATGCAGATGTCCTGTTGATGTATGCAGAGGCATTGAACGAACTGGGAAGAACTGCTGATGCCTATCCAATCATTCAGATAGTAAGGGACAGGGCTAAATTGCCAGACCTCAATGATGTAAAGCCGGGCTTGTCCCAGGCAGCTATGAGAGATCAGATTGCTCATGAGAGATTCCTGGAATTGGCAATAGAAAGTATAAGGATCCATGATATTATCAGATGGGGTTGGTTGTACGACAGTGGGAAATTGGCACTTCTTAGATCCAATGATGTGGAGTTCACAAGGTGGTCACCGGGAAAGGAATACTTGCCTATACCACAGACGGAATTGGATGTGAATCCTAATCTTTCACCAAACGATGCCAACTAAGATTTTTGCGGGATTTGTTGCAAGGAGTTAGTTGTTGAATTATTCAAAAGGGGAAATGTCGGTTCTACGCTTTTCCCCTTTTACCTTAAATTTTGAGACATGAAAATTGCAAATATTATATTTTTGGTCATGATCTATGCCTCGGTAAGCTTCGCCCAGGATACCCGTAGATCAGATATTCCGGTGCATGATCCAGTCATGATCAAAGAGGGAGATACTTATTATCTTTTTTGTACTGGTCCGGGGATAGCGGTTTGGTCATCCCCCGACATGAAAGCTTGGAAAAGGGAGGCGGCAGTCTTTCCAGATCCACCAACTTGGGCTACATCGGTAGCCGCAGATTTCAGAAACCACATTTGGGCACCTGATATTACCTTGCACAATGGGGAGTACTATCTCTATTATTCTGTTTCTGCATTTGCGAAGAATACATCTGCCATTGGTTTGGCAAAAAACAAGACCTTGAACCCAGAGTCTCCAGATTACAACTGGGAAGATCAGGGGGTTGTAATCCAATCTGTTCCCGGTAGGGATCTATGGAATGCGATCGATCCCAACCTGGTGTTTGATGAAGAAGGGACACCTTGGTTGAACTATGGATCATTCTGGAATGGGATGAAATTGGTGAAGTTGGGCGATGACTTAAAGACTGTCCAGAACGGTCCGGATGATTGGCACACAATATCGAGAAGGGAAAGAAGCTTTGAATTGGATGACCGTAATCCAGGTGATGGTGCTGTTGAAGCTCCTTTTATCTTCAAGAAAGATGGCTATTACTATTTGTTTGTATCTTTTGACTATTGCTGTAGAGGAGTGAATAGTACATACAAAATGGTGGTTGGCAGATCAAAAGACGTGAAAGGGCCATACCTTGACCGTGACGGAAAAAGCATGTTTGAAGGAGGAGGTACTTTGGTGTTGGAAGGGAATGAAAATTGGCATGGGGTAGGACATAATTCGGCTTACACTTTTGATGGGACAGATTACCTGATTTTCCATGGCTATGATGCCAATGACAACGGAAGGTCTAAATTATTGATCAGAGAGATGGAGTGGGATAGCGAAGGTTGGCCAATCGTCAGCCTTGAGGAATAGACAACTTAAAAAATAATAAAACCCTAAATTATGCAAATTAAAAAGATAACCACGGCAATTGCCATCTGCGGGACACTCATCGGATTTTCTGGTGAAGTGTTTGCGCAAAATGCAAGAATCAAGATAGATTTGGATCGAAAGATCGGTGAAGTTGACAAAAAAATTTACGGAAACTTTGTAGAGCATCTCGGAAGATGTGTCTATGGGGGGATTTATGATCCGGGAAATCCTTTATCGGATGAAAATGGGTTCAGGTTGGATGTACTTGAGGCAGTTCAGGGGTTGAACGTCACTTTGACAAGATATCCAGGTGGGAATTTTGTCTCCAATTACAATTGGCTTGATGGTGTTGGACCTAAGGAAGGTAGGCCTACCAGACTGGAGTTGGCGTGGAATAGATTGGAATCCAACCAGTTTGGTACCAATGAATTTATGGATTATGCAAAATTGATGGATACCGAACCCTACTTTGCAGTTAACTTGGGCACAGGGACGATTCAGGAAGCCCAGCATTGGGTGGAATATACCAATGTGGAATCAGGGCCATACTATGCAGAATTGAGGAAAAAGCATGGATACGAAAAGCCCCATAAGATCACTTATTGGGGGTTGGGAAATGAAATGGATGGACCATGGCAAATGGGCCATTTGAATGCGGAAGATTATGCTAAAAAGGCAAGGGAAGCTGGGAAATTGATGAAATTGACTGATCCATCGATCAGGTTGGTTGCGGCTGGGTCTTCAAATTTCTATCCAGGTTCAAATCCAATGGCATGGAATAAAACAGTTATAGATGAATTGAAAGACGTGGTAGACTACTTGGCCCTTCACATGTATGTGGGCAACGTTGACGATAATTATTATGCGTTTGTAGCCTCGCCGTTGGTATTGGAAGAAAGAACCAAACTGGTATCTGGAATTATTGATGAAGCTATGTCTAGAGCTGACAGGGGTGAAAGGGATCCGATTTATATTGCTTGGGATGAGTACAATATTTGGTACAGATGGAGATCCAGTGAGACCATGTCTGGTGATATTGCCTTGGAAGAAAGGTATAACCTAGAAGATGCATTGGTGATTTCATCCTTCTTAAATGCTTTCATCAGAAATGCCGATGTGGTGAAAATCGCCAATATGGCCCAATTGGTCAATGTGATTGCCCCAATTTTCACAAATGAAGATGGACTGTTTTTACAGACGATCTATCATCCTTTGTCCCTCTTTGCAAAGCATGCACATGGGACTTCTTTGGATGTATTTGTGGATTCTGAAAAATACGATACAGGAAGTTTTGCACTCGGGCTTGGCGAACAAAAGGCAGATCTGAAAGATGTTCCTTATTTGGATGTCTCTGCGACTGTTCTTGGAGACGAGTTGATCATCAATGTGGTAAACAGGCATAAAGACAAAGCGATTACCACGGATATTTTGGCAATTGAAGGGGCGTTTACAGGTGATTTTGAAGTATTCGAAGTCAATGGGCCAGATATCAAAGCCATGAATGATTTTGGGGTAACCAATGTAGATACAAAAACGAAGTCTATAAAAGGTAAAGGGGAGAAAGTCACTTATGCTTTCCCGGCACATTCATTTACCATGATCAAAGCGAAGATTAAGCAATAACAAAAGATAAATTAGATGACTATGATATTCAAGTCCCGATTGACTTTTGTACTAGGCTTGTTTCTCCTCACTGGATTACTGTTCTCATGTGACGATAATCTTGAGGATGAACCTACAGACACAAACCCTCCCCCGACAAATGAAAATCTTGTTGTGGAGGGAATCCCTGTACCCTTATCTGAGATCCAGGATTCCTATGGGCACATTTCTTCGTTCCAGAACGTAAGCCAATGGGGACCTTACAATTCCCACGATCCGGCAGTAATCAAAGAAGGTGAATATTTTTATAGCTTCGGGACTGATGTTGCCTACGGGCAGGCACTTACCAGGGTCGGTATTCAAGTCAGAAGATCAAAAGATCTGGTAGCTTGGGAGTTTAGGGGCTGGGCAACCAATGGAAGGCCTCAACAAGGGGTGAACTATATCCGACAAAATGGAGGAGTGCCATTTGAGAATGTATGGGCTCCTTATATCATTAAGATTGGAGAGGAATTTAGATTGTATTATTCCCAAGCATCTCCTGTACTCAAATTGAGTGCGATTGGGCTTTTGACCTCAGACAATATCGAGGGACCATGGGAAGAGAAGGGGCTGGTGGTGACTTCCAATACCAATATCCCAATGACAAATGCCATTGATCCTGCTGTGGTAGTAGATAAAGATGGGAAGCATTGGATGTACTATGGTTCTGCCTTTGATGGATTGTATGTAATGGAACTGGATGCAGCAACGGGGCTCGCCAAAACCAACAATGACAAAGGGTTCAGGATTATCCAAAGGGGCTTTACGGGAAATAGTATCAATGGGAACATAGAAGCACCTGAGGTTATCTACAACGAAGCAACAGGGTTCTATTATATGTTCCTTTCATATGATTGGTTGGAATCCAAATACAATATCCGTGTAGGTAGGTCAACGAGTCCGACAGGGCCATTTTTGGATTTCAATGGGTTGGATATGAATGGAGAACAGGATAATGTCCCAATGATCGTAGCCCCTTACAAGTTTCAGGATCATGAGGGATGGCAAGGAGTGGCGCACAATGCTGTTTTCAGGGAAGGAGATCAGTTTTATATAGCACATCAAGGAAGACCGTCAGCAGATAGCCATTATATGATCAAGCATGTAAGAAAACTATACTGGACAGAAGATGGATGGCCGGTAGCATCTCCACAGCGTTTTGCAAACCTGCCAACAAAAGATATCCAAGAGGAGGATTTGGTCGGGACATGGGAACAGATAATCCTTGGATATAGGGTGGTTCCGGGTTATGCGGATGAGCAGTTTTTGCCAGACCTTCAGGTTTCGGCGGATTTGACATTAAACGCTGATGGGACCATTGGAAGTGAAGCTGGAAATGTTTGGACCTATGAAAAGCCATGGTTGACACTCAATTATGGCAATGGGACATTCATCGACAAAGTTTATGTTGACAATGAGTATGATTGGGAGAAAAGTAAAGAAACGATTATATATACAGGACTGAATAATGAAGGAACGGCCATTTGGGCCAAAAAGAAATGACCTCGCCATGAATAGAACTTTGAAATCCATCTGTGTGGTATTGATCTTTTGTATCAATACATTTTCCTACGCCCAATCCAGCCGGGTCCAATATTTTCCATTGGATCAGGTGAAATTGCTTGATAGCCCATTCAAACAAGCTCAGGAAGTTGACAAGAAGTATATTCTTGAGATGGATGTAGATAGGCTTTTGGCTCCATATATGAAGGATGCTGGTGTCGAATGGCATGCTGAGAATTATGGGAATTGGGAAAATACAGGGTTGGATGGACATATTGGAGGGCATTACCTATCTGCTCTTGCCATGATGTATGCTTCCACAGCAGACTCGGAGATCAAAAGCAGGTTGGATTACATGGTTGGACATCTGAAATTGGCCCAGGATAAAAATGGGAATGGATATCTTGGCGGTGTTCCAAACGGGCAGAAAATTTGGGAAGAAATAAGGGAAGGGAAAATCAAGGCAGGAGGGTTTTCACTGAATGACAGATGGGTACCGCTATACAATATCCATAAAATCTATGCCGGGTTGAGAGATGCGTATTTGATAGCAGGAAATGAGGATGCAAAAGCGATGCTGGTCGAATTGTCGGATTGGTTTGATGATTTGACCAAGGAGCTTACTGATGAACAATTCCAGGAAATGCTGATCAGTGAGCATGGGGGGATGAATGAGGTTTTTGCAGATTTGGCAGAGATCACTGGAGACCAGAAGTATTTGGTATTGGCAAAAAAAATGTCCCATAACCAGATATTGGATCCCTTGGCTAATCAACAGGATCGATTGACGGGAATGCATGCCAATACCCAAATCCCCAAAGTGATAGGCTTCCAAAGGATAGCACAACTTACGGATGAAAATAAGTGGAACAATTCTGCTGAGTACTTTTGGGAAAATGTCATCAACCAAAGATCTGTGTCCATTGGGGGAAACAGCGTTAGGGAGCATTTTCATTCCACGGATGATTTTTCCTCTATGCTTTCTTCAGACCAAGGCCCTGAGACCTGCAATACCTACAACATGATGCGGCTTTCCGAAAAGCTTTTTGAAAGCAGTCCGGACAGGAAATACATCGATTACTACGAAAGGGCATTGTTCAACCATATCCTTTCTTCCCAACATCCAGAGAAAGGTGGCTTTGTGTATTTCACACCCATGCGTCCACAGCATTACAGGGTGTATTCACAGCCACATGAGAATTTTTGGTGCTGTGTGGGATCTGGTTTGGAAAACCACGCCAAATATGGACAAGTCATCTATGCCCAGCAAGGTGACGACCTATATGTGAATTTGTTTATCGCATCGGAACTGACCTGGAAGGAAAAAGGTGTGAAATTGAGGCAAGAGACGAGTTTTCCTTATTCTGAAACGACAACACTTAGGTTTAACCACAAGGGGCAGAAGAAATTCAACCTGAAAATCAGGTATCCAGACTGGGTCAAAGGTGGTACTATGAAGGTAGAAGTGAACGGGAAAGAAATCCCCGTCATCCTTTCAAAAGATGGATATGTGCTCATCAATAGAAAGTGGAAGTCAAAAGACCGAGTGCGTGTCACATTGCCAATGTCCACCAAAGTTGAGTACCTCGCAGATGGCTCTCCTTGGGCCTCATTTGTCCATGGGCCGATAGTCTTGGCAGCTGAATCCGGAAAAGAAGACCTGAAAGGATTGTTTGCCGATGATAGCAGGATGGGGCATGTTGCTACGGGAAAGATGTATCCTATATTCCAGACTGCAGTTTTGAAAAAAACAGGAGATCAAGTTTTGCCAGCGAAGCAAAGTGATGACTTTAAGTTCTATCTGGCTGAAAATACTTTCCATAATGGAGAGTCGACAAGCCTGATCCCATTCTATAAAATCCATGATAGTAGATATCAAGTTTACTGGCCAATCTTGGGTGAAGATGAAGTCGAAGGCTTCAAAAAAGAGCTTCAATCAAAGGATGAATTGATGTTGAAACTTGAATCCCTGACTATAGATAAGGTAGCTCCAGGTGAGCAGCAGCCGGAATCTGAACATAATTTCAAAGCAATCAGTAGCCTAACAGGGCAAGAAAATGGGCTTTTCTGGAGAAGTACTGTTACTGCGTTTCAATATGATTTGAAAAATCCCAAATCAGAAGGCAAGACTTTAAGGATTTCCTATTTGCCCAACAAAAACAGAAACCCATTCAATATTTTGATCAATGGGGAATTATTGGTCAAAGAGCACTTTGGGTCTGAGGAATCCATGAAGATAGTGGATCGTGACTATGATATATCGGCTTTCAATACTGGTGAGATAGAAGTGAAATTCGAAAGTATAGAAGGATTGGAGACAGAAAGGATCCACTATGTCCGCTTGCTCAAGAATAACTGATAAAATCAAATTAAATCTATAATAAACCTTTAATTAAAATTAAATGAAGACAAAAAGCTTAAAAGGAATGATGCTACTGGCAGGGATGCTGGTTTCTTTCTTTTCCCTTGCCCAGAATCGCCTAATCGTGAATACAGATCAGGGAGATGTCAAAATCAATAAACATATATACGGACACTTTGCAGAGCATTTGGGCAGAAGTATTTATGGGGGGATTTGGGTAGGTCCAGACTCCGATATTCCCAATGAAGATGGCTACAGAAAAGATGTAATGCAGGCTTTGATCAATTTGGAAATCCCCAACTTGAGATGGCCTGGGGGATGTTTTGCAGACGAATACCACTGGACTGATGGTATTGGTGATCCTGCCGAAAGACCTAAAATGGTCAATACCCATTGGGGTGGTGTGACAGAGGACAACTCGTTTGGGACACATGAGTTTATGAACTTTGCCAAGAAGATCGGCACAGAGCCTTATATCACGGGAAATGTAGGTAGCGGATCTGTAGAGGAAATGTCCAAGTGGATCGAATACATCAATTTTGACGGAGTGAGTCCAATGGCTGACCTTAGAAAAAGAAATGGACAAGATGAGCCTTGGGGAATCAAATACTGGGGAGTTGGAAATGAGAGTTGGGGTTGTGGAGGTAATATGACTCCAGAGTACTATGCCAATGAATACAGAAGGTATGCTACTTATGCGAGAAACTATGGTGGAAATAGGCTTTACAAAATTGCTGGTGGTGCCAACAACTGGGATTACAATTGGACAGAAGTGTTGATGAAAAATATCCCGTTGAATATGATGGATGGCTTGTCACTGCACTACTATACCATTGCTGGATCTTGGGAAAACAAAGGGAAAGCAACAGAGTTCAGCAAAGAAGAGTACTTGGAAACACTTCGCAAAGCTGAATTTATAGATGAATTGATCAAACGTCATGGTACCATCATGGACAAATATGATCCGAACAAAAGAATCGGTATGATCATAGACGAATGGGGTACATGGTTTCAAGTAGAGCCGGGTACAAACCCAGGATTCCTTTATCAGCAAAACACCATGCGTGACGCACATGTTGCAGCGATTTCCTTGAATGTATTCAACAAAAATGCTGACCGTGTCCATATGGCAAATCTTGCACAAACGGTGAATGTATTGCAGGCAGTGATTTTGACAAATGAAACGGACATGATTTTGACACCAACTTATCATGTTTTTGACCTTTATAAGCCTCATAAGGATGCGACTTTGCTATCTCATGATCTGAAGTCGGAGGAAGTAAGCTTTGGCAAAGAAAAAATGAAATCTTTAAATGTATCGACTTCAAGGTCTGAAGATGGAACAGTCAATATCAGTATTGCCAATATCAATCCAGACAAAAAAATCGACTTGGATGTAGTCCTTAGAGGGATAGATGCAAAGACGGTCAATGCCGAGTATATCACTGCCCCAGCCATCAACTCACACAATACCTTCGAAAATAAGGAAGTGATCAAGAAAGCTGATTTCAAAGATTTTAAATTGAATAAAGATAATTTGAAAATTTCTGTACCAGCAAATTCAGTTTTGATGGTAAGGGTAAAATAATCATTTAAACAAAAAGAAAGTGCACATGAAAAATACATATTTGAAATTCGATCGTATGCTGAAAACGCTTATTTTGACAGTACTGGTCATGTGCACTTTTTCATGCACGCATTCCCATGAACATATCTTTTTTCTAAGTCCCGATGGTGATACCAAAGTTGAGATTAGCCTTGAAGAAGGAGTGTTGTATTATGGATTGTATTTTGAAGAAAAGAATATCCTAGAGCCATCCCAATTGGGGATGGTTTGGGAAGGTTTGGATTTTTCCCAGGGCTTGGAGTTGGTTTCTGTATCAGAAGCTACGGGTATTGAGGATAAGTATGAATTGGTTCATGGAAAACAAAAATCCCATGAATACAATGCTAATGAAAGCACCGTGGTCTTAAAAAATACGGAAGGCGTAGAGTTTCATGTTGTATTTAGGGTGTCGGATAATGGCCTCGCTTTCAGATATGTGTTCCCAAGTTTGGGAGAGAAACAAGTAGCGCTTTTGGAAGAGAAGACTACTTTTAATTTCAAAGAATCTGCAAAAACATGGATCCAGCCAATGGCTGATCCCAAGACTGGCTGGGAAAAGACCAACCCTTCTTATGAGGAATCCTACCAAAAAGGTGTGGCTGTAGGAACTCCTTCACCGATTGAGTCGGGATGGATCTACCCGGCGTTGTTCCAGTCTGAAGATACTTGGGTCTTGGTTTCTGAGACGGGTATACAAGCAAATCATGCAGCTAGTAGGTTGGCAGCAGCGTCTCCAAACGGGGAATACCGAATCACCTATCCATCTGACCAAGAGAAGATTTTTGATGGAAGCGTCCTTCCTACTGCAAAAGGTGGGTGGGAGAGCCCTTGGAGGATATTAGCTGTTGGTAGCCTCAAAGATGTAGTGGAATCCACACTGGGGACTGATTTGGCAATATCTCAAAGAAGTGATTTGGATTTTGGTTTCGTTGTACCCGGTGCAGCTTCATGGAGTTGGGCTTTGGGAAAAGATGAATCCATTTATTATGATATCCAGGAAAAGCACATTGATTATGCTTCTGATATGAATTGGGAGTATTGTTTGGTTGATGTCAATTGGGATAGAAATATTGGATACGAAAAGATAGGAGAGTTGGCAACATATGCAGCCACTAAAGGAGTTGGGTTGGTATTGTGGTACAACTCGGCAGGTGATTGGAATTCCACTCCGTATACGCCAAAACACCAATTGCTCACAAGGGAAATGAGGCTGGCTGAATTTCAGAAAATCAGGGATTTGGGTGTTAAGGGAGTGAAGATCGATTTTTTTGGTGGTGATGGGCAAAGTGTCATGCAGTATTACCACGATATTTTGGAAGATGCTGCGAAGGTTGGGTTGATCGTGAATTTTCATGGCGCAACACTCCCTCGGGGCTGGCATAGAACGTACCCCAATTTGGTGACTGTCGAAGCGGTCAAAGGTTTTGAAATGATCACCTTTGAGCAAGAGTTTGCCAACGAAGCCCCACAACATATGGCTATTTTGCCATTTACAAGAAATGTTTATGATCCAATGGACTTTACCCCAATGTCTTTGCACGAGATACCGGGGATTGAAAGAAGAACTTCCAAAGGCTTTGAGTTGGCTCTGTCTGTTTTGTATTATTCTGGAGTACAACATTATGCCGAGTCTCCTTCCGGAATGGCTTTGCAAGAGCCAGAGGTGATCGAATTCCTTCGATCCTTGCCATCCACTTGGGATGAAGTGAAATATATAGATGGATTCCCGGGGGAATTTGTGATCATGGCAAGAAGGAGTGGTGACTCTTGGTATGTGGCAGGCATCAATGCACAGGATGCGACAAAAAAAGTTACCCTTAACTTGCAGGAATTAGGTATTTCATCCAAAAATGCCACAAAAATATCTGACTCTGTAGATGAATCTTGGCAAGTAGATAATCTTTCAGGAGACAATGATATTGAATTTGAAATAAAAGCAAATGGGGGCTTTGTACTCTATCTTAATGAATAGATTAAATTAAATATTTGATATGAATGATAATTATGTAATTGGTCTTGATTACGGCTCTGATTCTGTCAGGGCTGTATTGGTTAATACGGCAGATGGAAACTGCCTATCAAGCCATGTGTATTGGTACCCAAGGTGGAAAGCCGGAAAGTATTGTGACCCTGTTTCCAACAGATTCAGGCAGCATCCTTTGGATCATCTTGAAGGATTGGAGCAGACTATTAAGGGAGTATTGTCAAAATCTGGGATTGGGAAAGACCAAGTGAAGGCAATTTGTGTTGATACCACTGGATCTTCACCAATGCCTGTGGATGAAAAAGGTCAGTCTTTGGCTTTGAAACCGGGATTTGCAGAAAATCCAAACGCCATGATGGTGATTTGGAAAGACCATACCTCTATCAAAGAAGCAGATGAAATCAATGAAGTGGCTAGGACATGGGGCGGAGAGGATTTTACCAAATACGAAGGTGGGATCTATTCATCGGAATGGTTTTGGTCAAAGATCCTTCATGTGGTCAGGGAAGATGAAGCTGTGAAAAATGCAGCGTTCTCTTGGATGGAGCATTGTGATTTTATCACCGCACAGTTGGTGGGGAGTACAGATCCTTTGGCTTTCAAGAGAAGCAGGTGTGCAGCCGGACACAAAGCACTTTGGCATGAGTCATGGGGTGGCTTGCCACCAAAGGAATTCTTGGGTAAATTCCATCCATACTTGGCGGAATTGAGAGATAGACTTTATACCGAAACATATACTTCGGATGAAGTCGCTGGTAATCTAAGTAAAGAATGGGCAGAGAAGCTTGGCCTGTCAGAAGATACAATAATTGCTGTTGGGACTTTTGATGCACATGCAGGAGCCGTAGGTGGAGAGATCACCGAGAATACCTTGATCAAAGTGATGGGGACTTCTACCTGTGATGTGATGGTAGCTTCCAAAGAGACCATCGGAGACAAGTTGATCAGTGGGATTTGTGGGCAAGTGGACGGTTCTGTGATCCCTGGGACTATTGGCTTGGAAGCAGGGCAGTCAGGTTTTGGAGATGTATTGGCCTGGTTCAAAAACTTGGTCGTGAAGCCTTCGGTAGCCCTTATCCAAAATAGTACATTGCTCAATCAAGAACAAAAGGATCAATTGATTGCTGAAATTGAAGAGCAAATTATCATCAAGCTTTCGGAAGACGCTTTGCAGATTCCGGTTGCCGAGTCCACAATCGTCTCTTTGGACTGGATCAATGGCCGTCGGACCCCAGATGCCAACCAATCTTTGAAAGGTGCGATCAGAAACCTAAATATGGGTTCAGATGCGGCTAGGGTATTCAAGTCTCTGGTAGAAGCTATCAGTTTTGGGTCAAAAAGCATTGTCGAAAGATTCCGTCAGGAAGGGGTTCAGATTGATGCCGTTATAGGTCTTGGTGGAGTTGCCAAAAAGTCAATTTTGGTGATGCAGACCTTGGCAGATGTGTTGAATATGCCAATCAAAGTGGCAACCTCCGATCAAGCACCTGCTTTGGGGGCTGCGATGTATGCGGCTGTCGCTGCAGGCATCCATCCCAACACCGAAGCAGCCATCAAGGCAATGAGCAATGGCTTTGACAAAGTATACGAACCCATCCCAGCAAATGTACCTGTGTACGAGAAATTGTATGCTGAGTATGTGGAGTTTGGAAAACTAATTGAAGGGAAATAAATTTAGATTTTAGAGGGTAGATTTTAGATTGGGAAATGTAGATTGTGTAATTTTACTATAGTTTCTACATTTTTCATTTCTAATTTTTACAATATGCAAAATCTAATTAAACAAAGAACGAAGAGATTTGCTCTTGACGTAATTGAGATTATTGAATCTCTTCCAAATTCAGCATCAGCAAGGATCATTTCTTATCAGCTTGCTAAATCATCCACTTCGGTTGGGGCTAATTACAGAGCAGTTTGTAGAGCAAGAAGTGACAAAGAGTTTATTTCAAAGCTACAAATCGTACTGGAGGAAGCGGATGAAAGTGGTTATTGGTTAGAATTGATTCAAGCTAAAGGTTGGGTCGATGTTTCTAAACAACTTCAAGAAGCAAATGAACTAACAGCGATCTTTGTTACTAGCCTAAAAACTATCAAAAACAGATCGAATTCAAATAACGAAAAAGACAACAATCCTTCTAAATAATTTTAGATTGTAGATTTAAGAATTTAGATTTTTAAATCTACAATCTACAATCTACAATCTAAGATCTAAAATCAAATCATGTACAAAAAACTAAAACAAGCCTGTTATGAGGCGAATATGCAACTGCCGAAATTGGATTTGGTGGTATACACCTTTGGGAATGTGAGTGCGGTTGATAGGGAAAAAGGCGTTTTTGCAATCAAACCAAGTGGTGTGCCTTATGAAGAGTTGAAAGTTGATGATATTGTAATTGTTGACTTTGACAACAATATCATTGAAGGGGATATGCGGCCATCTTCGGATACCAAAACCCATGCTTTTCTCTACAAACATTGGGAACATATTGGAGGGATTTGCCATACGCATTCCACTTATGCGGTTTCTTGGGCGCAGGCAATCATGGATGTGCCGAATTTTGGGACAACACATGCGGACCATTTGACAGCGGATATTCCCTGTGCAGCTCCCATGTCTGATGCGTTGATCGAAGGGGATTATGAACACAATACCGGACAACAGATTTTGGACTGTTTTGCAGAGAAAAAATTGGATCCCTCAGAAGTCGAAATGATCCTGGTCGGTAGCCATGGTCCATTTGCTTGGGGAAAAGATGCTGCAAAAGCTGTTTACAACAGCAAAGTCCTTGAAGAGGTAGCAAAAATGGCTTACCTTACGCTACAAATCAATCCTAATGCAGCAAGACTGAAAGATGCGTTAATCAAAAAACACTACGAGCGTAAGCACGGAAAAGACGCATACTACGGTCAAGGCTGCTAAAAACCCAAGCATATGAAAAAAATGAATTTCAAAGCGATTGCATTATTGTTTTCAGCATTCCTGATTGGAATGTCGAGCTGTTCCTCCCCCAAATCTGAGGAAAATGAAGAAGTAAAGGAAGAGATCAGTTTTAAAGTCAATGTCCAACAAGTTGCCGTCGGTGATCAGACCGCAAAAGTTTTCCACTTGGAAAATGGGAATGGTATGGAGGTTGAAATCTCAAGTTTTGGGGCTGTTGTATCCAAATTAATAGTACCTGACAAAGATGGGAATCTTGAAAATATCGTTCTTGGATATGAATCAATCGATGGTTACGATACGAATGATTATTATCTCGGAGCCACTGCGGGTAGGTATGCAAACAGAATTGCAAAAGGGAAATTCGAAATTGACGGTACAAGCTATCAATTGACTACCAATGATGGAAACAACCATCTCCATGGAGGTGATTTGGGTTTCAACAGGAAAAATTGGGATGCAGAATCCATTAAAGGAGAGAAATCCATTAAAGTCAAGTTGACTTACACCAGTCCAGATGGAGAGGAAGGTTATCCAGGTGAGCTGGTGTCTACTGTTGTTTATGAATTGACAGAGGACAATAAGCTCTTGATCAGCTTTGAAGCAGAGACAGATAAGCCAACGATTGTGAACCTAACACACCATGGATACTTCAACCTAAGTGCGATGAAAGAAGATATCTTGGGGCATGAGTTGAAAATCAATGCTGCGAAATATACCCCTGTTGACGATGAATTGATCCCAACCGGTGAATTGAAAGAGGTTTCGGGTACTCCATTTGACTTCAATACTTCAACTGCTATAGGTGCTAGGATTTCAGAAATAAAAGGTGGATATGACCACAACTATGTAGTCAAAGAACAGCATGATGGGCAGATGGCAAAGATGGCAGAGCTTTATCATGCAGGTTCAGGAAGAGTGATGGAACTTTATGCAGATTCACCAGCAGTTCAATTTTATTCAGGAAATTTCCTTGATGGTAAATTGACGACCAATGGTGTGACATATTCCCAATACATGGGACTTTGCTTAGAGCCACAGACTTTTCCCAATGCTCCAAACGAAGCGTCTTTTCCTTCGGCAAGACTAAATCCAGGAGAGAAATATAGCCATAAGATAGAGCTGCACTTCTCTGTAAAATAATTTAAGATTTTAAAAGGTAGATTTTAGATTGAGTTATTCGCCAATCAAAAATCTACCTTCCTTTTTTTAAATCGGGTCAAGACCCAGTGATTAGATTAAATGGCTGTCCAGAATGTTAATTCGCATCTTTGTCACGTCCTGAAAATAGTTGACATTTTTTTCTACTGATTTCCCTAAGTTTCCGATATCTATTCAATTGCCCTTTCAGGGCAGAAATGAACATATCTTTTTATCCAAGCATAGGGTTACAACCCTATGCTAATGTCAAAAGCCCTTTCAGGGCTCTGCTTCTTTGTCACGTCCTGAAAATAGATGACATTTTTTAAATTATGTATATCCGCTTTCTTACCAGTAGCCAATTATATTGTTTACAGGACAAGTTGACAGTCAACCTTCGACACTCGTGCGTCGTGGCGTAGTTGACAATTATCCGCATGATTACATATGCATAATTTAACTACTGGTGCCATTGCGGATAATCATATTATGAATTTTGAACTCCGAATAATGAATCAAGAATCGCTAGGTACTTGATTGTAATCCAGTATCTACTACCCTCAGCTCATCTCTGCAACTTTGCGCTCTCTGCGAGACCTTTGCATCTTGGCTCTTACGTCTTGTCTCTCGCTTCTCTTTTCTTGCTTCTAAATCTAAGATCTCTACGCTACAATCACAAAGCAGGATCCACTCCTTCAGTTGTCATCACGATTCTTTTCAAAGTTCCGTCAGAATTATAGTAGAGCTTGTCGATACATACAGACCGGCTGTAACTTCCCCCGTCGGTGTTGATGCCACCATTATGGTAGATAAAATACCATTGGTCTTTGAATTCGACTACTGCTTGATGGTTTGTATTGCTATTGCCTGCGATTTCATTCAAAATCCCTTTGTATTCATAGGGCCCTTCGATATTGTCAGCCATGGCATATGCGATTTTTTCAGGGAATTCAGTAGCATAGGTCAAGTAGTATTTCCCATCTTTTTTGTGTATCCACGGGGCTTCGGTAAATTCAAATCCATCAAATTCAATTTGCTTAATTTCCCCGTCTATTTCTATCATATTGTCTTTTAACTTAGCGTAATAGCATTCCCTATTTCCCCAAAAAATCCAAGCTTGCCCATCATCGTCAATAAAAGTAGCGGGATCAATGCATGCCCATGAATGCGTGGAAGCAAAACAGTCCTTGTTGGTCAACAATGGTTTGCCTAATGCATCTTTGAATGGTCCGGCAGGGTTGTCAGCCACAGCTACACCGATTCCTGACCAGTTGGTACTGATGTACCAATAGTATTTTCCATTTTTCTCCTGGACATGTCCTGCGTAGGCATCACCACTTTTTGCCCAAGCGAAATCTGTGATTTTCAAAGGGATGGGGTGTTCTGTCCAATTTATCATGTCAGAGGTGGAGAAAACCAACCAATCCTTCATTTTATAACTTTTTTGCCCACCTTCAAAATCGTGTCCTGTGTAAAGCCACAATGTGTCGTTTTTTACAAGTGCAGCTGGATCAGCTGTATATGCGTGGGTGAAGATAGGGTTTCCCTTTGATTGGAATTGTTGGGGCTTTTCTTGGGCAAAGACGGAGGCAGATATTGCGATCGTGATGCATACAAGGATTGTTGTTTTGAAATAAGACATGGTTATTTGGTTATAAATGATCGG
Source organism: Belliella marina (assembly GCF_042682445.1). Lineage (NCBI taxonomy): Bacteria > Pseudomonadati > Bacteroidota > Cytophagia > Cytophagales > Cyclobacteriaceae > Belliella > Belliella marina. The sequence goes on from NZ_JBHUHR010000001.1 coordinate 211,172, forward strand.
AATAGTTATGGTTGGGGAGTTTCTGTAATCCCTCCCCATTTTTCAAAGAGGGGTTCTTTTGCACAGCACCTTCACTGATAGCAAATCGAAGTTGCTCTTGCTCACCAGGAGCTCCCTGACCTTCAAAATACGCAAACAAATATCCTTCATAATTTGGGACAGGTTTGCATGCTGAAATAAGAGAAAAAGCAAACAAGGCAAGCAGAAGGATATTGAATCTTTTCATTTGTGTTTTAGGCGATTTCAATAATCTAATGAATGAATAAGGTAGATAGATTCAAATTGAACCGAGAGTTCTCTCTGATACCTGCATTTATTGTTTTTCTTATAAGCAAAAGACTCAAAGTCAGGTTTTAAATTCTAAGATCTAAAATCTCAACTCTACAATCACAAAGCAGGTTCAACTCCCTCAGTAGTCATCACCACTCTTTTTAGAGTACCGTCTGGATTGTAGTATAGATAGTCTATGCAAACAGATCTTCTGAAGCTTCCTCCATCTGTAGGGATGCTTCCATTGTGGTAGATAAAGTAGTCTTTTCCTTTGAATTCAATGATTGCTTGATGGTTTGTGTTGGAGTTGCCAGCCACTTCGTTCAATATACCTTTGTATTCCCAAGGGCCAGTGATGCTCTTGCTCATGGCGTAGGCTGTCTTTTCCGGAAATTGATAGGCATAAGATAGGTAGTACCAGTCTCCTTTTTTGTGTACCCAAGGGGCTTCAGTAAAGTTGGGAAGTGGGATCTGGTTGATAGGTCCATCCAGTTCTGTCATATTGGGTTTCAATTTAGCCCAATAAGCAATCGTATTTCCCCAGAAAACATAAGCTTCTCCGTCATCATCAATAAATACAGCAGGATCAATATCATCCCAGCTGATTTCTGTATCAGTAGTCATATCATTGGTGATCAAGGCTGATCCACGGGCATCTTTCCATGGGCCAATTGGAGTATCCGACACTGCTATCCCAATAGCTTTGCCGTGGATTTCTTTGTGTGTGACAGTCACAAACCAGTAGAATTTTCCGTCCTTTTCGATCGTGTGGGCTGCCCATGCATCACCTTCCGCCCATTCAAATGTTTCTACTACATTCAAAGCAGCCCTCTCCTCCCAATTGACCATATCGGCTGAGGAAAAGATCAACCATTCGTGCATTTCATAGAATTCCTTGCGTGGAGGTGCTTCATCATGGCCCACATATAGATAGACGGTGTCATTGTGGACAAGGGCAGCAGGATCTGCGGTGTATTTGTGTGTGATGACAGGGTTTCCTACTCTATCGGTTGCTTTGTTTTCTATAGATTGGGATTCTTTTTCTACGGACGGGCCTGAGCAGGCAGCTGCTGCTATTAGCAATCCCGATAAGGCTATTTTGATTTTTTTCATAGTCTCAATAAGTATGGTAATGTTTAAGGTTTATTTATTTTGAAGCAATATAAAGAAATAAGTGTATAAAATACAATTATAAATATCGGGAATTATTGAGTCTCCCATAATTGAAACACCCATAAATTTCCAATGATGAAGAGGAAAGTAAAAACAGTCTGTATATCGCCTTTTCTTTGCTAAAAATATTTTTGTAACTAGCTGTAAATAAATAAAATGAGATGTATTATTTGAATTTGCTCAATAGATTGAGTAAATTTACTCAATGAATAAAGTAAAATCAATGATGGGATATCAGAGACCGGAAACATCTTCCCTTTTGAAGCGACTGAAGGATGAGCCCAGAAGGTTTATTCAAGTGATCTATGGACCGAGGCAAGTCGGGAAGACAACTATGATTAGGCAGATTGCCTCAGAACTAACATATGCACATTTGTTGGTGGCTGCCGATGCTGTGCCTGCAGGAGACGGGATTTGGATAGCCCAGCAGTGGGAGCAGGCTAGGATTCACCAGGCAAAGATGCCAGACAAACCTTTCTTACTTGTAATAGATGAGGTGCAGAAGATTGACAATTGGAGTGAGCAAGTGAAGTCCGAGTGGGACAGGGATACTGCTGCCGGAATAGATATTCGACTTGTACTTCTGGGCTCTTCAAGGCTGATGTTACAGCAAGGTTTGACAGAGTCCCTGGCAGGTAGGTTTGAGGCCACTTATCTAGGCCATTGGTCCTATGGGGAAATGAAAGCAGCTTTTGGCTTGACTCCAGAGGAATTCGTTTGGTTCGGAGGCTATCCTGGGGCGATTGCCCTGAAAGGCGATGAAGATAGATGGAAAGGGTATGTCCGAGACTCCCTTCTGGAAACAAGTATTTCCAAGGATATCCTGATGCTGACCAGGGTAGATAAGCCTGCTTTGATGAAACGCCTATTTGAGTTGGGGTCGGTGTATTCTGGGCAAGTACTGAGTTTTACCAAAATCATGGGTCAGCTCAGTGATGCAGGGAACACGACCACCTTGGCAAATTATGTGGAATTGCTCAATGAAGCTGGGCTGTTGGGAGGTTTGGAGAAATTCAGCCCCAATATAGTAAGGAAACGATCTTCCAGCCCAAAATTCATTGTCCACAATACAGCGATCATGTCTGGCATCTCGAACGAGAGCTTCGATACTTTGCTGGAAAATCCAAAAACATGGGGTAGGTGGGTAGAGTCTGCTGTTGGAGCCCATCTAGTCAATCAATCTTTCAAAGATAAATACCTGACCATACATTATTGGAGGGAGGGGAATGATGAAGTGGATTATGTGGTGGAATATAAGAAAAAGGTGATTGCGCTAGAGGTAAAATCTGCCAAAACAGGTAAGCTTACAGGGCTCAATGCCTTCGATAAAAAATTCAAACCCCAAAAATCCTTGCTGATTGGAGCTGGGGGGATTCCTTGGCAAGAGTTTTTGGAGATGGATATGATTTCCTTATTTAAATAAAAGGACAGTCAAAATGGCTGTCCTTTTTCCTTAAAAAAATGTTTTTGTAATTATCTAAATTTCAATTAATTAAGTACGTTTTTTTGATTTTACTCAATGTATTGAGTAAAATTGCTCAATAGAGTGTGTGTTTTGATTTTCTTTGTTAGTTCAACCCTGTCTGCAACAGGGAGGCCCTTTCGGAGTTGTTGCTTCAATTGCCTATTTTGTGTCTTGGATTAAGCCGAGGCGGGTGCCATTGCAAATCTTGATTTTATTATTCTCTTAATTCGTTTTTTGCACTTCACAAAATAAACTTAGCGTATCTTTGCTCCTTTAAAATCTTTGCGTGAGGTCCCTCTTGTGTCTTGTGTCTAATGTTTCAAAAAGAATACCTCACCTGACTGCCTTTCTCCTGATCCAACTCGATTTTTGCATAGACTTCGATTTCTTGTTGCAATTCCTCGACGTGGGAGATGATGCCGACGATCCTGTTTTCGTGCCGAAGGGCTTTGAGGGTTTCGAAGACTACCCGGAGTGAATTTCTATCCAAAGCACCAAAACCTTCATCCAAGAAGAAGAAACTCTGATCGGCTTGGTTGAGGGATTTGACTTTCTCTGCCAAAGCCAAGGCCAGGCATAGCGATGCTTGGAAAGTCTGGCCACCTGAGAGGGTTTTTAGCAGTCGTTTTTTTCCACCGTTTAAATAGTCTACTACCCAGAAAGTATTGTTGTCATCGATCTCCAGACTCAGGCTGTTTTTGGTGAGTTTGTTGAACCTGATATTCGCTGTGTTGCAGAGTTCTTTGAGGTATATCGAACTCACATATTTTACAAAACCACTGCCTTTGAACAGTTTTTCCAGTTCTCTCAAGTTGCTTTCGCGATTCTCCAGCTTCCCATATGTTTCCTGGATCCTCTTTTTGTCCCTTAGCTTTTCTTTGCTTTCCCTGATCTCCCTGTCCAAGAGGGTGAACTCCTTTTTGATGGTATCCACAGCTTTAGCTTTTGCTTCCAAGCCGGTTTTCAGTTCTTCAAAAGATTCCTGATTAAAGCTGTTGATGCCTTCAGTTTTTTGGATCTCCTCTATCCGTGATTGTACCAAGTGAACCCTTTGTTCGAAATTCCGGATCTCAATTTCAACTTTGTCTGCATCCAATCTGTGGTGGAAAAGCTCAAATAATTTTTCCTCGTCTTCAAATCCATGTTCTGCTTTGAGTTGTGTGAATAGCTCCCGGAGTTCCCGGTTTTTTCTCTCAGCGTCATCCAGTGCTTTTTTGGAATTTTCCAGATTGGCCAAGTTTGTGGCTTGCTTGGCTCTGATTTCGACCAATACTTTTTGGATTCCATTGAGGAGATCAGCTGTTTTGTCAATGTCCATTTGGACTTTTTGGATAGTAAGGAGGATGCTTGCTGCGTCTTTTTCAAAAAACGGATGGCAGAAGCCCATGTCTTTGATGTCGTTTCTTTTGGAATTTTGTAGGGTGTGGAGTGTCAGTAAGCCTTGCTCTAGGCCCCGGAGTTTTTGTTCCTCTGCTTCCAATCCTGCTTTTTCATCTTGCCAATTTTTTTTCCAAGTTTTCAGTTCTTTGCCTTGGACCTCCCTTTTTTGGATGGCTGTTTCTGTGTCTTGGAGAAAGCGGTGCACTGCATGCATATCTTCGAATTTTTGCTGCTTGAGCTTTTCTTCCAGTTTTTTGAATTCTATGTCCAACGACAGCACTTCAGAATTTTTGGATTCGAGTAGTTGGGAGATAGTCTCTTTTTTGAAGTTGAATTCGGCCAGTTTTTTTGAAAATTCAACAAGCTCCTCGATTGTGCTTCTACACTTTTCAATATCGCTTTCCAGGTCTTTTAAGAACGAATCCTGATTATCGATAAATAAAGGTTCTGGATGCTCTAGGGCGCCGCAAAGAGGGCATGGTTTTCCATCTTCCAATAAGTGGATGTGTGCGCTCAGTCCCCTTTTTTGGATCAGTTTGTCCCTTTTCGATTCCGATTCCCTAATCTGATTCTTTAATGTAGCCGTCCAGGATTCGAATGAGGTTTCATGGGCAGGGATTTCTTTTTGGAGCGAAGTGATTCCATCTTGAATCCCAATTATCGAACCCTCCAGACTCTTGATTTCTGAACCCAGGCTTTTTTTGGATTTTGTCCAAGTTTCCCAATCTTTTACGGCACTCTTAAGTTCAGCAAGTTGGTTGCTGTCTGGAATTGGATTGCCGTCCAGTTCTGCTTCCAGTGTATTGATTTTTGTTTCCAGCAATTGTTGGGCTGATTTTTTCGCTTCCAGATGAGGGCGGATTACGTCTATTTCATTTTCGGTGTCTTTGATTTTTTCTTGGATTTCTTGGATTTCTTTGACTTTTTCCAGATCCCTGATTTTTGATTCCCTTTCGGATTTTTTGTTGGCTTTCTCTTTGAGGTCGGCTTCCTCGGATTCTTTTTGTTCGGTTTCTTTGGTGTAATTTTCTTTGAACCGTTCACAGTCAATCAGGCTCACCCTGTGTTTTTCTATTTCTTTATTCTTCTCTTCTATCTGATCCCAAATAGGTTTGAGGTAGGTTTTTGCCTTTAGAAAATCCTTGTAGACTGCTTTTTTCTCTTCAATTGCCGCTTTTTTGGATTCCAGTTCAGCCCATTCTTTTTGGAAATTCTGGAGTGATAGGTATAATGCTTGGATTTGTTCCTGTTTTTTGAAGGAGCTGTCTGCTTTTTGAAATTCTTTTTCCAAAACACCTGCCTGCTCTGCAATGTGTTTTATTTCTTTCTCCTTTTCTTCAACAAGCTCATCGGTGTAGCCTTCCAAGATGTCCAGATGGGTTTTTTGGATTGTTTTTTCATGCAGGACATTTTTTAGGAGGCTTCCCGTTTTTTGGCTAAGATCAAATCTTTCCAGTCCAAACAATTCCTTCATCATCTCAGCTCTTGGTCCGGGCGTGAGGTCAATAAACTCCTTGAACTTTCCTTGCGGTATGATCACAGTCTGCTTGAAATGCTCCTTTTTCATCCCCAATATTTCCTCACCTCTTAGTGTCAATGGTTGAAGTTCTGTTGCTGTTTTGAGGTAAAAAGTATGTTCTGCAGCCTTGACGTCATCAAATTTTTTAGGGTTGCGTTTGGTACTGTATCTTGCGATGTAGGTGTTGCTGTTGTTTTTCCCAGCCTTAAATTCAAAATTGATCAATAAACTCTCGCTTTGGAGGTTGACCATGCTGGTTTTTTCTCCACGGTCAGAAAGCCGCTCGGTACTTCCATACAGGGCAAGCAGTATAGCTTCCAAAATGGATGATTTGCCACTTCCAACAGCGCCAAAAATCCCAAATAGCCCAGCGGCTGTCAGTTGGTCAAATTCTATGGTTTGCTTCTCTTTGTAGGAATAAAGCCCTTGTATTTCCAGTTTGATAGGGATCATAAATCTTCGTTTTGACTGATTACTTCCTTGAAAATATCTATCAATTCAGCATTTGGTTCTTGGCCTTTTTCACTTTTGTAATACATATTGAAAAGTGTCACCATGTCCTTGCCGAGGTCTTCGACTTTTAGGCTCAGGCTTTCCTGTCCTTTTGGGTTGAGGATTTCGGGGATAAGATTGACGATGCCGTCATGGGCTTTTATGATGGCTTTTCTTGTGTCTGCATCGATCGCATGCTCTGTGGCGAATGTGATCTCTACAAAACAGTAGGGGTTTTCTTCCAGCCATGCCAGTGTATCCTCAAGGTTTTCGAAGCGTTTTCTGAATAAAGGACGCCCTTTCTTGAGTGGAATTGCTTCATAAGTGATGTCTTTGTTGGGTTCTGCATGGATGATGACGACTCTTTTTTCCTGATCAGCTTCGCTAAATGAATAGGCAAGGGGAGAGCTTGAATATACTACTGGTACGGGGGATTTGCTGACCGCATGATATCTGTGCAAATGACCGAGTGCTGCATACTGTATTTCTGAAGGAATATTGGAAGTATAGAGCGCCTGTGCTCCCCCAACATGCAGGATTGGGCGCTCACTTTCTGGTTCCGCTTCGGGTTTCTCGCCTTCTTTGACAAAGAAAAAATGTCCGGTGAAAAGATTGATGCCATTTTGATCGCAGTATTTGTCGGCAATACTTCGCCATTTTTTGGCTAGGATATTTCTCATCTCGGCTTCTCTGTCTTCTTCTCCCAAATAGGTTTTGAGCAAGACCTCATTGGCATAAGGAGCTAAGATAATCCGGATGGGGTCATTGTGCTTTGGGAGTTTGAGTTCGAGAAATCCCGATTCAGAATTGAGGACTTCAATTCCATTGTCCAACTTGCCAACAGGGATGATGGAATCATATCTGCTATAGAAAAAGATGCCCATCTCCCTTGCCAAAGGGTCTGGTGCTTCGACGAATTGTGTGCTGTCATGATTGCCTGAGATGGCGATGATCGGTCTTTCCCCATTTTTGGATAATCTTCTCAGGGTTTTGTATAGCAGCTCGACTGCTTCATGGCTGGGATTGAAGCTGTCAAAAATATCTCCCGCAAGCAATACCAAGTCAATTGATTGATCATCTGCAACTTGGATGATTTCTTCCAGAACCAGTTTTTGTTCTTCCATTCTCGGAAAATCCTGTAATCTTTTGCCCAGATGCCAATCTGCTGTGTGTAGGATTTTGATCATAATTTAAAAGTCAATAGTGGTTTTTTCGATAAAATATTTTAAATTCGTCAGCTTTGAGATTTCAATGGGGATTTAAAGTTAGAGCCTTCTTGCTACCATTGCAAATGAGGTTCTGATAATTGACAGAAATTGGCACATAATTTGCCAAGCAAGCGCATATGAAAACAGTATTTATAACACTATTTTTTGTCTTGACAGGGATAATTTCCGCAGAAGCACAAGTGGAAGAATTGGAGATCGAGACGCCATTTTCACCAATCGATTCTACTTTTTTGATCCAAGAAGGGGTTGCAAGCTACTACGGTACTCGATTTCACTTGAGAAAGACAGCAAATGGTGAAGTCTACAACATGGAGGAGATGACCGCTGCGCACAAAAACCTTCCGTTTGGGACGATGCTTAGGGTTGTGAACCTGAAAAACAACAAAGAAGTATGGGTAAGGGTGAATGATAGGTTGCCTCCAAATTCCAAAAGAGTGGTTGATTTGTCAAAAGGAGCCGCAAGGGAGCTGGGGATGATCAGAGACGGTGTTGTCAGGGTTCGTTTGGAAGTTCCAGACCAAGAGACGATAGTGTCGTTGATGGAGTATTTTGAAGAAGGTAAGCCAGAAGATATCCGGTTGAGACTGTACCCGGTGCCGATAGAAGTTTCCCGACCAGCTATTGAACTGTTGGAATTGATGATGGACTTGCCAAGCGAGTTGGTTTTGTCACGTGGAAGGTAGGTTTGTTGCTTTTCTTGAATTCGTTTTTCAGAAATCTTAATTCTTTATAGCGTACAGCCTTCTTTTTGATTTTAGGAGTTTATGCCGTAACCCCAAAAATTTTCCTGAGCTGTATCGTGTTTATATGACTGTCATTTCAATCTTGGCAAGAAACATGCTTTCCTTCTGTCAATAGTCAAATTCCAAACGGTTTTTTGTACCAAGCGAATTTTCAAATAAAGAAGACCTTTACGGATTCGTAAAGGTCTTCTTTATTCATTGGTGTACCCAGGTACAAAGAGAGGATTGGATGGTCTTCAGAAGGATAAGAGAAGTGAGGAAGAGAAGAGCATCAAGGCTGTAGAGACAACCAAGTCATCAGAGGCTTTGGATCAATTGCTATATGGCAAGCATTTCAAGAAGCTGTATTCTGACTCAGCATTTGTAGAGACATTCTGATTAATTACATTAGAAACTAACAAAAAAAACATCTGAGTATCAGCCCAGATGTTTTTCATATATGATTGATTTTTATTTTAAACTACACTCAAGAGTTCTTCTCCTAACTTGTGTACTCCTTCCAATACTTTTTCTCTATTGCTAGGTCTTGGTGTTACTCTTCCGGTGATGTAGTGTCCCAATTGTCTTTCGTTGATTCCTGTTACTCTCGCCAAAGCTGCACGGGTCACTTTCCCATCAAGTAGTTTTAGTAACGCCTGTGTATTTGCTTCAAACTCCAACTCGTATTCTCCTTTAAGTAATTCAGGGATTTCGTCACCATCTTCTTTCATTCCCTCCAAGTGGAATTCCAATGCCTCACGATAGCTTTCTTTTACTCCTTCAAATGTATCATTGGTAGCAACGCAGCCGGGTACTACTTCGCTGTAAGCTCCATAGTTGTCCAACCAGGTGATTTGTACTTTGATCTTTTCCATGATTTTTTCCGATTTACTTATCTACGATTTATTTTTGAAAGGAAGTTAGCTTATCGCCATCCTGCTTGTTTCCAAATACTGTTTAGAAGTTCCTGACTCAAAGTGTCGCTCTCCTTGCCGTTTACAGTTACTTTCCCTTTTTTGGTTGGGTGTTTGTACTGTCGGTGGCTGGTCCCTTTGTGCTTGCTTAAATACCACCCGTCTTTGATTGGCATTTTGAGAACTTCTTTTACTTTCAGTTTTCTCATCCTCTATCATTTAACCACCCTACAAATGTAGTGAAAATACTACATATTGAAAATTTTTAGGTAAAAATGTAGTGAAAATACTATGTTTCTATTCTTTAAGCTTTAAGGAAATATCCTGAAGTTAAAGAATAAAAATATTTCAAAAAGTTCGGTGGGAAAACGTAGAGGTGATGAATTCTTTCTTTTTTGTCTCAATCCAAAGAGGCCATAAAAAAAGCTCCATCTAATAAAAGAAGGAGCTTTTTTTGTTTTTTGTACCCAGGGCCGGAGTCGAACCGGCACGCCCGAAGGCATTGGTGTTTGAGACCAACGCGTCTACCAATTCCGCCACCTGGGCTTTTCAATTTCCCCGTTCCTTGCTGAACGGGATGCAAATATGATGACTATTTTTTTTCTGTGCAAGCCTCTCAGGGCAGTTCATCGATTTTTTTTGCACTAAATGCTACAGGTTTTTCTGAGAAAAGTGGCTTTGTTACACTCCAGACAGATTTAAATAGTTCAGAATCACGGTATTGATTCAGCGCTTTTTCGTCTTCCCAAAAGCTGTACGTCATGAAAATATTTTTAAAATTTTTATCCTGCCAAAGCTCCAAGTGATGACAACCGGGAGAATTTCTGATTTTTTCTTTATTCTGGTTGAAGTTTTCCAGGAATTCTTCCACTTTTTCTTTGTGAAAAGTCATTCTTACCACTCGCTTCAGCATCCTATTCGGTTGTTTCAAAGTTGATATAAATAGGACTGTCCAGCCTCAAACCCAATAAATCAGAACCATGCCCATGGTTGATGCCGATTTCCAACAAATCAAGGCTGTTGAAAAAAGCAAAGCAATCTCCAGGTTCCACATTGTCGTAGGATTTGTTGATTTTGGTCAACCCTTCCCTGCTAAATTCGATGACGAACTTCCCGGGATTCAGTTTTTCAAATGCATCTTTTCTGATGTTGGTGATCAGGTTGCCATAATTGTCTACCCTTACCACGTGCCCTACAATCTGCTTTCTGGTAGCTTTGAACTGTCTGGACATCATCTTTTTCATTTGCATCAGTGGCCCTCCAAAATCATGGATTGCTGCGCCTGAAGCAACCTTGGCTGCAATGGGTGCCAAGATGTCTTTCGCAGGAAATGTGCTGTCTTTGAGATGGATATCGGCAAATTGAACGATAATTCCGGGGTCGTAATCTGCCAAAAGGCTCAAAACACCATTGTTCGGGCCAATGAAAATATGTTCTTCCAATTTGATTCCTATGAATCCATCTGTCATGCTGCTCGTTCCATTCAGGGCAACCAGGTGTACCGTCCCTTTCGGGAAATCTTTGTACACAGCCCTCAGGATGAAAGCCGCATGGGCGATGTCGTAGGTGTCTATCTTATGGGAGATATCTATGATGTTCAGTTGGGGATTGATGGATAACATTTTCGCCTTTACTGCCGGAACATAATAGTCTCCGTCTCCAAAATCTGAAATGAATGTTACCAGTGCCATATAAGCAAGTCGATTAAAATTTATATTTTTGTAATAAGTATGAACAAAAGTAGGGATTTTATCCTTACACCATAAACAAACATCTAAATCAAATTCAATAGATTGGTAGAAAAAGTAATTACTTTAGAAAATATTTCGCTGCTGGACTTTTTGGGCTCAGAAAACGAGAATATCCGACAGATTGCTGCTGCTTTTCCACAAAGCAAGATTGTTTCCAGAGGCAATGAAATCAGGATTCAAGGTCGTGCGCCTGAGATCTTGAGAATCAATGATGTGATCAATATGTTGCTGCAGCATTTCAACCGATTCGGACATATTACACCTGACCATGTGAAAGAATATATCACCTTGGAAGGTGTTCCTTTTGAAGAAAACCAAAGGAATGACGTCATCGTGTATGGCAACAAGGGACTTGTGGTCAAGCCAAAGTCTGCCAATCAACGTAAGTTGGTTGAGGCAGCCTTCAAGAATGACTTGGTTTTTGCCCTTGGCCCCGCAGGGACTGGGAAGACCTATATAGCTGTAGCCTTGGCTGTCCGTGCATTGAAAAACAGGGAGGTGAAAAGAATCATCATTACAAGACCTGCTGTTGAAGCAGGGGAAAACCTTGGCTTCTTGCCGGGGGATCTCCAGGAAAAGTTGGATCCTTACCTCAGGCCTATTTATGATGCTTTGAGTGATATGGTTCCTTCTGAGAAATTGAAATTCTATCAGGAGACAAGGGTGATTGAGATTGCTCCCTTGGCGTACATGAGGGGGAGGACGCTACACGATGCCTTTGTTTTGCTGGATGAAGCGCAAAACACTACAAGTGAGCAGATCAAGATGTTTCTCACGCGAATGGGGCCAAACTCCAAGGTGATCATCACAGGTGACCAGACCCAAGTAGATCTTCCAAAGAGACAAAAATCAGGACTGAGTGAGTCACTCCATGTCCTCAAGGATGTCAAAGGTATAGGGGTGGTGAATTTGAGTGGCAAAGATGTAATTAGACATAAACTGGTCAAATCCATCATCGAAGCCTACGAAAAAGATGAAGCCTACAAAATGGAAAAGCGAGATGAATATAAAAGTAGAAAAAATAAAGACGAAGGAACAGCTTGATCTGATTTTCAAGATTCGTGAAGAGGTTTTTGTAGTAGAGCAACGTGTGGATCCAAAAGAGGAGTACGATGAATTCGAGGAAATATCTACGCACTTTTACGCATCTGTAGATGGCCAGGCAGCTGGGACTGCAAGGTGGAGATTTACCAATAATGGCATCAAATTAGAGCGTTTTGCTGTGTTGGAATCAATGAGGGGCAAGGGAGTGGGACAGGCTTTGGTAAAGGCGGTTGTCGATGATATTGCAGAAACAAAAGATGCCAAAGGGAAATTGCTGTACATGCATGCACAATTGACCGCAATTCCTCTTTATGCCAAATTTGGATTTGAAAAAGTTGGCGAGATGTTTGAAGAATGTAACATAATGCATTACCAAATGGAAAAGTATTTATAATTTTGCACAAGTTTTTATCTATTTAAACTAAATTTTAAAAGTCATGAACAAATTATTACTATCAGTATTCGCTTTTTTTCTGTTGACTGTAACAGTATCTGCACAGACTTCTATGGAAAAAGATCACAGCACAGGGGAAATCAAACTTAACTTTCTCAATACCATATTGCTAGGTTCGGTTGAGGTTGGTTACGAGCATTTTATCGAAGAAGACCAGTCAATTGGGGTAGAGATCCATTTTAATGATCGGTTTGCCTATGTCAATACAAATGACGACAAGAGCTTTAGCGCGACCTCATTGATGGCATCATACAATTTTTATTTTGTAGGTGATGAAAATGGGAAGTTATACCTTTCTCCATTTGCAAAGTACAGATTTGGGGAATTCACGGAAGTTGTAGATAACATCACCAACACAGTAGATATGAACAGTTTCCTCATCGGATTGGGAGGAGGATACAAGTGGGTTTTCAATGACAAATTTGCTTTTGGTCCATATGCATCTATCGCAAGGGGATTCAGCAAAGAAGTGAATGACAGGTTTGCAGCTGTAGAATTTAAGGCAGGATTCTCTGTAGGATACAGATTCTAAGAAGATAAACGTTTATCATATAGTTAAAGGAGCTAGAAATAGCTCCTTTTTTCATTTTTATTCATTAAATTGAATTAAACTTTTCGTGTTTATGAGATTTAGTGAGTTCCCTTTTTTAAGATACTCCTTCTTTTTTGTTTTGGGAGTATTGTTATACCCGGTTTTTGGGGAAGTGCCATTGATGTGGCTGGGACTTGCTTTGTCGGGAGTTTATTTGACCTACCTGGTATTGGTTCTGGTCAATAAGGCAAATAAGGTTTATTCTTTCGGCACTATGATTCCGGCTTTAGCTTATTTGCAGTTGATCCTTGCAGGGATTGTCTTGACCGCAACCAAAGATATTTGCAACCAAAAGGATCATTTGCTCAATTATGAAGGTAATGTGAATTCATATTTTGCAGTGGTATTGGCAAATGATGAGCCCAAACCCAATTCTATCGCAAATAGGGTAAAGGTATTGGCGGTGATGGATTCGGTTGGTGCAAAATTAGAAGTCAATGCAGAAGTGAAGGTGTATCACAAAGGTCTTGGAGGTATGGATCCAGGTGATTTGCTGATTGTTTCTGGTGCTCCCCAGCAAATCGATCCTCCCAAAAACCCCAATGAGTTTCATTACAAAGATTTTATGCTTAGGCAGCAAATTGGACATAGTCATTATATAGGTGACAACTTTTTGAAAGTAGGCAAACAAACTATTCAGCCGATTGAAGATTACTTCTTGGGGATCAGGTCTAGAATCATGCGGAATATGGATAGTTTGATCCTAGATAGCCATGCCAACCAAGTAGCAAAGGCATTGCTTCTGGGGCAGAAGAAAAATCTTGAAAAAGAAGTGAACGAAGCTTATGTCACGGCTGGAGCCATGCATGTATTGGCTGTGTCGGGATTGCATGTCGGGATTATTTATGGTTTCTTTTTCCTATTTATCAAACCTTATCGATTGAAGGTTTGGAGGAGGGTTGTTTATCTTTCTTTGATCATCCTTTTGATTTGGGCGTATGCGCTCTTGACGGGAATGTCCCCCTCAGTCATGCGGGCAGCGACCATGTTTTCCCTGATGGCCTTGGCCCAAATGAAATCCAGAAGTCCTTCGATTTTCAATGCCATTGCATTGTCAGCTTTGGTTTTGTTGGTCTTTGATCCATTTTTGGTTTATGCTGTTGGATTCCAACTTTCATATTTGGCGTTGACGGGGATTCTATTGATTCAGCCGGTTTTGGTGAAATTGTGGCTTCCAAAGTCAAGGATTTTGGAATATGTTTGGCAAATAAGCACGGTAGGAGTCGCTGCCCAGTTGATGACATTTCCGGTTTCAGCCCATTATTTTCATGTCTTTCCAACCTACTTCATCCTTTCCAACTTAGTGGCTATACCGGGGGCATTTTTGATTATGGCTTTTGGTGTGCCTTTTATGCTTCTTTCCGAAATATCATTTTTGGCAGTTCCTCTGGCATGGATTACCGAGAAATTAATAATATTGGTCAATTTGTTGATTTTTGGGATACAGGGTTTCCCTTTTGCGAAAATTGGAGACATTTTCCTGAAAACTGATTTTATGATCATGTATCTCACCGTGCTCTTTTTGTTTTTGTTGCTTTGCACCAAACCAAAAAAATGGCAGGTCTATGCATTGATGACCGTTTTTTTAACATATGGGGTTTTCCAGTTTTCTCAGATATTTCAAAAAGACAACAAAGATTTGGTTATCTACAGTGTAGCTGAGGGTTTGGCTTTGGATTATCGGGATAGATATTTCTTTGATGCTGGAATTAGGCAATCGGATTTGTCCTATAAGGTAATGCCAAATAGAATGGCCAGTCAAGTTTACAATAGCCTCCCGTTGAGTGCTTTTGGTTATGATGGGGGATTGTTGGTTTGCTTGCCTGGTCAGGAAGATGTAATGGAAATTTCTAGCTCAGGGTTAATCAAGACTGGAGGTGGGGTTTTGTCTTTTTTTCGGTATGAAGAAGGTATTTGGGTTGGGCTTTCTGAAAAGGATAGTTTGGAAATTGGGGATAGTGCCTATAAATTGATATTTCAGGAATAAGCTTTTGGAAGAGCGGATGTTCTCCTCTATCTTTCCGTAAGGATGAAAATCAATTAATCAAACGAAACCCAAATTAAGGATGATGAAGCAACCAATACACAGTTTTGTCCAAGAAAGGATAGGTTACTTGGTATTGAACCGACCTGAAAAAAGAAATGCACTAAATGCCGAAATGGTAGAAGGAATGAAATCGGTCTTGGCTGATTTTGCCAATAACGACCAAGTCAAGATTGTTGTCATCAAAGCAACGGGCAAAGTGTTTTGTTCTGGTGCAGACTTGGAGTCATTGCAGGTAATGCAAACAAATACCTATGATGAAAACCTTGAAGATAGCAGGGGTTTGAAGGACTTGTTTTATAAGATATACACTTTCAACAAAGTGATAATAGCCCAAGTGCAGGGACATGCTTTGGCAGGAGGTTGCGGCTTGGCTACCGTTTGTGATTTTGTGTTTGCAGTGCCTGATGCCAAGTTTGGATACACAGAAGTGAAGATTGGTTTTGTGCCTGCGATCGTCAAGGTATTTCTTTTGAGAAAAATAGGTGAGGGTAAGGCAAAACAGCTGTTGTTGGATGCGGATCCTGTTTCGGCTTCTGAGGCCAAGGAATTTGGACTGATCAATTGGATTGTGGATGAAATGGAATTGGGAAAAAGGGTGTTTGATTATGCTCAAAAATTGGCGACCCAAAATTCGGGAACGGCGATGGGTTTGACCAAAGAAATGATCGCCAGGGTTCAGGAAAAAAGTTTGGAAGATGGCTTGGAATATGCAGCTTCTATGAATGCTAAAGCAAGAAGTTCCTTTGATTGTAAAAAGGGAATCGCTGCGTTTTTGAACAAAGAGTCGCTTAGTTGGTAAGATTTGGGTTAAGTTGTTGGAAAAATAAACAGCCCGAAAGAAATGTAATTATGTAAATGAAATGATTCTGAAAAATAACTATGTTGGAAAATGACATTTCATATAAAATCAGAGGTGCTATTTATGATGTATACAACGGATTGGGAGCAGGACTGTTAGAGTCTGTCTATGTGGCTGCTTTAGAGTGGGAGTTGATAAAGCAAGGACTTGATGTTAAGCGTGAAGTTCCAGTGCCTGTGTATTATAAGGATGTTAAATTGGATTTGGGGTTTAGAATAGATTTGCTGGTAGAAAACAAAGTAATTATCGAAGTCAAATCAGTTGAAAAACTTGCCGAAGTTCATCATAAACAGATATTGACATATTTGAAAATTACGGAATTAAAACTTGGTGTTTTAGTGAATTTCAATGTGGCAAGGATTAATGATGGGATATTTAGAAAAGTAAATGGATTATAGAAATGATTTTCCGGCAGATATTGCAGAAGTGGGATGGGTTGATTTTGACATTAAATTTCTTCAAAAAGGGATCAGAGAAAATCGGCGCAATTCGTGGGCTTTAATTTATCTCCCGCAGATCTCGCAGATTACCGCAGAAGTGGGATGGGTTGATTTTGATATTAGATTTCTTAAAAAAAGGGATCAGTGAAAATCAGCGCAATCCGTGGGCTTTAATTTATTTCCCGCAGATCTCGCAGATTACCGCAGAAGTGGGATGGGTTGATTCGAGATTAAATTTCTTCAAAAAGGGATCAGCGAAAATCAGCGCAATCAGCGGGCTTTAATTTATTTCCTGCAGATCTTGCAGATTACCGTAGAAGGGGGATGGGGTGATTTTGATATTAGATTTCTTCAAAAAGGGATTAGCGAAAATCAGCGCAATCCGCGGGCTTTAATTTATTCCCCACAGATCTCGCAGATTACCGCAGAAGTGGGATGGGTTGATTTTGATATTAGACTTCTTCAAAAAGGGATCAGCGAAAATCAGCGCAATGCGTGGACCTTAATTAATTTCCTGCAGATCTTGCAGATTACCGCAGAAGTGGGATGGGTTGATTTTGATATTAGATTTCTTCAAAAAGGGATCAGCGAATATCAGCGCAATCCGTGGGCTTTAATTTATTTCCCGCAGATCTCGCAGATTACCGCAGAAGTGGGATGTGTTGATTTTGATATTAAATTTCTTCAAAAAAGAAATCTCCCGCATATACAACAGAGCAGATAGTTTATACATGAAAACCAAAGCAATACAAATCCTCCAAAAGTATTTTGGGTACGCAGATTTCCGGCCGTCCCAATTGGATATCGTCCTGTCGGCGATGGAAGGGAAGGACTGTGTTGCTTTATTGCCAACAGGTGGGGGGAAATCCATCTGTTTTCAGGTTCCTGCTTTGGCCCAGGAAGGGATATGCTTGGTGGTAAGTCCACTTGTCGCATTGATGAAGGATCAGGTTGACAATTTGAGGAAAAGGGGAGTCCTCGCAGCTGCAGTATATTCGGGGATGAACAAACGAGAGATTGACACAATCCTAGACAATTGTGTTTATGGGAATTATAAATTTCTTTACGTCTCTCCCGAAAGGTTGAAGACTGAGATTTTCATCGAGCGATTTAAGAGGATGAATGTGAATCTCATAGCGATCGATGAGGCACACTGTATCTCCCAGTGGGGGTATGATTTTCGACCGCCATACTTGGAGATTGCCAAGATCAGGGAATACCACCCAGATGTGCCCTGCATGGCATTGACCGCTTCGGCTACTTTGAAAGTAAAAGATGATATCATAGAAAAGTTGGAGCTCAAAAATCCCAATGTCTTTGTCAAATCATTTTCCAGAAAAAATTTAAGCTATTCGGTACGGTTGGTTGAGAACAAAATCGAAAAGGCTATCCAAATACTCAGTAAAGTACCTGGTTCTGCGATCATTTATTCAAGAAATAGGAAAGGGACAAAAGAGATTGCAAAGGAGCTATTTCAAATGGGTGTTTCGGCTACCTTTTATCATGCAGGGTTGGATACGGCTACCCGTGAGCTGCGGCAGCAAGAGTGGAAAGCCAACAAAATCCGTGTCATGGTAGCCACCAATGCTTTCGGAATGGGGATAGACAAGCCTGATGTCCGCATGGTGATTCATTTGGATTTGCCCGAAAACCTGGAGAATTACTACCAAGAAGCGGGTAGGGCAGGCAGGGACGAGCTCAAGGCGTATGGGGTTCTGCTGACCAACGAACAGGATATCCAGAAGCTTACCGAGAGGGCGGCATTGGCATATCCCCCCATAGATTATTTGAAAAAGGTCTATCAGTCTTTGGCTAACCAATATAGAATTGCGGTAGGGAGCAGTCTTTTTGTTAGTTACGATTTCGATTTGACTGATTTTTGCCAGACTTATAGACTGGATGTCTTGCTTACCTACAATGCCATGAAAGTGCTGCAGGAAGAAGGTTTGGTGGAATTGAATGAAAGCTTTTTCTCTCCATCGACTATACATTTTCTGGTCAACCAATCTAAGCTTTATGAATTTCAGATTGCAAATGCCCGGTTGGACCCTTTGATTAAAGCCCTTTTGAGGACCTATGGCGGAGAGCTTTTTATGGAGTATATCAAGATCCAAGAGCCAAAGCTCTCCAAAACCCTGAATATCCCCGAAGGGGAGTTGGTGAAGCAGCTGGAACTGTTGGATCAGTTTGGTGTATTGGCTTACCACAAAAGGAAAGAAAAACCACAAGTGACGTTCCTTACACCGCGCTATGATGCCGGGAAGCTGCCATTGGATACAAAAAGGATTGCCGAAAGAAGGGAAAATGCAATTTCCAAAGCGGCTTCTATGGTGGCATACATCCAGAACGAAAACCTGTGCAGGGCCAATCAGATCTCACAGTATTTTGGAGAAAAAAGTGATCACTTTTGCGGGATATGCGATGTATGTGTTCGGCGGAGAAAGCAGGGAGAGGAGATGGATCGTGAGCTTAGGTCAAAAATCATTCAAACTTTAAGTGATGGAAAAACGTTTTCTCTAGAGTCCCTGTCAAATGCGCCTGGGCTGAAAGATGATCAGGATACACTCAGTGTCTTGAGGGATTTGGAGGATGAAGGGAAAATAGTCTCTGAGCCGGATGGTACATACAAACTGAAAAAATAATGGCCTCATTTATTGATGATATTATCGGGAAAATATTCCCAAACAAAAAATCACCGATCAAGCACAGGGAGAATTTCACCCAATCCCATGATGCTGAGGAATATACGCGGCAGTGGTTGGGTTCTGAGGAAGGGAAGTTTTTGATGGATTTGGTTCAGAAGAATTATCATTTCAAAACATCAGGTATGAATGCAGCCCCTGAGGTGCATATTTTGAATTCTCCATATGCCAATGGTTTTGCAGTTTCGTATGAAAGCCCCTTTGATCCGAAAAGTTTTTCCCAACTTTTCTTTGCATTTGGTCAGCGAATGTTAGATTTGGGATATCAAAAAATCAGTTTGGACAGGAAAATTGAAGAGATTAATGATGATGTGAAGACTACAGAAAAGCAGTATTTTAAACCCCCAATGGGTAGTGTCGATATCTCCAAAAGGATAGACCAACTCTACGGAAATGTAAGTGTGGAGAAGGTTAGCGTCAATGAAAAGCCTAGCTTTCTTAAAATTCTGGTGACAGTATATTCTGACCATCTTTACTCAAAAGCGAGGCCTTTTGAGCAGTTTATTGAAGACATATTTGAAAATTAGTATCCCATGGATAGAATAATATTGAGGCAAAGTCTCGAAAATTACAGAACACCCTTTGAAGAAGAGTCGGAATTTGTTGATGAATTTATTGAGTTGACCTTTGATGATTCTGCATTTTTGAGATCAAGACTGGAAGGTCATTTTACAGGTTCTGCTTGGATAGTCAACAAAAGAAGAACACATACCTTACTGACATTGCATAAAAAACTCAACCGTTGGTTACAGTTGGGAGGGCATGCGGATGGAGTGGAAAATCTCCTGGAAGTGTCTATGCAGGAAGCGCGGGAAGAAAGTGGGTTGACATCTCTGAGGTTGGTTGGCAATGGGATATTTGATATTGATAAACATATCATTCCCCAAAAGGGAGATATTCCCGAGCATTTCCATTACGATGTCAGGTATCTGATAGAGGCTGAGTTGAACGAACCCTTGACCATCAGCAATGAAAGCACAGACTTGGCATGGATACCGTTTGATTCGGTAGATGACATGGTGGGACACAATCCGTCCATTCTTAGGATGTTGGAAAAAACGAGTAGGTCAGAATTTGCGCTGTGATGATGAAGAAAATGACGATAGGGGAGGTGAAATCCTCCTTTTCTTTTTTTGTGCCAATCCAAGTCAGGTACTCTGATATTGATGGTTATTTGCATGTGAATAATGGGATTTATTTCAACTATTTCGAGCATGCACGTGCAGCGTATCTATATAAGGTTTGCGATTGGGATATCATGACTTTGGGTACGGTAGTGGCCAATGTGAATATTGATTATTTCACACCGATACATGCCCATGACTCTCCTGTGGTCTATATCAAATGTACCCATGTTGGCAACTCATCATTTGTCCTTGAGCAGGTGGTTTTGGGGCAAACCCATGATGGGGAAGAGAAGATTTTTGCCAAGGCTAGTACTACTATGGTGTGCATAGATATGAAGACGATGAAGCCCGTGCCGGTCCCAAAAGAATACGCATCAAAAATGAAAAACAGCTCTTCGGTAGCAGGATAAATCCTTATCTTTGCACCCAAAATAATAGAGACGTGAATAGAAGAATCTTTTGGATATTGGCAGTCATTTTGATGGCTGGATGTGGTGCTTCGGAGCAAGAGTTGTTTGACCATGGAGTAGAATCACTTGAAAAAGCAGAGTTTTCCAAAGCGATAGGCTATTTTGATCGGGTGATTGAAAAGAATGAACTCAATACCTCCGCCCACAATGCAAAAGGTGTGGCACTATTTCAGCAAGGGAAATTTGATGAGGCTGTTGTCGCATTTACAGGATCTATAAATATAGATTCTACTTCATACAAGCCTTTTTTTAATAGGGGAAATGCCTATTTGGAGAAGAAAGCCTACAAAGAGGCAGTCCGCGATTATAATTTTGCCAATGGACTGGATCCACAACAGACAGATATTTACTACAATAGGGGATTGGCACTTTTGGCATTGGAGGAGTATGAGGATGCGGTGATGGATTTTGATTTGGCACTTCAAGTCAACCCCAATCAGGCATTGGTACAGTTCAATAAGGCGAAAGCACAATTGGGGAATAATGATCCACTGGGAGGAATGGAGTCTTTGGTCAATGCCATTAATTTGGATGGGGAGAATGGGGCAGCATATTATCTCTTGGGAGTGACCCAATTGAGTGCACTTGGACAGAAGGAAGATGGATGTGCCAACCTGAAAATGGCTTTGAGCTTGGGGTATGAAGATGCCAAAACATGGGTTGATGATTTTTGTCAAGATTGATGGATGGCAGAGATAGGAAAAGATATTGCAAAAGCGAAGCAAATACTGGAAGCTGGAGACCTGGTGGGGATTCCTACAGAGACAGTCTATGGCCTTGCGGGAAATGCACTGGATGTAAACGCAGTTTCTAAAATTTTCGAAACTAAAAATAGGCCAAGTTTTGATCCCCTGATTTTACACACATCAAGTGTAGATAGGGTTTTGGATTTCGTAATTGAAGTCCCTGATGCTTTAAAGGTCCTTGCTGATTCTTTTTGGCCGGGTCCCCTGACATTATTGCTTCCAAGGAAAAGCATTGTTCCGGATTTGGTTACAAGTGGATTGGATACTGTTGCGGTGAGGATTCCATCCCATCCGTTGACGAAGGAATTACTGTCGGTTTTGGATTTTCCATTGGCAGCACCCAGCGCAAACCCATTTGGATATATCAGCCCAACACAAGCGAGCCATGTAAATGACCAACTTGGAAGTAAGGTCAATTATATCCTAGATGGAGGTCCTTGCGAAGTGGGCTTGGAAAGTACCATAGTTGGCCTGGAAAATGGAGAGGTCACCGTTTACAGATTGGGGGGGATAGATTTGAGATCGATCGAAGATAAAGTAGGGAAAATACGTCAAATAGCCCACTCTACCAGTAATCCCAAAGCTCCAGGATTGCTTCAAAGCCACTATTCTCCGACAAAGCCATTTGTTTTGGGGGAATTGGATAAACTTATAGAGACTTATTCAAATAAAGGAATCGAATTTGCTGTAATGAGCTTTAGTGATTCCCATGAATCGGTTGAAAAGAATAGAAAAATCATACTCAGTCCGAATGCAGACCTCCATGAAGCGGCCAAAAACCTCTTTGCATCCATGAGGATTTTGGATAGCATGGATGTTTCTGTAATTTTAGCAGAGCTTTTGCCGGAAGAAGGCCTCGGCAGAGCTGTCAATGACAGGTTGCGTAGGGCGGCAGTGCAGCAATAGCCCCATTGAGTATCATCGATAATTGAACCTAATAAACACTATAAAACATGAACAAGAGAATTAAAAATGTTGATAACCTTGACTTTTCTGGAAAGAAAGCATTGGTGAGGGTTGATTTTAATGTCCCATTGGATGAGCATTTGAATGTGTCTGATGGAACCAGGATCAGTGCAGCGATTCCTACCATTCAGAAAATATTGAAAGATGGAGGGTCGGTTATTTTGATGTCCCACCTGGGAAGACCAAAAGATGGACCAACCGATAAATACTCCTTGAAACACATAGTGACGGAATTGCAAAAATCAGCAGGGACAAAAGTGAAGTTTGCACCGGATTGTATTGGACAGGAAGCCGTGCAATTGGCACAAGGTCTTCAACCGGGAGAGATTTTGCTTTTGGAAAACCTTAGATTCTACAAAGAAGAAGAAAAGGGTGATGAGGTTTTTGCAAAAAAATTGGCAGCTTTGGGAGATGTATATGTCAATGATGCTTTTGGTACTGCACATAGGGCGCATGCTTCTACAGCAGTCATTGCCCAATTTTTCGATACCAAAGTATGTGGATATCTATTGCAATCAGAATTGGAGAATGCTGATAAGGTAATGGAATTGCCGGAAAGACCTTATACTGCCATCATGGGAGGTGCCAAAATCACGGATAAAATATTGATCATTGAAAGGTTGTTGGATAAAGTAGACAACTTGATTATTGGTGGAGGGATGTCTTACACCTTTGCCAAAGCCAAAGGCGGATCGATCGGTGACTCTCTGTGTGAGATGGACAAACTGGACTATGTATTGGAACTGATGGAGAAAGCCAAGTCAAAAGGCGTTAACCTGGTGCTTCCTGTCGATACTGTGATTTCCAAAGCTTTTGCCAATGATGCTGAGCAGGGATTGGCAGTGAGTGGTGAGATTCCTGACGGTTGGATGGGATTGGATATCGGACCAGAAACCAGAAAGCAATTTGCCGAAGTTGTCAAAAGCTCAAAAACTATTCTTTGGAATGGTCCAATGGGTGTATTTGAGATGAGTAGTTTTGTGCATGGTACAGTAGCCATCGCTGAAGCCGTTGCAGAAGCGACAGTAGGAGGTGCATTTTCATTGATTGGTGGAGGTGACTCTGCAGCAGCAGTCAATAAGTTTGGCTTTACAGACAAAGTGTCCTACGTTTCTACCGGAGGTGGTGCATTGCTGGAGCACATGGAAGGCAAGGTGCTCCCTGGGGTAGCTGCTTTGGAGCCTTAGGATTTGTTTGAAACATAAAAAAAAACCGCTGTCTGAGAAGATGGCGGTTTTTTTTTATATATGAACCTGAGTTCGACTATTCTCACTTTGTCAACCTGCCTGCCGGCAGGCAGGAACGG
>NZ_JBHUHR010000001.1:234994-274366 GCF_042682445.1 Belliella marina
ATTGCCTTGTAACTGGATATTTTTATTGATTTTGACTTTGTGATAACAATCGAACTCAGGTTATGATCAATTCTGATTTGAATGTTTTCAGGTCAAAATTTATTTCATTGAATTAAATGTTGGAAAAGGGGCGTAGCCCTGATATATTAGTAGAAAAGAATTGATAATGAAGAAGTCTGTTTGGTTGATTGCAT
Organism: Belliella marina; assembly: GCF_042682445.1. NCBI lineage: Bacteria > Pseudomonadati > Bacteroidota > Cytophagia > Cytophagales > Cyclobacteriaceae > Belliella > Belliella marina. Next base: position 235,189 of record NZ_JBHUHR010000001.1, read on the forward strand.
CTGTTTTGTTTTTTTCACTGTCTTGCACAGAGTTTGAAGAGGTAGGTGGTTCTTGTACCGTGTATTTGAAAGACACAGATGCCGGGGGAACCCAATCTTCCTATGTGATCGAGCAGGATCTGAGAAGGAACAAAAAGACAGGCGTGTTTACTTACAGAATATTCGATGAAGACGGTAGCTCCAAGCTATGGTCGATTTCCAGGGCAAAAGACCCAGAAGAAGATGGTACATATAGGTATTTCTCAAAAAGTCAGGACGGAAGAACCATTGAAGTAGATCGAATAGAGTGTGGAAACCAAATCTATCTCCACAAAGATGTAGATGAAGAAGATTAACCAATGTGTAAAACAAACTAGATTATGGTTGGATTGGCAATTTTCAAAATGAAAAACACTAAAGTAGTGTTGGGATTAATTCTTGTTTTTTATTGTTTCGGGAAGGTTTATGCAATAAATCCAGATAGAGAATATATCCGTACTCCAGACTCAATGAATTACTTCATCGGAGAAAATGGCAAAGTCATGAGGTATTTTGAATCCAATTTTTCTACAATTGGACCGTCCATCTCAGAAATTGCCCTGACTTTATTCCAATCAGCATCCTCTCCAAATTTTGAGAAAGCGTATTTTGCCCACCTTTCATTTTTATGTGCCAAAAGGTAAACCAACTTAGGTTGTTTTCCATCTTTTTCCACCGTGTACCAATACATGACATTAGTCATGCGATATCTTGAAAAAATCTCCCTGGTATAATCCCTAAACCTGGCATTGATTGCCTCTACCTTTCCTGGGTGTAAATGGTAAGTTCTGAGTTCAAATATTTTCTTTTTATTGGAGAGTTTGCTTATTTCAGGACTCAAGTCATTGGCTATTTTCATGAAAGTCTGTTCTATATTGGCGACTAGGGGACCATCGGCTTCTGAGTCTTTATGCACTTTTTTCCACTCAGGATCATTCACGAACTTTTCCCATAATATATCTCTGGAGTCTTCATCAGGATAGGCCAAAATAAATGTTATCGTGTAATCGGAAAGATCTGTTGGGACGAAATATGCGATGTTCTCAATCCCATTTTTCTCAAAAAGCTCCAAAGTATGGTTTTCAAACCTACTGACGAGTTTTGCTCTTTTGCCTTCATGGGCTGTATAAGTACGCATTTCAAAATACCGAGTATCTTGGGCTGACAAGGAAAATGTAAGTAGAATTAAAAATAAGAATAGACTATGTTTTAAAATTTTCATCGTAGGTGTATTGTTTTACTTTTGGATATATTTCTTGGGAAAATTTGGGTCGAAATCGAACAAATTTTTTTCACATATTTTACTGTCGGTTTAATCTGTTGGCTGTAGGTATACAGTGATTGAAAGAACTCAAAATCCTGTTCTTGCCCAATGCACAAAAGAAGGCATGTATTCAATGAAAATGCTTCAAATCAAAAACTGTGCTTAAATTTGTTTTTAAGTGCTTTTATAGGTGATTGAATTTGCGGTGGATCACTTGTCTCCAAAACAAATCTCTTCCAGATAAACCGTTGAAAACTCTATGGACCTCTATTTGCTTTAGAAAGATGTTTCTTTAATTTTAGACATCAAACGAAATTATGGGAATCCATGAAATATTTATTTTATCTGATTGGCTTATTTTTTACTATAGGTTGCAATTCTGCCAACCATAAGGATGAAATGATCATCCCCGTCGGAATGAAATATATCCCTGGAGGACAGTTCACCATGGGGGTAGATTCCGGTTTGGGATATCCGCAGGAAAGCCCAGCGCATCAAGTAAGAGTCAACCCATTCTTCATGGATGAGACTGAAGTGACCAATGCACAGTTTGGTAAGTTTGTGGAGGAAACGGGCTATGTGACGGTAGCTGAAAGAGAAGTGAAATGGGAGGATTTAAAGAAGCAGTTGCCAAAGGGAACTCCTAAGCCAGACGATTCTTATTTTCAGCCTGGGGCTTTGGTTTTTACCCCACCTGCTGAGCCTGTTTCGGTCTATGATCCCAATATGTGGTGGGCATGGATTGTTGGGGCAAGTTGGAAATATCCACAGGGACCTGAGTCAAGCATCGAGGATAAAATGGACCATCCAGTAGTCAATATAGCTTATGAAGATGCCTTGGCTTACTGTGATTGGGCAGGAAAAAGATTGCCAACTGAGGCTGAGTGGGAGTTTGCCGCCCAAGGAGGAAAAAACGGAAATGCATATTCATGGGGAAATGATTTGACGCACAATGGTCAATTTATGGCGAATACTTTTCAAGGTCAATTCCCTAATGCGAATGCTTCTGAAGATGGATTTGAGCTTACTGCTCCGGTAGGAAGTTATCAAGCAAATCCATTCGGATTGTACGATATGATTGGCAATGTTTGGGAGTGGACTTCCGATTGGTATCATGACAATACTTTCAAACTAAGAGCAAGCGAGGGAATCATCGAAAACCCCAAAGGTGCAGACCGAAGCTTTGATGCCATGGATCCACTCACCCCAAAAAGGGTGACGAAAGGTGGGTCTTATTTATGTGCTTTGGATTATTGCATGAATTACAGAAGTTCCGCAAGAATAGGTTCTGCCGACGATACAGGGATGTCGCATATCGGCTTTCGCTGTGTAAAGGACATTCAGTAAGGGGTAATTCTTGCTACCGAAATTCGAATCTGATATATCCCTCTTCGTCATCCGAAGTCTGATCCTTCATTTTGAGATAAAATCCATTTGGGGTATAGAAACCCATACTGTTGATCTTTCTGTTGGAAAAATTAACTTCTCCGATTTTGGTAAGTGACTCGTCCAAAAGCACAAAACTATTTTTTGAAAAAACACTATTTTCATTTTTACCCTGTTCGATGACCAGATGTCTGAATATGAGACCTTGAAAAGGGTCATGCATCATCGACTGATACCGGCTGGTTTCCAGACTGGGCAAAAACACTGTGTATTCACCTCGAGCTTCTGTCTTTCCTTTCTTAAATTCTAACTGGGAATTGCTTCCTGCAAAAACTTTTGATGGCTTTCCTTCATTAAAAACCAGAATAGAATCCGACACAGGAAAGGCTACTAAATGTTGATTGGTCTTTTTCAAAAATAAATGAAAATAAACACCTAGTTCAGGATCGTCAAAATAATCATTGTATTCCTTCGGGAAGGTAAATTGTAAAGCTACATCTCTTGTGTTTTCTTTAAGGTCAAATTCCCAAACCCAATCTCTATAATTCATCAGTTTTTCTTTGAGCAGAAATGGTACATCTGTAACCATCAGTGTTTCTTTTTCGCCATTCCAATATATTTTATTGCCACGGTTGGCGCTAAAGTTTGCTGCCAATCTATCTTCTGGAGTTTCTGGTAAAGGATAGCGATTGAGGACTTTGCCTTCAAAGTCAGTATGCGTGATTTCCTTTTGATTGGAAATAAAGAATATTCCATCCTCAGAGATCAAATTCCCTGCTATAAAGCCCCCTATTCCATCTGGGCCTTCTTTTTCGAAGGTGGTTTTGGAAACCAAGTTTCCCGCAGGGTACTCATATTTCAGTAGATTAAAGCCAGATATTCCGAGTAGAAATTCCTTATCACCTTCCTTATGGTAAGTGAATTCCAAGGGGAGGGATTTTGTTTCTAAGTCTTTTTCCAGGTAAATTGTATCAGTGGCAAAACTGACCAGATCACCTTCAATTAGCTTTTTTGTCTGATTTTTATCAGATGAACAAGCAAATATGAAGAAGATTAGAAAGGCTACATACGAGTTGTCTTTTAAATGTTTCATCTTATTTTGACGTTGTATCTTAGGAGAATTGGGTCTTCTTTATCCACTAGTTTTTCAACAGCAGCTTCAAGTTGCTCTGTATATTTCCCAAAATAATTATCATCCAGATAATTTTGTACATCTTCGGTATGAAGGATTTCATAGAAAAACCCATTGTTGGAATACCCTTTACCCTCAAATGCTCCAAAAGATTTCGTCATCGTATATTCCTTGCTGGGATATTGAATGTATAAATGTTGGACGGGTATGGAATGGATGTTGTTTTCGACTATTTCCGAGTGTTTTATTCCAAATATACTTATCCTGAGGATATCCTCTCCTGACAGTATTTGACCAAAGTTAAAATTGTAAGCTTGCTGGAAAACAATTTTTTCATAGAGTTTTTCAGGATTTAGTTTTTCATCTTCAGGTATATTTTTATCTGCAAGGTTTAGCCTTACCCATGGCTGGATACTGTCGGATGAGAAGTGAAAAAGTGTGTCTGAACCACCGAAATTGAGCATGTAGCTGTCGTCCGATAATTCGGCAATTTGTCCTTGAATAATGTTGGAAGTGAAGATTCTGGTTTTAGCGGAAAGCGGTTTTGATTCTTCTGTTTTCTCGTTCAAAAGATAGAATACATTGTAATAGTTGTTTTCATCAACTTCACCAGCGAAGTCATTTACCAAAATCCACTTTTCGTTTCCAAGGTATTGATATTGGGAGATGTATTTCAAGCCAGTGTTGGCTAATGATTTGGATCCAACAAAGTCAAAACTTTCTTTGTCATAAAATTTGAAATTGCCTTTTTGATCCCAAATCGCCAAATGTCCATCAATCATATCCAAACCAAGGATATATTGGTATTCTTCTGGACCATCACCTTGCTTCTTGAAAGTTTGAATGTATTGTCCATTATGCTCAAAAACATGGATTGAAGCATCATCGAAACTGCCTGTTGAGAAGTATATGTAATCTTCGACCAGCAATTTAGGATCGCGGGTATTCAATTTCAATGGATTTTCTTCTGGAATAATAAAGGGGATAAATGCTATTTCGTTGACTACCTCATCGAAAGGGGCGATGTCAGATTCGGTGATTTTCAATTCTTGAAAACGGGTTGGGTCTTCTTTTGGGGAACTACAGGAAAGATTAAGGGTAAAGAGAAAAACAGTTAGAATTTGGTAAAAATGCCTCATGATTATTTGGTTTTGTGAGAGGTAGGGAATTTTAAAATTAAGGGCTTTGGATAGAAACTAAAAATGTTTTGGTAAAAAAAATACCCTGAGAAATTAACCTCAGGGTATTTTGAATTTATCAAAATAGGTTATAACTAACATTAAGTTCAACCCTTTCAGGGTTGCCTAATCCATCACTCACCTTGATCCCCAGGTTGAAACCTGGGGCTATTCAAAGTTGAACCACATTCGGGGTTTTTAACTACATTGTTTAAAACCATGATTTCCTGTTTTCAGGACAGAAACTTCTTGCTTTTGACTTTTGGCTTAAATTAGATTTGAAACAAGTTTTCTTTTTTTAATCTTTGTCTAAAGTCTCGCTTCTAGCTTTTCAATGTCTTATCCTGATTTAACTTGACATTTTTTTATTTTAATTACCACATGAACCAAAATATATCGCCGAAGGCTTATATTTATGTATATCGCGCAGCATATATCACTCTCTACCTCTCAAAATCTCTCGATGCCACAAACTTCTAACTTCCCTATTTGTCCTCCCCCAAGAATGGATATTTATAATCCACTGGAGAAACAAATGTTTCCTTAATCGTCCTTGGAGACACCCATCTGAGCAGGTTGATCATTGATCCGGCTTTGTCATTGGTTCCGGAAGCTCTAGCTCCGCCAAATGGCTGCTGACCTACCACTGCACCTGTAGGTTTGTCATTGATGTAGAAGTTGCCCGCTGCATTTCTCAATTTTTGGGTAGCCAATTCGACCGCATACCTATCCGTGGAGAATATGGCACCAGTCAAGGCGTATGGCGATGTCTGGTCTACCAATTCGAGGGCAGTTTCGAAATGTTCAGCATTGTACACATAGATCGTCAGTACCGGGCCGAAGATTTCTTCCTTCATGGTCGTGTACATAGGGTCTGTAACTACCAATACTGTTGGCTCGATAAAGTAGCCTTTTGACTTGTCAAAATTTCCTCCGGCGATTACTTCTACGCCTTCAGCTGATTTTGCGTCTGTGATATACTTGGCGATTTTGTCAAAAGACTTTTCATCGATGACTGCATTGATGAAGTTGGTAAAGTCTTCTGTTGGCCCCATTTTCATGTCAGCCAAGTCCTCTAGAAGATACTTTTTCACATCATCCCAAATATTGCTTGGAATATAAGCCCTGGAAGCGGCAGAGCATTTTTGCCCTTGGAATTCAAATGCACCTCTCCCAAGCCCTACGGCAACTGCTTTTGGATTGGCGGATTTATGTGCCAGGACGAAATCCTTACCTCCGGTTTCCCCTACGATTCTTGGGTATGATTTGTATTTATAGATATTGTTGCCGATTGTTTTCCAGATATTCTGGAACACACCAGTGGAACCTGTGAAGTGGATTCCGGCAAAATCAGGGTGGTTGAAAATGATTTCACCAGCTGTAGGGCCATCGACATAGATCAAGTTGATCACGCCATCAGGCACACCGGCTTCTTTGAATACATCCATCAATACTTTGGCAGAATAGATCTGCGTGTATGCAGGCTTCCATACGATCGTGTTGCCCATCATGGCAGCAGAAGTAGGGAGATTACCTGCGATAGCAGTGAAGTTGAATGGGGTCAATGCAAATACAAAACCTTCCAAAGGTCTTTGTTCCAATCTATTCCAAACCCCATCACCCGAAACAGGTGGCTGTTGAGCATAGATTTCAGTCATATACTGTACATTGAATCTCAAAAAATCAATGAACTCACAGGCAGCATCGATTTCTGCCTGCATCGCATTTTTGGATTGGCCAAGCATGGTGGCTGCATTGACTTTGGCTCTGTATGGTCCCGCAAGAAGATCTGCGGCCTTTAGGAAAATGGCAGCTCTTTGTTCCCATTGCATGGATTCCCACGCTTCTTTTGCTCCCAAGGCAGCATTGATCGCCTGATCTACATGTGAGGCATCACCTTCATGGAAATAGCCAAGTATATGTTGATGGTCATGTGGAGGGGACATGGGCTTTTTATTGCCTGTTCTTACTTCCTCAGAACCGATATACATAGGCACATCTACTTCTTTGGATCTAAATTCTTTGAGTGTTTTTTGTAGCTCGATTCTTTCCGGGGAACCCGGAGCATAAGCTTTTACCGGTTCGTTTTTGGGTGCCGGTACATTGAAAAAACCTTTAAGCATATTTATTTGGATTTTATATGATTTCTGAATGTGACAAATATAAGGAATATGGCTTGGAATGCCTTTTTATCAATAGGTTTTATATATGTTTTCAACTATGAAAGTCCAAAACATAGTTAAAGACGGATTGGAATGTCTTTATCTCTTGAATGAAAATTGCTGTTATTTGATTTGTTTATTTAGTTTTGTCACATGTCAATTCAAAATTACTTTCTGACTTTATTGGTGACCATAATTTTCCCTGCAATTGGATTGTGTCAAACTGAACCAAAAAGGCAGGCAATTTACCTTGAAGGCTTTGGGGCAGGAGTGTTTTATTCTTTTAATTATGATTGGAGGTTCAGAGATCAGTCAGATGGGCTGGGGGCGAAAGCAGGTTTAGGCTACACCGCCATAGATGGATATAGAGTAACTACGGTTCCCATTGCAGTCAATTATTTAATAGGGAATAAAAAGAATTTTTTGGAATTGGGACTTGGGGGGACACTGTTGTTGGTGAATCATTACAACTCAACTTTTGCATCTTCCGATCCTAGATTTTCAGGAAGTGCCTTCTATTTCAATGGGATTATTGGATATAGAAGAGTTGCTGAGTCAGGGTTTGTACTAAGGGCAGGTTTTACTCCTTTTTTCACGGGAGAAGAAGGGGTGTTCTTTCCTCAATTATCTCTTGGATATGCTTTTTAAAGAAAAATGCCAGCTTTTGGACCGATATAAATCCCTCTTGTATTTAGATTTTTGTCGAAGAATAGACCACCTTCTAAACCAAGGTGAACTTTATTTACAAAAACCTTTCTGACAGCATAAGTTAGTGGGAAGAGGATGCCTGTTTCAATATCTCTGTTCCAAGAAATGCCTCTATAATAATTTTTTTCTTCGTCAAAGGCTATGGGGACTGAGTATTCGTTGTTTTCTATATACCCACCGATTCCAAATCCAAAACTACTCTCCAGACTAAATGGTAAGAGAACTTTTCTTCGAAATGTGAAATAAAGGTGATCAGATTTCACTCTGCCTAATGTTCCAAATGTACCCAACGACACAGGAGTTCCAGCAAGCGATGCTCTATCATAATTGAAAACTGAATGATTAATTGATGTGCCCATCTCCCATTTATTACTTATTTGGTAAATCAGTCCAAAATTCATGTTAAAACCCGCCCTTGGTAATTCAAATTTTATCTGATTCGGAACACGATAGCTACCAAACCCAAGATTAAAATCAAGTTTTTGTGCAGACACCTGAGCAAGTCCCATAATGGTTGCTAGAAATGTTAAAAATATACTTTTCATAAATGACAAAATTTAAAATCTATAACTTATTTCTGGTCCCAAATGAAATCCTCCAAAAACATAAAATGGAGTTAGAAAGACTCCTGATTTGATACCTAAAATTACATTGTTGTAAATTTCTTTATTGAAATTGATTTCTATTGGCATTGTGAAATCTCTCTTATAGTTCTTTTTTCCAGATAAATAATTCTTTTCTCCTTCCCAGTGCTCCAGATAATAACCTATTCCCGTCCCTACATGGATTTGCCAATCATTTTGAAGGGAGAATTTTCTCAGAAAAATAAAAGAAACAGCGTTGAAACTGACTCTTGAACTTTCTCTTCCAACTCGTTGACCATTGATTCTTTCTTCTGCTCTAGCTGGAGAAAAGCGAAAGTTTCCATGGAAATAATTGGAAGAAAGAGTGAGTTTTTCATTGAAATGATAATTGAACTTTAATCCAGCATTTACACCGATTTTCCCATCTACATAATACCAGAAATCAATCGGCGTGAAAGTACCTCCGTGAATTCCTATTTCGTAATGTTGTCCGAAAACTGAAAATGAAGAGATGAAAAAGAAGAAGATTAAAATTTGTTTTTTCATAGTTTATCCAAAAGTTCAACAAAACTATTGGCTACTTTGATATAATCACAGTAGCCCCTCCAATTCTTTCAAATGCTTGATCATATAGGTAGGTTTGACTTCTATCCCTTTGCCATGTGGATCAAAGTACACCTGATCGATATTAGCATTGATCGCACCTAATATGTCGGAGTTGGGATTGTCACCTATCATCACGACATCTTGGTTATTGATCCCAAGGTTGTCTAGGGCATATTGGAAGATCCTTGCATCCGGTTTTTTGTGCCCCGTGGTCTCTGACGTGACTATCAGGTCAAAGTATGGCCTCAAACCCGAAGTATGCAGCTTCTTGGCTTGGCTTTCATCGAAACCATTGGTGATGATGTGCATGGGGTATTTTGGTTTCAGATAATCCAAAATCTCCAAAGTGTAGGGTAGGAGATAGCGTTTGGATGAGGTTCTGTGCATGAAATCAGGCTCTAGCAGTTCTGGGACATGCTGTGGATCGGCTCCGGCATTTTCGAAAACCAGCTTGAAGCGGGAAGTACGTAGGCTGTCTCTGTCAATTTTTCCCACATCATACATTTCCCATAATTTGAAATTCACATTGTAAAAAGCCTTGATCAGTGATTCGGCGTCCCTTATCCCAAGTCCGTGCAGCTTGTGGATATCATGCAGCTCAGTCAGTGATTCTTGGACATTGCGATCATAATCCCAAAGCGTATGGTCAAGATCAAAGAATAGATGTTTGTATTTTTTCACTGAATTTTATTTACGGTAGGGATTGTTTTGGATTTTGTTGATGGCCAACTCCCTGTTGGAATGAAGTATTTCGTAGACTTCCTGATCTTTGATCAAGTTGATGTCCTTTTGTATAAACTTAAAAATCTGGTTAATGATTTCAATTGCCTCTTCCAAAATGTAATAAAAAGTCCACTGGTCAACCCTACGGCTGCCTACCAAGCCCGCATTTTTCAAATAGATGAGATGTCTGCTGGTCTTGGTCTGTGTGAAATCAAGGATATGCTCTAGATCAGAGATCGATAATTCTTTGTTTTGGATCAAAAGATGTATGATTCGCACTCTAGGCTCCTCTGAAAGGGCTTTAAAGATGCGCATTCCATAGCTCAAACTAATGTTTTTTAGTCTCATTAATAACTTTTAACGAAGAAATCGGGTTACTTATTAAGTAAAAACCCCGAAAATAGCCTATAATTATATCGTGGTTTAAACATAGGCTTTTCTTAGCCGTAAATAAAAATAAAATCAAATAAATTGAGACCAAAAATCCAACATATAGCCGTTTTTGTATTTTTCGTTATTTTGGCTTCGGGTTTACAGAGACTACATGCCCAGGATCAGAAGGAAAGAAAGGTGATTCAACTTTCCGGAATTATCCTCAATGCAGATAGTACAGATGCTGTGCCGGGAGTGAATATTTATGTGCCAAAAAAAGGAAGGGGAACTACTTCTGGAAGATTTGGTTATTTTTCAATGCCTGTTTTGGAGGGGGATTCCGTTGTATTCACCTTTATAGGTTTGAAAAAGCAGAATTTCAAAATCCCTACAGATATGAAGGATGACAAGATCAGTTTGATCCTTACCATGCAGGAGGATGAGATTGCTTTGGCTGAAATAGAAGTGATGCCTTACCCTACCGAAGAGGAGTTCAAAAACGCGGTTTTGGCAATGAACTATGAAGCACCGATGGCAATAGATTCCCGTGGAAACATGAGTCCTGAGACGTTGTTGAGATGGGCGGAAAATATGCCAGCTTCCGGAAATGAGAATTTCAGAGGATTCCAACAAGGTCAAATCATGCAAATCCAAGACCGCCATGGCCCTAGGCCATTCAGATTGCTGGATCCATTCGCCTGGTCACAATTTATCCAATCCATCAAGAGGGGAGATCTGAAGAAGAAAGACTAGTTGGAGTGGGAGAGAGACTAGAAGCGAGAAACGAGAGATCTACGACCATGTCACCTGTCTCGCCTTTGTACAAAGAAGTGGAAAAATGAATAGTTTCTATAAATTTCAGTTCGAGATTTCTTTCCGCAATTCTGAGGGACAGGCTCTACGCCTCCCTAAAGTGAGATAAATTCGAAATGACCACCAAGTCACCTCTACGACAGCAAAGATCTTTTTACTTGGACTAAGAGGCATTTAAGAAGATTGAAAACAAAAGTAGAACATTAAGAGAAAGTGTCAAGTAAAATCAGGACGTGACATTGGGATATGTTCCAATACTTTTAAATAAAATCAAATCCCAAAAGGACCAAAGCCAAGGGTGCCGGACATTCCAGTCGGATTTCATGTCCCATTAATCCAAAACAACTTTTTTATATACATTTTGCTTCCTCCCATTCCAGCCTATTCCCGCTTATAGAAATTCAAGGATTTTTTGATTTACCTGTAAGGTGATACAGTTAGGTTTTACTACCTTGTTGTAAAATTTACATTAAGTGCAAATTCTTGATTAAAAATTTTTGTTAACACAAAACTGGGAAACATTGAACTTGAATACCACAATCTTATCGCAACTATTGTTACTTATCTTTACTTTGGGTTGTTCGCAGGCCTCCAAAGAGCATGTTGAAGAAAGCAAAGAGGCTTCAGCTCCAGTGATTATGGCATATTATGTTCCAGAGAGGGAGTTTCGGCAAGAGGAGATACCGGTAGAAAAACTCACCCATATCATATATTCATTCTCCAACCTCATAGATGGAGAGATGAAATTTGGGAATGAAGAAATGGCTGGGCCAATGCTTGAAGCACTTGTCAAGCAAAAAACACGTAATCCTGACCTGAAAGTAATGATCGCATGTGGGGGTTGGGGTGCTGATGGCTTTTCGGATATGGCACTTACAGAAGAAAGTCGTGCAAAATTCATCCAAAGTTCTAAGGAATTTATAGAAAAATATCAGCTTGATGGTATGGATATGGATTGGGAGTATCCGGGGATATCCGGCGATGGTACCATGGCGCGTGAGGAAGATACGCAAAACTTCACGGCCCTGATGAAGGGTTTACGTGAAATGCTGGACACCTTTGATTCCCACAAAGTGCTGACTTTCGCATCGGCAGGCTGGAAGCGATATTATGATTTTATCGAAGTGAATGAGGTGATGAAGTATGCAGACTATACCAATGTGATGACCTACGATCAGGTCTCTGGGGTGTCTATATATACAGGACATCATACCCCGTTGGGGAATGTGGCTAGTGAAGATATTCAAGAGACTCCTTTTCATGCGCACTTGGATAGTCTATACCAAGAAGGTGAGAATCTTGACCCAGATCCACGTTCCGTGGAGAAGATTGTTGATTTTTTGATAGGGGAAGGTGTAGACCCCAGGCAGATCGTGATAGGGGCGGCTTTTTATGGCAGGGTTTGGAAAGGTGTGCCTCCAGTCAACAATGGTTTGTATCAGCTAAGTGAAGGGCTTCATATTGGGTGGATGGCCTACCATCAAATCCGGGAAAAGTACGAACAAGACTCCAACTTTCACCGCTTCTGGGATGAAAAAGCCAAAGCACCCTATATGTACAATTCCAAAGAAAGTTTATTGGTATCCTATGATGACACGGTTTCAGTGGCATTGAAAACAAAATATGCCAAGGAAAAAGGAATCGGTGGCATCATGTTCTGGGAATTGGGCAATGATACGAAGCAGGAAGGGAGTTTGCTCGATGCGATCTATAAGGCGGCGCAGTAATGATGAATTGTGTTTATGCTTGCTGATATTAAAAAAAGGACTCCTTCAGGAATTTCAGTATAAAATGGGCTTTGACCTAGTCATATTGGAAGTAAAAAGAACGAAAATAATCAGCAGAGTGGCATAGTCCTGATGTCTTATCTTTTAAAGAAGCTAGCCCTTCAAGAGTTCTAAATCCTGGAAGGGCTAGCTTAATATTACCTTTTTTTGGAGTTCATCAATTTCTGGAGGATGCCTTCTTCTTTCATGGTTTTCTCTATGTCCGCCACGGTTCTAGGGACAAATTCACTCAGGTTTTCATATCCATTTTCTGTGATAAGGATATTGTCTTCGATTCTTATGCCGATTCCCCACCATTTTTGATCACAATCAGAACCATTTGGGATATAGATTCCCGGCTCGATGGTAAAGACCATTCCCGGTTCAAACGATCCATATCCGCCTCTGTCATGAACATCAAGGCCCAAGTGATGCCCAATTCCATGGGGGAAATAGGGATGTCTTGCACCGGCTTTGATAATCCCCAAATCCGCCAAGCCTTTGTCAATAATATCTTTGGATATAGCCCCTATTTCCTGAAAGCTTGAGCCAGGCTTGCTTGCTTTTGTACTTGCTTCCAATGCTCTTAAGACAATTTCATATATGGCTTTTTCTTCTTTTGAGAATTTGCCTTTTACAGGTACTGTACGGGTAATGTCCCCAGAATACCCTCTGTATTCGGCTCCAATGTCCATCAGTAATACCCCCTCTTGCAAATCTCTGACACTGTTGTCTATATAATGCAATATGGTGCTGTTGTTTCCTGCTCCGGCAATAGATCCATAGCCAATGTATTCTGCGCCATATGCCTTATGTACAAATTCATGAACACCTTGGATCGCCCTTTCGGATACTCCCGGTTTGATCGATTTGAAAGACTCAATGTGGCCATGTCCGGATATTTCGATGGCTTTTTTTAGAAGCACAAGTTCTTCTGGAGTTTTGATTGCCCGCATTTGGTTCATGATCTGGTTGAGCGCTTGGTCAGCTGGCCTGGCAGGGCTGTTGTTGACTGCTTTCAATGATTCAATCATTGCATTGAGAGGGGCATTATGTCTTCCCCCTTCGATCTCGGTGAGGTTGAACGAAAGCGTCTGGTCAAATTTGGAAAAATCTATTTTCGGGTTTTTCAGAAAATCAGTATTCAAATAGACGGATTTGAAGCCCAATTTCTCTTTGACACCATCTATACCCAATCTTTCACCTTCCCATTGTTCAGTTCTAGGGTCACGGTTTTGGACAAATATTATTTCATTGACTTCCTTTCCGTCTATCAGCTGGGGTGTCTGGAATACGACCAAAGCTGAATTTGGCTCCCTGAAACCTGTGAGGTAGTAAAAGTCTGAATTTGGCCTGTAAGTGAATTCCGTATCATTGGATCTGTTTTTGATTGGGTTGTTGAAAAATACGGCAACGGCATTTTCAGGCAGTTTTTCCCTTAACAAATCCCTTCTTCCTTGATGGAAATCAGGGCTCAAACCATCATCAAACCAAGACTGTGCAAAGCTTGGAGAAAAGACAAGAAGTGACATTAGAATACAGAGCGTGATGTATAAAGATTTTCTTTGCATTGCTTTTTTAAGTGCTAAAATGAAAAGGAAATATACGGCTCATTTTTCACAAATAGGAAACCATTAGTCAAATTTTGGGTTCTTGATTTTTGAAAATGTTCACACTTTTCCATTCTCCATTTCTTGTCAAAGAGGCAGGGATAAATACTCCTTCGTGATAGTGAGACCCAGGCTTATATTCTTTTTGCTCGTGGGTTAAGATTCCTTCCAAGATAATTTCTTCTAAATTTTCTTCTGAATTTTGTCTCTTACTGGTCACTTTCTTATTTACATCCTTCATGAAATACATAATATCAAGTTTGTCTTCATTTTGATACTCTGCATAGATATATTGGATAAGTGATTTAACAAAATGCCCATGCCCAGTTTGCTTTGAATTCTTATATTTGTGGAGAAATAAAATAATGAAATAATGAAAAAAATTTTCGTATTCAATCTATTGGCATTGATGATTACTTTTTCAACTTTTGCACAGGAACGATCCAAGCCTAAACTCATTGTAGGAATAGTGGTTGATCAAATGAGGCAAGAGTATTTTTATAAGTTTCAAGACCGGTATTCTGAGGGTGGATTCAAGAGGTTGATGAATGATGGGTACATGATGAAAAATGCCCATTATAATTATATCCCGACCTTTACTGGTCCTGGACATGCTTCTGTTTATACTGGTACTACCCCAGCGACACATGGTATCATTGCAAACAACTGGTATGTGAGGAGCTTGGACAGGAGTATCTATTGTGCGGAAGACAGTACCGTGATGGCTGTTGGTGGCACTGAAGAAAACGGAAAGATATCCCCTCGCAATATGTTGTCAACAACGATCTCGGATGAGTTGAGGTTTTCTTCCAACAAGCGTTCTAAAGTGGTTGGGATTGCCATCAAGGATAGGGGTGCATCTTTGCCGGCAGGGCATTTGGGTGATGCCTATTGGTTTGATAGCAAAACAGGTGAATTTATGACATCAACCTATTATTATGATCAATTGCCAGCTTGGGTGCAGTCATTCAACAAAAAGAAACTAGCGGAAAAATACCTCTCTGGGAAATGGGAAACTTTATTTCCTATAGAAACCTACAGGCAGAGTATAGCAGATGACAATGATTTTGAAGGGCCATTCATCGGAAAGGATAACACAGCATTCCCTTATGATTTGAAACCCTTGATGGAAGATAATGGGGAATATGGTTTGATTTCCACTACACCTTTTGGGAATTCCCTTACCTTGGATTTGGCTTATGCTGCCTTGGAAGGTGAGCAGCTGGGCAAGAATGGAGAGACTGATTTGTTGGCGATGAGTTTTTCTTCCCCAGACTATATCGGGCACAGATTTGGACCTACATCAGTGGAGTTGGAGGATAATTACCTTAGATTGGATAGAGAGCTGGAAAAATTCTTCGAATACTTGGACAAAGAGTATGGAAAAGATGAATACCTCGTCTTCTTGACGGCAGACCATGCGGTAGCTGATATAGTCGATTATATGAAAAGCGAGAATGTCCCGGCGGGAAATTTCAATAACAGATTTATATTGACCCAAATGAAGGGCTTTACATCTGAGAAATTTGGGGAAGGCAATTGGATTTCGAATTTCTCCAATGAACAGGTATTTCTCAATCGTGCCTTGGCAAAAGAAAAAGGAGTAGCTATAGAAGAGATCCAAAGAGCCTTGGCTGATTTTTTATTGGGTTTTGAAGGTGTCAAAGAGGTTTACACGGCGTCTGATATGAAAAAAATCGAATATACCCAAGGCAAAAAAGCACTGCTTCAAATGGGCTTCAACCATAAAGCCTCGGGAGATTTGTTATTGATTTTGGAACCGGCTTGGTTGAGCAGTTCTTACAAAGGGACTACCCATGGGACTGGCTATACCTATGATACCCATGTGCCGATTGTTTTTATGGGTTGGAATGTAAAAAAAGGAAGTAGCGCAAGGTATGTGACTGTAACAGATATTGCCCCTACTTTGTCCATTATGTTGGGGACACGTCTTCCAAATGGGGCAACAGGGCAACCGATTTTGGAGATTTTGGAGTGAGGGTTTTATTAGAAATTCTATGTTTATAGAATCATTAAGTGACAGTAGTCTGACTGAATCATAAAAATTTAAATCTGGAGTCTAATCAGGTTCCATAAAAAGCCAGTGGGGTGTGTTTTGATGTTTTGGATTATACAAATATGGAGTTTCCATGAATGAAAAAATATCAGGCCTACGCCTCTCTGGCAATTGTTTTCGTACTTTTTTTGCCAAGATGACAGGGCTAAAGCCTCTTTTTGCTGATTGACAATAAGTTTTCTGCTTCATCTGTTAGATTGCAAAAATCAGGGGTGCCGCCCAGCCATCTTCGTGGGAAATAAACAGTTCATCAATCCCTAGGTAACTTCAAGGTGTCTGAGGTATCCTTTGCAGACCAATATTGTTTTTTAAAATGTTTTGTTTCGGTTTTGAAGGTTCAAAATCTTATTTTTGGTTATCACTGATGAGCATTTCCATGTAGTTGGCTACAAAGCATACATGGAAATCGATCTGAACATATAGCCCAAATATAAATCACCATATGAAAAAAAGATTGTTAGATGATTTTGAACCTACTTCTAAGGAAGATTGGATTGCGCAGGCAATCAAAGATTTGAAAGGAAAGAATTTTGAAGAAACTTTGGTGTCCCAATCGCTGGAAGGGTTTGCAATACAGCCATTCTATACACGTGAAGACACTGCCGAGTATCTAGGTTTAAAGGAATTTCACCATAAAATAAACCCCAAACCGGAAGTGCCCGGATCCCAGGCAAGGGTCTGGTCAAACACTGTTAGGATTTCAGTCAATTCTGAAAAAGAAAGCAATGTGGTAATTTTGGATTCTCTCCAAAATGGTGCGGATGGTATTGTGTTGGATTTGAAAGGATTGGTAGATTTTTCGATTTTACTCAAAGGCGTTCAGCCTTCATATATCCAGATATTTTTAGAACCAAAAGAAAACCCAATCCAAGTTTTCGGAGATTTTAAGTCATGGCTGATGTCGGAAGGTCATGGTTTTTCAGCTGTCTTTGGAGGTGTCATTTGGGATGGTTCTGTCCAATTTTTGACAAGGAGTACCGAAAGAAAGGAAGTGCGTAGGGTGTGCAAAGAGCTAGTTGGGATGGGGAAGGAACTGCCACATTTCAGATCCTTGACCATCCAAAGTTCCCATTATCACAACTCTGGGGCTAATGTGGTGCAGGAATTGGCTTTTAGTCTAGGGTTTTTGATTGATCTGATTGATGACCTGAATTCCGAAAAAATAGATACTTCAGAGCTGTTCGGAAACCTGATTTTCCAAACAGCCGTAGGTGCTGATTATTTTATGGAAATCGCAAAAGTGAAATTGATCAGGATTATGCTTCAAAAACTTGCTTCGCTTTATCAGTTGGCAATAAATCCAGAGGAGATTTTTATTTATGTACAGACGGGCTTTTGGTCAAAATCCGGGGTCGATCTCCAGACAAATATGTTGAGAAACACCACGGAAGCCATGTCTGCGATATTGGGTGGTTGCAATGCCTTGGAAGTATTGAGACACGATGTAGTTGGTCATGAACCCAGTGGGTTTTCCCTACGCATGTCAAGAAATATATCAAATATACTCAAGGAAGAAAGCTATTTTGATCGGGTATTGGATCCTGTAGCAGGATCGTATTTCTTGGAAAAATTGATCGGGGAAATATTTGAAAAAGTACAAAATAGGCTTGTCGAAATAGAGGATTTGGGAGGATGGTGGGATGCTGTCGGCAAAAACCTACTTCAGGCAGAAATAAAGGAAACCAGAAAATACAGACAGCAAATGGTCATGGAAGGGAAGAAAGTGAAAGTTGGGGTGAATAGATATTTGAGTGGCAAGGAGAATGCAGTGCTGTCTTCAGAAGCTGAAAACAATGAGTCAATTGAACAGTTGAAAATAAGCAGAGAGAGTTGTTTGAGTGAATTTGTAGACCCAAGTATGCCATGAGACCAGATTTGAAACAAATGAAGCTTGAGGGCAAGTCGGGCTTCCAACAAGAAGATTGGAAAGGTTACTTGTGGGATACGGCGGAGAAAATTGACGTTCCTGCCATGATCCAAGAAAAAGATTTGGAGGAAGCAGAACACTTGGGCTTTGCGGCAGGTATTGCTCCCTTTCTGAGGGGACCCTACAGCACCATGTATGTGATGCGCCCATGGACTATTCGCCAATATGCGGGTTTTTCGACTGCTGAGGAGTCTAATGCCTTTTACAGGAAAAACCTGAAAGCAGGACAAAAAGGGCTGTCAGTGGCTTTTGATTTGGCTACCCACAGGGGATATGATTCGGATCACCCCCGTGTGGTGGGAGATGTAGGAAAGGCGGGAGTGGCGATCGATTCGGTGTTGGACATGAAAGTGCTTTTTGATCAGATACCACTGGATCAGATGTCAGTCTCGATGACAATGAATGGAGCGGTGATCCCTGTGATGGCATTTTATATTGTGGCGGCAGAGGAGCAGGGTGTAAAACCAGAACAGCTTAGCGGAACTATCCAAAATGATATTCTGAAGGAGTTTATGGTCCGGAATACCTATATCTATCCGCCTTTGCCCTCCATGAGGATTATTGCGGATATTTTTGAATATACTTCCAGGAAAATGCCGAAGTTCAATTCAATTTCGATATCCGGGTATCACATGCAGGAAGCGGGGGCTACAGCAGATTTGGAATTGGCATATACCCTTGCCGATGGTTTGGAATATTTGAGGACTGGAGTTGCGGCAGGATTGGATATCGATGATTTTGCACCAAGGCTTTCATTTTTCTGGGCTATTGGGATGAACCATTTTATGGAAATCGCTAAAATGCGCGCAGGAAGATTGCTTTGGTCCAAAATAGTGAAGCAGTTCAATCCAAAAAATGACAAGTCACTGGCATTGAGGACGCATTGCCAGACAAGTGGCTGGTCACTTACAGAGCAGGATGCGATGAACAATGTAGCCAGAACCGCAGTGGAAGCACTGGCGGCGGCACTTGGGCATACCCAATCTTTGCATACCAATTCATTTGACGAAGCAATAGCCCTACCGACTGATTTTTCTGCAAGAATCGCCAGGAACACTCAGCTGTACCTACAAGATGAAACTGAAATCACGAGGGTGGTAGATCCCTGGGGAGGATCTTATTATGTTGAGTATTTGACAGACCAGTTGGTGAAGAGTGCATGGGGGCTGATAGAGGAAGTGGAGGCGCTGGGAGGGATGGCCAAGGCAATCGAGGCAGGCATCCCCAAAATGCGGATAGAGGAAGCAGCGGCAAGAAAACAGGCGAGAATAGATAGTGGTAGAGATGTCATCGTCGGTGTAAATAGGTATCAGACATCAGAGAAATCGGATTTTGATATCAGGGAAGTGGACAATGATTCGGTTAGGAAGTCCCAGATTGCCAGGTTGGAGAAGTTGAAGGATGAAAGGAACCAGGAAGATGTAAAAGCAGCTTTGTTGGCAATCACAAATTCCGCAAAAACGGGAGAGGGGAATTTACTCGAATTGGCAGTGGATGCCGCCAGAAAAAGAGCTACCTTAGGAGAAATATCTGATGCAATGGAAGCAGCATTTGGAAGACATAAAGCTACAATCAAGTCAATCTCCGGGATTTATTCCGGTGAAGCCAAGCAGGATGAGAGTTTTATCAAAGCCAAGGAATTGGCAGATGAATTCGCAAAACTGGAAGGTCGGAGACCGAGGATAATGGTTGCGAAAATGGGGCAGGATGGCCACGACCGTGGTGCAAAGGTGATCGCTACAGGCTTTGCCGATTTAGGTTTTGATGTGGATATAGGACCATTGTTCCAGACACCCGAAGAAGTGGCTCAACAGGCTGTAGAAAATGATGTCCATATTGTAGGTGCATCATCTTTGGCTGCAGGACACAAGACATTGGTGCCAGCGCTTATCGCAGAATTGAAAAAATTGGGGAGAGATGATATCATGGTCATTGCAGGAGGGGTGATCCCACCCAGGGATTATGATTTTCTGTTTGAGGCTGGGGTTTCCGCAGTTTTTGGTCCAGGTACGGTTTTGCCAAAGGCGGCAATTGAAATTTTAAATAAATTAACGGAAGGTTGATCATTCAACCTTTCTCTTTTTTTGGAAGATTATGAAATCTATTACGCTTATTTATGATGAAAGTCAGGTGGATGCTTTGGAAGAAAAGATTCTGCCACTATTGGGCAACAATGTCAAAATCACAATTCCTTACAAGGATCACAAGAATCATGGGTTTTCGGAAAATGATTTCATTGTCACCTATTTGTCAGATGAGCAGTTGCGGGAGCTTTTTGATGTGATCATTGAGAAGCACTGGAAGATAGGGTTTTTGCCCCACCCCAAGATGGTCGAAGCAAGGCAGGGGTTTGGGGTATCCTCAAAGCTTGAAGTTGCGGTTGAGAATATTTTGACTACAGAGGAAGTTTTTGAGGTAGATGTGCTTTTGGCCAATGGATGGCCCGTCTTGAATAAGCTGATGATTGGCAATTCCTTTAGCCTATTGTACGCTATCAATGGGGGTAAAAATTTTTTCTCGAAATCAACATTGAGAATCAAGCGGTTCTTGAATTCATTTCGAAGGGTCAAGCTACATCCCTACAATATAAATTGGAACAATGAAGCTGGTGAGTTCAAGGAAAAACCAATTGAGACCGCAGCACTGGGAATGGTGGTTGTCCAACATGGCCAAAGCTCTATTCTTTCCAGAAGAATCATTGAAGGTTCCTATGCCAATGATGGGTTGATGCATTGCCTTATCCTTGCACCGAGTAGTATTTGGGAGATCATAAAGTTTGGGTTTTTCAGTATTTTCAAATCCTCAAAAAGAAACAGGCTTCCAGATTATGTCGCACATATAAAAACAGACAAGGTTGAAATCAGCAGTAGCCAACCAATCAATTTTGCCATTGATGAAGTTTTGATGTCAGCCAAGTCTATTGAATTGGAAGTAGTCGCAAATGCCTTGTCTATCGTGCCAGGTAAATCCCTGAAAATGGACGCCAAAGTGAAAAAGAGCAAGGTTTTCAAGATCCAAAACTTACCCTTGGGGGAACTGAAGAATGAGCTCTTGGAGAGGTTTTTGCCATTCACCAACCATGCTTCAACCGAGGAGTTTAAGTGGCTGTTTACCATTCTGAGAGAGAATGCAAAGTTGAAATCTACCTATCTTGTCTTGATGGCTTTGTCTACGATCATTGCCACTTTTGGATTGTTTGGAGATTCTTCCCCTGTGATAATCGGGGCTATGATCTTGGCTCCTTTGATGTCACCGATCATTTCATTGGCCATGGGAGTATTGCGTCAGGACAATAAGCTGATCAGTGAAAGTATCAAAACCATCGGCTTCGGGCTTGGGGTTGGGTATCTATTTGCAGTGTTGATCACATGGTTTACACCATTGAATACAATGAATAGCGAGATCTTGGCAAGAATCCGCCCAAATTTGTTGGATCTAGGGGTAGCGGCCGCCTCAGGGGTAGCCGGAGCATATGCCCATGCAAAAAAAGAAGTAGCCAAAACATTGGCAGGCGTAGCGATTGCTGTGGCCCTAGTCCCTCCTTTGGCGGTTTCCGGAGTCGGATTGGGCTGGGGAGATTGGTCGGTCTTTTGGGGAGCATTGTTGCTGTTGGGGACCAACTTGGCAGGGATGGTTTTGGCGGCAGCCCTTACGTTTTTATTCTTGGGTTTCAGTCCTTTCAAGCTTGCAAAAAAAGGATTGACCATCTCATTGTTTTTCGTGATTCTCATATCTGCCCCATTGGCATTCGGTTTTTCCAAAATGGTCAAAGAAAACAAAATCATCCAAAGCCTGAGTGGAAAAGAGATCAAAGGTGGCGTGTTGCGGGACGTAAAAGTCATCAAAGTTGCCCCATTGAAACTGTCGGCAACAGTAGTCTCCGAGTCCCCATTGGACTTGGATGATCTGAATAGGGTGAAAGATGAAATAGCAGAAATTTTGTCCCAAGAGATTGAATTGGAACTGTCTGTGGCTGTTAGCCTTTAGGGAGAAGAACCTGACTGGGAATGGGGCTTGGTGAGACTGTTCTGGAGAACTACTCAAATGAAACCTCTACAAGTACAGGAAAATGGTCTGATGGATACTTCTTTCCGTAATTGTCAGTCAAAATCCCATAACGGTGTACAGTCACCCCCTGATTCACAAAAATATGATCAATAATATTCTCTGGGGTATTGCCCCAATTGAATCCATTGAATGTCCCCATTGATCCATATGGGGGGATGACGCTTGTGTCTCTACTATCTTCAAAATCAGAGTTGACGATTGCTTGGTAGGCCGGGTTTTTGCTGTCAATGTTAAAATCTCCCATAAAGATTACGGGCAAATTACCGGTATTGATGTTTGCGATCTTTTGCAAGACCAATTTACTGCTTTCTTCCCTTGCATTTTGTCCAACATGGTCGTAATGGATGTTGAATACATAGAACTCCTGTCCACCTGCATCTTTGAATTTTCCGTAGGTACAAACCCTGTTGAGGGAAGCATCCCAACCTTTGGATGGGATTTGGGGTGTTGTGGACAGCCAAAACGTATTGTCTTCTAGGAGTTGGAATTTTTTCGGATTATAAAATATGGCGGAAAACTCTCCCTTTTCGCCCCCTTCTTCTCTACTCAACCCTATATAAGGAAAGCCCAGTGATCCACTGATATCTTCCAATTGGTTCTTCAATCCTTCTTGGGTGCCGATGATGTCCATTTGATGGAATTTGATCAGGTTGAATAGATGGACGGACCTGTCTTTCCAGAGATTGCCCAGATCATTCGGGTTGTCAAACCTGATGTTGTAAGTCGCAAAATTATAATTTTGGGCTATGGAAAAATTGCTTATGGCTAAGAATAAAGATAAAACCAATGCAGTTTTGAATTTCATAAGTTTGGGTGGATTGATGAATAGATTCAGTTTTCTTTATTACTTTTAAATTTAAGAAGAAATAACAAAAGAACTTTAAAAAAATGACCATCGATCCCAATTCAATTTCAGCGGCTGAGTTTCAAGCATATTTGCAAGGGGCAATCGCTCCCCGGCCAATAGCTTTTGCGAGTACCATCGATGTGGATGGGAATGTGAATTTGAGCCCTTTTAGTTATTTTAATGTATTTAGTTCTAATCCACCGATATTGGTATTCTCCCCGTCCCGAAGGGTTCGGGACAACAGCACGAAACATACCTTGGAAAATGTCCATCAAGTAAAGGAGGTTGTGATCAATATCGTTGATTTTTCATTGGTAGAACAGATGTCTTTGGCAAGTACGGAGTATGAAAAAGGGGTAAATGAATTTGTGAAAGCAGGCTTGACACAATTGGATTCGATGAAGGTAAAGCCACCTAGGGTGAAAGAAGCCCCAGCATCATTCGAATGTTTGGTTAAGGATATCATTTCCCTTGGTGATCAGGGAGGGGCAGGAAACCTGATTATTTGTGAAGTGGTGATGGCACATATCGCGGAGAGGGTGTTGGATTCCAATGGGACCATTGATCCACTGAAGTTTGATGCTGTGGCCAGGATGGGGGGCAACTGGTATTGTAGGGTCACTAGGGACTCATTGTTTGAAATCCCAAAACCCATCAGAAATAAAGGGATTGGTGTAGATCAGCTTCCGGAGTTCGTGAAAAACAGCATTGTCTTGACAGGCAATAATTTGGGAAGGCTTGCGAATATTGAAAAATTGCCATCAGACGATGATGTCTGGGAGTATGGCAATAGACCGGAGATAGAGGAAATGAAAATCAGGTTTCAGAATGACAAAGAAAGTCTCCTGTTCAATTTGCATACCCATGCGAAATCCCTGCTGGACTCTGGCAATATTGAAGATGCATGGAAAGTGTTGCTGCAGTAAACCTGAAGCAATATTCTGAAAATTAAGTAAAAGGAGGAGCATTTTGCTCCTCCTTTTACTCCTTATTATTCGACAATTATATCATAAGGCATTCTTAGCATCAAGCCTTGGTATTTTTTGATTCTTTCTATCTGGGCATAAGCTGGATAGAATTCCCCAAGCTTATATTGCATATACCTGGTCTGCACATCATTCGTCAAATCAGCCAATAACTTTTCAATAAACGGTTTTTCTTGAGGGAAATAGACAATCCTATAATCATCTTCTACACCTACTTTTTTTGCTGCGATTTCTATGGCGTCTTCCAAGTTGCCCAGCACATCCACCAAACCATTTTCTTTTGCCTGGATCCCAGACCATACTCTTCCGGAAGCGACTGCAAGTACTTCTTCTTTGCTCATGTTTCTACCTTCGGATACCCGGGATATGAATGTGTCATAGCCATCTTCTACGGTGCTTTGATAGATTGATTTTTCCAAATCCGTCAACTTTCTAGAGAAGCTCAAGAAATCTGACAACTCCCCGGTTTTTACTACGTCAGTAGTCAAGCCCAGTTTGTTTTTCATCAATCCTTCGGCATTGAACCATAGGCCAAAAATACCGATAGAGCCAGTGATGGTGTTGGGTTGTGCTACGATGGTGTCTGCGGGTGCGGAGATGTAATAACCCCCAGAGGCGGCATACTCACCCATGGAAGCGATGACTGGTTTTTCCTTTTTTGCCTCTGACAATGCTCTCCACATCACCTCTGATGCCAATGCTGATCCACCTGGAGAATTTACCCTTACCACGATGGCTTTCACATTTTCGTCTTTTTTTGCCCTGTTCACTTCTTTGACAAAAGACTCCGAGGCAATCACCCCTTCTCCCGTACCGCTGACAATATCCCCTTGCGCAACGATGACAGCTATTTTATTTTTGGACAGCTTGTTTTTGCTCTTGGAAGATTTGTTGATCGTAGTGACATTGATGGTTTTGATGTCTTTGTCCTCTTCCAAGCCAAGTTTTTCCTTTATCAAATCAGTTACCTGATCTTCATACCACAATCCATCGACTAATTTCAGTTCCAACGCATCTGCATTTTTACGTACGAGCATCTCGTTGTTTATTTCGTGGACTTGCTCATAAGGCAATCCCCTGCTTTCGGCAACCTTCGAAATTGCAAAATCATTCAGGTCATTTAAAAATACAGAAGTCTGTAGTCTATTTTCATCACTCATCTTATCCAGCAAAAATGGCTCGACGGCACTCTTGAATTCCCCAACCCTAAAAATAACCGGTTCGATTTCCAACTTCTCAAAGAGACCTTTGAAGAAGATGATTTCGGATGAGAATCCGTTGAATTCCAAGCCTCCCAGTGGGTTAAGGTAAATTTCATCCGCAGCGGAGCTTAGGAAGTACCCACCTTCTGTGTAGATTTCGCTGTAGGAAACGATGAATTTTCCGGATTCTTTGAAGGTTTTCAATTCTTCACGCAACTCTTGAAGCATGGCTTGTCCGGCGAATACCATCCCAGCTTTCAAGTAAATACCTTTGACATTATCGTTTTTGGCTGCCGTGGAGATGGCTTTTTTCAGGTTTAGCAACCCTACGTTTGCAACACCCCCAAACCCAGGGAGAGAACTAAAATCGAATTGATCTTCACTTGTTCTTTCTACGATGGTCCTGCCTTCCAGATTGAGTACAAGTACTGTATTTTCTTTGATTTCCACTTCACTATCAGAAGATGCGGCAATTGCCACAATACCTGCAATGATGAAAAAACTCATCACCGAAAATATCAAGAGCCCAATGATTACGGCTAAAACGTTTCCTAGAAATTTCATATTTATTTTATTTTAAGTTCCTAAAATACCGCTTTTTTCTTTATTGTTGAACCTTCAAATGAATAAATGAAAAATGAAGCAGGTAATTTTGATCATAGGTGGCAATAGGGGAGATAGGAAAGCATTGATTTCTGAAGCAAAATCAATGCTTGAACAAAGCTTAGGGAAAGTGAAAGTGGCTTCTTCTATCTATGAAACACAGGCTTGGGGGGAGCAATCGGAGGGAGATTATTTAAATCAGGTTTTGTCGTTTGATACAAGTCTTGAAGCTGATCAGGTTTTGGACATCGCTTTGGGAATTGAGGATAAGCTTGGGAGGGAAAGGGAAATAAAGTGGGGAAATAGGACGATGGATATAGATATTCTCTACTATGCGGATGAAATCATCGAAAAAGCCCAATTGAAAGTGCCTCATCCATATCTTTCCAAACGTCGTTTTGTATTGGTTCCTTTGGTGGAGGTCATTCCGGATTTTGTCCATCCACAGTTTCATGTTACCAATAGGGAATTGTTGGAAAAATGTGGGGACGATAGTAAAGTACTTAGGTTTGAATAAAAAAAGCCCAAATGAATGGGCTTTTTGGATTAAATGCTGGAAACCTCAGCTTCCCGGTGGATTTTTTTAACCAAACCTTGAAGGACTTTCCCGGGGCCACATTCTACGAATTCAGAAGCGCCGTCAGCAACCATTTGCTGGATGGATTGGGTCCATTTTACTGGGGCTGTAAGTTGGGCGATAAGATTGTCTTTTATGGCTTTCACATCATTGACTCCCACAGTACTCACGTTTTGGTAAACAGGGCAAGATGGCTTGTTGAAAACTGTGTTTTCTATTGCTGCTTCCAGTTTTTCCCTGGCAGGCTCCATCAGTGGGGAATGGAATGCACCACCAACAGGAAGTGGCAATGCCCTTTTTGCGCCAGCCTCCTTCATTTTTTCGCAGGCTATTTCTATTCCTTTGTTTGACCCTGAGATGACCAATTGTCCCGGGCAGTTGTAATTTGCCGCCACCACGATTTCACCTTCGATAGACTGACAGATCTCCTCGACTATCTTGTCTTCCAATCCCAAAATCGCCGCCATGCCGGAAGGGTTGATTTCACATGCTTCCTGCATAGCCAATGCTCTTTGGTAGACCAATTTAAGGCCATCTTCGAATGCGAGGGTGCCATTGGCCACCAATGCGGAAAACTCTCCCAATGAGTGACCGGCAACCATGTCTGGCTTAAAGTCTGGGGACGTTTTTGCCAATACGACTGAATGGATGAATATCGCAGGCTGGGTGACTTTGGTCTGTTTAAGCTCTTCATCACTTCCTCCAAACATAATGTCGGTTATCCTAAATCCAAGTACTTCATTCGCCTTTTCAAAAAGTTCCTTTGCCAGGTCACTGCTTTCATAAAGATCTTTTCCCATGCCCGAAAATTGAGCCCCCTGGCCTGGGAAAACATATGCTTTTTTCATTTTTGGTTCTGTTTACTAATTAGTTGACTATAACGATTCTATTTTATTGCAAATCTTAAACTCCCAAATCATAAATTTCTGTGATTTCATCCAGGATGTGATCGATGTCCAAGTTTAAATCGATCAGCTTTCCTTTGGAAACATCAAATACCCAACCATGGACTTTCATTCCCCTAGACCTGACAGCTTTCTGAACTACTGCAGTTTTTAGGAGATTCACACATTGTTCTTGTACATTCAGTTCTACGAGCCTGTTGTATCTTGCTGATTCGTCGGCAATCGAATTGAGTTCTTCCCTGTGGATTCTATATACATCCCTGATGTTTCTCAGCCAAGGGTTCAATATTCCCAAATCTGCAGCATTCATAGCGGCTTTTACACCACCACATTCATAATGCCCACAAATCACTACATGGTCGACTTTCAGGTTGTCTACCGCATAATTCAACACAGACATGACATTGAGATCTATGCTGATCACCATATTGGCAATGTTCCTATGTACAAAAACATCCCCTGGCTGTACCCCCATCAAATCCTCTGCGGTCACCCTGCTGTCCGAACATCCAACATACAATATGTCTGGATTTTGGCCTTTTGCCAATTCTTTGAAATAATTAGGGTCTTTTTCAAGTTTGCTTTCAATCCACTTTTCGTTGTTCTCAAATACTTTTGAAATGTCCATTGATTTGATTGGTTTATCGTTGTATATTTAATTTTTACAGGAATTTTGCTTTTTCTTCCGCTGTAGGCAACCTACAGGTTTCCTTTTTTCCGTACCATTTGTACCTGTTCTTAGCCACCCAGTCATATATAGAATCCCGTAGGGATCTGGGCAAAATCATCCCCACATAAAACAGTTTCCAAAACCCACCTAATTCCTTGCCGATCTTGAGGGCAGCGGTGCTTTTGTAATATACCTCATCACCTTGGATCAAGACAAGGGAGTCCAAGTATTCTTCGTCTATGGTATAATCAGAGAGAATCTTTTTGACAGCTTCATCCTGGAGCGCACCTACTTTAAAATTATCGTTTTTGTCATTTCTGATAATGAAATCAATTGCGTTGTTGCAGAGGTTACAAACTCCATCAAATAGGACTATACTGTATTTGTCTTGAATTCTCATCTAATAATTTGAACTGTACCTTTTCGTTTTTGTTCTCTCAGGGCAGGGTCTAGCGTGTCAAACCTGATTACAGCACTGTAGAAATAAGTGCCTGCGGGAAGCTCCTTACCGTTCTTGTCTGTCCCATCCCACCTGATGTATATGTCAGATTCATTGGCAGTGAAGCTGTTATAGCTAAATACTTCTGTCCCCCATCTGTTTACTATAAATATTTCAACCCCTTCGACGAATCTGGGGCATTTCGGGAATGGATTGTCAAATGCCATGAATGTCTCATTGATCCCATCTCCATTGGGGGTAAATGCATTTGGAAGTTCGTAATTTGGGCAATTGTCCACACATACAATGTTGCTTGGCTCACTTTCATTCCCGGACCTATCTACTGCTGTAATGTAATAGCATCCTTTGAAGTCAGGCAAATTTGTGATTCTAGCTGTGCTGTTCAGTGCGGAGTATGTTTCCACCAAGGTGAAATTACCTTCTTCACCCTCAGGGCTGAAATATAGTCTGTAACTGCTCAGTTCATCATCACAATCTCCAGAGAAATCAGGCTCCCAACTCAAATCATGTACATAGGAATTGAACCCACAGGCTTTGTCCTCCAGATAGGAAGCGCAATCAGGTCCCTCAAAAGTCAAGACAGGTGGACAGGGAAGGCTGTTGTCATCAGGTCTTGCACAGGTGATCTGGCTTTTGTTTTCCAAAGGATAGGTCAATAGATCCACATTGTAGGATCCCTTGGTCACCACATAGTAGCAATATTCGATTTCTTTTCGAAGTGGTACACCATTGTGGCTCCCATCGTCAAAATAGGTGAATCCATTGCTTGTGACGTCTACTTCAGCTATCAGGGTGAAGTTTTCAGTATCCTGCGCATCTGAATCAGTCCTGTTTCTGTATACTTCATGCCTAAATTGGCCGACTGCATTATTCCATGGTACATTGAATGTCCAATTTAATTCGATGGCCTCATTGATGATCACTGGGTCTATCCTTACAGATGATGCGATAGTGGAACTGTCTATGGTGGTATTTTGCTCCTTTAAGATTACTTTATAATTGTAGACAAGATTTTGGGTGTTCAGGCCAGTATCTGTAAACAAGGTGTCCGTAGTGGAGGCAATCGAAACTCGACCCTGATTTCCAGTAAACCCTTCGCTCCTGATCAGTTCATAGGTGAATGGACCAGGGAATTGTTCCGAATCAATATCGTATGGAGGTGTCCATTTGATGAAAATCTCACCGTTCTGCTCGTCCGTTTCTTCCACACTTACATTGGTGATCAGCGGAACATCGACATCTATTGTCACACAAAATTCTTCTGAGGGAATGCTTTCCCCCAATCTAGGTGCAGGAAATGCCGCAACCAAGCGGTAACAGTAGGTGTTACCTGGAGCTAAGCCTGCATCGTTGTTGTTATCTATGAAACTTGTCGTCGACATGTCTGTCGTGCCGATCAATTCATAACCGGCCCTGACTCCCGTCTCACAAGAATCAGGTTCGTAAGGATCACTGTTGAGCCTTCTCCATATCTGCATCGTCTCAGCTGAATTGGCGCATGAATAGGGATCCCAATTCAATTCTACAGTTCTGCCGGCTTGCTGTTCTATATCGTCTATGATTGGAGGTGGCCCGATTACCCTGATGTTCCAAGTTTTGATGTCTACCAATGCCGGCCCGGAGCTCGGACGATCTGTGATCCTAACCCTTACCTGGTATGGGGTTTCCTGTACATGGTTGCAGACCGTCTGCCAATTGAAGTTGACGATGCCTGGGCTGGGCTGGAATACGGATTCTGGGGAATAAGTTGCTTTGGACGTCAAAATTTCCATAGGACCGCCAAATACTTCTATTTTGATCTGATCCCCATCAGGATCACTGCCTTGGATGATCTCTTCTATATTGGTACCTGCCACTACGCAGAGGTCTTCCGGCATGACCAGTTCAGGGCGCTGGTTGTTGGTGTTCTCTATAATGATCTGCATGTCACGAACCACATAGCCAATCAGCCTAAACTCCCCATCAATCTTCCTGTATTCTTCTATTCTAAAAGCGACATTGAATTGTCCTGCCAAACCCGGCGCATCCCATACCAAATCACCGGTTACAGGGTCTAGGGTCAGGAATGGGGGAGTGCCTCCATCTTCCCTGTTGAAGCTGAATTCCGAACTTGCCGGACTCCTATAGTTGTTTACAGTCCTTTGGAAATCCTGCTTTGGGATGTCCATGACATAAGCCAAACTGTCCCCGTCGGGATCATAGGCACCGGGATTGTGTATATACCTGATGTTTACCCCACCATTGTCTACTGGTGGTATAGTCAGTACAGGTGAGTTGTTTACCCCCAGAAAAGGATCTATCCGAATCATCGTTTCCACATAAAAAGGTGTGTCCACGGACTGGGCCATGTTGAGGGTATTGTCATTTCTGTTGAATTCCTTGAATCGGATGGTGTATTGCCCAGGACCTTGGTAAGTGTGGGTGACTACGAAAGTGTTTTTTTCGATCTGATTCCCCAAAGGCTCTACCAATACGATATCACTCTCGGTATTGAGAGCTACTTCCCTACCATCACCAAAGTTGATGGTGCCTGGGCCGAAGATCACATTGGATCGCGTATCTGTGTAACCTACGACTGTTATCCGGTAGGTAAGGGTTTGGGTGGAAACTCTCTCTGCGATTATTTCACCAGCTCGTATATGTGTCGCAAGAGCCTGATGAATATTTACGACTAAAAGAGAAATGGCTAATAAAAGTAAATATCTGATTTTCATGGATGTCTGACTTAACAATTACAAGATATACGAAAATAACTAAAGGAAGGAGAAATTATTATCATTTATTCAAACAATAAAATTACTCACTTGGTTAATATTACGTCAAAATCTAGGCTTACAATGTTGTTTTGGAGGGTTATTTAGAACGTTTTAAAATAAGTTTAAACGATTAGGCTTTGATTGTTTGCTAAGCTTTCCGAATGTAAATTTGACCCCAAAGTATAATCTGTAAACATTCTACATTTAATTTAAAAATATGAGTTGGGTATCTAAGACCTTAAGCAGCACTCTGGGCCGAAAATTATTGATGGCTCTCACTGGATTATTCCTGATTTTATTCTTGGTGGTACATTTGGCGGGGAATCTTCAGTTATTACTTCCCGATGGTGGAGAAGCATTCAACAAATATGCGGCCAACATGGCCAGTAATCCATTGATCAAAGCGGTGTCAATTGGCAATTTTGCCTTTATATTGATACACGTAATCTATTCGATCTTATTGACTAAGCATAACAAAAAGTCAAGGCCTATAGATTATGCTGTGACCAAAGCGTCCACCAACAGTGCTTGGGCTTCAAGGAACATGGGGATACTGGGGACTCTCCTTTTGATATTTATTTTAGTCCACCTCAAAGGGTTCTATTACGAAGTCAAATTTGGCACAATGCCAATGGCAAGCTATGATGGGGTAGACTTCAAAGACGTCTATGCGATTGTATCTGCAGCTTACAGCAATATTTTCTACGTTGCATTTTATGTTTTGAGTATGGGATTTTTGGCTTTCCATTTATCACATGGTTTTGCTAGTGCATTCCAGACCTTGGGCTTGAATCATGTCAAATATTCACCGCTGATCAGAAAAGTCGGTTTGGTGTTTTCGATCTTGGTCCCTGCATTGTTTGCATTGATCCCCTTGGTGATGTTTTTTCAAAACCAGTAGCCAAAATATTGTTAATTGATTAATGAAATTAAAATCAACAAATCGATGATACTTGATTCTAAAATACCTGAAGGGCCATTGGCAGAAAAATGGACCAAACATAAATTTAATGTAAAGTTGGTCAACCCGGCCAACAAAAGAAAATATGATGTAATTGTAGTAGGTACTGGACTTGCGGGAGCATCTGCAGCAGCTTCTTTGGCTGAGCTTGGCTACAATGTAAAAGCGTTCTGCTTCCAAGACAGTCCCAGAAGGGCACATTCCATCGCAGCACAAGGTGGTATCAATGCCGCCAAAAACTACCAGAATGATGGTGATTCTGTTTACAGATTGTTTTATGATACCATCAAAGGTGGAGATTATAGGGCAAGAGAAGGCAATGTTCACCGTCTAGCACAGGTTTCTGTCAATATTATTGACCAGTGTGTAGCCCAAGGGGTGCCATTTGCAAGGGAATATGGTGGATTGTTGGCCAACAGGTCATTTGGTGGGGCGCAAGTATCACGAACCTTCTATGCAAAAGGACAGACAGGTCAGCAATTGCTTTTGGGCGCTTATTCTGCATTGAGCAGACAGGTAGCCAACGGAAAAGTGAAGCTTTATCCAAGAACAGAGATGATGGACGTCGTCATGATCGATGGGAAAGCAAGGGGTATTGTTACCAGAAACCTGATCACAGGAGCTATCGAATCTCACAGTGCCCATGCGGTATTGTTGTGTACTGGTGGTTATGGAAACGTATTTTTCCTCTCTACCAATGCAATGGGGTCTAATGTGACCGCGGCTTGGAGAGCGCACAAGAAAGGGGCATTCTTTGCAAACCCTTCCTTCACGCAGATCCACCCAACATGTATCCCTGTCTCGGGAGACCATCAGTCAAAGTTGACTTTGATGTCTGAATCCCTAAGAAATGATGGAAGGGTATGGGTTCCTGCTACAGTGGAGACTGCCGAAAAATTGAGAAAAGGCCTGATCAAAGTAAATGATATCAAAGAAGAGGACAGGGATTACTATTTGGAGAGAAAATATCCTTCATTCGGTAACTTGGTTCCCCGTGATGTGGCTTCCAGAAATGCCAAATATGTGTGTGATGAAGGCAGAGGGGTGAATGAAACAGGAGAGGCTGTATTTTTGGATTTCAGGGATGCTATCAAAAGAGATGGGGAAGCGACGATAAGGGCAAAGTACGGCAACCTGTTTGATATGTACCAGCAGATTACCGGAGATAATCCATATCAAGTACCGATGATGATATACCCTGCGGTGCACTATACCATGGGAGGCCTTTGGGTTGATTACAACTTGATGACGACTATCCCTGGACTTTATGCATTGGGAGAAGCTAATTTCTCTGACCATGGGGCAAACAGGCTTGGTGCATCTGCATTGATGCAGGGTTTGGCAGATGGATATTTTGTGATCCCTTACACTATTGGGGATTATTTGGCACAGAATCCTATTGATAGGATATCAGCTGAGCATCCTGAATTCAAGAAAGCCGAAAAAGAAGTGTCTGATAGGTTGCAGAAGCTATTGGGAATCAAAGGAGACAAAACAGTGGATTTCTACCACAAGAAGTTGGGGAAAATCATGTGGGAATATTGTGGTATGGCGAGGACAGCCGAAGGCTTGACCAAAGCCAAAGCCATGATCAAGGAATTGAAAAAGGAATTTTGGACCAATGTGAACGTATTGGGTGCAAACGAAGAATTGAACCAGTCGTTGGAAAAAGCGAATAGAGTAGCTGACTTTATAGAACTGGGAGAATTGATGGTGGATGACGCATTGAATAGAAATGAATCTTGTGGAGGTCATTTCCGTGAGGAGTATCAAACTCCAGAAGGGGAGGCACTCAGGGATGATGAAAACTTTGCGTTTGTTTCTGCATGGAAGTACTTGGGTGAAGATCTTGAGGAAGAATTGAATAAAGAGCCTCTTGTATTCGAGAATGTGAAGTTGACCCAAAGAAGTTACAAGTAATTTTAAAAAAAGCATTAAACTCATCAGAGCTATGAATTTAACCTTAAAAATCTGGAGACAGAAAAACAACACCGACAAAGGTGGATTGAAGGAATATAAAATTTCTGACATTTCGGAAGATATGTCTTTCTTGGAAATGCTGGATGTGCTGAATGAACAATTGTCCACCAAAGGTGAAGACCCAGTTCATTTTGATCATGATTGTAGAGAAGGGATATGCGGGATGTGTTCCTTATATATCGATGGGAAACCACACGGTCCTCAGCAAACTACAACTTGTCAGTTGCACATGAGGTCGTTTAAGGATGGGGATGTGATTACAATCGAACCATGGAGAGCAAAGTCTTTCCCTGTTTTGAAAGATTTGGTAGTCGACAGGGGTGCATTTGATAGGATTATCCAGGCTGGTGGCTATGTGTCTGTGAACACAGGCGGTGTGCCGGATGCCAATGAGATTCCGATTCCAAAGTCAATCGCTGATTTGGCAATGGATGCAGCGGAATGTATAGGTTGTGGTGCATGCGTGGCAGCTTGTAAGAATGCCTCTGCCATGCTGTTTACATCTGCCAAAATTTCCCAGTTGGCATTATTGCCACAGGGACAGGTAGAAAGAAAAGTGAGGGCGGAAAAAATGGTAGCGCAAATGGATGCTGAAGGATTCGGCGCCTGTACCAATACTGGTGCTTGTGAGGCTGAATGTCCGAAAGGGATCAGTATAACCAACATTGCCCGTATGAACAGAGAGTATTTCTCGGCTGTTCTGAGCAGTGACAATGTCTAAGTTGCTTTTGAGAAAAAAAATAATTTATTCAATCCAATAAAAAGAGCTGGTTCGTCCGGCTCTTTTTGTTTTTTATAACTATATGAATCTTATTTTTCAATATTCATGTATTGTTTAAATTAGATCAATTCTGTCTTTTAGACTAATTCAAATATCTGTATCTTTGAAAATTACCATTAAATAAATAATTGTTAATCTAGAAGAAAGGGAATAGATGCATTACATAGACCTAGGCATATTTGTCGGGTACATGTTGATTATGCTGGGAGTAGGATACTACTTCATGCGTAAGAATAAGAATCAAGATGATTATTATGTTGGAGGAAGGGATATAGGAAGTTGGCACATAGGGCTTTCGGTAGTAGCCACCGATGTAGGTGGTGGGTTTTCCGTAGGGCTTGGAGGCTTAGGGTTTATGATGGGCCTTTCCGGGAGTTGGATGCTTTTTACTGGTTTGCTGGGAGCCTGGCTTGCAGCAGTTTTTTTGATCCCACGCGTCAAGCAGGACAAGGCTTTTGCTGGATTTTATACTTTTCCCCAAATCTTCAAATATCTTTTTGACAAAAAAGTAGGAGTCGTAGCCGCCGTTATCTGTTTGGTTGGCTATTTGGGATTCACATCATCACAGCTTCTGGCTGGTGCCAAGCTCGCTTCAGGAACATTTGAGGAATTGGATATAGGGACAGCTTTATGGATCATGGGGGCTATAGCCGTTATTTATACCGTATTGGGTGGGTTGAAGGCAGTGATCTATACAGATACAGTACAATGGATCATTTTGATGCTGGGATTTATTTTTATTGGTTTGCCCATAGCCTATTTCCATGTAGGTGGCTGGGAAGTGATTCGAGGCACTTTACCGGATGAGTTTTTTACTTTGACCAATTTGAGGTGGCAGGATTTTGCAAATTGGGGGATTACGATCCTACCAATCTGGTTTATAGGGATGACATTGTATCAGCGGATCTTTGCGAGTAGAGATACGGCTTCTGCCAAGAAGGCATGGTTCATCGCAGGGTTATTTGAATGGCCCATTATGGCATTTATGGGTGTTTCTCTTGGCTTGTTGTCACGCGTGGCGTTCGAGCAGGGGCTGTTGATCTTTGATTTGGAAACCCTGGATCCAGAAATGGGCTTGCCGATATTGCTGAGGACCATCCTGCCTTCGGGCCTGTTGGGCTTGATGATGGCAGCTTATTTTTCGGCAGTATTGTCGACGGCTGATTCTTGTCTGATGGCTGCCTCTGGCAATTTGAGCACTGATATTTTCGGGAAATGGCTAGGCAATAAAAGTGAGAAATTGCAGATCAGGTATTCTCAATTATTCACCCTTGCATTGGGTGGCATAGCCCTATTTGTTGCTTTACAGATGACAAATGTGCTGGAGCTGATGTTATATTCCTATGCTTTTATGGTGTCTGGGCTTTTGATTCCGGTCCTGTTTGGCTTGTTCACAGATATGAAAGATCCTGATGCAGCCCTTGGGGCGATGCTCGTGGGAGGTTCTGTGACAGGAGGTTTGGGCTTGGCGGGAATCACCATGCCTTTAGAGCTAGACCCGAACTTTTTCGGTGTTTTATCTTCTTTAGCAATATTTTTGCTTATATATAAAGTCAAAAAAATGAAATTTTCGAAATAAAATTATAAAAAATGATAAATATAGAAACACTTTCAGCAATCGATCATGCGACCTATTTACAAAAAAAAGAAATTGCAGACTTCTTGTTCACCCATTTGGAGCAATATGGAGATCCGCATGCAGATATTATGAAATGTTTGGACTATGCGTTGGATCAAGCTGTAGACAAGGGTGGATTTACCGTGATGGCCAGGGAAGAAGGCAAAATGGTCGGAGCCGTCATCATGAACAGAACTGGGATGTCTGGGTATATTCCTGAGAATATCCTGGTATATATAGCTGTAGACGCTTCCCAACGGGGGAAAGGTGTAGGCAAGAAATTGATGAAGACGGCAATAGATATGGCAAATGGGAACATTGCATTGCATGTAGAACCGGATAACCCTGCGAGAAAATTATATGAAAGCCTTGGTTTCACCAATAAGTACCTAGAAATGAGGTTGGCAAAATAAATACAAAATGGCATTTTTAAATTTACACAGAGAGAAATTAAAGCAAAACTTCAATTATCTAAAGGAGTTGTTTGAGGAGAATGATATTTCATGGGGAGTGGTTTCAAAGCTTTTCTGTGGAAACCGTACCTACCTGAAGGAATTGGTGGATTTGGGTGTGAAAGAAATCCATGACTCAAGGATAAGCAACCTTGCCAAGATAAAAGAAATCAACCCAGATATCCAGACGGTCTATATCAAACCTGCCTCCATGAGGAATATTGAGAAAATGGTCAGGTATGCAGATGTCAGTCTCAACAGTGAGTTGACCACAATCCGCTGGATCAGTGAAGAGGCAGTCAAGCAGAAAAAAATGCATAAGATCATCATCATGGTGGAGACTGGTGATTTACGGGAAGGGGTGATGGGAGACCATTTGATTGATTTTTATGCGAAGATTTTCGAGCTGCCAAACATCCAGATAGTAGGGCTTGGAACCAACCTCAACTGTCTGAATGGCGTCATGCCTTCTTCGGACAAATTGATCCAGCTATCCCTTTATAAGCAAATCATAGAATTAAAATTCAATATTGAGATTCCTTGGGTTTCCGCAGGGACGTCTGTGACGATCCCATTGATGCTCCATCAGCAGCTTCCTAAGGGGGTAAACCACTTTAGGATTGGAGAAACCCTGTATTTTGGTGTAGATCTCTTTGAAGAGAAAATAATAGAAGGGATGCATGGAGACGTGTTTGAGCTGTATGCAGAGATCATAGAGATGCAGGAGAAGCCTTTGTTGCCTTCCGGAGCATTGGCAGCAAATCCCCAGGGGGAAGTGATAGAGATAGATGAATCTCTATATGGTAAATCATCTTTTAGGGCCATTTTGGATATAGGTTTATTGGACGTAGATCCCAAATACCTGATCCCCGAAGATGGGGAATTCGAGATTCTGGGAGCCAGTTCTGATATGATCATCCTGAACCTGGGGCTCAATCCCAAAAACTATAAGGTAGGGGATTTGGTAAAATTCAGCCTCAAATATATGGGGGCATTGGGCATCATGAATTCAAGCTATGTGGATAAGAAAGTAAGTAGTTGATGGTGAGTTGTTTTTGGGATAGCTAAATAGAGGCAATCATGTCTTTGTTTTTTTTGGCATGATCTTCGTATCTATTCCGGCAAATAACCAATTATTATTTACTATGAAAAAGTCAATTTTATTATTAGCAGTTATTGCCTTGTTTTCATTAGAAATTCAGGCACAGAGTGTACAGAGAAGTGATGCAGCTGGTGGATTCGGAGTTCGTGGTGGTGTCAACTTTTTCAATTTTGGAGGCGATGATGCCTCAAACAATGACTACACAAACAGGGCTGGATTCCATGCAGGTGTCTACACTAACCTATTCTTGGGATCAAGGATAGCTTTGGAGCCAGGGGCTTACTATTCCGTAAAAGGTACTCAAAATGACGATTTTGCAAATACAAGAGCGGTATTGAATTATATTGATGTGCCATTGTTGCTTAGGCTTTACGTTACTGACGGTTTGAATATCTTTGGTGGTCCCCAAGCATCCTTTTTGATGTCTTCTAAGTTTGAAGGTGATTTCTTTGGAAGTTCCTTCTCGTATGACACGGATGCCATTACTAAGACAGATCTTGGATTTGTGGTAGGTTTGGGTTACAATTTGCCTAAAGGAATCAACCTTCAGGGAAGTTATGATTTCGGGACTTCCCCGGTGTTTAAGGATTCTGATGCCAAGATTTACAACAGAGGTTTCAAAGTCTCTTTGGGATATAGTTTCTAATCCAAAACCTGATTTGATATAAAAAAAAGCTGTCCAATGTGAATTGGGCAGCTTTTTTTTATATGAGTATCCGCAATGTTGCACCTTGGGAAAGAAGTGACTTTATAACCTGAGTTCGACTATTCTCACTTTGCCAAAACGGTTTTAAATGGTGAGAACTACGAAAAGAAGGTGCGAACTTTTTTATGAAGTAATATTGGGATATTGCGGATTGAAAAAGTGAAGTAGGTTGCCGTTT
>NZ_JBHUHR010000001.1:274533-321924 GCF_042682445.1 Belliella marina
AGTTGTGGATACTCGTCAATAACTCGTGCGCCGTGGCGTAGTAGACGATTATCCGCAAGATGATGGTTTGCTTACATCATTACTGGCAAAGTAGCGGATAATCATATTTTTTTATTAGGTAAGATCACAGGCAATTTTTTATTTAAGGCCTTTGACCCTATCTGGATTTTCTTCGAGAAACGATTTCCAGCCTGCATTTCTGCCTCTGGTCTGTATCCTTCCATCGTGAAAATGATGGCATAATGCCACCGCCAAAGCATCTGTGGCATCCAATAATTTGGGGACTTCTATCTGCAGCAAGGTCTTGATCATCGCAGCAACCTGCTCTTTGGAGGCATTTCCGTTGCCCGTCACTGATTGCTTGACTTTTTTAGGGGAATATTCCGTTATCGGGATCTCCCTTGCCAATGCCGCCGCCATGGCGACCCCTTGGGCCCTTCCCAACTTGAGCATGGATTGCACGTTTTCACCATAAAATGGTGCCTCCAAAGCCATAGAGTCAGGCAAAAATTCATCTATGATACCCGTGATCCTTTCGAAGATTTTTTTTAGCTTCAACTCATGTGTAGCATATTTTTTTAGATGGATTACCCCAAACTGAATCACAGAATATTTTTTGCCATCTATCAGAATCAGCCCGTATCCCATCACATTGGTCCCCGGGTCAATGCCGAGAATAATTTTTTCCTTTCCCTCTTTTTTCTCTAATTTACTCATTGATGCAATTTAGTTGAATTCATGTTAATATCTTACCTAAGTATTGGGATTGTTTATGTTTTTGTGATTTGCTTTTTTGGAGGGAAGTGGGGAAAAATTTCCTCCAAATCGAGGAAAATCCACCTAGGCCAAAAAGTTACCATCTTGGTCCCTTTCAGAAATGAAAAACGAAATTTGCCATTTATATTTGATTCAATTGAGCGTCTTGATTCCGAAGGCATAGAAATCATCTGGATAGATGACCATAGCGGGGATGGGTCTGTTTTGGTGATCCATGAACTGATCCACAATATCCATTCAAACAATCTACATAGAATCATTGACTCGGTAGGGATAGGGAAAAAAGAAGCGATAGAATGTGGTGTCAAGGCAGCGTCTTACGGGATAGTCCTCACTACAGATGCCGATTGTATATTGCCCCAAAACTGGATCGATCAAATGCTCGGTCCCTTTGCCGATCCCCAAGTCCAGTTTGTGGCGGGGGCTGTCATGAACAGATATTGCGAGACATTTTTTGAAAGATTCCAGCAGATAGAATGGGCTAGTATTTTGATGGTCACCAAGATATCTTTCGATAGGCAGTCGCCTTTGATGTGCAGTGGTGCAAATATGGGCTATAGAAAAAGTGCTTTTTTTGAAGTCAATGGGTACGAGGGGAATAGGGATGTGTTGTCAGGAGATGATGAGTTTTTGATGAAAAAAATCTACAGACATTACGGTGCCGATGCTTTGGTCTATTTAAATAATAAGGAAGCAATGGTACTGACAGAACCAATGGTTTCATGGAAGTCCCTTGTTTCACAACGGGCAAGGTGGGCTTCCAAATGGAAAGCCCATTCAATTCCCCATTCAGTAGCTTCTTTTACCCCGGTTCTGATCCAATTGTTTTGGGTCAGTAGTTTTGGGTTGCCACTTGCATTTGGATTTGAAGGACTGATGTGCTGCATCGCCGTTTGGGGATTGAAAATCTTGGGGGAATATTATTCCCTCAAGAAAGTCACCGATTTCTATTCCATGGATCTTCGTTTCGTTGATTTTGGAATCACAAGTCTTTTGCATCCATTTTATGTGCTTGGAGTAACTTTGGGGATCTTGTTTGGGAAAATATCTTGGAAGGGTAGAAGGGCTGATGCATTGGTTTTAAGGTGAGTATGGTGGAGTCGCAAGCTTGGGATTCTTGGTGTTCCCTTCATCAGGGGAATCACTTTTGGGATAAAATCTTCGAAGCTTGCCTTGGGCTGTCTCTCCACATACCTACAGTGATCAAACGGCAGGGGATCTGGCTTTAAGGGAGTGTCAATGGATGCTTCCCCTGCGAAAAAACCCTGTTGAGTATGATACTGAAATCAAAAATCTATAAATTAGCTTATATTTCTATACGATTATGACAGAAGAGGAGTTTGATTTACTGGATGAGCTGTACTTTGTACAGCACTTTGAATATTTAAAAGATATGCTTGGTTGGGAAGAGGATTTGCTTTTGGCTACCTTGCAGTCTCTATTGGACAAGGAATTTATCAAATGCCTCATTCAGCCTGACGAGGAGGTGTTTGGCGAAACCAAGCTTCAGGAGTCGGGCAAAACGTATTATTACCTTGCCACCAAAAAGGGGCTAATGAACCATAATTCAATCTAAGCAAACCATTGACTACAGAAACAGTAAAATACCAACGAAAAGAACTTGAGTTGAAGGCTCTGCTGGAGATCACCCAAGCGATCAACGAGAATAAAACTTCTTCAGTTTTATTGAACATCTTCAAGTTTACCTGTCTGGTACACCTGAATATCCGTTCCCTTTTGCTGTATGTGGTGGACCAAGATGGTTATAGGCAAAACATTTCACATGGGATAAAAGGCGCTGTGCCTGAGATCATCCCCCTGGATAAAGTCAATGACAACAAAGTGACCGGTGAGCTGAACATTGTTGTGGAGGAAGGCTATTCTTTTGATGAATTGGAGACTTATTTGCCGGTATATCATAAGGAAAAGATGCTTGCCATATTGTTTTTGATGAAAAAAGATGAGACAGCTGAGCTGGATTTGGATTTCACACAGGCATTGACGAATATATTGGTCGTGGCCCTTGAGAATAAAAGGTTTGCCAGAAAGCAATTGGAGCAGGAAAGACTGAAGAGGGAAGTTGAGATAGCTTCCAACGTGCAGCGGATGCTTTTTCCAGCCAATCTTCCCCAAAATGGTAAGCTTAAAGCCAAAGTGACCTATATTCCGCATTCTACGGTAGGAGGGGATTATTATGATCTGATACAGAAATCAGATGATGAAGTCTTTTTCTGTATTGCCGATGTCTCGGGGAAAGGGATGCCGGCAGCATTGCTGATGTCCAATTTTCAGGCAGCATTGAGGACCTTGCTTCGGAGTTCTTCGGATCTCAGGATGATTGTAGAGCAACTGAACTATACGATTTTTGAAAATACTGCTGGAGAGCGTTTTATTACATTCTTTTTGGGGTGTTACAACTTTAAGACCAGGGAATTGAGTTATGTGAATGCCGGACACAATCCCCCGATCCTTTGTTGGGAAGGGGAGATGAGGAGTGAGCTGCTGGAGGCGGGGACTACGATATTGGGGGCATTTGAAAGCTTGCCGTTTTTGGAAATAGGAAAGCGTTCGCATTTGAAAGGATTCGGTATCCACATGTACACTGACGGCCTGACGGAGAATTTCAACGATAAGGATGAAGAGTATGGAGAGGAACGATTGTGGAAATTTGTCAAATCCCAGTTATGTGTAGATCCAGATGATTTTCACAAAGAGTTTTTCAGGGAAATGGAAGCGTTTTCGAATGGGGTAGACAGGATGGATGATATTACTTTGATGAGTCTTAGATTCCAGTAGGATTATGGTCATCCATCATGTCCCAAATTTGATCCCTAAAATTTTCAAGCACTATACTTGGCACAAAGAGCGTACAGAGAAGAAAATCTATTTGACTTTTGATGATGGGCCTGTACCCGGAGTGACAGAATTTGTTCTGGATCAGCTGGAGAGTTTTGGGATGAAGGCCACCTTTTTTATGGTGGGGGATAATGTGAAGAAGTATCCAGGCTTGGCCAAGCAGGTAGTGCAGCATGGACATGGTGTGGGCAACCATACCTTTCACCATCTGAATGGATATAAAACACCAGATGGCCTATATGTCCAAGATGTGCTGGATTGCCAAAATTTATTGCAAACACAGTTGGGGGTTGACACAAGGCTGTTTAGGCCGCCTTATGGACGGATCACCAAAAGCCAGTACACGCGCTTGGCGCCAGGTCATGAAATCGTCATGTGGGACGTGTTGTCAGGCGATTATGACCCAAACCAATCAGCCAAGAAATGTCTGGAGAAAACCATCAAGTATTCACAAAATGGCTCTGTGGTAGTCTTTCATGACCAACTCAAAACAAAGGCGATTTTGGAAGACATGCTGGTGGATTACTTAAGTTTCGTACAGGATATGGGTTTTGAAACTGATATATTAAGATGATAGCGCTGGAGATCATAGGGGTGATGTTGCTGCTTTCCCAAAATTTGTTTTTGGTCATTCTGATCAAAACAAATTTCAGGAATTATTCAAAGCCCAAAGGCGAGGAATTGCCCTCCATCTCCATAGTCATCAGCTGTCGAAATGAAGCCAAGAACCTGCCTGCCTGTTTGCAGGCATTGGCAGCGCTGGACTATCCGGAGGATAAGCTTCAGGTTATCTTAGGGGATGACAATAGCAGTGACCAAACTGCGGAGTTATTGAAATCATGGGTAGAAGAGCGACCTTATGCCATTTTTTATAGTGTAGCCGAAAACGATGGCTCAAAGAAAATCAATGGAAAGGCAAATGCATTGTCCCAATTGATCCAAGAGGCTTCAGGGTCTCTTTTGCTGTTTACCGATGCAGACTGTATCGTCCCCAAGACTTGGGCTGCAGAAATGGTAACGACAGCCATGAACACAGGTGCTGGGTTTGTCACTGGGATCACCTATATCGAGCATAAGGATAGCTTTTCGGTTCTTCAGGATATAGATTGGACTTTTACTCTGGGAATGATTAAGGTATTGTCTGATATTGGTTTTTCTGTCACTTCTATGGGCAACAATATGCTGATCCCCACAAAAGCCTATGCTGCCGTTGGAGGTTTTGAAGGTATTCCGTTCTCCTTGACCGAAGACTTTGAGATAGCTACAGCGATTCAGAAGCAGGGGTATGTAGGGTTTCACCAGGTGGGTGTTGCCAACCTGATCCAGACTAAGGGGCAACCGGATTTTGCGAAATTGCTCGAACAGCGCAAAAGATGGATGCAGGGAGCTATGAAGCTTCCCTTTGTTGTCAAAATGCTATTGGCTTTACAAGCCCTCTTTTTGCCATTGGTTTTGTTGCTGATCTATAATTACATTGTACTAGGTTGGCTGTTTTGGTTGGCAAAATTCAGCTTGCAATCGTATTTTATCTTTGCGATGAAGAGGCAGATGGGGCAAAAAATCAAACCTGTTTACTTTGTCCTTTTTGAAATATATTTCCAATTTACAGCATG
The DNA here is from genome assembly GCF_042682445.1 of Belliella marina. Lineage (NCBI taxonomy): Bacteria > Pseudomonadati > Bacteroidota > Cytophagia > Cytophagales > Cyclobacteriaceae > Belliella > Belliella marina. The sequence goes on from NZ_JBHUHR010000001.1 coordinate 279,780, forward strand.
GGCCACAATACTTTATTATTTTTGGCCTTCGAAAACAGCTTGGAAGGGCAGGAAGTATTGAGAGGCTTGGAAAAGAAAGCCGCAATAAAAACCAAGAAGTGTCAAGTGTTTTCAGGACCTGACAAAAAATAGAATCTCGCAGAGAGTGCAAAGTTGCAGAGATCGGCAGGGGGATATGAGTTTAGAGACAAGATTTAAGATACAAGAAGCAAGACATAAGTGTATCTAAGACTACGTCACCTCGACGGCAGGAGAGGTCTCGTCCCGTCTTTGTATGAAGAAGCAGGAAAATGAAAAGTATTTATAAATTTCAGTTCGAGATTTCTCCCCGCAATTCTGCGGGACAGGCTCCACGCCTCCCAAAGGGGAGGTAAATTCGAAATGACCACTAGGTCACCACAATCCCGAAAGCATCAAGAGAGAGATCTTCTTACTTAGACTAAGAGGCATTTAAGAGGATTGAAAACAATAAGAAAAAGTGGCAGGCAAAACCAGGATATGACACCTCCCTTTTCCAATCATAATTAATTTTAACATAATCCACCTATAGCAATGCAATACCTTTTTTCTGATACGCACGCACATATTTACTCTCCAAAGTACGATTCAGATAGGGAAGAAGTGATCCGGGAGACGTTTGACTCCGGGGTAGAGAGGATCTATATGCCAAATGTAGATGTGGAGACCATCGACGCCATGCTTGAGGTGGAACTCAAATACCCCAAAAAATGTATCCCAATGATGGGATTGCATCCATGTGATGTCAAGAAGGATTTTGAGAAATCGCTTTATATAATGGAGGGTTGGATCAATCAGAGGGAATTTGCAGGGATTGGTGAGACCGGATTGGATTTGTATTGGGACAAGACTTTCTTCGAACAACAGCAGGAAGCACTCCGCATACAGATCCAATGGGCAAAAGACAAGAAATGGCCCATTATCCTCCATTGCAGGGAATCTATGGATGAAACCATCGAGATCATCAAAGAGATGAATGGCGAAAACCTGACAGGGATATTCCATTGTTTTACTGGGACTGTGGCCCAGGCAAACCAGATTACCGAAATGGGATTCAAGTTGGGGATTGGAGGGGTGTCTACCTATAAAAATGGGGGGTTGGATAAAGTTCTTCCGGAAATTGGTCTGGAAAATTTGGTGCTTGAGACAGATGGTCCTTATCTTGCACCTATCCCCCATAGGGGAAAGCGCAATTCCCCTGCCTATATCCCGATTATTGCACAGCGGGTTGCAGACCTTTGCGAGACAAGCTTAGAGGAAGTATCCAGAATTACCCAAAATAACACAAACCTAATTTTCCACAGTTTTAATCATGAATTATAAGATAGTCAGGCTCAATACAGCTGCCAAAAGTGAAATCACATCTTCCGTATTGATCATCTACACAGGGGGGACCCTGGGGATGGCCTATGATGAAAGTGGCTCCTTGGTGCCCTTCAACTTTGGGCAGATCCTGGACAAGATTCCAATCATGACCAGCATGAATGCCGCCATTACGGTGATTTCTTTCCCTGAGCCGATTGACTCTTCCAATGTCAACATGAGCCATTGGGTGGATATGGCTTATATAATTTATGAGAATTACGACAGTTACGATGGCTTTGTGGTATTGCATGGTACGGATACCATGGCTTATTCCGCTTCCATGTTGAGCTATATGCTCAAGGGGCTGAGCAAGCCTGTGATCTTTACAGGGGCACAGTTGCCGATTTCGGCCATGAGGTCGGATGCGCGGGAAAATTTGATGACTTCCCTGGAGATCGCCATGGCAAAGGCAAACGGGAAACCGATTGTGCCGGAAGTCTGCATTTTTTTCAACCATATGCTGCTTAGGGGAAATAGGTCTAAGAAAGTACAAAGTGTTCATTTTGATGCATTCGAGTCAGAGAACTACCCACCACTTGCCGAGTCGGGGATCATCATTGACTACAACTACGCTGCCATCAAGCCTTTTGAAGAGGGGAAAAAATTGAGGTATTTCAATCGTTTGGACAACAGGGTGATGGTGCTGAAACTCTTCCCGGGGATTACCCGCAATATAATAGAGAGCTGCTTTGTCATCAAGGGGCTGCGTGGTGTGGTGTTGGAGACTTATGGCTCTGGAAATAGCCCAAGTGAATCTTGGTTTATAGAGACAATGGAAAAAGCTGTCCAAAAGGGATTGATCATACTCAATGTCTCCCAATGCAATGGTGGGCGTGTAATCCAAGGCAGGTATGAGACCAGCAAGGATATGAAAAGGATAGGTGTTTTGAGTGGAGGAGATATCACCACAGAGGCTGCCATTACCAAGATGATGTTTTTGCTTGCCAACGAAAGCAGCGATTCTGAAATCCGAAGAAAATTGATCACGCCGATTGCAGGTGAGATGTCATTAACTGCACAGAATTGATAGGGGAGGTATTAAAAACAGTTGTTTTTGCTATTTGTCTATAGGTCAGTGAGATGTGTGGGTTTCTTTGGAGGTGGTACTTGGGCAGGCAAATTATAAATGGGGAAATTCATCAGAAAGTTTGCTTTGGCTGAAATTTATAATTTTCTTTGCACTCCGAATCAACTAGAGAGGTGTCCGAGTGGTTGAAGGAGCACGCCTGGAAAGCGTGTATACCCGTGAGGGTATCGAGGGTTCGAATCCCTTCCTCTCTGCCAGAATGGCTTTCAAACAGTATATAATCTCTAAATTCGAAGAAATTTAACATTTGAAAGACTAACCAAAGATTATTAAAAAGTGTGTTTAAAGCGTTTAAAGTGAGATTTTAACCACAAAAGCATCAAAGTTCTTTATCAAAAGCCTACAATCCGACGATTGTGGGCTTTTTGTTTTTGGTGCCTAGATCACCAAATTTTTCAAAAATCCCCATAATTTAAATGCGTCATTCGTGTAGTTCTCGATTTTTAAAAAAAAAGACGCATTGAAAACGGTGTGATCAATTGAAAAACAACATGTTATGTGATAAACATCTTGTTTGAAACTAGGTGATTTTCGAAATTTATTCATGTTATTAAACGTCAATACTATGTTAGAAAAGAGCTTTGGAATCATGTTTTTCCTAAAACCCACAAAAAAATGAATGAAAGATACATTTATGTCAGGGTCACAGTGAATGGCAGTTCAAAAGAGTTCTCCACCAAAAGGCTTTGGACGCAGGAAGGCTGGAATCCAAGTAGGGGTAGGGCAATTGGAAATAGGGAGGAGGTAAAGCAATTGAATGGGTTTTTGGATACTTTCCAAATAAAAATCTATGAGGCGAAATAAAGACCTCTAATGATATTTTAGAGGTCTTTTATTTGAAAATCCAAAAAATACCCCCTAACCGGAAAGGAATAATTGGGTTTGTATATTTTGAAGGTCTTTTTGAAATATACTTTTAAAGTAAGCTTCGGGGTTAAGCAGGAACTTTTCAAGACTGACGTATGAGCTAAGGTTCTTTGCAGCCACCATGACCATGGTCGAGAAGTATTCAGCCTCTTTTATCCGCCTATGAAGAACTGTAAACAGGAGGTTGAGTATTAATGCCACCCAAATCTGGATTTTGATCCCGTTCTCGCTGTCCGACAAAAAATATCTGAGCTCAAAATTCTGCTTTATCTGCTTGAAAAGCACTTCGATGATCCATCTATTCTTATAAAGAAGAGCTATAGTTAGCGCATCCAATCCCTTAAGATTGGTGATGAATTCCAGTGTTTCACCGCTTTCAGGGTCAGTATAAACCACCATTCTGGTCTCAACTGTCCGAGAAATCCCCTTCTCCCTGTAGCTCAGTGAGATAATCTGATCCTTGATGATGTCCATGGCATGCGGACAGTTAAACTCCCTGACTACTTCATACCTGGTATTGTCTTTTTTTCTGGTCACAAAATATCTGTTTGAACTGTCCCACTTTTCAAAACAGGAATAGCGGTTATATCCCTTGTCGAAAACAGCTATCCCATGCTCGGGCAGATCCATCACTTTTAAAAACATATTTTCATTTGTGGCCGCAGAACGGATACATATGAAGTTGGGAACGCCTTCTGCCAGATTCATTTTGGCAAATATCTTGGCACCACCTTTTTTCTTTCCGTTCAGGGGATTGCGTCCGGCCCCTTTGAGGATTTCTTTGAACAACGTGACCGTTGAGGAATCAAAAACCTCAACACAGCTGGGGTCGACCTCTCCACCGATATCGAGCCAATTTCCTGCCAAAGATGTCCTGTAGTATGAATACAATCCTTTGTATAGTTGCTCAAAAACACGATAACTGCGCTTACGGTTTGCATCAGAAAGGGTACTCCTGGCAGGTAGCTGCTTCATCCCAAAGGGAATAAGCTTGGTTATGATCAGGCAAATGTTTTTGCATACCTCTCTAAGACTGCTGTTTTTAGTCAACACGGCATAAAACATACAGATAAAGTGATCACCTGTTTTGAACTTCTTGTAATACCTGTCCGAGCATTCCTGCTCAACAATATGAGTAAATAGCTCTTTGGGAATAAGAGAGAGGAGTTGAGCGATAATATGATGCCCAGACAAAAATTTATTCTTAACTTGCATTATGTTGTTATTTCTTGGTCGGAACAACAATATAAAAAAGATGGGTAAGCTCCAAAAGGGCTGCCCATCTTTGATTTTTGTACTATTCTAGGATTTTATTTTTTATCTTGTCTCAGTTTTCGTACGACAGTAAAATTTTATAGAATCCTTATTCAGTAATTATTTACAATGATTCTCACAACAAATTACCTTTGAGAAAAAAGTGTTAGCCAAATCCATGGAACATTTATTCTACCAACCTATTTCCCAAAATTTATCTATCAATTTTTGATATTTTTCGCCTTCATGATTTAAATTGTAATACAGATCAAATCCTTCCAAAACATATTTTTCTTGGATTGTTTGCGACAAAACCTCAGCATCCTCATCACTAATTGACAAAAGAAAGCTACCATCACTGACCTTTTGCCATTGCACTTTATTATTAAAGCTTTGAAGTATGGAATTAACAATTTCAAATTCCTTTTTTTCTAAAATGATTCTGTTTATTTCCAAAGTGTATAGCTGTTTTGAAAGTTAAGGCATTTATAAAAATAGAGAATTTCGAGGATAAAAACTTTATCCTCCCATAAAACACACTTAAAAAAACGACCAAAAAGAGAGGTCATATCAACCCCTCGTCTGCGAATGAATAGTAGCTTTCTTCTATCAGGATTATATGGACCAACACGGTTATGTCAAAGAGTTTGCAGGCCTCTTTTACCTTTCCTGTCAACCTTCTATCTTGTTCTGAACTTTTCAAGTTCCCAGAAGGATGGTTATGCGAAAGTATCAACCCGGCACAGTTCCCTTTGATTGCAGCTGCCATCAACAGTTTGATATCTACGGTTACACAGCTTTTGCCAGCTCTTGCGATATTGCAGATCCCGATCACCTTGTTACATCTGCTTACAAGCATCACCTTGAATTCCTCTATAAACCCAAGGTTATCTTCATCCCAGTTTTCACGAAGCAACCGACTAGCATCCTGTGAACTGTTGATTTTAGGCATTAAAGGAGGTTTTACCTTGTGGCTGTAGGATAGTTTGATTTCTGCCACCTGATTGTCCTGAAAATTTCTGATTACCGTTTCCATAACATGTTCATTTAAGTTTTGAATTTGATTATGGTGCGGCATCAGCCATTTTGCCAATCAAGACCAAGAGGCAAAGGAATAAATGAGGGACTAGGAGAGAGGGCATGTGTTTATGCCGGAAGCTCTTGGGCGCTACAGCAGGCAAAAGGCTAAATTTGTACTGTAATGGAATTCCAAAAAATAATGATCTTGATTTTTATAAAGATACTTTGATCGTTGTCAAAAGTCGATTTCAATTGGCTTAATTGCAATTACTTGAAAATAGAAAAAGAAACTAAACTTGTCATGATAATACATATTTGGTTTAGGAGAGGTCATCGTTTCTAGATTTTTTGGCTTTAAAGGATCATTCTTAGGAAAACTAAAATTTTTAAATGGCAGACAGTCCGTCATTTTAGTCGAAATAATTCCTGTGTTTGTCGAAAATATTTTATTCAAAGGGGACTATTTTATTATTTCAACCTCAAGAAAAGAATACATATGATTCAAAATCGAAATTATATGCTTTCATCTTTAAAAAATAAATAGAAGAAACATGGAACAGGTTAGTCGAATTCTCTCAGCAATGTTAATGGGGATAATGTTTTGTTCTGTTGCTATAGATGCTAAGGGACAGATAAAAGGCAGGGTAATGGAGAGTAGTGAATCAGGAGCTCCGTTTGCTACTGTTCAACTACTTTCTTCCAAAGACAGTAGTATGGTCAAAGGAGCTATTACTGACGAAGAGGGCGAGTTTGTTATTCAAACAGCAAACCCAGGCGAGTATTTATTAGGGATTAGTTCAATAGGTTATTCTTCCTACAAAGGAGAGGTGTTTACTTACAATGGTGATTTAAAGGTACTTTCTCCAATCGTTCTTAGTGAGTCAGCTGTAGCGCTTGATGAAGTGGTGGTGAAGGGGCAGAGGCCAGTAATGGAAAGAAAATCTGATCGGTTTGTCATGGACGTCACTGCCAGTTCATTTCAAGCAGATAACTTAATGGATATTTTTAGGGCATTGCCATTTGTCCAGATCAGTGATGGTGGTATTGCTATCAATGGACGTCCCAATGTTTTGATTGTATTGGACAATGTACAGATGCCTGGTGCAACAATGAATACAATACTTGAAAATATGACAGGAGATGAAATAGAAAATATAGAATTCATAACGAATCCATCTTCTCGATATCCATCCAATATCAATTCAGTAATCAGAATAACTACAAAAAAGTCAAAGAATTATGGACTTACCGGGAGTGCCAGAGGAAATTTCTCTCAGGGAGTCAAGTTTCGGGGAAGCGGGGGAGTATCATTAATATATCGTAAGGAAAAATGGTTTGCAGATCTAAATGTAAATTATTCATCAAACAACTTTTTCCTGGATAGAAATGGCTACAGAACAATGACCATAGATGGCGTGCCGCGTGTATTCAATGAAATTTATGAATCTATTACTGTTTGGAACACCCTCATGCTTAGAGGAAGGGTTGAATACAGTTTTTCTCCAAAACATGCTTTTGGAATTCAGGCCAATTACTCAAACAAAGATGTTCCTGATAGATCTTTGAGTAATAACCGAATAGATTTTTCCAATAACATTGGAGGGGTAGCTGACTCAACGCTTGTGAGTGATGCGATTACCTATGGGTATCAGAATACTCAAAATTATAGTGCCTATTACTCTGGTAAGTTAGATGACAAGGGGAAACGTATGGATTTGGTATTAACCTACACGCCAATTGGAAATAGAAATAGTGATGCAATGTTTTTTCAAGATATGCTTTCCTCAGAAGGAGACCTTTTAGCCAATCTACCAGTTGTTAGAAATACAGCTGTCAGTAATGCTAAAATCTATGTAGGACAACTGGATTTTGAGTTGCCATTTGAAAATGGATGGAATGGAACGGCGGGAGCCAAGGTGACTTTATCTACCAATAAGACTAGACCCTTTCAGGAAGTAAAGCAAAATGACCTTTTTGTAAAGGAAGAAGAGTTTAGCTTTCAAAATGACTTTGAAGAGCAAATATGGGCAGGGTATGGTTCCTTAGGAAAGACGTTTGGGAAGACAACCATTGATGCAGGCTTACGGGTAGAGCACTCCACGATGTTGGTACAAGACTTGGTTGAAAGTTCCGTTCCAGTTGATAGGGTATTTACAGACTTCTTCCCTACTTTGATGATTTCTAGGCCACTATCGGAACAGGTAATAATGAGTATTAATTATAGGGAAACAATTAGTCGCCCCGGATTTTCTGTTTTGACCCCATATCGGGTTTATAGAGATGATTTTACCATAATGGAAGGGAATCCAGAACTTCGTCCCCAGTATAATAGATCCCTAACTATCAATAGTGTTATAAAGGACAACCTTTTTCTTGAATTAGAATACAAGCAAGAACGAGATGTTTATACCCATATTCCCGAACTGGTTGATAACACGATGATTCTTAAGATGAGGAATTTTGATCTGGATTACTATAGTTTGACCATGAACTACAGTTACCAATTTACAGATTGGTGGTCAGGCAGTGTATTTGGTATGGGAGCTTTGTACAATGGGAGGATGTTTCAGGAAAGCTTCAGGGATATCGAAATCCCGCAAAGCTTTTTTCACACTTTTGGTATTAACAATACCTTAAGCCTACCAAAGAATCTTAAGTTAGATTTAGGATATAACTATACAGGGCCATTTCATTATGGTCTGGTGAAGACAATAACCAATCAATTTACGAGAATTGCCTTAAGTGGGGGATTGTTTGAAAATAAGTTACGCTATACGATTTCTGCATTGGATGTGTTCAGGGGTAGTTTTGAAGGGGGAGAGATTACTTCATTCAATACTTTTATGAGATCAGTAGATTACAGGGATGCACGAAGACTTCAAATCGGTCTTGTTTACTCCTTTGGCAAGAAAACTGTGAAAAGAGCAAGCAGTAAGGGGTTAGGTAATGAAGATGTAATAGATAGGGTGGATTGATTTTATTAATGATAGTAATTATGAACAGCAACTTAGATAATCAAATCAATAAGGGTAAGGGATTTTTCACCGATGAGGCGAAAAACATGGAGATATTAATACATGAAATTGAGGATGCTTTAGGCCGAAATAAGAATCAGTTTCCTAATTTTTCAATACAGGATGGTTGGTTAGGTCAAGCACTGTTTTATTGTTATTATGCCAGGTTTACCGATAATGATAATTGGTTTGGGAAAGTTGAGGATGCAATGAATAAATCTCTAGAAGTTGTTGATTATGCTTACTATAAGCGAATATACCCTACGGATTCTTACGATCATAACCTTGCTAGTTTAGGTAAGTTTTATTCCTTATGTACCCAGAATGGCTTTTTGGATATGGATTATTGTTCTTACTTGAAACCTATAAGTGAAACCCTGATTGAATTATGCAGAAATAAAATAAGGCATAAAGATTTTAGTTATTTTTCAGGTGCACTTGCAGCTGGACACTATTTTCTATTTCAGGAATGTAACAATGAAGTTTCAAAAACTATTATTGAGGAGATTGTTATTGGGATAAAGGAGTCAGCAATTGCAGATGAAAAAGGCGGGTTGTATTGGAAGAGCCCCAAACTTTACAATCGAGTTTACTTAGGGTTGACTCATGGATCCGCTATGATTGTTTCATTTTTGGCAGCAGTATATGAACACGGAATATTGAAAGAAGTTTGTGCCAAGCTAATGCATGGGGCTTTGTTGCATATAATAAGCATTAAGCGGGATTATGGGACACGTTTGTTCCCTTATTACATTGGAGAGGATTCCAATAAATCTCAGTTTTCTTTATGCTACGGTGATTTGGGGGTAGCATTCGGGATTTTGAGAGGTGGGGCTATTTTACAGGATCATGAAATTCTTAAAGAGGGGAAATTAGTGATGGATGCATGTATGAAGAAAAAACATGAAGATCACCAAACTTTCGACGCGAGCATAACATATGGAGCAGTCGGGATCGCTCATGTTTTTGAAAAACTAAGTAGGTTGTTTCCCGAAGAGAAAGCCTATGAACAATCATATAGATATTGGATACATCAAGTTCCTAAATACCGTACTCACAACAAAGAGAATACAGCAGGGTTTAATTCTTTTATCTCCAACTATTCTCCCCATTTTGATTATTCCTTTTCCTGGGGTATTTCTGGAATAGGTGTCAGCCTTATGCATTATTTAAGAAAAGATGGAATACCTTCCTTAGATGGTTTTACTTGTGTGATATGACGATGTTTAAGGTTGATAAAAATGTAAATCAAGTTGTTTCAAAGCTAGAGCGATTAAGCCTATTTGATACTGATGGATTAGATTCACTTTATAGTGGGAATCTTGGTAGAGCCGTAGCTAATACAGTGCTTTTTGATTTCTCCAATAATGAACTTTATTTCAATAGAGCCTTGGAAATTTTCCAATTTTCAATTGATAGATTAGGGGATTCTAATGGCATACGGTTTTCGACAGCTTTGAGTAATGGTTTGAGCGGCTTGGGTATGGTTGGGTTGGTATTAGAGAGAAAAAGTGATGGAGAGGTATCTTCTAATTTTGAATTGTTGATTCAATGGTTAGCGAAGAATATATTTGACAAAGCTCTTATTGAAATCAAACAGGGAGATTTGGATCCTCTACATTCCTCTATTGGAGGATTATATTTTTTGGCAAAATATGCTCAAAGAAATAAAGCAAAAGGTAAACAGTATTTAATTGAACTGTTGGAAACACTTTATTTGGAGTTGAATCAGAACAAGTTTGGGTACTACCTTCTCAACAAAAGATATATGAAGGGGGGTACAGCAAATATTGAAATTGGATTGGGACATGGTCTTTGCGGAATCATTCTTTCTTTAATTGAAGTATACGCTGTGCTAAATGATGAAATGTCTAGGGAGTTAATAATTAAATTGACAAAGTTTTTAGAAAGAACATATACTTCTTATCATCAAAGTGAAGAAAAGTTCTTATTTCCTAGATCAGTATCTATAAGTGGTGAACCAATTTCTCAGGAAGTTCGGAGAAATCATAACATAGGGTGGTGTTCAAGCGATCTTATTATAGGATATACATTTTTAAAAGCTGGAAAAATTTTAGATGATCAAGACCTTGAAGCCTGGGGGAATAAAGTGCTGTTCGGCTTTTTATGCTATGACACAAACAAACTTCCAATACCTGATGCAATTTTCTGTCATGGATATTCCGGTGTCTCTTGGGTTTTAAGAAAGTGTTTCTATGCTACTGGGCAAAAAAAATTTTTAGAAAAATCTGATTTTTGGTTAGAAAAAGCACTTTTTTGCCCGAAAACCTACAAGAAGGAAGGGTTACTTGAAGGAGACCTTGGGATTTACACTACGATTTTGGGGAGTATGATGAATCACCAAGGTTGTTGGGATGAAATATTTCTTTTATAACATAAACTATTGTTAATATGAAAATCGGTGTTTTAGAATTTGGTTTTGGAGGAAAGGAAGAGAATAGCCTTGTTAAATTGAGAAATGTTTTCGATTTCGCTCTGCAGGCTGATGAGCTTGGTTATGAAAGATTCTGGCTAGCAGAACATCATATGTATAGCCGACGCCTAGCTTGGGGTAACCCTATATCTTTGGTGCCTGTTATTGCTGGTTTTACTTCTAGAATTAAAGTGGGTACAGGAGGGGTGTTGCTCAGGGTACATAATCCGTTGGATGTTGCTTCCCAATTTAAATTATGGAATAGTATTTACAATGACAGGATTGATTTGGGCTTAGCCAATGGAGGGTCTTTTAATAATGAGATGTTTAGAGTGACAAACCCAGAAAAAGAAACATTTGAGAATCGACTTAAAGACTTGGTGGGGTATCTTTTGGATGAGGAGAGTTTACTTGAAAAACAAATTGTTATTCCCCCATATTCAGGAAGTGTGCCAGATATATGGGGTCTCAGTACTTCTGCTTTTGGTTTTCATAGATCCTTAAAGTTTGGGATGAATTATGTTCGATCTGTTTTTCATGAAAAAGCAGAGTTGGATCCCAATCCTGAAGGCTTATTACAGTTTAAGAAAGATTTTGAAAATACGCATCATAGAAAGGTGAAAACTATTCTAGCGGTTTCTGGTATCTGTTTAAAAGATCCAAGAAAATTAAGAGATGTAAAGAAGGAGGCATTATCGGGAGAACAAAATCATTTCATTGGTGATTTAGCTTATTTTCGGGATAAACTTCCAGAATTGGCAGAGAAGTATCAAATGGATGAGATTTTGTTTCGGGTTATGAATTTAGGACAGGAAGAAAAGCTAGAGACCTTAGAGTCATTGGCTGAGTTTTTAGGTGATTAATTTTGATAACATAGTTTTCCCCCTTTTGACCTTAACAATATCATTTCCATTTCTTTCTGATTTCCCTTAGAGATGAATACATTTTCTCATTGTCTAAAATTAGTACTGAAACAATCTTGTTGATAAATATCAGTCAGTCTAGTCTCCATTCGGAATTCTTGTTGTACATTTTTGATAGTTTGATAAATTAGTTTCAAAAATCCTGTTTTTTGTCAAAAGGCATTTGATCATTGTTGGTTTTCCAATGTTTGGTTCGTTTATGTTCTTTAAGCGTATATGTTTCAATAACTAGAGTAATTAAGGTTATTAACTGTTAATCTTCTTTAAACTGGCTATAAATTTCAAAATTAAGAGCCGCCAGCTTTTATCAAATGTTAATCGTTTTTTATTTCATACAGGTTCCTTTAATGATTACATTCCGATCTAAAGTATTTTTAATCACTAAAATTTGAACTTAATATTCATTTACATTTTTACATGTAATTTTAAATGTTTGTACTGTCTATGTTGTCAAGCATCTTGTATTCTATAAAACAGAACAAATATTATGATGTTTTATCATGGTCAAACTGAACCCAATTAATTTTTTTTGGCAGTATAGAAAAGGATTCTATCACAAATTATTAATTGATCTACAAGATTCTTTTATTGGAATAAACAGTGTTTAAAAATAGTTAAAAGTACCCTTAAACTTGAGAGCCACTGTAAGAAATATGTATAGTATTCTTTTAATATCAACATCAGTGCTGAGTTTTATGTCGGAATAGCGTAACACGATTTTTTTAATTTTTTTAGATCAAATGTTAAAAGGCTGATTTAAATGATTGGTCTAGAGTTTTTCGAGGTTTGTCTAATTAATTCTTAGGAGTGAAGCCAAATAAATAATTTCAACTCATTGATTAATCAATAGCTAATTAAAATTTATGTTTTACTAATAACTAAAAAAGTTATGAAAAAGAAAAAAATGAATCCTCTGGATTTGAACAAGGAAACAATCGCTAAACTTGATGAAAAACAACTTGAAGCTTTAGCTGGAGGTGCTGGAGATCCTGATGAGCAGGATGAAGCAACTGCTTGTATCACAACAAAAAACACTGGGAACTGTGGTGGATGTTGTGGGACAAAAGTAGAAGAAGAGGCGGTTGGTTAAAAAGGTTTATACTTTAACATATTTCCTCAAGAGGTAAGGTTGTTTTTCATGAAATAATCTTACCTCTTTTCCAAAGCAATTTAAACCAATTTATACGAAAGGATTTTGAAATAATTAGCCTTGATAATAGACATAGAAGTACTGATTAACTAAGGCTTGAAAAATCTTTTTAAACAATAACAATCAAGTGAACTAATTATGAAAAAGAGAAAATTAAATCTTCTTGACCTGGATAAGGTAACCATAGCAAGGTTGGACGAAAAACAATTAGAGGCTTTAGCTGGTGGAGCCGGCGACCCTGATGAGCAAGATGAAGCTACTCGCTGTTTTTTAAGTAAAGAGACAAAAGCTTGTAACGATTGTTGCAATACTGAAGTGGTGGACATGGTATGATAGCGAATAATTGACAGAACCTATTAAGATAAAAAACTCATGAAATCAATAAGCTTAGAATCGACTGGAAGATACCTGTTAAGATGTCCTAGTAAACCTGTTGAGGAAGTAGATCGCTTTCTTGAGTTGTTGGTAAATATACCTTCGCAGGATTACAAGAAATTTCTCAGTGATAGTTTGACTCCGCTTAAACGTGCTCTTTTCATTGCTTCTCCAGACTTTGTAAGTTTTTGTGAAAGCGTTGTTACAAAGGAGGATTGTAATCCAGAGGCAGAAAAAAAGCTAGTAATTACTTTATATAAGTATTTAAGCAGAATGGCTACTCGCTGTACCCCCTTTGGTTTGTTTGCAGGAAGTGCTCTTGGGCAAATAGATGAGCTCACAAACATTTCATTTTCAGACAATAAACAACAAATACGCAGCCGGTTAGATATGCACTATGCAGCGGCTATGGGAGAATACCTGAATAGCTTACCCAAGCTAAGGGAAAACATTAAATTTTCTCTAAACGACACACTTTATAGGGCAGGAGACAGGTTCAGGTATGTGGAGTTTCAATACTCAGAAAGAAAAAGAGAATATATTATTTCCGCGATCAAGGGTGCCGAGATTATCAAGAGTATTGTTGATAAATTTCAAAATCCCTTTTATTTGGATGAGTTAAGGCTTTTTTTGGTTGCAAGAGGGATTGAGAATGAACAAGCGGATGCGTATGTTCAACGCTTATTGGAATCACAGATTATTTTAAGTGAGTTGCAGCCCAATGTTACAGGGGACACATTTTTTGATAGATTAATTTCTTCAGTGGAGGAAATCGGAGGGATGGAAGAAATTTTGGGAGATTTAAAGGAAGCTAATAGAATTATCTCTGAGGAGGATTGGAGTCCGGAGAATGGGGTAAAGCTTCAGTCTCTATTATCCAAATATGTAAACTCAGGGGTAAAAGACTTAATTCAGTCAGATTTATTTTTTCATTTCAGAAAAAATGAACTCCCAAGCCATGTTTTTGAAGATATTTTAAAGATGATTGAGCACGTGGCTGTTGTTAGAAAACCATATGTTTCTAAAGCTTTAGATGGGTTTATTAACAAATTCCAGACACGTTATGAAGATAGGGAAATTCCATTATTGATTGCTCTTGACCCTGAGGTTGGAGTAGGATATGGTAATAATGTTTCTGGAGAAGTGGAATACATGCCGTTGATTGAAGGGGTTAATCCGCCAAGAAAAACTCTGGAAAGAGCATTTACGCTCAGTGAGCAAGAAAAGCGTTATTTTGATAAACTTTATAAGGCTATTTCTAATCAGGAAAAGGTTTTTATGATCGATCCTACTGACTCGCCTAACAATGAAATAGAGAATGCTAGGTTACCCAGAAGTATGTTTTTATTTGGGAGTTTACTTGCATCTTCACAAGAAGATTTGGATCGAGGGGAGTTTCAGTTTTTGGTAAAATCGATATCTGGGCCGTCGGCGGGGAACTTAATTGGAAGATTTTGCTACAGTAGTGAGGAACTGACATCAACTGTTAAGAAGCTTCTTGAAGATGAACAACAATATGAGTCAGATGCAGTTTTTGCAGAAATCGTACATCTCCCTGAAGCCAGGGTAGGAAATGTTATAATGCGTCCAACCTTAAGGGAATATGAGATTCCAATTTTGACGGGTAGTACAGTTAAATCCGAACATGTGATCCCTTTAGACGATCTGATGGTATCTGTTCGGAATGGCAATGTAGTACTGAGGTCTAAGCGATTGAATAAAATAGTTAAACCTCGTCTAACCAGCGCTCATAATTATCAAAAAGGGCTTCCATATTACAGGTTTTTATGTGATCTACAGGGGCATAGCTATCAGTCATTAGATCTTTGGACATGGTCTCACTTTGAAGGCTCTTCATATTTGCCTCGTATACAATTCGGTAAGTTGATACTAAAAAGAGCAAGGTGGATCATGAAAAAATCCGAATTGAAACAGGATAGAAATAGTGCATCCAAAGTAGATGAAAAGCTTTTTTTAGCTCAACTTATATCTGAAAAAAGCATACCAAACAAGGTGGTTATTGTAGAAGGGGACAATGAGCTACTCGTAGATTTATCTTCGGAATTAGGATTGGGAATTTTAGCAAATATCCTTAAGAAAAAAGACGTTCTATTGAAGGAGTTTCTCTATCAACCTAAAAATTGTTTTATCAAAGATAGTAGCGGAAGTTATGCAAATGAGTTGATTGTGCCTCTGGTTAGCAAATCACATATCAAAGAAATACAAAATGGGAATCCCATAGTTTCAAGTAGTCAAATCAAACGTGAATTTTCAGTTGGAGAAGAGTGGTTATATTTTAAAATTTACACAGGGAATAAGACAGCAGATACCATTTTGACAGAAGTGCTAAAACCATTGGTGACTGAATTTTTAGATAAGGGTTTGATAGAAAAATGGTTTTTTCTTAGGTATAATGAACATGGGGAACACCTACGTGTACGTTTTTACCATTCCCAAAACTCAGCGTTCTGGCCACAAGTTATTTCTGAGATAAACGAAAGATTGAAACCATACATCAATCAAGGATTAGTCTATAAGATTCAATTAGATACCTATCAGCGTGAAATTGAAAGGTATGGGGTTGAAACTATGGAGTTGAGCGAAACATTGTTTTTTAATGACAGTCAGGCAATATTGTCATTTATTGATTTGATTGAAGGTGATATCGGTGAGAAGTATAGGTGGTTGTTTGCCTTGTTGAATGTAGATATGTTACTAGAGGATTTTGGGTTGTCACTTTATGAAAAGTTTCAATTGATATCCCAATTGAGAGAGTATTTTTTAAATGAAACGAACAAGGGGAAAGAATCAAAAAAAATATGGATTAGCATGAACAACCAATATCGTCGGTATTCAAAAGAAATTTATTCTTTGCTTGAAAAAAAGACTTGTGTTGGGGAAGATATAGAAGAGGCAATGAGCTGTTTTGTAGGAAGATCAGACAAAAACTCGATCCCTTTAGCTGTTTTAAAAGAAAAGTTATCAGAAAATATGAGAGGCGGAGTATCGCTATTTGCGTTTATAAGTAGCCACGTACATATGACTTTGAATAGGACATTTCTTGCTAAACAGCGGATTCATGAAACAGTGATTTATCATTTTCTGGCCAAGTTTTATGATTCAAAAATTTCCAGGCTACAAAAAATGGAGAAATGTAAAAAGGAGAGTCAAATTATAGGATGTTAATTATGAATAAAATTAGAAATATTTTAGGATTGGTATTGTTGGTTGGGATAACAACAATTGAAATGTGTAGGGCTCAGGAGGTGTTGGAATACCAGAAACCATCGGAGACAGTTATGAAACTATTATCCAATCCAACACTGCAAGAGAAATTAAGTCCAGATAAAAAATATGTTTTGACATTGGAGTCTAGCGAAAATAGTGAGGTGTTTCTATCTGAGGGTGAAATTCATCATTTAGCGGGAATCAAATTTGAAGCGAAAACTCAACTGTCCCCTGATTTAAAAGTGTTTACGGCCATTTCTATAAAAGAAGCAGGTACCCAAGAAGAAGTGTCAATAGCGGGAATGCCACAAGAAGCTTTTCTTTTGGATGCTCAATGGTCACCAAACAGTAGGTATGTTGCACTAGTAATGTTTGAGGGGTATACAGCATCACTATGGTTGGTTGATTTGCATGATTTCTCTTGTAAAAGACTTTTAAATAGGCAGCTCGGTTTTTCATTGGTAAGTGAAAAATTGATTGAATGGGAAGGAGGCAGTCAATTTTTGATATGTGCTGTAAAGTCTCAAGAAAATATCGAGAAACCTATTCAGGAAAAAACACTTAAAAAACCTGTTATTCATGAAAGTACAGGACAGCGAATAGTTCAGAGGTCATATCATGGGTTGTTAAAAAGCGAATTTGATGAGAGAATGTTTGATTTCATAGGTTCGAGCCAGTTGGTACGTATAGGTGTCAATGGACTGATTGAGGAAATTGGACAAGTTGGAATACTTTTGGATTTTGATATTTCACCAGATGGTCAATATGTTAAAGCCCACTTTGCGAAAAAACCTTATAGTTTTAATTATACAGTACATCGTTTTCCTTCCAATATTGAGATATTTCAAATAGGAAGTGAAAGTAGGAAAGAGATTCAATTGTCGGCTGTAACAAGACCATTGGGAAGAGATGCAGCTTATGACGTTCCAAGAGGATTTCAATGGAGAAGTGACCAAGATGCTTCACTGTTTTGGGTAGAAGCCCTTGATGGCGGAGATCCAGAGCGAGATGTAAAGGTAAGAGATCGAGTAGTAGAATGGGGTGCTCCATTTGAAGATAATCCCAAAGTAATTGCAAATCTGGGTAACCGATTTGATAGAATGTATTGGATCAATGATAGTTTAGCCGTAGTAACGGAAAAATGGTGGAAAGATAGACGTATGAGATGGTTGTTATTGAACCCTGTGCAAGCAGCTATACTAGATACGCTAACCACATATTCGTCCGATAGTTATTTTGAAGGGCCTGGTAGGCCAATGTGGAAGAAAGAAGGGGGGAGGAGAAGTTTGTTATTTATCGATGATTGCATTTTGGTAAGTAGAAACACATATGATGAAGAGCATGGTGTTTTGCCTGTTTTGGAAAAATGGAATATTTTCAATGGAGAACGTAAAACTGTATGGAAATCATCCCCCCCCTATTTTGAAACGGCAGAGGCTTGGGTGGGAGATTATGAAAATGTGAAAATTATTATTTCCAGACAAGGCCAAAGACAGCCTAGGCATTTGGTTATGCTGGACTTAAAATCTTCAGATGAAGCTATCCTTACAAAAGGTGATGTTTCAAAGGAATTGCTGATGGAGGGTGTAATTGAGCAAGAACTAGAATTCCGGAGATCTGATGGAGTTACGCTGCAAGCCACACTTTATTATCACAAAGATAGTCTTCAAAACAGAGGGAAGTTGCCCGGATTGGTATATGCATATCCTGTTGATTTTCAGGAAAAGGAGAAGGCTAGCGAAGTGTTTTGGTCACCTTATTTTTATGCTTATGCGCTAAACTTCCAAAAAATTTTAGCCTTCTCAGGTATCGCTGTATTGGATTATGCTTCTTTTCCTGTGATTGCGGAGGGGGGCAATTATCCCAATGATTATTTTTTGGAGCAAATCCAATTAAATGCCATTGCAATTGCGCAAGCTTCAGCCAATACATCAGTGGTAGATACTACGAATATGGCGGTAATGGGTCACTCATATGGGGCTTTTTTAGTTGCAAACCTATTAACTCATTCAAAATTGTTTAAGACAGGTGTAGCTTTGAGTGGGGCTTACAACAGATCACTGACTCCGTTTGGCTTTCAACGTGAATATAGAACCTATTGGGAAGCACAAGAATTGTATCATAATATTTCACCTTTTCAACAAGCTAACAAGCTTCAAAGTCCAATTTTATTGATACATGGTGAGGATGATAATAATCATGGGACGCAATACCAGCAGAGTGTGCGGTATTACGAGGCTTTGAAAGGCTTAGGGAAAACTGTAAGGTTTGTGTCTTTGCCATATGAAGGACATGTATATCAAAGGAAAGAGTCAAAGGCACATGTGTATTGGGAAATAGACAATTGGTTGCAAAAGCATCTTCGTAAAGACGAGAAATTTTTTTCAAGAAAAGAAGCTTTATCGGAAGAAGGATATAATCTGTCGAATAAATTGATGCCTTTGTCTAATTAAATTTATTTACTTGGTATTGATGTATAACTTAAGTACACAAACAAAAAGTCAACCTAAATCAATGAGATTAATATAATCCTTAGAACATGCTAAAGGATATTGATTTTATTGTTCACCAGCAGAATATACTATGTATTTACAACTAAATATAAATCTTGACAAATGAGAAAGCTGTTTAAAACAAATTTCAAACAAAGAATTGATGATTTCGAAAAAGTGGCAATAGGAAAAGAGGAATCGGCTAAGTTACTTGGTGGATTTAAGGAGTACAAGCCAATTATCTATGATCATGAATTTAAAGAGATGAAGCCATTAAAAGTAAATAATTTGCTTATCGGCTCTAATGGACAAGATTAACATAAATTTATTTAACATGAAAAAAAGAGAGAAAACAAAAGATAAAAAAAAACTACAGGAGCTAAAGAAATTAGGACTGTTTGGAGATGGGGAGAAAGAGGATAAGTCCCAAAATCTGGATAATTTAACTGGAGGGGTTCAAGACACAACTGTAGAGACAAACTGGCCTACAACTAGTAAATAACAATAAAAAAGATGGGTAAATTTAAATTTTTTAAACAATTGGATTATATGGACTGTGGCCCAACCTGTTTAAAGATGGTTGCATCTTTTTACGGAAGCGAATACACCTTAGATTATTTGAGGTCTATTTCCTATATAACAAAAAATGGCGTGAGCTTTTTGGGGCTAAGCGAAGCGGCAGAGAAGCTGGGTTTTAGGACATTGGTTGGGAAAATATCTTATGAACAATTGATTAAAGAAGTCCCCCTTCCATGCATTTTGCATTGGAATCAAGAACATTTCGTAGTGTTATATGATGTCCAACATAAATCTTGGTTTCGAAAGGAAGATAAATTAATCGTAGGAGACCCAGGACATAATCTTGTTTCGGTTGACAAAGAGACTTTTAAAAAGTGTTGGGTAAGTACGGAGGATCAAAAGGGAGTGGCTTTATTGTTGGAAACAACCCCCGAATTTTATAACAAAGATCACCATTCTGAAAAAAAAGGTAGTGGTCTTGGGTTTTTATTACAGTATTTACTGCCCTATAGAGTATACTTTTTTCAGATTTTTTTGGGGATGATTTTAGCCAGTTTCATCAGTATGTGTTTTCCTTTTTTAACACAAAGTTTGGTTGATTTTGGTATCAATAAACAGAATGTTGATTTTGTTTATCTTGTTTTAGTTTCTCAATTAGTTCTATTTCTTGGCAGTATAAGTGTGAACTTAATTCGTAACTGGATTTTGTTGCACATCAGTACTCGAGTCAGTATAACTATCATTTCCAATTTTTTAATCAAATTGATGAAATTGCCCATCAATTATTTTGAATCCAAGAATATAGGGGATATTACCCAACGGATTAATGACCACCATAGAATTGAGAATTTCCTTACTGGATCCACATTAAGTACGCTTTTTTCATTGGTTAATTTGATTATTTTTTCTTTTGTATTAGGTGTTTATAACCTTCAGCTATTACTTGTCTTTTTTTTGGGAAGTAGTGTTTCGATATTATGGATTTTTATTTTCCTGAAAAGAAGGAGAAACATTGATTACAATAGGTTTCAAAGAGCTAGAGAGAACCAAAACAGCATTTATGAGATAATTACAGGGATGCAAGAAATCAAATTATATAATGGCCAAAAATCTAGAAGGTGGGAGTGGGAAAGAATACAAGCTAAATTGTTCAGGATAAATGTCAAAAGTTTAGCTTTAGAACAGTATCAAGAAGTAGGGGCTTCATTTTTTACACAATTGAAGAATATTATTATCTCTTTTATGGCGGCAATGCTAGTAATAAATAATGAGATTTCCCTCGGAGTTATGCTTAGTATTTCCTACATCATTGGCCAAATGAATGGTCCTTTGAATCAGATAATACAATTTGTCAAAGTTGTGCAAGATGCTAAAATAAGTTTGGAAAGATTAGGGGAAATTCATGATAGGCAAAATGAGGAAGAAGACACTAAAAGTGATGAAGCAGGTTTGGAACAAGAAGATTCAGGACTTTCTCTTAATCAGGTGTTTTTTGCTAGAGGTTTGAATAGTCATTTTAAAGAGGGGATAACTCTTGAAAATGTAAGTTTCAGATATGGCTCTTCTAGGTCACAATTAGTGATTAAAAACATCAGCTTAAATATTCCTAAAGGTAAAGTTACCGCCATAGTTGGGGCAAGTGGTAGTGGAAAGACCACTTTGTTAAAATTATTGCTAAAATTCTATCCTCCAACAGAGGGGGGGATTTTGGTAGATGGAATTAATCTTCAGAATATTTCTGCAGAATTATGGAGGGGGAAGTGTGGAACTGTTATGCAGGATGGTTACGTGTTTTCTGATTCCATTGCTAGAAACATTGCATTAGATGGTAATAAAATAGATGAAAAGAAATTGATGAATGCTGTATATGTTGCAAATGCCCATGATTTTATATCTAAACTCCCTCTGGGGTTTACTACAAGGATAGGAAATTCTGGTTCTGGATTGAGTGGTGGACAAAAACAACGTGTATTTATAGCAAGGGCTGTTTACAAAGATCCGAAATACTTATTTTTTGATGAAGCCACAAGTGCACTTGATTCTAACAATGAAAGGGTAATTATGGAGAACCTACAAGAGTTTTACAAGGGAAGGACTGTTGTGGTAATTGCTCATAGGTTGAGTACAGTTAAACAGGCAGATCAGATCGTCGTTATGAAAGACGGAGAAATCGTTGAGATAGGTAATCATAACCAGTTGGCAGCTGCAAAGGGTTATTATTTTGAATTGGTAAAGAATCAGTTAGAATTAGGTGCTGCTTAAAAAAAAAAAACTTTGAACAAATGCCTCGTTTTCAAATAAATAATGATTTGGATTCACAAAGCCATGAAATGGAAGAGATTATTGGTGTAGTTCCACATTGGATAACAAGGTGGGGGATAGCTATCTTATCAGCGGTTTCAATAATTGGATTGTCAGTGAGTACCATCGTTAAATTTCCCGAAATGGTTACTGCTGATGTTTGGATACAAGCCAAGGAACAGCCAGGTAAGGTCTCCTTAACAAGGGATGATGCTAGTCAAGAGTTCTTGTTTCAGGTAAGTGAAGGGGATTATGTTTTTCCAGGAGACACTTTATTTATCCACAAAAATGACAAAAAGGATATTTTCAATCCCATCATTACTCCAATGCAGGGGACAGTATATATATCCAAAGGATTAGATAAAGACAATACGCAAGACTATTTAGTATGGGTAATTCCTCCTACTACAGATTTTGATGTCAAAATTCAGTATCCTGTCAAAGGAGCAGGTAAAGTTAAGGTTGGTCAAGAGGTGATTATAAGATTGACAGATTATCCAGATGATGAGTTCGGGTTTTTAAAAGGGAAAATAAGTAGTATTCATCCAGTTCCAGTAGATGATAATTATCAAGCATATGTGTCTCTTGGAGATAGAGGTTTGGTAACCCATTTAGATGTAGAGCTTCCAATTAGACATTTAATGTTTGGTTCTGGCGAGATTTTGTTAGATGACAAAACCATTTTTCGTAGAATATTTGGAAGCATGATTCCTTGACATGTACCTTTTTATTGAATTCCGTTTTGCTTGGTTACTTGACGAAAGATGTTTAAAGTAAAATTATAGATTAGAGTCTAGAAAATGTTTAAATTACTTGAATGCTAGAACGAGGTTAGTGCCAGTTTCTTAGATATGAAATAGGTCATATAGGATGTGTTTATTATTTCAAATAGATCTCCAAATAATTAAATTAAAGATCATTGTTTTTTGTGGACAAATATTATTTGTTTATAATTAAAAGTCATTACATTGGGGATTTATGAGTAAAATTGGTCATTTTGGTTTTTTTATGGTTAGAAGACCATTGTTTTCGTATAATAGCTTTTTAAAAGGTAATTGGAAGGATTTTGTGCTTAATGATATGCGGTTTGAAGAGGCTATATTTTGGGTTTCTCCTGATTTGCACAGAGAGTTACTTAAGCTTAAGGAAGGGGCAATTAAATGGGAGCAAGCAGAAAAGCTGCAGGAAACCTTTTATAAATACTTTATAAGAATGTCATCTAGAAGTACTCCATTTGGAATTTGCGCTGGTTTTTCTGTTGACAAATTAGGAGAACAAAGTACTATTGAGGAAAAAAGAATAATTACTCCAGACTTGGGCTTTTTGTCAAAATTGAACAAAAGTATTCTTAGAAAGCAGGAATTGCTTGAATGTCTAGATTTTTATAAAAACCCTAGCATATACAGGATAAGTGATTCCTATAGATTTTATGATAAGGTTGAAAATAAAGACAACCAGGAGTTGTTTAGGGTAGCTTCCATTAAGGTTCATCCGATTGTAGATCAAATGCTTGAAAAAGCAGCTCAAGGATGTCAATATGAACACCTTTTAAAGGCTTTGGGAAATGGGCAACTATTAGAAGACCGAAAGACATTTATCAATAGCCTCATACATGAGAAATTATTAATCAGTGAATTGGAGTATGGTTTGCTTTCGCATGACATTATAGATAGAGTAGATTGTAAGCTCGATAATTCAGACAAGCTGGAGGTAGAGGAATTAGCAAAATTGTTAAAAAGATATTGCAATTTGATTTCAATATTAGAAGAGTCTGAATTCGGTTTTCTTCCCTATGATGAAATGGAACAGTTGAAAGATGATTTTTTCAAAGTATTGGGTATGGATTTCAAAGGTTCAATTTTCCATGTGGATTTAAAGAAATCAATGGATGAGATTAGTCTTTCAGAAAAAGATGTGAGAAATATCCTAGAAGTTATGAAAGTAATGGATGAATTAGATATGTCTAATAAAAATAGTTCTTTTCATCTGTTAGATAAATTTAAGAGGGTCTATTTTGAGCGTTATAATAATGAAGAAATGAGACTTTGTGATGTTCTGGATGCAGATATTGGAATAGGGTTTCCAGTTAAAGACGGGGGTGGAGTTAGAGGGGAAAGTTTTTTGTTGAAATATATCGATGATTATGCAGGTGTTGGAAATGACCAGAGGGATGAAGTAGTTGACAATAGGGTATTAAATGTGCCTTTTCGCAAAGAAGGATTAGATTTAGCGCAGTTTTTAAAAGGCAAAAAAGATCTTGGGCATAATTTGCCACCGACATTTGTAATTATGTTTTCAAAATTACCTGAAGGAAAGTTTCTTTTACAAGATGTTGGAGGGGGGACTGCATCTCGCCTTCTGAGTCGTTTTGGTGTTAAAGACAATGATACAAGAAAATTGTTAAATGATATTTCGAATTACGAGCTGGAAGTTTTTAAGGAAACGGTTGTAGCAGAAGTTATTTTTATTCCTGTTGGAAAGGAGGGGAATGTAGCCAAACGACCGCTGGAAAATGGTTATTTTATTCCAATAAATGGAGGGAGTTTGTCAAAAGATTCCTTTGCAATTCTTCCAGAAGAATTACATGTTGTTATTCGAGGAGGTGAAATAGTATTATTCTCAAAAAAACTTAACAAGAGAGTAGTACCGAGACTTTCTTCCGCACATAATTATTTTAGGTCTTCTTTGCCTTTGTATCAGTTTTTATGTTCATTACAGCATCAAAAGCCTGTATTGGCGCTAGCAGGTTTAAAATATGGACAAGATGGCGTTAAAACTCCACGGATATTTTTTAAAAATGTTATTTTTAAACCGGCTACTTGGAACTTTAAGAATGGAGATTATATAGATGTTATTGATGGTGACACTGGACTAATTGGCTTAAAAAAACTAATCCAATTTTGGGGGATTCCAAGATGGATAGCTGTTAAGGAAGGAGATAATGAGTTACCTATTGACACGCATGATGATTATAGTTTGAAGATACTTAAAGGATTTTTCTTGCGTAAAAATGATGTAAAATTGATTGAATGGCTTCATTTTAGTAAGAGTTTGGGTTCAGAAGCGATGTTTTGCAACCAGATTGTGTTGCCTGTTAAGAATCTACAAAAAATTAAACCTATTGAATTGCAGCAGTTTGATGAAATTGGATTGCCAATTAAGACTTTTCTCCCAGGTTCTTCCGTTTTATCCATTAAGATATATTGTGGCGTGTTTTCTTCTGATATTGTACTTAGAAAGTTATTAAAGAAGTTGGGCGAAGAGCTGGTTGATTCTGAATGGATTCATTCATACTTTTTTGTAAGATACCAGGATCCAAATTATCATTTACGAATTAGATACTTTTTGAACACCGATAAATCGAATAGTTTTACTTATGTACTACAAGCAGTTACCAGTTTAGCAGAGAAACTACGAAAAGAAGAGTGTTTATGGAGATTAGAATTAGTAACATACGAAAGAGAGTTGACTCGATATAGTTCTTTTAATATTGAATTTGTGGAA
Organism: Belliella marina; assembly: GCF_042682445.1. Taxonomy (NCBI): domain Bacteria; kingdom Pseudomonadati; phylum Bacteroidota; class Cytophagia; order Cytophagales; family Cyclobacteriaceae; genus Belliella; species Belliella marina. The sequence continues at coordinate 305,331 of NZ_JBHUHR010000001.1, forward strand.
AGGATCTTTTACCATGACTCATTTTGTATTTTGCAATTTGACAATAATGAGGATGAGTTTTCTGAGACTGATAGAGTTCTGATGGCAATGGCTAACGTTGATTATTGGATGAATTGGCTAGGGTTTGATTTAAACAAAAAGAGTGATTTTGTAAATAGAATGGAAAACTCATTTTCAAATGAGTTTGAGGGAGTAATTGATGTTAAGAAAATCAATTCCTTACATGGTGTTTTTTGGGAAAGCTTATATATGCTTTTGAATAATGAGTCAATTAAGATTTTTGAAATCAGAAATCAGAAGATTACAGCAGAAATGGGGAAATTTAAAATTCCTAAATTGTCAGATTATAATCATATTTTGCCTGATTTGATTCATATGAGCCAAAACAGAATTTTTCATTCGGATCAAAGGGTGCAAGAGTATATTATTTACATACTTTTAGGGAAGTACTATAAACGCTGTAAATTTACCGTCTCAAAAAAGTAAGCATCGATGGATAGCATTCAAAAACTAGCTAAAGAAAACACTTTGATCCGAGCTTCTCTTTATGGAGTGAGCTTTCTGATAATTTGGTTTTATAACTCCATTCTTTTTGATCAAACAGAATTTGAAATTGTTTTCTTTTACTATGTTGTTTGGAATTATTTTGTCGTGCTATTGAATCAGTTGACTATTGAGATTATTGTTTTCAAGATTAAAAGTACTCTAAGATGGCTGATTTTAATTGTGTCCTTAGTTGTCCTTTATTTTGTATCGGTTTTTCTTTTGGTGTATCCGCTCAAATGGTTGAATTATTTTCGACCAGATGATGAAAGAATAGAAGTAATATTTAATAGGTTTTTTTTTCCTTCAATAGAAGGAGCATTTTCTGTGCTTGGACTTTCTTGGTCAACTGGTCAGTTATATTTTCATCTATTTATTTTACTTATCGGAACCTTTATAATTAGGTATGTACAATCTATGAAGAAAATTGTAGCTCTTCAGATAATGAATGCAAACCTTGAGTTGGATTTACTTAAATCTCAGATTCATCCCCATTTTTTATTTAATACACTAAACAACTTGTACCGCTTAGTTATGGATGTTCCTCAAGCAGGGGAAGTTGTATTGAAGTTGTCTGATTTGTTGCGGTTTAGTCTTTATGAAAGCAACACAGAATCGATATCCCTAGGAAAGGAGATAGAGTTTTTGGAAGATTATATAGGGTTAGAAAAAATTCGGCACCATAGTCATGTACAAATAGCTTATGATTTTGAATCAGTTCAAAACAGAGATAAGCGAATTGCTCCCTTAATTTTCATCAATTTTGTAGAAAATGCCTTTAAACATGGGGTGAATAATACGGTGAAAGAGTCATGGGTAAAAATAATTTTGGAACAAACTAATGATATGGTTATCTTCAAGATTGCAAATAGTAAAATCGGGAACAGAATGACAAAAAAGGGAGTAGGGGGGCAGGGGTTAGCGAATGTTAGGAGAAGGCTGGATATTTTGTATTATGGTAAATATGATTTAGAAATTTTGGATGAAGGAAGTGTGTATCAGGTGAATTTAAAAATAGAACTATGAGTATTTTAGTCAAGTGTTTGATAGTAGATGATGAGCCTTTTGCTCAGGAAGTGATTGAGAAGCATGCCGAAAAAGTTCCATACCTTCAAGTGGTCAAAAAATCAAATAATGCTGTTGAAGCACTTAAGGATATAGAAGAGTATTTGCCTGATTTGGTTTTTATGGATATCCAAATGCCTGAGATGAGTGGCTTGGAATTAATCAGGATACTTAATAATCATAAACCCAGAGTGATTATTACCACAGCCTTCCCAGAGCATGCGCTTGAAGGTTTTGACCTTAATGTTTCAGATTATTTATTAAAACCAATTTCTTTTGAACGCTTTCTAAAGGCAGTAAATAAAGTATATACATACCAAAAGCTAGCAGCCCAATCAAGGATTCCCGCTGTGCAATCTCGTGAATCTGATAGTCCTGCTTTTTTCTGGGTCAAAGAAAACGGGAAGTTAGTACACGTAGCCTTTGAGGATGTTCAGATGATCAAGGGGATGAAAGATTATTTACAGATATTTTTGAAAGAAAGACGTATCATTACCTACATGACTATGAAGCGGATCATGGAAATCCTGCCCCTACAGGATTTTATGCGTGTAAGCCGATCTTATATTGTTCGAAAATCTTCGATCATTTCCATCAATGGGAATGTTTTGGAAACAACTCTAGGGGAGGAAGTAATGATAGGGACAACCTATCGGGATATCATTCGCGATGAAGTCAGTGAGTGGCTTAAATAGTTGGTCGAAATTTTCAATGAAATTCGTCGGCTTTTCTTTTTACTTTGTCTAAAAATTTTCTTGTTGATTAGAAATTAGTTCTTATTTGTCATTGTATTAAACATTAAACGACATGAAAGAAAAATTACCATTGATCAAAAAAAAGATTGTTTGTGATTTAAATGTTTCAAAAACAAAAAATCATATTTTTTTAACAACTATGACCGCTACTTCATTTGTTTAAAAACTGTAGTTTGGCAAATTCAAAGAGTTTTGATTTGGTTTTTGTGATACAAAAAGCTTAAATCAGACGATATTTTGCTTGAAGGATTAAAAATGAAATGATTTTGGGGAAATACAGGGGCAAAGGATTCATATTCAATGCCCCTGTGTTTTTTTAAGTTTTTCTCAAAGATTAATATAACAGTTTAAACAGTTCGAAATCACCTATTTCTATTCTAGCTACATGCATGGAACAGATTGTTGTTTGTATCCGTCCGAGCAACCCCATCTTGTATGGTATGATTTTATTTGGGACGGTATTCTTCCCAGTTTGAAGGTAGTGGTTATTTCGGTCTGACCATGCCAGCAATTTCTTTAAACATTCATCACAAATCCCCATCGCATTTTTGTCGAAATTTTCGATAAAAAAATCAATACCACCACTTAATACAATGACCAAAAAAGGGGAGGAGTACCCCCCTTTCAATCCTTAAAAAGGATAAGTTGTCAAAATATACTCCACAGCCTTTTGGGCTTTTGAAGCTGCTTCCAGCGAGAGCCTTTTATCCGACTTTAATCTGTCTAGCCACACTTTGATATAGGCAGCTGAATTGTCCAACAATTTCTCTTCCATGATTCCAGTATGATTGCATAAGTAACTTGCACCCATTTCGGCTGTTAACTCTTCTCTTGAATAAGGCTCAGAATTGAAATCATGGTCTGCTTAAAAACACAAAACCAATTGGTAAGGTATGGTTGGAGCACTCGTTAATATATGGTTTCAGATTACTTATAGTTATCGTTTTTCCTGCCATGCTTTAGGATGTTGGTTCTACCATAAAGCAAACGATAACTGATTAATTTTAAGTGGTCAAGAATGTCATTCTGGCAATTCTGACCACCATCCTAAAGTGGTCAACATCACCGGATCAGGTGGTCAAGATGGTTCGGGATATACAATATAAATACAAACAAATATCAAAACTTTCAGATTTTTGCCTTTATTTTTCTAAAAATGTTGAATTGACTTTAAAATCCCCTCAAATCCCCAAATCCCCGAATCCAACCCCAAAAGACCCTCCAGACCTAACAACCCGAAATTTATCCCTATAATGATAAATTTAAAAAAAGGATGGAGAAATTAAATTTGAAAATGAATAAGTAGATAATTCTTTGTAGCATCATAAAAAGTGAAAATTTTAAATAAATCAAAAATATAAATTAGGATAAGACCCTTGAGGTTTTGCTCTACCTCGAGGGTCTTACGTTAATACCTTATGTGTAAAATAGTTCACCAATTTTTTTAGCGTAAAACTTAACCTTGATCCCCTGATTCCCCGAGTGGAATCAAAAGTTATCCTTGATCCTCACTTTGTCCCCAGTCTGAATAGTCTCGGAAGGATTCTTTAGAATGATATCCCCAACTTGAAGGTCTCCAAAAATCTCTGTTTGCCCATTTTGGGAGATGCCTTTTCTTACGGAAATCCTTTTCGCTTCCCCCTTGACTATTTTGATTACAAATCGGTCTTCCATACTCGTAACCAAAGCTTCATTCGGAATTAAAATAGTATTTTCTTTATTGTAATTGATTTTAACTTGGGCAAAGCTTCCGGCTTTTAGCTTTCCATCTTTGTTGGGAATATCGGCTTCGATGATTTCTGTACGGTTGGCATTCTGGAGGCTTCCAGATCTTCGACTTACCAATGCTTTATGGCTTTTGCCCGGCTGTGTGTTTAAATTAAATGAAAGGCTGTCATTTCCAATATCCAATCCGGCATAGGATTCTGGAACAGGTATTTCCAATCTAAGCATATCATTCATTTCCAATCGAAACATTGGGAGTTCGCTTCCTTGGTGGTTGACAAATGTTCCCGTATGTACATTTCTCTCTGTTACAATCCCGTCAAAAGGAGCCCTGATTGTGAGATAATTTGCCATTTGCTGTGCAGCTTGCAACTGGTATTTGATTGCCTCCAGAGCAGATTTGGCAGATTCGGCATTGGCTCCTTCTTCTTTGAGGAGATTTTCAAGACGGAGTAATTCTGAAGCTGAGACAGTCCCTGGTGTGTTTGAGGTTTTCTGTATGCGTTCGTACTGGTCTTTGGTAGTAGAGAGTCTAGCACCCGAAGACATTGCTTCACTTTCGGCTTGGAGCACTTTGGATTTGGCAGCTGCCAGTTCTGCCAAGATTTCCGGAGCTTCAATCTGGGCTATGATATCACCTTTCTTGACTTTGGATCCCCGATCCACTTTTACATTTTGTACGTAGCCACTCGTTTTGGGATATATAGCGACCGATTCAAATGGCTTGAGTTCACCTGGTAAGCTGATACTTCCTTGGAGGTCCGATTGTTGGATATGGTAGGTTTCATAAATCTTTTCCTGCTGCTCAGATTCAGCTGTGTTTTCTGGAGTACCACATGAAAAAAGGCCTATGAGGAATATTGAAGTTGAAGTGGATAGAAATGGTAGCTTAGCCTTTTTCATAATGTATGGAATTTTCATCGTAAGGATCAAGTGAAATAGGAGCGATGCTGGAATTTTTCAGCATACGTGAATAGATGGATGGCATGATCAACAAAGTGCTGATGGTGGAAAACAACAATCCCCCAATGACCGCTATTCCCAAAGGGGCAGTTTGGTCTCCGCCGAGGGCTAAGGGGATCAAACCTACTATCATGGAAATACTTGTCATTAAAATGGGCCTTAGCCTACTTTTACCAGCTTCTTTAGCAGCTTTCAGGGCATCTCCATGTTTTTTTCTTTCTTCCTCTGCAAAAGTGGTGAAGAGTATGGCATTGGCGACCGAAACCCCCAAAGCCATGATCAAACCCATATATGATTGGATGTTGAGTGTAGCTCCAAAGGCCAGCAAGAACAGCAAGGAACCCACAGCTACCGCAGGGATGGTTGATAGTGTGGATAGGGCAGCTTTTAATGACTGAAAGTTGATGGCCAACATCAGGAATATCACAAATATGGCAATGATCAATCCTGTTTGGAGTTCTGATAGCGTCTCTTCCAAAAACTCCAATTGACCTCTTACTATTACATTAAGCCCTCTTGGTTTTTCTCCGACTTCCCTGATTGCTTTTTCTATGTCCTTTCTTGCAGAGCCAATCGTTTTGTCATGAAGATTGGCAGTGACGGAAACCATCCGCTGCTGATTGAGTCTGACCACTTCTCCCTGTGAAAAGCCTTGGCTTACTTTGGCTACATCACCAAGCCTATTGTTGCCGCCATCCACTCGGGGCAAGTAAATGTTTTCAAGCGCTTCTTGGGAATTCATGGTGTATTGGGGGATTTCTACCTGCACCTGATAGGCATTTCCCGAATTTTTGTCCAGCCAATATACCGGTCTGGTAAATCGACTGGAATTGGTGGCAGAAACCATCGCTCTACCCACATCATCTGCCGAAAGTCCCAATTGACCTGTCTGTATTCTGTCAATATTGACATTTAGGGTAGGGTAATCCAAAGGCTGCGAAATTGCTACATCCCTGAGGTAGTTGATTTTTTGAAGATTGGTTCTGATTTTTTCAGCAAAAGCCCTAGTCTCTTTGATGTCTTTTCCAGTTACGGCTACCTCCAGAGGATTGTTAGCCCCCATGGACATTACCCTATCCACAATGTCTGCCGGTTCGAAACTTATTTTCAATTCCGGGATTTTTTCCTTTACCATCAACCTAATGTCCTCTTTGAGTTGCTGGATTTTAAGACCACTTCCTTCCTTGAGTTTGACGGTTAGTATGGCTTGCTGAGGGCCGGAATTCCATATGTAGGTAGTAGAGGCAGGGTAGGCAGAAGGGATGGTGCCGACAAATCCAGAGCTGATCTCGATGTTCCCGCTGCCGGTCAACACTTCTAATTCTTTGTAAAACTGCTGGGTCAGCCGCTCTGTCTGCTCGATCCTTGTTCCTTCTTTTGCATTGATCCTCACTTGAAATTGCCCTGAATCTACCTCTGGGAAAATTTCTGTCCCAATCAAAAGATACAGTCCAACCACTGAAAGTATTGAAATCACAAAATAGAGCAATACTGTCAATTTGCTATGATGAAGCAATCTCCCCAAAGTCAACTGATACTTTACCTGAATCTTGTCAAATCTTCCACCTTGTTGCTTTTTGCTGTGTTTCTCCAAAGCCTCTTTATCCAAAAGCCAATTAGACACCACTGGGACAAATGTTTGGGAAAGTACAAACGATGCTATCATTGCAAAACCTACAGCAAGGGACAATGGCATAAACATGGATCTTGGAACTCCCGACATAAAGAAGGAAGGGACAAAAACCGCCAAAATACTGAACACAATCAGTAATTTGGGAATGACAATCTCCCGAGTACCATCAATGATTGCTTTTGGAAGGCTTTTCCCCATTTCCAAATGACGATGGATATTTTCGATAGTCACCGTTGCCTCATCGACTAAGACTCCAATAGACAAGGCCAAACCAACCAAAGTCATGATGTTGAGTGTTTGTCCGGCGAGGTTCAGAAATACGATGGAAGATAGGAGCGCCAAGGGGATGGTCATCACCACTACCAATCCACTGCGCCAGTCTCCCAAGAATACCAATACCATCAAGCCTGTTAGGATAGATGCAATCATCCCTTCGGTCAAGATGTTTCTGAGGGATTTGATCACATAGCCTGACTGATCGAAAGCATACTCCACCTTAATATCTTCAGGTACAGCATCCCGCATGGCGGGAAGGGCATTTTTGATATTTTTCACCACAGTCCAAGTAGAGGCATCTGGCCTCTTTGTGACAGGGATATAAACTGAGCGCTGACCATTTACCAAGGCATAGCCTGTGGCTATATCCGCACTGTTTTTTACCTCTGCCAAGTCTTTCAAATATACGGTTGCTCCCCGTTGGTTGTGGATGGGGATGTTTTCCAGTTCTTTGAAGTTTTCAACAACCGTATTGGGTTTTACCAAGTACTCCGTATCATCGATCCGAATACTTCCGGATGGAATCAAACGATTGCCTTTTGCCAAAGCTTCAACAACATCTTCTGTAGATAACCTGTAGCTTCTGAGCTTTTCAGGATCAATGTCCACCACGATACTTTTTTGGTTTCCACCCACTGGAGGAGGTGAAGAAACACCAGGCAAGGAAGAAAACATGGGTCTCACTCGGTTTACTGCCAAATCCTGTATTTCGGATAAACTTCTGCTGTCAGAGCTGAAGACCAGTTGGCCTACAGGGACATTTCCGGCATCATATCTCACCACAAATGGAGCGATAGTTCCGGGAGGCATTTTTCCTCCTGCACGGTTGACCTGCGCGACTACCTGTGCCATGGCTTCCGCCATATCAGTCCCTTCGTGAAACTGCAATTTGATCAGGGACATACTCTGTACAGAGCGGGATTCCATAGAAGAAATGCCTGTGATGTAGATAAAATGCTGCTCATAGACTGAGCTCAGATAGCCTTCCATTTGTTCTGGAGACAATCCTCCATAAGGCTGTGCTATGTATATGGTTGGGCTGCCGATTTTTGGAAAAATGTCGATCGGCATGCTTCGGATGGTGAGAAATGAAAAAAATCCAATCGCCAAGATGACTACCATTACCGATATAGGGTTTCGTAGTGATGTTTTTATCAGGTCCATATCAGTTTAGGTTTTGGATGAAATAATCAATACTCCCACTCACGGCGGCATAATAAAGGAGCGCTTTCCACATTTCAGCCATTACTTTTATGCTTTCATTCTCTGCCTTAGCCAAGTCAGCTTGCCCTTGTGCCAGTTCGTTTAGGTTGATAAGTCCGGCATCATATCGGGCTTGTAGGGCTTGATAGCTGAATTCAGCAGCATTTACATATTCCGGAGCCAATTGTGCCGATTCCAATGCCTTCTCCAAGGTGACCCTTGCGATAGCTCTGTCTCTTTCCAATGCCCGCTCTACCTGCAATTCATAAGCTTCAGAGGCTGAGATCAGGGAGTTTTGTCTTTGGACTAATTTGGAGGTTCTTGCAAATTGTAAAATGGGTACGGCAACTTGAAAACCTACTCCGTAGTTGTATCTGGAAAATGAAAGGCCATCTTTGGGATCATTGAAGCCACCTTCAAAAAGGATGGCAGATCCTCTGGCAAAAGCAGTTCCCCAGAGATTTAAATCAGGCATCAGGGAGCGGTTGAGTTCTGTCTTCCTCGACAGCGCAATAAGCGTATTCGTTTGGCTACGCTGCAAAAGAGGGTGTGTTTCTTCTGGCTCTTCAACAAGGATGGATATCTCCCGTCCAAGACTTGGGTCTAAGCTGATGTTTTGCTGATCTTCACCCAGTAGCTCCCTCACTCTTGCCATCATGGCTTCGGCAGCTTTTTGTGCCTGCAAATATTCGATTTTGGATCGAATGTAAAGTGATCGAAACTGTGCTGAATCCACGCCCGGTCTGAGTCCATTGTCTACCAGGGTTTTGGACAATTGCAGGTTGGTCTCAAATCGGTTTTTGTTTTTCTCTGCCGACCTGACCATGGACTCTGATGCCCAATAGTTGAGGTATGCCTCGGTAAAGCGAACTTGGTGTTCCAAAATACTGAGAGATTCTTGGTGCTTTGCAAGTTCGTGGATGAACTTGGCAGATTGGATTTTGCTGTCTCTTTTGCCAAAAGTAAATGGGCTCCAATTCATCAGCAGGGATGCCGCCGATCCATAGGTGAAATCCATGCTGTTTTCGGAAACAGGTGGCCCTGAAATAGGGAGGATATTGCCCGGGAAAAACATGCCTGTGATGTTGTTGTTGGTAGAATAAGTCATCTGGTAAGAACCATCCAAACTGGGGAGTATGCCAGACCGTTCGAATTGGATTTGTCTCCGGGAAGCTTCCGTTTCCAGCCTCTTGGCTTCAAGTTCTGGATAATTGGACGTGCTGATGTCTATTAGCTCTCTAAGGATGCTTTGAGCATTGAGTTGGAAAGAAAGTAGGAAATAGAGGATGCCTGTTATAGTTTTTTTAAGCATAGATTGATGGTGGTAGATTAAAACAAAGCTTAATCATTGACAAAAATACCCTTTCTATGACTGGGGGTTATGGTGAAAATTGAAGTTAAAATGGTAAAATTGAAATTTTCAAGTAGCAGAAATTTCAGTCAGGCTAATTAAGTAAGGCTCCAAAAACCTAAACTACCCAAAGTGCCTATTTCGGAATTGATGGGGAGTTTCGCCGGTATGCTGCTTGAAGAACTTTACAAAGTAAGAGGAGTCGTTGAACTGCAGTAGTTCTGCTATCTGGTTTACATTCTGTTCTGTATGGAGGATATTTCTTTTAGCTTCCAAAACCAATTGCGCCTTGATATGTTCAGAGGCTGTCTTTCCAGTTGATTTTTTGCAGGATTGATTTAGGTTTTGAGGGGATGTCTGGAGCAATTGAGCGTAGTCCTGTACTTTATGGAAGATTGGGGTATGTTGTGCCAGCAGGTTGAGAAATCTATCACAAAGTGGACTTTCTTTGGTGATTTCCCCTTTTTGAATTGCTTGGCCTTCAATTTTGGCAAATAAAACCCTCAGATAGCCTTTGATCAAATCTTCTGAATTCTCCAGGTTACTTTTATAGGCTTGAAGTATATCTTCAAGAATTATCTCGACAGTTTGGTCATTCCATTCATTTATCCTTGTCAATTCACCCAATCTTTTGATTTGTTGCAGGATTTTGATTTCTTTTATTTCATCAATATACTCTTCTTTGAACATCAAAACATAGCCTTTTGGGATGGATGTGAATTGCCAAGAGTGTAATTGTCCTGGTTTCAAAAAAAACAGATCAGGTGTCAGTATTTTGTAATTCACCGTTTCGATCCAATGGAACCCTTCTCCTTCGGCAATAAAAATCAATTCATAATAACCTTGATGCTTATGGGGTTTAGTGGATTTTATGATCGGTTTGAATCTGGTGATTTTAAACTGTTCGTTAGATTCTAGCTTGTTTTTGGTGCTGATTGTTAACATTTCTTTCTGTGAATGCAAGATTCAAAGTTTGGTGATTTTTTTTGAAATAAAAAAAGAAATAAGTTCTGGCTTGATGCTGAAGGATAACCAAAACCTAAAACATCAGGGATATCTCTTTGTTATTTCTTTATCACTTTTTTCACTTCTATGCGATTAAAAGTTTCTATGTTCAGGAAATAAACTCCAGTAGGATACGTCCTAATGTCGATTTGGGGAAAAGGTTCGTTAAAGACCTCAACTTCCTGTAGAAATTGCCCAGAAGCATTATAAATCTTTATATATGCAGGAAAAAGACAGTTGGCTATACTGCCTTTAATGGAAACGAAATCTTCCGAAGGGTTTGGGTAGATAGTCAATGTGATTTCAGCACAGTCTTCTTGCGTGGTACTGTTGTCAATGGGATCAAGGCCATTGAAATGGTATTGCATAAAATTAGGAAAGGATTGTTCAAAAACACCAGAATTTGGCTGGTTTCGGTTGTTGGAAGAATCCAAATAACGAGATTTTGTGATGACTCTATCAAGAGGGTCATTAGGGTTGTCAAGATAGAATATCATACGTTGGAGGTCTCTGGTCTCAGTAAAATTACGGGGCATAGCACCATTATAAAGCCTCCCATCAGGGCCAAGCTGCATCTTAAAGGAAGGTAATGGGGCAGGGGTGGAGAAGCTATCATTTAATTTGTAGCCCCAAGTTATGTTGTCAAGTGATTTGATGATATCTTCCAAAGAATTTGCAGATAGATCATATTGCCACAATAAATCATACAATGCAGGTTCTTCTAAATTATAACTTCCCATGTAAAGTTTAGAGTTATCAGGGGAAAATAATATGCTTTGAATATTTGGGGAGTTTCCTAAAACTCTTCGATTACTTAAATCCCCTGTTTCAGCATTAAAATCATATAGCTCTAAAGGAGAATATTCATTTACACTAGGAATGCTATTTCTGGAGATATTAATATTGAAGGCCAACATGGATCTGTCTGGAGAAAATTGCGCCATACCTCCATATTTGTAATCATCATATGATAATCCAAAAGCTTGGAGTATTGGTTGGCCAACTCCCTGGGAAGTAATTGGGAAAACCACAAATCGATCTGTGTCATCCTCATGAGTTAGAACCCAAAAATCCCTTCCATTTTCATGAATAGTTCCAGTAAGCACTTCCAAAGGGTTGGTGAGAAGCATGGTGTTCCTTGTTTCTGGAACAACATCTCCCAAACCACCATTTAAAGACATATCGATGACAGTGTAGTAAAGTCCATCATCTTCCTCTTCAAGTCGTTTTAAGGTGAAAAGGTAATATTTGTCAGGCGTACCGGGCATAGGAATTATCAACGCATGCTGACCAAACAATCTGCCGCTGATTAATCCCCTTCCATTTGGCATCATGCGAAAGTTTCTGTCCCATACATTATTGCCGTCAGAATAAAATAAAAGATCCCCAGTCTCTTTATTGCAGATGGATACAGAAGTGGCTGCAGCTAAGTTAGGTCCGTAAGCTTCCCTATTGAAAACACGAAATCTGTTGTGGTTAAAGTCAATTCCAAAATCATTGCCTGTAATCCATACATTGGCTTCTTTTTGTGCAACACTTTCTGTGATGGCAAATAAAAATACAAGTAAATACAGGCCTTTCATTGAATTTTGGCTACTTTAATCCTCTTATCTCGAGATGAATCCATATCAAATTTATAGATTTTTATTTAATTATAAGAAGAAAAATTTAGACTTTTATCATGAATAGTCTCGTTTTGGAACATCAAGATCTGTTATCCTCAGATAAAATACTTTCACATAATGATTTTTTTTACTAAAAACCTCTTTTTAAAAACTAACCATCTGATGTGGGCCTGCCTCCTTGCTGGGAGGTCTGCGGTGACATTGGTAGATAAGCCTGTCCCGACGTATGGGCGGGAGATATCTCCGTCTTTCCCCGAAAGCCCCGATAGCTATCAGGGGAGGTTGGTTACTTTTCTCCCAAAGTCCGCTGTGCCTGTGCCCCTCTGGCGTAGCAGATGCATCAAAGCCTGTTCCGATCCAATCGGAAGCAAAAAGTAAAAGGTATTCTAAAATACGTCCTACACCAATAATAAAATTCTTCGTTGCTGAATTTTTTCATGATGCAACTTTACGAAAAATAAACTCTTGCCAGGGTATTGACTTGCTCGGGCCGGCACCTTTATCTGACTCATTGGTTTTGGTTTTCCAGCCATCGGATTATAGTTAGCGATTTTCGAAATCGTCCGCTAAAAAAAACAAAACCATTAATCAGAGGGGTCAATCCCGAATTCGGGACAGGTTATGCTCCGGAATCTTGAACAAAAGGGGTCAACATGCTCCGGAATATCCACAGATTCAAATATTTCTTTTTATGTATATACGCTACTTTACCACAAGCCAAACAAAGTTTCTCCAACAACGGATTTTCAATACTGTCGTCCGTTGACACTCGTGCGCCGTGGCGTAGTTGACGATTATCCGCAACATGATGGTTTGCTTACTTCATTACTGGCAAAGTAGCGGATAATCATATTTCTTTTTTTGAAAAGTAGTTCCACATTTATACTTTCTTATTTAGCTAAATCATACGATGATTGCAGTCTTATCCAAAACTTTGCAGAGCCACCAAATACCTTTTCAATTTTAAGAGCTATGTCTGGAGTTATGCAGGCTTTACCATTCATTATATTTGATAAAGTTGGGCTGCTTATATTTAGAAGCTTTGCAGCCTTACTAATTGATAAACCTCTACCTTCCAAAATTTCCATTTTCAGAATTTCCCCAGGATGCGATATTTTCATTTCTCCCTTCATAGCAATGTGTATCTAAGGTATAAACATGAAAGTAAGATTATAATCGTGTTTGTTTTACTATGTTCCTTAATTCTTGGTAAATGTTCCTTATCTATCAAAAACAATTGATATTCAGTGTTTTGTGTATTGTTTTCGATATTCCTTATAAGACTCTATAACTTCTTAAAAGCGTATTTTGCATTCTTATCTCGTTGTTTGTCACTAAGACGCTCAATAATCTTTTCATTATCTATAAACTGATTTAAATAAAGTCTGACTGTTTTATCGTTAATCCCTGTTACTTCTACTAATTCACTTATTGTGGCTTGATTGTGATAGAAAAGATGCTGTAAGATCTTCTTTTGAGTATCATTATAACTTATCCAATTACTTTGAATTTTTTTCAATATAGAGTCTGAAATGGTTTTTGTATGATTGCTTATTTTATTTCGAAGTGTTAAATAAACGTTTCCATTTTTTTCTACATACTCAGGTATTGAAAGCATCGATTTTTCCATTGACTGGTAAATTCTGGAAACACCTTCATTCAGTTGTCTTACAAACCCCATATCTTCTAAAGCTCTTGCAATTCTGGGATTTCTTGAAAACCTTTCGGTTCTTATATTCTCTACATTCACTTGTGCCGGAAGTGGTCCACTGTTTGAGATTTCAAGTCTATCGTCAAAGTGTTTGATGTAAATGGCATTCCCTTGTACATTGTAGGAGCGGTGGCATAGTGCATTTACTACTCCCTCCAATCACGCTTCTTCTGGGTATTCTGGTACTTTATTGAATCGACCTGTTTCTAGATCTAAAAAGAAATAATCTTTTAATGTAGCCTTCAGGAATTTTTTTACATGGTCGATAATCCATGGGATGTTATTTTCAAATCGTTCATCTTTGACAACATTATGCTCTGTACCCACTTGAGCAATGGTACCTTCATACCGAATGTAGCGAAGTGATGCTGATGTAATATATTTTTCAGGGTCTTTGGCAAAAAGTAGCACTCCCGCTTTTTTTATTTTGTAAACGCCATCTTTTCTGACTGCCAGATGCCTCTTTACCAGTAACTCTAAAGTATCTCCGTCATAGTTTAATTTTTCTTTATACCGATTTAAAAGTTTTGTATCAAGATCATCAAAATCAAACTCAGCTTCTATCTCATCTTCAAACTTTCGGATCTGTTTGTCATACTCCAAACTTCTGACCGCATCTCTGTCAAGTTGCTTGTTTCGGTCATCAACCCTTAGAAAGATTTGTTCATTATCCTTGCGCTTGAAAATCCTTTCAATATCCTGATCAACGTGATATAAGAAAATCTGCTTTCCTTCAATTTCAATTTCTTCCAGTTTGATGTTACCATGGGGGTCTATTAAATCAACAAACAGATTTCTGTAATCGCTCAGCTTTTCACCCAAAGAACTTAAGTCTTGAATTTCGCCATCGTTTGAGACTCCAAAAGCCAAAACACCTCCATCGGCATTGAGCATACCGATCAATTCATTAGCTATCTTGGTAGGTGCAATATCTTTCTCTCCTAGACCTTTTCGCTCAAAGTATTGGTTTTCCCGCTTCGTTTGAAGAAGCTCAAGTGTTATTTGTGTATTGAATTTTGAAATGACCATGGTTAATTTTTATGCCATTGGCTTTATCATACTTTCTATAAATACTATTTCATCCGTAGTCAATTGGTACTTTTTGTAATGCTGTTAGCTAGGTTGATTTTATGTTATTGATTCTTGAATCAATAAATGCCCATTCATTTTTATTAATTCCCCAAAGTTCACATAATTTTTTAATGATAAATACAACTTCAATTTCATAAAAATTATTTCACCAACTCTTGACTGCCATTCAATTCATAAGGCTGAATTAACACCTCTACAGGCAATCCTAAGAGTTCGTGAAGGTTTCTGATCATAACTATAGTCAATGCTCGCTTACGGTTGAGTACAAGGCTTACAGTTGTCTTACTGCCAATGGCAGGGATTAAGTCTTTATCCTTAAACCCTTTCATTTCCATAGCTTCTTTGATAGCAGTGATAGGTTCAGGCAAAGCGATAGGGTAGTGCTCTTTTTCATATTTTTCTATCAGCGTTACCAATAGCTCTGCTTCCATTCCTTCAGGACTATCTGGATTAGCATCAAATATTGAAGAGAGTCTCTTCAAAGCATTTTCATATTCCTGCTCTGTGGTGATTATTTTATTCCATTTCATATCTTCGACTTGATTTTACGGTTTAAAACTGGTCAACTGTATTGGCATCAACTTTATCATATTCAGCATGTGTTCCGAGGAATTTGATAAAGACCCATTGTCTGGGATAACTGATCTGGACAATTAGACGGTATTTGTTTCTTGCGATATTAAACACTACCCGATTATTTTTGACCGGATCTGCATCAGGAAAGTCTTTGACCACATCCAATGACTTGTGCCAAATAGCATCTTTTGTGATCGAAATCCATGTTTCTAGACTAGCTTTTGAATCGGGGTGCTTTTCATAGAATTTCACCAGATTTCTTAAGGCAATGATGTTTTTCAATGGTTTATATTTTCACAACGGTTGAAGATATAAAAAAGTTTTCAAAATGAAAACTATTTACTGGATTTATGCTATAAATTAATTAAGTTTAAACGAATAAATAGTTTTGATCTTGATAAATGTACCAATGGACATGATTTTGAAATCTTTCTTTTATCAAATTTGGGGGAATCCCTAGATGGCTCAATAATACCAAATCATTTACTAATTCAATTCTTTTTGAATAGGCACCTAATAAATCCTTAGGAATAATATTTAGATCATTTTCAATGGCAAATGGATTATAGTGAGCAAAATGATTCCTTGTCGCAACTAATTTAGTAATAAATTTTTTTTCATTTGGGATTAAACCTTTCGCTATTCCTTGAATTATAGTTAAGAATGATCTAATTTTTACTTTTAATTTATCTTCCTTTTCAAGGTTCTCAGTTTTCCCTTCTTCCCTGTGATGTTTGAAAATTATTTTATAGAACATTTCTAGACCTTGCAATGAATTCATAAAAACTTCCCTCTTATTTACAAGATTTCTAGATTTTGAAATTCTATAGTATTCGATGATTGCGTCCCTATTTATATCAAATACTTTTAGCCAATTTAAAATTAAATCATCTGAAAAGCTTAAGAAGCTATTCATGTCAAGAAGGATATTTCTTTTATTCAATGTTGAATAGTTCCATTTAATTTTATATGACTCTCCCTAATCATGCACGTAGCCAAATATTCTTTGACAGGTAGTGTCAACTAATTTAATAAATGGATAAGATTGGTTTTCTTGTGACAAATTACAAA
>NZ_JBHUHR010000002.1:0-57641 GCF_042682445.1 Belliella marina
AGTAGATGGCATAAGCGTTCTTAATTTAAAGGTTAATGTTGAATTTCTCCCTTTAATATATGAAATCTAGCTTATGCCTATTTTTCAAACATAATACCTTAGTGAAACCCTTCGTGTACTCCTTTGTGGTTAACTTTTTTAGACAATTATATTCGGTTAGACCCTGTAATTTGTTGATTTTTTCTCTAAGACTTTCTTTTTGAAGATTTACCTGCTTTCAATTGCCCCTTCAGGGCAAATATGTTATCGAATTCTTTTTAACATTGGGTCAAGACCCAATGCTTAGATCTGTTGCCCCTGCAGGGCAATCGCTCCACACAAATACCTTTCCGCAATTCTACAAGGCTGGAAACTACCCGTAGAGTGTACATCACAAATAACTAATCCCTCAATAACTTAATCTACTAACAACTATTTCCCTACCAAGGAAATCCTGTAGCTATAGGAATACTTCTTGTCCAACAATAGATACTCTCTATGCGGATATCTTCCCCAGCTGTCGTCTCCACCAAGTCCACGCTGTTTCCAGTCGATGTGAAGGAATACAGAGTTTTTCGGTTTAAGGTCGGTAGGATGTTGTTGTTTCTTGGAGAATCCAGGATCCAAATCCTCCACAGACAAATTCAAAGCTGAGAATGCTATTTCCTGAACACCTTCTATTTTCAATCCTTTGCCTTCTCCGTTAGTCAATTCCAACCATCTGACGTCAGATTTATTACCCGATTCCTGTGGTCTGATGTAGTTCCAATTGTACTGATTGGAAACTTTATCCTGGTAAATCCCTACGTGAGAACCTGATTTTCTATCCTCATAATTTTCCCAAGGGCCACGACCATAGTATTCAAGATTTCCGAATTGTCCTGGGAGCTGCATGCGCATACCAAAACGTACTAGCTCTGGTAATTCCCTATCGGAAAAATCCATACTTGCAGTTACTTTGACCTGTCCATCATGTTGGATCAAGTAATCCACTTGATACTCTACCATGATGTTATTCAACAAGTATTTCACTTCTATCAGGATTCCATCTTCGTGGTTTTTGTTGACTTTGGAATCTACAAGCTTCCTGTCCAGATGTGCTGTTCTCCATACCCCAAGTCTGCTTGGCATATGGTTCCCAAAATCATTGTCTGTAGGCGCTCTCCAGAAATATGGTTCTGGGAAGTTTCTGATGATCCCTGGATCGGAATCTTTCAAAGCGTATTTCTTGAAATTTGCATTTTTGAGATCAAACTCACCGATGATGGAAGCTGTCTGGAAATGTAAAACCCCATCTTTTTCCTCATGCTTCAGTGAGTTGGAGACAGATTTTTCGATGTCAAAGTATGATGTTTTTCCAATCGCTAACTGCTCAGAAGCAATAATATGATTGGCAGGCAATGTTGCTGTGCCACCTTTGGTTTTTGCATACACATTCAACAGATACTCTGCATCATCCCCTACCATCGGCAACTTCAAACCCACATTTTTTTCACCATGGGCAGCGAGCTTTACATCAAAGCTCTCTGACTGGATGACTTCCCCATTTTTCAGCAATTCCCAATAGAAGGCAAACTGATCCAAATCGGTGAAATCGAAATAATTTTTAACCCAAAGGGAATTATCATCATTGAGTTTGAAATGAACATTTTGATATACTTTTTTCACTTCATATAAAGAAGGGTGGGGCGTTCTGTCCGCCGCAACAAGTCCGTTGGCATTGAAGTTTTCATCGTTTTGGAAATGAAAACCTCCCAAATCTCCACCATAAGCCCAATATGGTCTTCCATTTTCGTCATGTGTCAACAAACCCTGATCTACCCAATCCCAGATGAACCCGCCCTGCATGTGCTTGCTTCCCAAGATAATGTCCCAGTATTTTTGGAAATTCCCAACGCTGTTTCCCATGGCATGTGCATATTCACACATGATAAATGGCCTCTCTTTGGTTTGATCATCTGCATATCGTTGCATGTGTTCGATAGATGGATACATCGGTGCTACGATATCGGTATTTCTGTTTTCTCCTGCCTGCTCAAACTGAACTGGACGGGTTTTGTCATTTGCTTTCAACCAGTCATAGGCATCGTAGAAAACAGGCCCATTTCCTGACTCATTCCCCATTGACCAGATGATCACTGAGGTACTGTTTTTATCCCGCTCAAACATCCGCTGAACCCTGTCCATATGGGCTGCTTTCCATTCCTCTCTGTAGGCGGGATGTCTTTCCTTGTTGAACCAACCCTGAAGTTCTGCACCCATTCCATGGGTCTCGATGTTGGCTTCGTTGACTACATAAAGTCCGTATTCGTCACATAGCTCGTACCATTCCTGATCGTGTGGATAATGACTCATTCGCACGGAATTCATGTTGAATTGCTTCATCAACTGAATATCCTTGATCATGATTTCTCTGTCTGGCACGTGGCCTTTGACCTCGTGATGCTCATGTCTGTTGACCCCTTTGACCAAGACGGCTACACCATTGACCATCAGTTGGGCATTTTTGATTTCTATGGATCTGAAACCTGTCCTTTTACTTACAGCAGAAAGCAATTTTCCATTGCCATCTTCCAGCTTGATCAGGTAGGTGTAGAGGTAAGGAGATTCTGCTGTCCACTTATTGACCGCATTGATTTTCCCATCGAATATGATGGGGGAATCAAAGTTTGTAGTTGATTTCTTTTGCGAATAGACTTTATTTCCGTTGGCATCCAATAGCTCAAAAGTAATAGTTGCCGTATTCAGCTTATTGCCTTCGGAATTTTTTAATTTAATATTAGCTCCTAGTTTTCCATTTTTGTATCCTGCATCCAATCCAGACTGTATCGTGAAATCGGCTATAGACAACTTAGGTGTCGCCTGCAAAAAAACATCCCGCTCAATCCCACTCAATCTCCAAAAATCCTGGTCTTCCAAATAGCTTCCGTCATGCCATCTGAACACTTGGACTGCCAAGAGATTTTCTCCTTTTTGGACATGGTTTGTGATGTCAAACTCAGCAGGTGTTTTGGAAGCTTTGGTCATGCCTATTTCTTTGCCATTCAGAAATACCCTGGCATAACCCGAGATAGATCCGAAGTGCAACATAATTTGCTTATCAGACCAATCAGCTGGTATGGAAAATGACTTTCTATAACTGCCAACCGGATTATAATTGTTATCAACAAATGGAGGTCTGGCAGGAAAAGGATAAGCTACATTGGTATAAATAGGAATATCGTGCCCTTCCATTTCCCAATTGGATGGTACTGGGATCATTTCCCAATCCTTGTCATTGAAGTTGCTTTCATGGAAATTTTGAGGTCTTTGATCAGGAGTCCTCACCAAATTGAATCTCCACTGCCCATTCAGACTTTTGTAGTAGTGATTGAAATCAAGGTCTCTTTTGAGTGCCTTTTCTTCCGAATCGTATTGGATAAAAAAAGCACGGCCAGCCTCTTTGCCCCTATCTAAGATTGTGGGGTTCTCCCATTCGTTTTTTTCATTTTGGGAAAAAACAAAGGTGCTCAAAAGCATAAGGGGAATTGCAAATAAATACTTCATGATGTTTTTGGTTATTTCAAGCAAATAAAAACTACCCACACACCAGATGTCAGATGTGCCATAGACAGCTTATTTTGGTCACTAAGGTAAGGAAACACCCATCTTGCCAACGGTGACAAAACGGTCTTAAATAGGGGGCAAACAGTTCCAATTGATATTTTTTAGAAAAATTTGCCCCAATTACTTTTATCCCTTGGACTACTCCAGCACTACACCTTCGAGCGTAGGCTCTATCTTTAGGATATAACCATTTTCGTCAAACTCCATTTTATCGATGCAGACTTCCCTATGAAAACCTGCCGATGATCCCATTCTGATACCTTCGGGTCTCTTGAACCGGTGATAGACAATCATCCAATCATCGGTATCCTTGACATTGATTACAGAATTATGCCCTGTTCCATAGATTCCCAGTTTTGGGTTTTTACTCAAAATCAGGTTATTTTCCGGAATTTCCAATGGTCCAACTGGACTATCAGAGATGGCATATCTCACCCGGTAGTTTTCTGATCTCGTATCATCTTCAGACCACAGAAAGTAGTATTTTCCGTTTCTGAAAAACACCTCTACACCTTCCCTAAAAGTCCTGTCAGGAGTCATCAGTGTGATTTTTTTCTTGTCAAAACTCTTCAAGTCATCATTCAAAGGAACTGCAGCCAAATAGCCGTTGCCCCAATAGAGGTAAGTAATGTCTGACTGTGGATCTTTGAAAATATCAGGATCGATTTCCTGCCCTCCCGTAGCACCCTCCGGCTTGAAGTCAACCAATGGCTTACCTGAATCGGTAAAAGGGCCTGATGGACTGTCGGAAGTTGCAACGCCGATTTTTTGGCTGGCGGTGAAATAATAGAAATATTCATAACCATCTTCTTTTTTGACTTCGAGCATGGTAGGCGCCCAAGCATGCTTATCACTCCAAGACACATCCTTCTCAAGGTCCAAAATCACTGCTTCCTCTTTCCAATCACGGAGATTTTCCGAAGAAAATGTCTTGAAGTATGTTCCCGACCAACCATCGAAACCATCACTCGTTGGGTAAAGGAAGTATTTTTGTTCTTTCTCTGAATAGATGATTTCCGGATCGGCATAGTATCCTTTCAATACTGGATTTCCAGAGACAACCTCATCGGCATAGCCAAATTCCTTGATCAATCTTTCCTTTTCTTCCAAACTGATCGGAAGTACAGATCCATGTCG
The DNA here is from genome assembly GCF_042682445.1 of Belliella marina. Classification (NCBI taxonomy): domain Bacteria; kingdom Pseudomonadati; phylum Bacteroidota; class Cytophagia; order Cytophagales; family Cyclobacteriaceae; genus Belliella; species Belliella marina. The sequence goes on from NZ_JBHUHR010000002.1 coordinate 4,723, forward strand.
AGGATGAAAATCCATACTGATCTGCTCGTCAATGATCTTGAAATTCTCCAGGTCATCGCTTTCTGTAAACTGATACGATCCCTTCATATAGACATCATACATGAGGATGAATTTTTCAGAATTGTTCAATCTGAAAATCCCTGATCCTTCTACAGCCTCCTTGGTCTGTTGCAGGTATTTGTCCTGCATTTCATAGCCTTCGGTCAGCTTATCAGAAACAGCCTTTTTGAGACCATTGCCATGACCTTCTGTTTTGAAAAACAAATGGTATTTTCCTTCCTGAAAAATGATATCTCCATCAATACAAGATTTTCCTTCGGGGTGGAAAAAAAGTTGCTCAGGCTCAGACTCCAAAGCCGTAAAATCCTTGTTTGCATAAGCGTAGTAGATAATATCTGCTTCCCCTTCAAACTGCATGGACCAATACACCATGTATTTTCCTGCTTTGGAATCAAAGATCGTCTGGGGCGCCCATACTCTTCGCACTTCGCCGAATTTCTCTGGAAAAACCGTCGGGATGTGGATATTGCTATGTGTCCAATTGACCAGATCATCTGATTTCAACAAAATCATGCCCTCATTGGTCCATCCATCGTTTGGCACATAGAGGTCTGTCAGGACCATGTAGAAACTTTTGCCATCATCTGATCTAAGAATATGCGGATCCCGCACACCTCCCTGTTTACTGATGATATCATTGTCAAGAATAGGCAAATAGTTATTCAAAGCACGGTAATTGAAACCATCATCGCTGATCGCATAATGTACGGATTCCTGACCAGGTCCATTACCAATAAAATAGGCAAATAGGTATGCTTCTGTCTCAATAGGCTTGGAGCATGAACTTGCAGCTATTGTTATGATGCAAATCAGGCTCAATAGGTGACTTTTGAATATTTTCATGAGGATGATTTTGATAGGTTTTTATATCTTTTGATTGCTTCCAAGAAATAATAATCTCCATATGTCAAAGGGGTATCAACTTCCGTATTCTCAGGAATATGACCTACGCCATGTTTGAGGATAAAGCCACCATTGGCTTTAGGTTCTGCCAGGTATGGAGCAGAAGACAGGGATTCAAGCATAGTCTCGGCGTTTTTGAAATACTTCTTAGATGCTTTCTTATCTACATATGTCGATAGTTCGAAAAGCGCAGAAGCAATGATGGCACCAGCAGAAGAGTCTCTCAAAGCATCAGGGATATTTGGTGCATCAAAATCCCAATATGGGATTTTGTCATCTGGAAGATTTGGATGGTCTAGGATCAAATTGGCGATGTTGTTTGCTACGTCGAGGTATTTCTCGTCTTTTGTAAATCTATACATCACAATGTATCCATACAACCCCCAAGCCTGTCCCCTTGCCCATGCAGAATCATCGGAATACCCTTGGGCAGTGTGCTTTTTATTCACTTCACCTGTTTCTGGGTTGTAGTTGACTACGTGGTAAGTACTATAATCCTCTCTGAAGTGGTTTTTGATCGTGTTGTCAGCGTGAGTGATGGCAATGTCTCGATAAGTTGGGTCACCTGTCTCTTCAGATGCCCAGAAGAGCAATTCCAAATTCATCATATTGTCAATGATCACAAGATAATCCCCCTGTCTGGAATCCCAAGACTTGATCAAGCCTACTTTCTCATCAAACCTTGAGCTCAATGATTTGGCACTTTGGATCAAAATTTCTTTATAATCATCTTCAGGGGCAATATCCAGCGCGTTTCCAAAACTACAAAACATCATGAAGCCAAGGTCATGTGTAGTCGTGTTGAATTTTTCTTTCTCAAGTACTTTCATGATTCGCTTGGCTTCCGCCAAAAGGACAGCATCCTTGTTCTGCTCATACATATACAATAGGGAGCCTGGATAAAATCCACTGCACCACCAGCCCGATCCAGAAGTTTCAAGCTTATCGTTTTTTGCATGGTAAGTTTTGGGAAATCTGTTTTCAGGCAGATTTTCCATCATAAATTTATATTGGTTGGATGCCTGGAAAATGACTCCTTCCAGCTTGGTATTCAAATCCTCATCCTGTGTTGCCACACTTTTGCTCTCAACCTGACAATTCGAAAGAACCATCGGTAAAAACAAGATAACTAGTGTAAAAAGCCTTTTCATTTTTTTGTTTAGTATGTGATTAATTGTGATTTATTTCAACAACCTGGATAGGGCTTGATTTGCCTTCCGCTATCCCCTCTCCGTCTATTTGCTCTACTTTCTGAACAAATAGATGCAGTGATTTTGTGGATTTCCACAAAGAGATATCATAGGTAGGTTCCCACTGTCCTACAGACTGCCCAGTCAGATCCCTGACAGTCCAGTCAGATTTATTCTGGTATACCATAGATACTTTGCTATCTCTTTCCTCATCCCTATAAATAATATAAATGCCAGACAGATCATCCACAAGAACCTGTGGCCTGGAAATCGGAATTCTTTTGGTCCCTCCACCACCCAAGGAAAACGTCTGAGTTCGATGGTTGGGGCTTACTTTACTCCATTTCCCTGCTTTCAGAAAAATAACCTGAAGTTGTGGTACATCCGATTCTGCCCAATATGTGACGATATATGGATTGCCTTCACTGTCAGCCGTCATTCCCGTTTGATTGATCAGGCTACTATTCTGAGGGATTTTCCAAGCATATTCTGCCGAACTTTCGGTGATTGGCAGACTGTATTTTTCACCTGTTGACTTTTCCCAAGTCAGTCCCTGATCTTTGGAGACAGCATAAGCCATATCATGGTTGGTGGACACATCCCAGGATTCTCTCCACACCCAGCTCAGATGGATATTGCCAAGTTGATCAATATATGATTGCCAATAGGCGCTTCTTTGGTCTTCTCCATCTATGAGATTGGTATGGATCTGACTCCAAACTTTTGATTTAGTATCATATTTATTGATCAGCAGGTTTCCCCTTCCTGATGATCCTGATCTGTACATAAATATCAAATTGCCGTCAGGTAATCTATGGAATTCAGGGTAGGTAACTTTTGATTCCCCCAACCCTGTCATGCTTTCTTTTTCCCCCAACTCAAGACTGTATGGCGCTTTGCTTTTGGCATACCTGAGTTCATTGTCATGATGATCCCAAGAGACATGAAGATATCCTTCCCCATCCAAGGCAATGCTGATGGAATTGTGCGCATCGTTGACATTTCCCCTATATCCAGTCTTGTTTAGCTCCCATGCTCCGGAGGACAACTCCCTTTTGCCAAGCACTACAAATCCTTCTGGATCGTAGTAGGCAACAAATTGATGTTTGCCATCAGAATCCAGTGAATTCCTCCTGAAAATAACCGTATTGATAGAATTATTAGCCCAGCCTTCTCCGACCAACGTCTCTGTGATTGGCGCGTTTTCCAACCTTTGGGCTTGACAGGAACAGGCAATTAGCAAAAGTAGAACAAAGGATATTCGAATTCTTTTAATCATTTCAAATTGCTTTGTCAATGACTGCTTTTTTGCCTCCCCAGATTTTCTGCTGGGTCCATTCTTCACTTGGCTTGCTCCAAAAGTCTGCCGATGCAGGCAAACCCAACACCAAGAAAACTTCTGAACATAAATAAAGGCTTCCGGTAGAAATGTAAGGCTCAGCCAATTCGGGCTGATTGCCATGGAAGCCCAGTTTCAGCCAGCCGTTCTGATCAAACATGGATTCTGACTGCATGTGTTTGTCCACAATTGCCTTCAGTGCGGCTCGGACTTGCGAGGGTGCAATCTCCTTTGGCAATTCTTCCCAAAGGGCTATTTGGGAAAGTGCTTGGAAAGCCCCAAACCTATAGGCCATCGATCTTCCTATAACTGGATATGTACCTTCCGGTGAGATCAGCCTTTCTTGGATTGCAGCATATCTTCTTGCTCTTTTGAGAAAAAGCTCGAACTCAGCTTTATTTCCCTTACCTGCATCCAGCAATGTTTTGGAAACATCCAAAATCATCGGCTGGATCACAAAGCTGTTGTAATAGTCAAAGTGAAAATCAGGTCCATCACCATAGACACCATCCCCTAGATACCATTCCTTGTGTTTGTTGAGTGCATAGGCTATTCTTACATAATCCCCATCTCCATCAAACTTGATCAATGCAGCCTCTACCATTGCCGTGAACAATAGCCAATTGCTGTAATAAGGGTTGATACCTCTTGAAGACTTCAATGCTTCTATTGTATTTTTCTTGGTTTGGGAATCAAGCCTGTCCCATAGTTGGGTGGGTGCACGCAACAATCCCTGGGCTAAAAATGCCGCATCTACAAGAGGCTGTCCCCCATGGGTAAAGTTCATAAAATCTTTGGCATTGGGGTCTGTGGCATTTTTGAGAGATTGGTGAACCAGAAGGATATATTTCTCTCTCAATTTACCTTCTTCAGTATCATCAGGACCAAGTTCCAACCATGGAGCCATTCCGGAAACGAGTCTGCCGAAAGCTTCCAAATAGGTGACTTTATCCCGATCACCATAGGCATTTGGCGCAACCTCCACAGGCATATTTTCCTTGAGTTTGTCTTGGCTCAAATTGGTCAATACTGGGTCTGCAATTTTGGTAAGGTATGAAATGAACACCTTCCTATCTTCGATTTCAGTTGCTGTGACAGTGCCAAAGCACCAAAAGAGTAGGGCAATGCCAAGTAGGTTTATCTTTTTCATTTTGTATTCTTCATTTTGTAAAGTACCCTTACAGAAAACACTTCTTAGGATTTTAGACAATGATTGGCTACGTATTGTTGGTAATAGTGAATGAGGTCGAATCAATCGGAAATGTTTGGTTTGGAAAATCCAATTTAGTCAAGCCCTCTACCAACTAAACACAAAAGTATTCTTTCTCCGCTTTAGTCAATATTCAAAACGTTGATTTTGTGTAGGCAATTGCTATTTTCTTTGATAAAACTCCCGAATTCTATGAAAGCTTCCCCCAGTAAGACCAATGGTTGGTTTCCATGCTATATGGTATCTCCAAAGGAATCCGTTTTGGCTTTGCTTTTTTCAGATTTGCATCGAAATATAAAAATGCAATTACCAGACAAAGTCCGGTAATTGCTATTGCTATAATAAACCCTAATTAATTATTTAAGAAAATTGAATTGCTTATCCAGTTGCTATGACTTCCAATTCCTAAATTCTGATAAGCATACATGGATTTAGTATCCGTCATTTTGCTTCAGTTCTGCATCTTTGTTAAGATCAATTTCTGACTGTGGAATTGGCATCTTCATATGGAAGTTCTGCAAACCATCTGTCGTCTCTATTTCACCATTTGCCAATGGAGCAGTACCAGTCAGTCTTTTAGCCCTTTCCACAAGAGTTCCTGTTCTCACCAATGTCATCCTTCTGTTTTCTTCCGCCAAGAGCTCTCTTGCCCTTTCATCCAGGATAAAATCCAATGTTATATCGGCAGCTGTTACTAGTGGAGCATTGGCTCTCTGTCTCAACATATTGATATCATTAGCTGCACCTGCCAAATCTCCCTTAAGCAATCTTGCTTCTGCCCTCAGCAAATAAGTCTCTCCCAATCTCATTACTATAAAATCCTTCCACATTGCATAACCAAAAGGATCTCTGCTATCATATTGTCTCCATTTCATGGAATAAGGAGCCATTCTCCAAATCGTATCTGCAGGGAAAATCCTAATCACGTCTGTTCCATTGGCAAGTGTAAACTCACTGCTGACACCATAAGGAACTTCTTGACCTCTGATATTATCATAAGCACTTCCAGAATTGTTGAAGTAAAGCTTTCTTTTGATGTTATACTCCGAGTTTCTCATATCACCATCATCATAGAGACCGTAGAGAACCCAATTGTTCAATCTTACTCTGGCAATACCTCTTCCACCCAGAGAATCAGTAGGTTCCATGCCAGGAATATCATAATATCCTCCTACCCAAACTCTTCTCTGCTGTGGAGCACCAAAACCTCCATTGGCAACATCCGCAGGGTTTTCCAACTCCGCTACCCAAATCCCTTCCGTATTTCCTTGGCTTCTTCTTTGATTTCCCACAATAAACATGTCCGAAAAAGGATCACCAGGTTCGCTTGCATTCACACCATATCTTTGATTGACCAGAGAATACCTTCCGCTATTGATGATTGCACTGGCTTGTGCTTCTGCCTCTGCAGGTTTGTCAAGTCTTAGGTAAACTTCAGCCAATAATTGATGGGCCATCATTTTGTTGATTCTACTTTCATAAGAAGCAGCCCCTGCATTTGGGAGAAACTCGGTTGCAAAAAGCAAATCTTGCTCTATAACTGCATTCACCTCATTGATTGGAGTCCGAACGAAGTCGGTTTTTGGTGCTGTCAAAGGCTCTGTCAATAGAGGTACATCCCCATATAGTGTTGCCAGCATATTGTATGCATGTGCCCTAAAAAAACGTGCTTCCGCATTGAATGCGTCCTTTTCTGCATCAGTCATCCCAGCGGGATTGTTGTTTTCCGCATTGTAGATCAAAATGTTGGCATTGTTGATCATTCTATAAAGTGCACTCCAGATTTTTCTAGAAGCTGGATCCAATGAGTTCATTTGAGAGTAACTGAAATAAGGTCTGGCATCACCATTTGACCTGCCTGAGGGTGCCCACAGGATATCAGTTCCTACATGCCAAATACCTTGTAAGGTTTGATCTTGATCATTAGTCAGCATAGATATAAATTGTCTGTGCAAACCTATTGTCGCTGCGTTAACCCCCCTTCGATCGTTCAATGATTCAGGAGCATATCTATCCAGTACATTTTCATCCAAGAAAGAGTCACTACATGCCGTATTGGCGATCACCAACACACATAATATTCCTATATAATTCAGTAATTTTTTCATTGTCTTAAGATTTTAAAGTGTCAGGTTGATACCAAGTGAAACTGTACGAACCAATGGATAATTATTGGTCCAACTTCCCTGTGAATCACTAGACCCTCTAGGGTAATAATTCATCTCAGGATCCCATCCTACCCATTTTGTAAAAGTGTGCAAGTTTCTACCTGCCATGTAAACCGTCAAGCCTTCAATATGGTATCTTGACAGAAATTCTTTTGGAACGACATAACTCAATCGCACGTCTTTGATTCTCAAGAAGCTAAAATCCTCTGCAAACTGATATCCCCTATAATTTCTAAATGCTCCAAGACCTGGCCAATAATTGTCCTGATTTTCAGGAGTCCAGTAGCCGATTTCTTGTGGGATATTTCTCCTTCCAGCCTCATCTGCATAAGATAAATCCCTATTGCCTTTTAGACCACCTTTCACTGCCTGAAGGAAGATGCTCAAATGGAAATTTTTGTATCTGAAGTTATTCGTCAATCCACCAACCCATAGTGGATCCCTCTGTCCCAATACCACTCTATCCTGATCATTGATAACTCCATCACCATTTTGGTCTTTGTATTTCAAGTCTCCAGGACGTGCCACAGGGTCATGGCCTGCCACTTCTTCACCTGTTTGCCAGATCCCGATTTTTTCATAGTCAAAAATCACTCGAAGAGGCTGTCCTATAAACCAGCGGTTTCCAACATCATCCCGTCCATCTCCATAAAGATCCAGAATCTCATTTCTATACCTAGAATAGTTCAAGGATGTTTCCCAAGTGAAGTTTTCATTTTCAATATTCACAGTGTTCAAAGTAAATTCAAAACCTAGATTTTGCATCTTCCCTAAATTCACCCAAACATTTTGGTAACCTGTAATGTTTGGTAAGTTTCTTTCTAATAAAATATCGTCTGTTATTGATTTGTAAACTTCAACCGTACCTCTCACCCTATTTTGGACAACCCCAAAATCCAATGCCAAATTGGTAGAAGTAGTAGTTTCCCAATTTAGATCAATATTCCCCATTCTATCAAAAATAACTCCAGTATGGGGTGCACCATCAAATGGCAGAAGGATAGTATTGGCGGTGGTAGCTGTTCGATTGACAGGGATTGCCATATTTCCAGATTGTCCATGTGACAACCTAAGCTTCAATTCCCCAACAGAATTGGCATTGGCCATAAAGCCTTCATTGTGGATATTCCATCCCAATGCAATAGAAGGAAAAACTGCGTATTTATCTGTATTTACTCCAAATGCGGAATATCCATCTCTTCGAGCAGTCGCCGTTAACAGGTATTTGCTCATGTAGGAATAATTCACACGAATCATCTGCGAAAGCATTGTATAACTATTTGCTTCCGAGTCTGCCAGTTGGGTAGATCCTGCACTTAGCTTGTTAAATGATAATGCGTCATTGACGAATATTCTAGATCGGCTATCATTTCTGAACACATCTACTTGTTGTGCACTGTATAAGCCGGTAAAATTGAGGCTGTGCTCTCCTATTTGTTTTGAATATGTCAAAATGTTTTCCAATACCCAATTGGTTGTTTCTCTGTTCCAAATATGTGCTGATCCATTCAAATCAAAGGCTTTCCTACCAGTATATTCTGCAAATCTATCAATATTATAGGTATAGTTTCCATTAAGTCTATAAGTCAATCCTGGGATGAAGCCGGGTGTAATATCCACATAAGCCCCACCCGACAAGGTCTTCCTTCTATCTTGCCTATCTACCGTAAGCCCCAACATTGGGTTTTGAAACAATTGCTCAGGAGCCATTGGGAAGATAATATATTCCCCATCGTCATCAGTTGGCCTAGAGTATGGACTCATGGCAGAAGCTAGCAATAAATTGACTCTTCCACCGTCATGGTTTCTGTCAGTAAAGAAGGCACTTGTCCCTATCTTGATAAAATCATTGATTTTTGCATCGATATTGGTTCTAAATGAAGCCCTTCCAAATTGATATCCTTTCACGACACCCTCTTGATCCACTTTGGATCCTGACACAAAGTACTGTACATTTTCAGTTCCTCCAGAGATGCTTAAATTATGTTCTGTGATTCTTCCTTGTTGGGTAGCGACATCCATCCAATCTGTAGTGATGCCGTTGTTGTAATTCTCCACTTCAGCTGCATTCGGAAGAATATTCGTCATAGATAGGTTGTTTGCTGTCAAAAAATCTGCATACTTCTGCACATAGGCATCCGGTCCCATGGGAGTCAGCAAATTGGCGATTCCTTCAAACCCAGTATATGCACTGTAATTTACCCTTGGCTTTCCAGCTGAGGTAGAGCCCCTCTTTGTAGTAATCAGGATGACCCCATTAGATCCCCTTGTTCCATAAATTGCCACTGCGGAAGCATCTTTCAGGATTTCTATAGATTCCACATCAGTTGGACTGATATCATTGATACTTCCAAAAAATGGAGATCCATCCACAACCAAAAACGGGCTTGTTCCAGCATTAATGGAATTTACCCCTCTAATCTGCATTCCCCCAACACTTCCAGGTACTGAGGAGCCTTGTGTCACCATCAAGCCAGCTGTAGTTCCTTGGATCGCTTGGGTAATATCCGTTACCGGAAGATTTGAAAGTCTGTCTTTAGGTACTGAAGCAACTGATCCTGTGATGTCAGATCGCTTTTGTGTACCATATCCAACTACTACAACTTCATCCAGTTGGCTGATATCCTCTTTGAGTGATACTTCGATAAAGCTTTTGTTGGCTACGCTTACCTCTTGTGAAGAAAATCCTATAAATGACACTAAGAGGATTGCATTTGGTGAGCTAACATTAATACTGAAGTTTCCATCAATATCTGTTACAGTTCCATTATTGGTGGATTTTTCTATAATTGTTACCCCTGGGATGGGTTCGCCATTACCGGCTTCTTTTACTACACCTTCGATTGTGATTGTTTGATTTTGTGCTTCAGCAAAATTCGCCAACGCCAAAAAACAAACAGAAAGGAAAACTATCCTTTGTATTAGTTTTTTCATGATTACAATGGGTTATGATTAATTAAATTATTTTGTGGGTTTTGAAACTTATCAACAACTTGAATTCAAATTGTTTTACTTCTTGAAGATTTATCATAGGCTTTTAGGGTTTTTGTTATTGATTAAGGATTCAAAATTAAATTGCCCTTAATCGCACTTTTATAGACTTAGAGTGATGTAATGATTGTAATTAAAAATTAAAAATCTAAATTTAACGTACTTTTAACGGTATCTTTAACCGTTAAAACCTACCTTAATTCAGCCTAAACAGCGTTTCTTGCATCATGAATGATAAACCCTAATCCAAACACCCATGGATCAATCAGAAAAACTAAGAACCCTTCAGCATTTACTGGAGCATAAATTGTTCTCAAGATCACCTTCTACAAGCATGTTATTGAAATATCTTGTTAAAGCATCTATCGCCAACAAGGACTTGAAGGAAAATATAATCTCGATGGAATTGTATGGAAAGGACTATGCTGATGAAAAAAGTGCCGCACATATGCGGGTCAATATCTACCACCTCCGCAAAAAACTTGAAACCTATTATAGCACCGACGGGAAAAACGATGAGATAAAACTGCAAATCAAAAAAGGACAATACCAAGTTGAGTTTGTCGAACGCTCAAAAGACCCCCAGGTAATCATTCGCACACGAAGGAAAAAGCGGTACTTCTTTTTGTCAGCAGGTCTACTGATGGCTATTGTTTTGACATTTCTCTCCATCTATCACAAAAGCATACCGATATGGCAACCTTTCTTTAGCAACGAAAAGCCCACTACTTTATTCATTGGGGATTTTTTTGGAATCATGGGGCCTATTGCCACTGGCAGTTTTGGCTGGAATAGGGATTATGACATCAACAATCTCCAAGATTATTATAACTTCTTAGAAGAGAATCCCGATAAAAAAGATGTAATATTTCCTGCAAATTATCCTTATGTGACTGGATTGGCTGCTGTAGGAACCATGAACATTTCGAGGATTTTCCATTCACACAGCAATGATTTCGATATCCGATTCACTTCCCAAACTTCCATCAAAGATATTTCGGCTGTCAATTCGATTTATATCGGTCCTGTAAAAAACAAGAATCTTTTTCTCGATCTCTTCAATGATAGCAATTCTAAATTTAAAATCAGCCAATACACCATCTCTTACAAAGACGCTGCAGCCGAAAGGGATACTCTGATCAATTTGAGCATTGAAGATGGCTCCAAATATGAACATGCCGTCGTATCAAGGATGAAAGGACCAAATGGTACTGAGCAGTTTATGTTTTTCTCAGATCATGACATCGGAGTCAAAGCAACTACCGAGAAATTTACAAATATTGACTGGGTAGAAAACGTCTTTTTCAAAATGACTGGTGAAGAGTTGGAATATTTTACTGCTGTGTTTCTGGTAAAAGGAAAGGAAAGAACCAGTCTTGAGCTTGAGCTTTTGCTTTGGGAAAAGCTGTAGCAAGCACAAATCAGCCAAACCTGCTCCATTGCATGCTGATGATGCGGATTTGGCGGATTTACACTGATTTTTATTGCCCACAACTAGGTGTAAAATGTATCTACTCCTCCATATCGTATTGAATCAGCCACTGATGAATTCAGAAAGCATCATTCTTTTGATCTGTGGCCATCTGCCAAATCCGTTTTATCAGTGTTCTATGGCACACTGATAACACTGATCATGCTGATTTACACTGATAATACTACTTATGGCGTCTCACCAGGTGTAGATTGTATCTAGGGTCTGCTTAAAAACACAAAACCAATTGGTAATGTATCGGTTAGTTTACATAGTCAATGATCTTGTGCAGGGTTTTTCAGCAAATGAATGCAAAAACCTTGCAGTATATTGACTTGGTTTTGTTAGCCAGCTTCACGCAAGCTACTTCCTTGGCTTCAGTTCGCAGTATATTTATACACCTTCACTTCGCCAACTCGTATCTTACGCAAATCTGACTTTTTCAGCAGACCCTATCTACACCTTTATATTGTATTGAACCAACCTCTGATCAACGCAGAAAACACTGTCTTCTGATCTGCACCTATCCGTTAGATCTGTTTTATCAGCGTCCATCTGTGGTCATATTTCCTTCTGAACCTCAAACTTTTTGGAAATCAAACCAAAGTAGAAAACCACGGCAAAGCATATCATCGGCACAATAAAAGCAAGCTTGATGCTGCCTGTATAATCGGATACCTGACCTTGAATGGCAGGCAAGACTGCACCTCCCAAGATGGCCATAATCAATCCTGCTCCACCTACTTTTGCATCATCACCTAGATTTTTCAGCCCCAGTCCAAATATCGTCGGAAACATCAAAGACATACAGGCGGAAATCAATAACAATGCTATCACACCAAAATACCCACTCCCTACAATTGCCAGAGCTACAAGAATAATTGCCACAAATGACAATACTTGCAATAGTACCGACGGCCGAATGAATTCCATCAAAAAGGTGCATATGAACCTAAACACCAAAAATACCACCAAAGCGGCGATGTAGTAAGTCGAAGCATCAGCCTCATCCAAAGACAATTCCACCATCACATACCGGATGGTAAACGACCAGATGCCTATCTGCGCACCAACATAAAAAAACTGCGCTATTACCGACCAAACATAGTTTTTGTTCCCTATCAACCTTGTAAATGAAGATTTCAAATGTAGCTTTCCCGAATCTTTTGCTTGGGGCATGGATGTGAAATAAATGACCAACCAAAGTACTACCAACACTATTGCAACTCCAACATAAGGCCCCATAACAGCCTGCAGCTCTTTGGCCTGAATGCCTTTCAGAGCTGTCAAATCCATGTTGCTTCTTTCTTCAAAAGAGGCTGTATCAAGTTTGGAAAGGATAAAGTATTTGCTCAAAATCCCCCCGGTGATAGATCCTATCGGATTGAACGACTGAGCCAAATTCAATCTTCGGGTAGCATCTTCCGGTGGTCCCAACTCAAGTATATATGGATTGGCTGCCGTTTCCAAAATAGAAAGCCCACCGGCAAGAATAAACAATGCCAAAAGAAAATGTCCATATACCATGGTGTAGCTTGCTGGATAAAATAGCAATGCCCCTGCGATAAACAAACCAAGACCAATCAAGATCCCTGTTTTGTAATTATATTTTTTGATCAAAAACGCTGCTGGCAGAGCCAAACAAAAATAAGCACCATAAAAAGCGCTTTGTACAAATGATGTTTGAAAATCTGTGATACTAAGCACTCTTTTGAAGGCTGCCAACAAAGTGTCAGTCATATTGTTGGCCAAGCCCCACATAAAAAAAAGGCTGGTTACTAAAACAAAAGCGAGGATGTTCCTATTATTCTTGGTCATGGTTGTGGGTTGATTGGGTTATTGGGCGTAAAGTGGTTTGGGATTTGAGAGGTTTATTGAATGCTTAATTTCGATTTTATGATTCTAAGAACTTGTCCGTATTCTGATATTGAAAGATTATAAAATTGGAAGATTTGGAGTATCACTTGACTCTGTAGTGACAATCTTTGTGTTTCTTGTTTCTCTGTCACGTCCTGAAATTACTTGACACTTTTTCTTTATACATTGAAGAAGTTCAACCCTGTCTGCAACAGGCAGGCCCTTCGGGGTTGTTGTTTCCATCATCGACTTTGATCCCCGGATAGCAATCCGGGGTTATTCAATGTTTAACCCCTTCGGGGTTGATTTTATCCCATCTCACTTATCTTTTGACATTTGTCTCTCGCTTCTCGTCTCTCGCTTCTTGTGTCTTGAACCTTATGTCTTTTACTCACTTTTCTTCATAACTTAGGTAATCGCCCTATCCAAATGTACATATCCGCCATCTGCAAACAAAAACTGACCTGTAGTATGGCTTGATTTGTCAGAAAGGGTAAAAACAGCAAGGGATGCAATCTCCTCTATCTTGGTCATCCGGCTTCCAAATGGCACTTTTGCTGCGATTTCCTGCTCCTTGGCCTCTGGATTTTTAAAAGTAGCCCGAAGCCATTTTTTATAGTAGGGAGTCATCACTTCTGCTGGAAGGATTGCATTTACGCGGATTTCATAGGGAAGTAACTCCAAAGCCCACTCCCGGGTCAATCCCAAATGCGCACCTTTCGAAGCTGCATACCCCGAAGTTCCTCCCTGACCTGTCAGGGCAACTTTTGAACTGATATTCAGGATAGAACCTTTGCTTGTTTTCAAATGGGGAAGCGCAAAATGTACCAAGTCAAAATAATGGTACAAATTCAACATCATGGATTTCCGAAAGGCTTCCGGCCCCGACTCCAGACCTGCACCATCATTGCTCCCAGCATTGTTTACGATACCATCTATTCTTCCATATTTCTCGATAGTGTAGGCTATCACAGATTTGCAATAGTCTGTCAACTGGAGATCTCCGATAAGAAAATCAGCCTTCATACCTTTCCCATGAAGATCTTCAATAAATTTCACAGTAGTCTCTTCCGACCAAGATGCAACAATAGGAATCCCTCCTTCTTGGGCGATGGCTGTACTTATCCCTCCACCGATCCCTTCCGAACCCCCAGTCACTATAAATACCTTGTCCTTTAAATTCAAATCCATAATTCCCTACTATAACTGATAAAATTCAATCGCATTATTTCCAAGTATTGCTTTTTGCTCCGTTTCAGATAGACTTGTAACATATTGATTTACAATTCCCAAAACCTCATTATATTCTCCCGACAAATTACAAACCGGCCAATCCGAACCAAACATCAACCTCTTTGAGCCAAAATTCTCCAAAATATAATCCATATATGGGACAAAATCACCATACTTCCAAGCCTTCCATTTCGTCTCAGTGACCATTCCCGAAAGTTTGCAATAGGTATTGTCGTTTTGTGCCAAATCCTTGATGCCTTTCTTCCATAAACCAGAGTCATCTCTACCAATTTGTGGTTTGGCTAGGTGATCCAAGACAAACTTTTGATGGGGCAACTTTCTTACAGCTTTGACCGCCGCATCCAATTGCTTTGGAAATACAAGGATATCATAGGTAAAACCATACTTGGATAACTGCCCTAATCCATTGAAGAAATCATCCCCCAATATAAACTCAGGGTCAGCTTCATCCTGAAGTACATGTCTGAATCCTTTGATTTGACTATATTTGGAATATTCCCCCAACTGATCTTCTAGGTCTTTTGCCTTTAAGTCCACCCAGCCTACTACTCCTTTTATAAAACTGTGTTTCCTGGATAGCTCCAGCAAAAACCTCGTTTCAGCATCACTTTGATCTGCCTGAACAGCTACACAGCCATCGATTTGGTTTTTTTTCAAAATAGGCTCCAAATCTTCCGGCAAGTAATCCCTTTTCAAGACAGCCATAGAATCATCAATCCAAGCATGCTTTTGGGAATCATATTTCCAAAAATGCTGATGCGCATCTATTTTATGTGATTTTTCCAATTCATCTATCGTGATTATGAGTTAATTTTTATTCTTGGCAAAGCACTATATTCCAAAGTCATTTAGTTAAGAGACGAGACCTGTCAGGTTTAAATATTTCAATGACCTCTCTTGACAAATGAGATACTGTTCTTTTTTTAACAGAAAACCTGAAAGGTCTTATCTAAACGACTTCGAAATGTAACCATATTGGGTGGATATTTTTGGTCTGTGGGGACACAAGCCAAGGTAGCTGGTATGTAGAGACACAGACAAAGGGTAAAACCCCTTCAACTTGATTTCAGAAATTGATCACCGCTTTGATTACCTGGGACTCAGGTTTCACCCAGCTGTCAAACACCCCAATCATTCCCTCGAAGTCCGATTCGTGCGTAATAAAGGAATCCGTCGGGAATTTCTTTTCTGCAAGCATCGAAATGACAAATTCGAAATCCTCCATGGTAGCATTTCTGCTGCACATGATGGTGGTTTCCTTTGCATGGATGGCTGGGTGGCTGAATACCAACTCACCCTTCGAAAGCCCCACCAAGACATACCTTCCTCCATGGCTCATATAGTCTGGCCCCGATTCCAGTGCCCTTTTATTGCCTGTCGCATCAAATACAGCCTGGCAATTTGCCCCTCCTGTCATCGATTTGATCTGTTCGAGTGCTGATTCTCCTGCCAAAACACCATGGTCAACACCGATTTCACCCAAAGCATACTGGATTCTTTGTTCATTGATATCCAAGGCTATGACAGCAGCCCCTTTACTTTTGGCGATTGCCATGATTGCCAAACCGATTGGGCCACAACCCATCACCAAGACACTCTCTCCTGCCTTGATATCTGCTCTTCTGATGGCGTGGGCAGCTATGGCGAGTGGTTCTACCAATGCCATTTCACTGTAGTTGAGCTGGGGTGTTTTGACCAAAGCCCACTCCGGAACACAGAGGAATTCCTGCATCCCTCCATCGACATGCACACCCATCACGCGCATGTTGACACAGCAATTTGTCTTGCCTGACTTACAGGCAATGCAATTTCCACAATGAAGATAAGGTATCAAAATAGCCTTATCGCCATTGACAAACACTTTTGACCCATTTGCATCGGCAACTTCCGTAGCCAACTCATGTCCCAAGATCCGGGGATAGGAGAAATAGGCTTGGTTGCCCGAGTAAGCATGGATATCTGTACCACAGACACCAATTTTTTTGACAGCAATCAAAATCTCCCCTTCGCCAGGCTTTGGTTTTTCCTTTTCTTTCAGAGAAAAATGTCCCGGATTCTCACATATTATATATTTCATAAAACTAATTTCTTACATTTTTAGATTCTTCTCCAACATCTACTTCTTTGTGATAATGTTCAAGGTATTAAAATAATCAATCTGAGACTTGTCAAATTATTTTTGAAAGATCTTATATACAACTGCGATTTCATTGAGAGCCTCTTTAGGCGCTTCTATATGGAGTTGATCTTTTTCAAGCTTCCATTTGACCTTCTCCGAACTTCCCAGAAGTTCTATTTTCTTGATACCTTTTGAAAAGGGAGACATAGACCCCAAATTTTTGATTTTGATGTCTTCTTCTGGACTACCCATTAAAGTAGCATATAAAACATCTCCCTTTTGGTTGAACCTGATATCATTGGAGTTCATTTTGACTTTTCCTTCATTGAAGCCTTGGGCACTGATAGGATTTTCTGTTTCGGCAGATGGGCCTTCTCCGAAGACATCCCATGGCCTAGTTCCGAAGATGCTTTCTCCATTGATTTCGATCCATTTACCGATGTTTTCGACGATTTCTACCTCTTTTTCATCTATACTTCCGTCGCCTTTGACCGGTACGTTCAATAGGAGGTTGCCATTTTTGCTGACCACATCCACCAGCATGTGGATCACATCCTTTGCTGATTTGTACCTATCCTGCTGATAGACTGCTTCATTGTAATGCCAATTGCCTATACACGTGCAAGTCTGCCATCCAATATCCTGAATGGCATCTGGAGCACCTCTTTCCACATCCCATACCAAGCATTCCTTTTGCTCATCAGTCAGTATCTTGCCAAACAATACCGCATTGAGCTCGCCATTGTTTTGCTTCATATTATTGTTGTAATAATGCGCAGCAATCTTCAATCCCGCATCTGAAATCGGATACAAGGGTAGTGCAGTGTCATCAAAGTAAAGCAAATCAGGATTGAATTTATTGATCAAATCGATCGTTCGGTTGTAAAAATTCTCACTGTAAGCCACAGTCGGCACTTGCGCACCGTTATCCCAGTCCCACTGGCTATGAATGCTTGATACATCATGGCTATCCTTGCTGGGTTTGTGGTTTTGGGCATAGAGATCTTGTGGATCCAAGCCTTCCCACCAAGTGCCTTTACCATCTTCCCTAGTCAAAATACCATCGTATGGAACTCCCTTCAAGTCGCCCTCCCTGTCCGATTGCTGGGCAGTCTCATACCAAATCCATGCATGGGCAGCATGCACACTCAGCCCTAAAGGCAAACCATTGTTTTTGGCCGCTTCTGCCCATCTATGGATGACATCTGTCTTGGGACCAACATTGACAGTATTCCATTCATGGTATTTGCTATCCCACATATCCAGGTTATCGTGGTGGTTTGCCATAGCAAAAAAGTATTGTGCTCCTGCTTTTTTATACAATGCCACAAGTTTTTCCGGATCCCAATTATCTGCTTTCCAACTATGGATTACCTCCTTAAAACCAGCTTTGGAAGGATGTCCATAATTTTCCACATGCCAATTGTAGATGCGGCTACCTTGGTCATACATATGCCTGGCATACCAATCCCCCTGTCCAGGTTGGCTTTGAGGTCCCCAATGGGCCCAGATCCCAAATTTGGCATCACGAAACCATTCGGGGACTTCGTAGTTGGCGAGGGATTCCCACGTAGCTTCAAACTTGCCAGTTTGTTGGGGTTCATTGTTCGGACCGATCGGTGAAGGGTATTTTTGTTGAGCCAAAACTAACGGCTGGATCACCAGAAATAGGATCCATACCAACAGAATGCTTTTTGATTTTTTCATTTTATATGGGATAATGGTTTTGGTTCATTCTTGAATCGAATGTTTTGTCTTAGACAAATGAAAAATCCTTTTCATCAAAGTCCACTTTTCCCCTTCTTTAGCCCAAGGAAGCCGCTGTTGGTATTGGTCCATCAAAGCTTCCCATTCGAGCACCTTGGGATTGGAAGCGTCCATTTTGGCTTTATTCTCAAAGCTAAAACCATCCTCAGCCTCAATGACCATCAGCAATCTATTCCCGGTCCGGAAAATCTCCATGGCAACAATCCCGGAATCAAAAATGCTTTTCTTGACTTCAGGCCATGTATTTTTGTGCCATTCTTCATAGGAAGAGATACTTTTTGCATCATCTATCAGGTCAAGTGACAGGTAGTATTTGTTCATTTTGGGCAGAAAATTTTATTGTCTAAAGGTAATGTTAGGACAAATTTCTTTAGTATTCCAGTCAAACGTTTGCCTAAATTAAAACGGACCATCGTCATCAGGCCTAAAATCGGCAAATTGAATTGATTGGATAAAATTTGTACCTTGAATCATCATAGATTATGGAAAAGAAAAGAGTAAGCATCAGAGACCTTGCAGCTATACTTGGCGTCACTCCCTCCACCATATCCAGAGCTCTCAATGGACAGGGAAATATCAGTGAAAAACGCAGGGAGCAAATCACCAAGCTGGCGAAGGAACATGGATACAGACCCAATCACATTGCAAAAAGCATGGTGGCCAACAAGACCTTCAATATTGGGCTCTTGCTTCCGGAATTTACCCATAACTATTTCAACAAGATCTTGGCTGGAATCGAAAGTGTCACCTATCAGAAAGGTTATCAACTATTGATCTGCACTTCAGACGAGTTACAGGAAAAAGAGGAGAAATCATGCCTGACATTTCTGGATGCCAGAGTAGACGGAATATTGGCTACCGCAGGCAACAGCTCCGACGATCTTCGCCATTTTGAAAATGTATTGAAGGATGGAACTCCTCTGGTATTGTTGGACAGGATTTGCGAAGACCTCAATACTTCCTATGTGGTTACGGATGACTTTGAAGGTTCTTTTGAAGCAGTACAATACCTGATCGACTCGGGTTGCAGTAATATTTTGCATATCAAAGGACCTGATTATATTTCGACGAGTTTCAACCGAAAGCTGGGATATACCGAGGCTCTGAAGAAAAATGGCATGGAATACCGGGAAGAGTTTGTTCTGAAAGGAGACCAAAAAGCCTTTGAAAAGGATCTCAACGCTGTTTTGGACAAACACCCAATTGATGGTGTGTTTGCTTTCAGTGATTACTATGCCTACGATGTGATACAAATCTTGAACCATAGGGCTGTGAAAATCCCCGATGAGATTTCCATCATTGGCTATGCAGATGAACCTTTGGCACAGTATATCAGCCCACAGTTGTCCACAGTCAAGCAACCTGCCTATGAAATCGGTAAACATGCAGCCGAAATACTATTCAAAATAATAGAAGAAAAAACCGATGAAATCATCACAAAACAACTTAAAACCACATTGGTTTTGCGTGGTACGACAAAGGGAACTTGAGATGGTTTTTCCTTCTAGTTGAGTTCTTCAAACTATGAGGACAGGATTAATATTTAACTTTGTAAATATAGTCTAAGCTGGAAATTTCGAAGAAAATTTCAAAAATAGTGTAAACAAACAATTGTTGTGGCAGTATTTTTATGCCAGCTCAAAATCATCTTTACTCAATCTAAGTTTTGGATTATCTAGCTTCTCGATTGATTTTTTGATTTTTATTTGGTCAGAATGGGCTAAAAAAGTAGGTACTAAATCAGTTAAATCAATTTTTCATAAAACTATAAATCCAATGATATGGTTGCTAAATATTTTTTAACCACACCTCACAACCTACTCTTCTTTCGGTAAATTAGGCAGAAAAAATGGCTCTTTGATAGGATGAAACCCGTAGCCTAAAAAATCAAAAAGCCATCGAATGCGTACTCTGACACAATCGATAGCTTGATTCCTTACTTGTATGCTACTACTGCTTGCTTGGCAATTCCAAGACCGTCTATCCCAAGCTCTACGACATCACCTTCTTTGAGATATTGAGGTGGGTTTAAGCCCAAACCAACTCCTGATGGTGTACCTGTCGAAATCACATCACCTGGAAGCAATGTCATGTATTGGCTGATATAACTGATCAAATGTGGGATTTTGAAAACCAAATCCGACGTATTGCTGTCCTGCATCATCTTATCGTTTACTTTTAGCCAAAGCCTTAAGTTGTCAGGATTTGGAAGATCTTCTGGTGTGACCAAATATGGGCCTATTGGTGCAAATGTATCCGCACTTTTTCCCTTGACCCACTGTCCTCCGTGGTTCAATTGAAAATCCCTCTCGCTGACATCATTGTGCAAAGTATACCCTGCAATATGCTCCGCTGCATTTGCTTCATCCACATAGCTCGCTTTTTTGCCTATTACTACTGCCAATTCCACTTCCCAATCAGTCTTCACTGAGTTTCTTGGAATAATGATCTGATCAAAGGGACCACTCAAGGAAGAAGAAGCTTTCATAAACAAGACCGGAGACTCCGGCAAAGCCATTCCACTCTCCTTGGCATGCAGGGAATAATTCAATCCTACACAGATAATCTTCGATGGACGGGCAATAGGGCTTCCCAACCTTATGCTTTTATCAACTTTTGGCAAGCCAGCCTCATTGCTTTCCAGCCATGATTTTAGGCGGTTGATACCATCATTCCCAAAGAATGCTTCATTCCAATCTTCGCCAAAAGCTGAACAATCCAGCCATTCTCCACTTTTGTTTTCTATTCCCGGACGCTCCTGTCCTTCATTTCCAAATCTGATTAATTTCATATGTTTATAATTGTTTTTCAAAGTTCACCCCGATTGGTCGGGGCAGATTATGACCTGCCTGCCGTAGCAGACAAGCTCGATTTCTTCTGTACATTCTAATTTATATATCTCTCCGCTTTTGATACCAGTAGCCACATAAAATAATGTGCTCCGCTATTTATCAGCTACTGCCGTCTGTCAACCGTCGACACTCGTGCGCCGTGGCGTAGTCGACGATTAATAACCATGTTAATTTTTGATACTAACAAAACCTCCGTCTACCGGGAAATTAGTCCCAGTAATAAATGCCGCCTGATCGGAGCAGATAAAGTATGCTGCTTCAGCAACCTCATCAGGAGTTCCCATACGACCGATCGGTTGGGTTTTTGCAAGCTTGTCATACACTTCTTTTTCTTTTCCGGGGTAGTTTTTGGCCAAAAAATCGTCCACAAACGGCGTATGGATTCGGGCAGGAGAAAGGCAGTTGCACCTAATTCCTTCATCCACATAATCACATGCAATGGAATAAGTCATAGACAACACAGCACCTTTGGTCATCGAATATGCAAACCGGTCAGGTATCCCCACCGAAGACACGATGGAAGCCATATTCAAAATCACTCCTCCACGGCCCTTCATTCCCGGGATCACCGCTCTGGCACAATTGTAAATTCCCTTTACATTGATATTGAATAACCTGTCAAAATCTGCTGTTGTCGTTTTTTCGATGTTTCCTACATGGGAGACTCCAGCATTATTGACCAATACATCAATCGGGTTGGGGATTTTCCCAAACACCTCGTTCACCTGATCCTGGTCACTCACATCACAGGAAATGAAACCTACATGGTCATAAGTCTCCTTCAATTTTCCCAACACACTTTCGCCCAAAGCTACATTCAAGTCAAGCATGTAAACTATCGCACCCTGGGAAAGAAACTTTTTGGTGATTGCTAAACCAATCCCACTTGCCCCACCAGTGACAACTACCGTTTTGTTTTGCATATTATCCATTTTTCAAAGTTAACAAATCAATTATATTTTCAACCTGAACACGTTCACTGACTGTCCTTTCAGGCTCACTTCAATTGCTTTCTTCTGTACCGAAACACTCTTTTCTACTGGGACTATCTTTTTTGGCTCTTTCAAATTATGGGAAACTCCCAAATCATCTGATTGCAATTCCTGCCAAATCCCTTTTCCATTGCCTTTGTAGCTCCCCTTCAGCTTAACAGTAAATGCCTTTGCTTCCTCATTGGTATTGACAATTTTGAAAATCAGCTCTTTGGTATTTTCATCATAGGTAGAAGATGCATAGATACCATCTTCTCCAGCCAGAGTCTCCCCATTTTCTGTAATCTGGAGAATTTGAGTTCCCGGGTTTGTCGAAAACAGCTTTTGGACATAATAATTTGGAGTGGCATATACGTCAAGATTATCAAACCAAATCATATCCGGTGCCCACTGCCAGCCATCTACATGTGCCAAAAGCGGTGCATAAGATGCCAATCTAACAATGTCTGCATTTCTTTCCAAACCTGTCATAAACGCCGCTTCGGACAAAGCCGCTTCCCAGTTGTTTTTCTTCAAGGCATCTTTTTCGGTGGTGGAATGTGCCGCATATTCGCCTGCAAAAACCTTCGGTCCATTTCGGTCATAATCATCATAACGACGGGCCCCATTTCTAAACCACTCAGGTGATTTGTAATAATGCTCATCTATTAATTCGGCATTTCTCTCTGTGAGTGCTTTCCATAAGTAATCGAATTCATGGCCATCTGGCGAAGGTCCAGAGGTAGAAACGATCGTTATCTCAGGATAGGCAGCTTTGATGGCTTTCTCAAACACATCCGCCCTTTCTATATATTGAGGTCCCCAGTTTTCATTTCCAACACCAATGTACTTCAATCCAAAAGGCTCCGGATGTCCCATCTCTGCACGCTTTGCCCCCCAATGGGAATCCACAGAACCATTGGCAAACTCAATCAGATCCAAGGCATCTTGTACATATTCATCCAAGGCTGCAAGCGGTACGATTTCGCCGGAATTATACTGACAGGCCAATCCACAACTCAAAATCGGCAAAGGCTCGGCACCCAAATCTTCCGACAACTGGAAATACTCGAAAAATCCCAATCCGAAAGACTGGAAATAATCAGGGGCATTTCTATGGGCAAATTCAATATTCCATCTATTGATCATCGTCCCACGATCCTTCATTTCACCAATCGTGTTTTTCCATTGGTACCTGTTTTCCAAATCAAATCCTTCTACAATACATCCCCCAGGGAATCTCAAAAAACCTGGCTTCATGTCTGCCAGCAATTGAACGATGTCTTTTCTCATACCTCTTTTCCTTCCCATCCATGTATCCTCCGGAAACAATGAAATCATGTCAATATCCAACTCACCTTCTCCTTCCAAAATCACCCGGAAATTTACACCATCGGCTGTCTCGGAAGCATTCAGCATCACCTCGTATTCTTTCCAATCATCTGTAAGCTTTTCGATGCGTGTCTCTGCCAACACTTTTCTCCCTTGGGTAATTTGTGCATTGATTGCCAAATCTTCCCCCTTTGCCACTTTTGCGATAAATGTCAATCTGTAGTTTTGGTTCTCTTTGACAGCCATCCCTCTAAATCCTTCATTGGACATTCCAAATACCCCCTCATCATTCAGTCTCTGGAGTTGTAGGTATTTTTTGTTTTTGCTTTCGTCCATGTGCGGCTTGGTATAGTGGTAGCCCATCGCCCCATCTTCCTGCACACGCCTCCAACCCATAAATGGGGATGGAAACTCAAACGAATAATTCTTTATCATCTCGGCATAAAGTCCACCATCTGCGGCAAAATTGATGTCTTCAAAAAACAGACCCCACATATCGGGAGCGATGCCTGCACCTTTTTTATTGATGTCAATGTCCAATGTCTTGTGGGACGGACTTTGTGCTTGGATTCCTGCAATCGACAGCAGGAACAATGAGAAGGAAAGTAATCTAAATTTCATGGCATTTCAGGTTAACTAGTCAATATAATTAAGTGCTAAAGATAATTAATAAAGGTGCTTTAAACACTTAAAACATCCTAAAAAGCTTGGGCATTTATGGGTTCTTGAAAGAATCAATTACCATCGGGCTTTTGCATGGAGATTCTTCTGCTCAATGGCCAGTAAAAATCTTCAAAGCGCCTAGGTTTTGCTGGACTGTAATCAGATAAATGGGCTTTCAGATAATATTTCAAATCTAGATTGGACCTTTTCAGGCCTTCTATGACGCAATTTGCCAACTCAAAAGCACCGTAGGTACTGAAATGTGTATTGTCTGCAAAATCCTCCCGCTGTCCTTCAAACGTCCCCGCTGGAAAATGGACGAAAGCATTTTTGGAATAATCAGGACCGAGCGCTTCGAAGAGTACCTTGCTCATTGCGTTCAAATCTATCAGAGCGACATTTTCCTCCCCCGCTACTTGACGCATTGCTTCAGGATAGTCTCCCAAAGTATTGACGATCTTTCCTTCTTTGTCAAAGTTTCTTCTATACATGGACGTAACCAGTACAGGGATTCCCCCTTTCGACTTGGCTTCTTGGATATAATGTTTCAGTTCCTCTTTGTAGGTAGTAAATGGCTCTAAGTAATTCCCTCCGGGTTTTTGGTCATTGTGGGTAAATTCTATAAACAAATAATCTCCAGCTTTCATCAAACTTAGGATTTTCTCCAATCTCCCTTCACGTTTGAAAGCCAAGAGACTTTCCCCAGATTCGGCATGGTTGGCGATAGCCACCCTATCGGAATCAAAGAAAAATGGAAACATCTGACCCCATGCCGCCCATGGTTCGTTTGCTTGGTCAACCACCGTACTGTTGCCCGCCAAAAACACCGTAATAGCATCCTCCACTTGGGTGATTTCAACTGCACAGACTTTGGGGGAGTCTCCATTGAATTCCAAAGTGAGTTTTTTGTCCCAATGGAGATAATCTTTCTCACGCTCCTTCAGGGATACCTGCTTGGCTTTTCCCTGTATTTCAGGATGGCGTACATTGACCATAAACTCCCTTGAACTTACTTCTCCATCTTTGGTATCAAAATCGTCGATCATCATCCTTCGAGATTCCGCCCTGACTACATTTCCGGAATTGCCTTTGAGATCCCCAAAAGTCACTTTCACCCGGTAATTTCCCTCCGGTACATTTGCTGAAAAATAAAAGGGACTTGCACTTTGGATAAATCCATTTTTGGAAGCTTTCCCCTTCTTTCTCCTCACTGACTCAAGATCTTGAACCTCTTCAAAACCATAACCCTTTTCGTGATCAAACAAATCATTTTCAGAGACAGCTTGCCAGCCCCTTTTGGCTTTATCTGTCCCAAAATCAAATTTGTAATGCACCATCTCTTGTGCCGATACCCGAAATTCAGCTCCAAAAACAAGAATCAAAAGCCCAGTGAAAAAAGGTAGACGCTTTAGGTTAATCAAACCTTGATAATTCATAAGTATGGTTTTTAGTAGTTTTGAAATGGTTCAGATAATATGTTTTTCCATTCAATTCCAATATTTCCTCTTTGGCAGTGAGACCCTTTATGCGGATTTTTTCTTGTGTCAAAACAGAGCAGTCTGAACCTGATTTCGAAAGGATGCGTGCCTGGGTAAGCTGCCCTTTTTCCCAATCTATATCAACCTCAAAATTACCTCTTGCCAACATGCCTTTGACCGAGCCCTTGTCCCAGCTGTCGGGTAGTGCAGGCAAAAGCTGGATATTGTCCAGATGGCTTTGGAGTAGCATTTCCCCGACCCCAGAAGCACCGCCAAAATTCCCATCAATCTGAAATGGGGGATGGGTGTCAAAAAGGTTGTTTAAGGTAGAAGATCTCAACAATTCCTGATACATTTTGTAGGCATGGTTTCCGTCCAGCAACCTCGCCCAAAAATTCACCTTCCAAGCTTTGGACCAGCCGGTCCCCCCATCTCCACGACCTTCGAGTGTTACTCTACTGGCTTCCGCCAAATCTCTGTCAATCCAAGGCGAAATCTGTCGGCCAGGATGCATTCCAAAAAGGTGTGAAACATGTCTATGCTGCGGATCTTCATCTTCCCAATCATCAAACCATTCCACAAGATTTCCTTTCTTGCCAATCTTCAAAGGACGGAGTTGTTCCCTCTTTCCCTTGAGCATCGCTGCATATTCTTTATCAATCTCCAAGACCTCAGCCGCCTCAATGAGATTGGTAAACAAATCCCAAATAATCTCCATATCCATGGCAGAAGCGATGGTCACTGTCCCCTTGTAGCCTGTCGGATGGATATAGACATTCTCTGGAGAAGTGGAAGGAGCGGTGATAAGATACCCGTCTTTTTCCACCAACCAATCCAGACAAAATTCCGCTGCTGATTTCATCAAAGGATAGGCGGTGTGTTTCAGATACGCAGTATCCATAGTAAATCTGTAATGCTCATACAGATGCTGTGACAACCAAGGGCTCCCCAATGACCAATTGGCCCATTTGGGATCTCCAGTGCCTTCACCAACAGGATTTGTCTGTCCCCACAGATCCACATTATGATGTACAGCCCAACCTGACATGCGGTAATAGTTTTTTGCTGTTTCCTGGCCATTCTTTGCCATTCTTTGGATATGGTCGATCAGCGGCTCGTTCATTTCCGGCAGATTGCACATCAAGGCAGGCCAATAATTCATCTGTAGATTGATATTGACAGTATAATTGCTCCTCCATGGGGGCCGCACCTGATTGTTCCAGATTCCCTGGAGGTTTGCAGGCTGTCCATTTTGTCTGGAGGAAGAAATCAACAAATACCTACCAAACTGAAAATACAAAGTTTCCAAAGCACTATCTTTCTGGCCATCTTTATATTTCTTCAACCTCTCTGTAATCGGTAACTGCGGAACTTCTGCATTTCCCAACTTCAGGGATACCCTGTCGAAAAACGACCGGTAATCCTTGATATGGTTTTGCTTCAATATTTCGAAATCCAATTTACTGGCTGCATCTAGAGGTCCAAGCAATGCCGCAACCTCATCTTTGCCGTCTTTGTCTGGACATTTGTCGATGCCGTTGAAGCTTGTCGCTCCAGAAAGCAACAGCACTACTTCTGTGGCATTGGAAATGTGTAACAAAGAGTCCGATGAAAGCCGTCCGTCGTGCTGCATGACCTTCACCCGCCACTGAAATCGCATCCCTCTGCATGCTTCATCATCTACAAACTCAATTGCTTTGGGATTCCCATTCTCGTCGTCATTGATTCTCGCTTTGCCATAGAGCACCAGTTCCTGCCCATTATTGATTTTAGAAGTTGCTTCCAATTCATGCCTTGCTTCAAGGCTAAAATTCAAAGCTCCTTTATTGCTTGCATTCAGCTTGATCACCATTACCTGATCTGGTGCAGAAGTGAATAATTCACGTGTAAAAGTGGTTTCTCCCGCAGTAAAAACCGTTTTTGCTATGGCTTCACTGATATCCAAACTCCTTTCATAGCCCTCAACCTCCCCCTCAAAATGCTGATGGATCAGCAAATCACCAAAAGGCTGATACATCTGCGTATCTGGCCCTTGCATTTTTTTGAGCAAATTGACTGCTTCCGTATGATCATCATTGAAAAGTGCATTCCTGACCCCATCCAAGTACTGATGTGCCTGTGGGTTGGGATTCAGATCTACAGGACCACCAGTCCAGAGGGTTTCTTCATTGAGTTGGATCAAGTCCGTCTTGGTCCCACCGAAAACCATAGCACCTAGACGTCCATTTCCTATTGGCAAAGCTTCATTCCAGTCTTTGGCAGGCTGGTCATACCACAGCAGCAAATCATGTTTTTGTTGTGCTTGGGCAGTTGGGAAGATGGAGAAAAGCAAAAAAAATAAAACGGGTATGTTTTTCATAGCAATTAGGTAGTTTGGGTTTGAGAGCCAAAAGATATCCATAAAATCGAGTAAAAGCACTTCAAAAGACCCAAAAAAAGGGTGCAATTGAATTTTGCACCCTTTTTTCCAACTTTTATCCTAAAATGACCCAATAGAATTTTTTTATTCTAATGAGAGAGATGCTTTTAACAATCTCAAAGCGGGAATTAATGCCACTGGTCATTGAAGATACAATTGGTCTGTGAGGACACAGGCCAAAGCGTTTGTGTAGTTTCTCATTGATCATTATGGATAAAACTCGCTAAAGACCTTTCCTTTCTGATTTGAGTTTTTTCTTCAAACTGACATCCATTCCAATTCAGAGAAGCTGTTGACCGCAACTAGGTGTACAAGCTGTTGCCTATTGTCAGTTGACATTTTCCTATTTCACTGAAATCTGCAAAGAGCTATCATTGATCTCAAATTTCTTTTGCTTGAGCAATCTGATGACTTCCGCTCCGGCTGCCACTACTGGTCCATAACCATGTGCCGCAAATTTATTGACTGGTCTGTGGTAGTAAAATGCCGGATCAAATCCCATTCCTGTTCCTACACAAGTGCCTTCTACCTGACCTTGCTCATTGACCATAGTCGCTACAGCATTCCAAGCCAAGATTGCCATTGGAGCATGTGCCAAATCATCAATCCAGCCTTCATTGACGGCAGCTGCAATACAATAAGCATATATCGCAGTGGCAGAAGTCTCAAGGTAAGAATCGTTTTTGTCCAACAATTGATGCCAAAATCCAGATCCAGACTGCAAAGCCGCAAGTCCCCTCACATGCTTTTGCAACAGATCCAAGATCATTTTTCTTCCCGGATGGTTCTCAGGAAGCACTTTCAACACTTCGATTTTCGTCAACAGTGCCCAACCATTTGCCCTAGCCCAGTGGAATTCTGGGTGTACATCCATATCGGCAACCCATCCATGCATGTAGAGCCCTTTCTTTTCATTGAACATACGCTCAGAGAAAAGCTTCACCTGCTTCACAGCTTCGTCAAAGTATTTTTGCTCTCCTGTCTTCTTTCCCATCTGCGCTATGGCAGGCACGCTCATATACAAGTCATCCAACCAAAGGGTATTGTTCAATGGCCTATTTCTAGCCAATGTTCCATCTTCCAGCCTGAACTCCTTATTCATGATATAATCCATGAAATTCGAAACCAAGGGATTCACATCTGCTTCCAATCCATTGGCTTCTGTTTTGATAAATGAGGCACACAAGGCACCACAATCATCCAACGCACCCGGTGCAACGATGGAATGGAGTGCATGTCTTTTATTTCCCATTTTTTCAAAATGTGGATACAAATCAGCCAAAAATTTCACCCTGTTCTTTGTATAATCTGTATAGGACTGATCACCTGTTACTTCTCCAGCCAAAAGCATTGCGGAATAGGTGACACCCCATTCATAGCTCAGCAATCTAAAATCCCCCTTTTTCAAAACTGATTTTTCATCAACTTTGCTGAAATCTGTGATTTCAGCCCCACCCTCTTTTGTCAAGATGGTGGTATATGTGGTGTTTTCCAAGTATCCTTTCACCCTGTCCAACACAGCTTTAACTTCTGATACTTCAGGAGCACCATAAGGGGTTGGATAATCGGGTTCAAGCAAATGAAGTGGCGTGTTGCTATCATTCATTTCCTTTTCCGTTGGTGGATTTACCTCCGTAGTGTTGGAATTTTCCCCAGATTGCGGTTGGCAATTCATTAGAATAAACGCTGCCAATAGAAGCGTAAGTGGATTGGTAATTCTGGTTATCAGGTTGTTCATTGTGCTGTTTATAAATTCTGTACCTATTATATCCCCAAAAATATGCAAATCAGGCTAAAAACTTTCCTGTAGTGTCTGAAAGTGGCCACTTTATAGGGTAAATATCTGCAAATTCATCTGTTTGTATATTCAACCTTCGTATTCATCCAGATAATCTTTGTTGGTTATCAATAGATCTTTATCAGTGAAGAATAATGTTCAAGTTGTTTTTTAATATCTCGCCACAGGCATATTTCTATCTTATTTCATTTTTGATAACTACAAAAAATCACCAAGGAACACTATCGATCCCTTGGTGATTGAAATTTTAAGGTTAACTAAAATCTCAGATTAGTATCCAGGATTTTGATAAGCAGATCTTGTCGCTTCATCCAATGGAGCTCCAGTTTCATCTGTCAGCTGAACCAAGTAATTGAATGGCCAAGGCCTGAAAGTATGGAAACGCTGCATCTGCCCTTTTCCATTTCCGTTCTGACCATTTCCACCACCAGTATTGGAAGCTACTGGCCAAAGTCCTGTTCTATTGGAAGCCATCTGATTGTAATGCATTACCCTATCGTAGAGGATCCCTGCATTGTGCAAATCTTCCCACATGATTCCTTCTGCCAAAAACTCCCTGTTTTTCTCATTGTAGATAAAGTGGATAAACATGTCCTGCTTTGAATTCACGGAAGGAATATATCCCTCACGAGTCGCTTCGGGAGTACCTGGGGTGAAGTGGTTTTCTGTGACCATGATTGCATTAAAGGAGTCACCGTTGGCAGCATAGGGTGCTACCAGCTCAGCAGCATCCAATTCCTGTGCTTCAGGATACCATTGCGCAAATAGGGAAGGCCTGTTTTCTCCGGCTTTGAATGCAGCTCTCTCTCTCAGGACATTGATGTCATCAACAGCTAAGCCATAATCTCCTTTTCTTCCATAAGCTTCTGCCCTGATCAAATAAGTCTCCGCCAATCTCATGAGAATGGCATCTCTGGTACCTGCTTCTCGATCAAAATTACTCTCATCATTACTTCCTCCCCTCAATGGATCCACATATTTTTTGACTGATAAATAAGGTGCTATTTGCGTGGCAAGCCCCATATTGGCACCATTGATAAATAGTCTGTAGTAGTAATTTCCAGTGGTAGATGATCTCACCCATCTTACCATAAATTGATAAGGTTGGCTCATGACTTCCATAGAATCCAGTGCATTTTCACGGTCATTTTCGAGGTAGATTATAGCCCTTTGTCCATTTTGAATTCTTCTATCACCGGCATTTACAGATGGCTGGTCTGCAGGTTTATTGGCATTCCACCATGCTGCTGTGGCAGAAGACCAAGTAAATGAGGAGGAGTTTGACCCCATGTTACTGTGATATTCATGTCGGAATGTTTTGGCGTATCTTGAGTCATGCATTTTATCCCTAAAATTGTCATAGCCATAATCTGTAGGCTTAAAAGTACCGAAAGGTCTTCCATACATCATTGACCTTGCCACACCTGATTGCTCTGTGTAATTCCCCGTATGATAATTTACGGACCTGTTACCTCCAAATCGTCCATTTAACCCGATATTAGTATCAAACTGTGCCGACCAAATCACTTCCGCATGTGGACTTGTCTCGGAAATGGCTGGATCGAATAGCATATTATAGTCTGGAGCCAAGCCACCTACTCCATCTATCACTTCAGAAGCATACAAAATTGCATTATCTAAATCTGCAGGATCAGTTCCCTTGTAGAGCATCCTGAGAGTCTCTTCATTGCTATTCACAAATGTTGCTCCTTGAGCTCTGTTAAGATAGAGCTTAGCTAAGAAATGCCCGGCTGCCCATTTGGTCAGTCTACCTTGGGGAGCTGAGGTAGGCAAATGCTCATATGCAAAAGTAACATCCTCTATAATTTGTGAATACACATCTTCCAATGAAGATTTGGGGAAATGATAAATCCCATCGTCTTCTCTCCTTGGCTCAAGTAGTAAAGGGACGTCTCCTAGCTGATTAGAAACAAGATAAAATGCCCAAGACCTTAGAAAGAGAATCTCTGCTTTTCTTTGGTTTGCGAAAGCTTCATTGGTGCCAAATACGCCAGGAGCAATGTTTTCCAATACATCCAATGCGATGTTACAATTATTGATATGCGGATATGCTCCCATGGGTGCATAGTTTGCGTTTGCACTTCCGATGTAATTGAACATATTGCCTGCTATATTGCTCAAGTCATTTCCGTAGATGCCAACTTCCATTCTAGCCCATGAAGCATTTGAAGTCATATAAGCATCAGTCTCTGCTTGTGTCAGCCTTGCTCCATTTGCATCCCATTCGTGCTTCACGCGGGCATATACATAGAGACCATTGATCAATGATTCTAGACCATTTTCATCATTGTAGTAATCTTGTGTGAGATTAGAGACTTGTCTTTCATCCAAGAAATCTTGACAAGAATTCAGCGCTCCAATTGCTGCGAATGCTAAAATCCAAATATATTTTTTCATCTTAATTTTCTTTTTAAATGATTAAAACCCTGCTCTTAATGTAAACACAAAGCTCTGTTGTAGGATGGTATTATTATTCATCCCTCCTAACGGATCCCCTGAAGCATTCCTATTTTCCCACGCTGTGTCATCATCAGGATTGATTCCCCATCGAACTACATCACCTCCAAATATAAATGGGTTCACCATCTGAACATTCAGCTGTAGGTTTGACATTCCCAGCCTTTCAATTGCTTGATGCGGCACATCGTAAGCCAATGAAATATGTCTTACGGTCACAAAGGAACCATCATTGAACTGCATTGGATTGATGATATTCTCTGCATTCGAACCAATTGTCGGCATTGGCCAGCGACCTCCCGGATTGTCAAAACTCCATCGATCAGTTTCATACCTTCCACTTGGCCAAGTACCTCCCATCGTAGGTGCACCACCAAAATAAGTCTGTCCAAACCTTCCATAGGCCATAAAACTTAAAGTCCAGTTTCTATAATTGAAAGTATTGGTAATACCACCAGTCCATCTAGGCTGACGACTACCTACCACTACCCTATCATCACCATCTATTCTATAGTCCCCATTTTGATCTACGATCTTTACTGTACCTGGGTAGAAATTGTGTCCATTGGCATTGAAAAGCGCCATTTGCTCCAAATCTTCATCAGTATTTTGCCAAATACCGTCATGCTTGTAGTCAAAGAATGAATGGATAGGATGACCGATAAACAAATTGTTGGCAATCATATCTTCTGCACCATTGACAAGCTCCAGGATTTGCTCTCTGTTGGCACCAAAATTGAAATCTGTCTGCCAAGTAAATCCATCTCTTTCCATATTGATTGTAGACAAAGTCAATTCTATACCTCTGTTTCTTGTACTGCCAATATTTTCAAATTTCTGAACATACCCTGTTACTGCAGGTACAGACCTACCAAAGATCAGCCCGGTGGTGGTCATATCATAGACTTCCAAAGCCCCACTCAATCGTCCATCAAACAATCCAAAATCTAAACCTGCATTCCACTGAGCTGTTTTCTCCCAACCCAAGTCTGGATTTTGAACCAATTGTGGCAAAAACCCTATCGCTGGATCACTACCAAATACATATGGGTTTTGACTCAAAGGTCCAGTTGTGGTATAAGGATTGACAGCTGAGTTACCAGTTACACCAAAACCAAACCTTGGCTTCAATTCATATATCCAAGAAACATCCCGCAAGAATCCTTCTTCCTGCATCTTCCATGCTGCTGAAAATGATGGGAAAAAGTCCCATTTATTGCCTGGGGCTAGAACTGAAGACCCGTCATACCTTCCCGAAGCTGTCAGCAAGTATTTATCATTAAAAGAGTAATTCACCCTCAACATCCATGATTGCAAAGAATTTTCTGTAAATGATGTACCATAAGAATCTGGCCTACCATTTGTATTTGCTTGGAGTAAATACCATTGGCTAGCAGGTATCACAATATTTGAGACCCCAATATTCATTCCTTCCATTCTAGAATATTGGGATGATTGAAGTAATGTAATCCCCAATGTATGATCCCCGAATGTCTTATCAGCAAAAAGTAAATTCTCTGCTACCCATGAGAAATTCTCATTTTTGGACATCCCTGCAGTGTTCGGTCTCATTGCATTTATGTGTGTAGATGAGTTGGGACCAGTCCATGAGCCATTACGGAAATTTCTTATCTGTCCTCCGAAATTCACCCGGTATTTAAGCCATGAAGTTATATTCACTTCCGAGAAAATATTAGCCATGATAGATGTAGCCCTTCGCTCATTGAGTGCTTGATCAATGTCCATAATAGGATTCCATAAGCTAAGGTTTCCTCCTGGGTTTGCAATTAATTCTCCTTCATTGTCTCTTGGTACAGCATAAGGGAATTGGCTAGTGGCTCTTGAAAACAAATCCTTCGTCCCAGTATTACTGGTGTTAGGACCTAAAAAACCAAAGTTTTGTTTGGAGAACGATCCTAAAACTGAAGTACCTACAGTCAACCATTTGGTAGGTGTCATATCTCCATTTATATTCAGTGTAAATCGCTCAAAATCCTGATCTTTCTGTACACCTACTTGATCATGGTATCCCATTGATAAGTACAGTCTCGAGTTTTCTGTCCCAGATGAAATAGCCACTTGATGAATGTTGGTAATCCCCAGTCTAGTGACATCATCTTGCCAATTGTGTGTAGGTATATTGTCTGAGTTATAAATTGGTACTTGATCGGGCCATCCCATTTCTTGCTCTTGTGCTGTAGTGGGTCTCAGCCTTGGGGTGACTCCAAATTCCTCCCATTCATAACCTCTCCAAACATTGTCTCTGGCAACCGGATCTTGGCCTAGTGCCATGACTTGCTGATCTAAAAAAGGATCTGGATACCAGGGCTGTGCCGGATCATTCAAATCCTCATTCCCTGCTGGTCCATACAGTCTACCATTGATCAGTGACTGTCTCCAGAGGTCTACATATTGGCCACCCGTCATCCAATCAGTCAAATTTTTGTATGAATCCAAAGATACTGTTGCCGTATAATTTACCTTGATTGATCCTTTTTGGCCCTTTTTTGTGGTCACCAGAATCACCCCGTTTGCACCCCTGGATCCATAGATTGCTGTTGCAGAAGCATCTTTTAGCACTTCTATGGATTGAATATCGTTTGGGTTTATGTCATTCAATGAAAACGAGCTTACTCCTAGCTGAGAGACAACCGGGATACCGTCTACGACATACAATGGTTCATTTGAAGCATTGATCGACCT
The DNA here is from genome assembly GCF_042682445.1 of Belliella marina. Classification (NCBI taxonomy): domain Bacteria; kingdom Pseudomonadati; phylum Bacteroidota; class Cytophagia; order Cytophagales; family Cyclobacteriaceae; genus Belliella; species Belliella marina. The sequence continues at coordinate 39,746 of NZ_JBHUHR010000002.1, forward strand.
GTTGCCTCTAATCCTAATAGCAGGCAACTCCCCTGGGCGCATATTAGTCGTCACATGAACCCCTGCAGCATTCCCCTGCAGTGCTTGGGATAGATTGGCTATGGGCCTTTCTTCTAGCTCCCTAGTTCCTACACTTGTGATAGCTCCTGTAAGGTCACTTCTCTTTTGTGTACCATAGCCGACTACTACCACTTCCCCAAGTTGTTGTAAGTCCTGAGAAAGTTCAATGTTGATGGTATTCGAAGAGCCAACACGCATTTCTTGGCTAACATATCCGATCGATGAAAATACCAATACAGCATTATTGTCTGGAACAGTAATACTGTAAGCTCCATCAATATCTGTAACTGTGCCAGTTGTCGTTCCTTTGATGACAACATTTACACCCGGCAGTGTGACACCTTCTTCTTTGTCAGTGACTACACCAGTGATGGTGACATCCCATTCGTTTTCGATGGAATCTGCAAAGGCGAGTGTCAGACCTAAAGGAATAGTCAACGCTATGATCAGCGCCACTCGAATCCTAGAATAGTACTGAAGCAATAAATTTTGTTTCATTTGTCTTAGGGTTTTGTTTCAGGTTTATTATATTATATAAATAGTTGGGAAAATTATTTTTCAATTACCAATTGATCTGATTCTGGGATTTTTGGATTGAAAGAATTATAAATTTAAAGAGGACAAAAATAAAATCAATCCTGTTCTGTCATGCATGGACTGCATTTAAACAGTTTTAGTTAGCAAAAAATGGTGGACAATCAGGTCAGGACAGGATGGGAAAAACGCAGAATTGGCATAGTTTTCCAAAAGGCTTACAACATTATCTGGTAATAGGTGAAATTGACTCTTTTACCCGATTGCAAAATTTGGAGTTTAAACTCACTATGAGCATTTATGGTATCATGATGAGGTTGTAGCAGCTATCCGATTTATTGACAAAAACCTAAAAACATGAAGCAAAAAAACCGACAAAGCATATCAAAAGCTATAATGTTTGTGATGATTATAGTGGCAATCCCAAGCTTTGCGTTCTTACATATTTCCTCCGAAGGATCGGAGAAAACAAAAATCTATCTGATAGGTGATTCTACCGTTAGAAACCAATCTGGTGAAGGTGGTCCCGGCCAATGGGGTTGGGGAACTTTTTTGCAGGATTTCTTCGACAGTACCAAAGTGGAAATCCACAACCATGCCATGGCTGGTAGAAGTACCAGGACTTTTATCAAAGAAGGACGTTGGGAAAAAGTGATGGAATCCCTCAGGCCAGGTGATTATGTCATCATGCAGTTCGGACACAATGAAGGCAGCCAACCTGACACCACAAGGGCAGGTTACCGTGGCGTACTGAGGGGTATGGGGGATGAGACTAAAGAGCTGACCTGGCCGGATGGATCTCAGGAAACAGTCTATACCTATGGTTGGTATCTCATGAAATTCATCCAAGATGCCAAATCAAAAGGAGCACATCCGATCGTGGCATCCATGATCCCAAGGAACAAATTTCAAGATGGATCCGTGGAGCGTGCCAATATGGATTTTGGGCTATGGGCAAAGGAGGCAGCAAAAAAAGGCGGGGCTGGATTTGTGGATCTGAATGGGATTGTCGCCGACCAATATGACAAATGGGGACAGGAAGTAGTCAAGGGGTTGTTTGAAAAAGACCATACCCATACCAATGAAGCTGGCGCAAGAATCAACGCTTGGTCAGTCATCCAAGGACTCAAATCACTCAAGGACGAAAAGTTACTTTCCCTTTTGCCAGCCAAAAAACCAACATTATACCTCATCGGAGATTCCACTGTCAAAAATGGCCAAGGTGACGGAGCTGGTGGCCTTTGGGGCTGGGGAGATTATATCAGTCCATTTTTTGACAGGGAGAAAATCAAAGTGGAAAACCATGCTTTGGGAGGGACAAGCTCCAGAACCTTCCAAACTTATGGTCTTTGGCAAAAAGTACTCGACAAACTGGAGCCGGGTGATTATGTTATCATGCAATTTGGACACAATGACAGCAGCCCACTGGACGATGAAGCCAGGGCCAGGGGTACGATTCGGAGTGCAGGCTTGGAAGCCCAACATATCTACAACCCTATCACCAAGCAGCAGGAGACCGTCTATTCCTATGGGCAATACCTTCGAAACATGATTTTGGATGCCAAAGCTAAAGGTGCTACCGCCATCGTCTGTTCCCTAGTGCCACGAAACAGCTGGAATGATGGCAAAGTCAACCGGGCCTCGGAAGGTTATGGACTTTGGGCCCAAGAAGCTGCCGAAAATTCCGAGGCGATTTTCATAGACCTCAATGCAATCATTGCTGATGCCTATGACTCAAAAGGGGAAGCCTATGTCCGTCAGCATTATTTCAATACCGAAGACCATACACATACAATAGAAGAAGGGGCAAAATTCAATGCGGAAGCAGTGGTAAAAGGGATTCAGCTGGATGAAAGGAATCCTTTGAATGTATTTCTGAAGAAATAAGGGACAAGGAATAAGGTGAAAGGAACAGCTTCTTTCACCTTTGATATTTAAAGCAAATAGGGCTTACTGAAAAATTATAGAGTTAGAACTTTATAATAATTCTACGGGTCGCTCCTATGGAGCTTTTTACATTATTCTATTTGATTTCTACAGACAGTTAGTCCCGATGGGACTACAGTTCCTTAGGAGCGACCTAATTTTCAATAAATTCATAGCTGAAAACATAGACTCATAATATTACAAATAATTTTAGTTTTTCAGTTGGCACTAAGAAATTGATTTACAAAATATTACTTTAGAATAAATGAAGTGAGTACTACTTATGAGACAGGTTCAACTATCCGTATATGCTATTTGATCCCCAGATCTTTCCACTCAGGTGGGCTGACATTTAGTAAATTCTTGACAAAAAAGTCCCTTCTCAAACGCTCACCATATTCACCACCGGAACTATGCCCCATTCCCGGGAACATCATAAATTCAAATTCCTTATTATGCTTCACCAACTGATCTACCAGCTGATAAGTCGATGCGGGATCCACATTGTCATCAATTTCACCTACAAGCAGGAGTAGCTTCCCTTCCAGGTTTTTGGCATTGGTGACATTGGAGCATTCTTCGTAGTGACTTGCTATAGGATAGCCCATCCACTGCTCATTCCACCAAATCTTGTCCATGCGGTTGTCATGGCAGCCACAGGAAGAAACCCCCACTTTATAAAACTCCGGATGGAACAACAATGCCCCTGTGGAGTTTTGACCTCCTGCAGAAGTTCCAAAAATCCCAACTTTATCCAAGTCCATATATGGCCTGTTTTTTTGTGCCGCCTGCATCCACAGAATCCTATCCGGGAATCCGGCATCCTTGAGGTTTTTCCAAGCCACATCATGAAAGCTCTTGGATCTATTCGAAGTACCCATGCCATCTATCTGCACGATTACAAAACCAAGTTCTGCCAGTTCATTGAGACCATAGTAATTGGGGTTGAAGGACTTGGGAACATGGGAGCTATGTGGCCCTGCATAGATGTACTCTATCACTGGGTACTTTTTGGCAGGATCAAAATTGCTTGGTTTGATAATCAGTCCCCAAATATCGGTCTGTCCATCCCTTCCCTTTGCCGAAAAGATCTCAGGAGCTTTCCATCCAGCCTTTTCCAGCTGGCCTATATCCGCCTGTTCCAACTTCGTCACTGTTTTTCCAGTGTTTGAATCTTTGAGTAGGGTGACTGGAGCAAGGTCCTGCCTAGAATATTTGTCCACAAAGTATTTTTTGTCTTCGGAAAGGGTGATCTCATGATTTGCATTTTCCGCTGTCAAAGCCTCCAACTTCTTCCCGTCCAAGCCAATACGGTATAAATGTGTGTGGTAAGGATCTTCCCCTTTGTTTTTGCCACTTGCTGTGAAATAAACCAAGTTTTTCTCCTCATCTACATGCATCACATCCCTCACCACCCATTCACCTTTTGTGATTTGATTGACAATATTGCCGGTTTTTGAGTCAAAGAGATACAAATGTCTCCAACCATCCCTTTCGGAAGCCCAGATTATTTGGTTTTTGTCCTCCAAATCCTTTCTGTAATGTTTGCCACTATAATCGATGAATGTGGGACTGGTCTCGTCAATGACTGTTCGTACTTTCCCATCTTTGGCACTCATTTCAAAAATAGTGTATCGCTGATGCCCCCTTTCATTGTATTCCCAACTGATGGCTGTATTGTCCTTATTCCAACTTAGTCGGGAAAGAGAATATTGTTTGTTCATCAGCGCAAGATCAGCTTGCCATGATTTTTCCGTATCCAAGTCTATGATCACTGGAGTCCGGATCGGCAATGCATCTCCGGGTTTAAGATAATCCCTTTCAAAAAGCTTTGGCTGAAACTGATCGTCTGGAGCTGAAGCGATCAATGTCAATTTCCTCACTTCACTTGGACGAAACTTGAACAATGCCAACTTTTTGCTGTCAGGAGCCCACTGGATATTGGAAGAGTAATATTCTCCCGGCATTCCGTCCGTACTTAGTTGAGAAATTTTGCCGGTAGCAAGGTCTTTGACAAAAACATTGTAATCCCTGATAAATGCCTCCTTGGTTTTATCTGGTGATGGGATTTTTCTTTCTCCCAATTCATTGTCTCTGGTTCCCCAATACCTGTTGTTTCCTCCCACATCCCTAATCTTCTCCAATTCTTCCGCAAAGCCGTCCCAACTCCAAACCACATTCTCATGGCGAAACTCAACCTTTTTATCCTTGAGTACTATTTCAGAAACCTGAAGATTTTCTGCCTTGATTTCTTTTTTGAGCTTCTCCTCCAATGCTTTTGCTAGGGATGCTGACTGAAACAAAGCTTGTTTCTCTTCTTCACTGATATCATAAACATAATATTTTCTTCCTTCTTCTGTCTGTATGGCATAAGTGAGCCTGTTTTCTTTGTGCCATTGGATTTGGGTTGGGGAATACAAGACTTTGTCTTTGATATTTTCTTTGAGTTTGGCCGCCCTCTGGTAGTCTTCCAGTTGGCCTTGGCCAAAACAAATACTTGAAAAGAGAAAAAATAGGGTTGGTAAAAGGAGAATTATACTTGATTTGATTTTCATAATATTCTGTTAGGAAACCGTAATCGGTTAAATATTTTTTAACCGGAAATAAAACTAGTCAATTATTCCTTCCCAATTTTCTCCTATAATGACATTTACTTATACAATATTGACCTTTTCTCCCATTTTAATTTCGATTTAAGAGACTCCCGAACCACTCATCACTTTATCGCTGTATCACAGGTCATTACAGGACACATTTCGCACTAGGCTGGGCTATTTTTGATATTGACAATAAACCAAAAAGACAACCCCATGCATTCAAAACACATTCATTGGACAATAGGAATATTGTTGTTTTTCACAATATCCGCTACTAATGCCTTAGCAAAAAGCGAGAGTCCAAGAAAAAAACACAATTTCAATTTAGGCTGGAAAGTACATGTCGGTGAAGTACAGCACGCTGAAAAGATGGATTTCGATGATTCTGATTGGAAGCAAGTAAGCCTTCCATGGTCATGGAATGAAGACGAAGCATTCAGATTGGATATCCATAGCCTGACTACAGGTATTTCATGGTATCGAAAACATTTTACATTACCCGAAGGAAAGCAAAGCCAAAAAGTATTTTTGGAATTTGAAGGATTGCGCCAAGGAGCCGAGTTCTATGTCAATGGCAAACATGTCGGAAGACATGAGAATGGTGCTATGGCAGTGGGATTGGATATTTCCGGACTGGTCAAACCATTCCCCGAGGAGAATATCATCGCTGTGAGAACAGACAGTGACTGGGATTATCGGGAAAAATCGACCAACCAAAAATACCAATGGAGTGACCGTAACTTCAACGCAAACTATGGCGGAATCCCAAAAAATGTATATCTCCATACTTCAGACAGGTTATACCAAACATTGCCATTATATTCCAATCTTGGCACCACCGGAGTCTACATCTATGCAGATGACTTCGATATCAAAGGAAAGTCCGCCAACATTTTCGCCCAGATAGAGTTGAAAAATGAATACGAGACGGCAAAAGATTTCACCTATCAGGTGGAGATAGTAGACATGGATGGAAAGACTGTTGCCAATTTTGAAGGCAATAAAGAAACCATTTCTCCAGGCCAATTGAAAGTCGTAGCAGCAAGCGATCGCGTAGAAAACCTAGAATTCTGGAGTTGGGGGTATGGATATTTGTATGATGTGTATACGCGTATTTTGGTGGATGGCGAGGAAATCGACAGGGTAAAAACAACAACCGGGTTTAGGAAGACAGCTTTTGAAAATGGCATGGTCTATTTGAATGATCGGGTACTCCAAATGAAAGGATACGCACAGCGAACCAGCAATGAATGGCCATCTGTGGGTATGGCCGTACCGGATTGGCTAAGTGACTATAGCAATAAACTGATGGTTGAAAGCAATGCAAACCTTGTACGCTGGATGCACATCACTCCCTGGAAACAGGATGTGGAATCATGTGACCGTGTAGGCTTGATCCAGGCCATGCCAGCTGGAGATGCCGAAAATGATCCCAGTGGCCGAAGATGGGAACAACGCATGGAATTGATGCGAGATGCTACTATCTATAACCGAAACAATCCTAGTATACTCTTCTATGAAACTGGCAATAAAGGCGTATCTGAAGAACATATGCAGGATATGCGTGCCATTCGGGACCAGTATGACCCACATGGGGGAAGGGCAGCTGGATCTAGGGAAATGTTGGACAGCAAAATCGCCGAATATGGAGGAGAAATGCTCTACATCAACAAAAGCGCACATATCCCTATGTGGGCTATGGAATATTCAAGAGATGAAGGATTAAGGAAATACTGGGACAATTACAGTCCACCATTTCACAAAGATGGAGATGGACCAAACTACAAAGGACAAAGTGCACGCGTATATAATAGAAACCAAGACTCCCATGCAATAGAAAACATTGTGCGTTGGTACGACTACTGGAGAGAACGCCCCGGAACAGGAAAAAGGGTAAGTTCAGGAGGGGTGAATATTATATTTTCAGACTCAAACACACATTTTCGAGGCGCTGAAAATTATAGAAGAAGTGGGGAAGTAGATCCCATGAGGATTCCAAAAGATGGGTATTATGCCCATCAGGTAATCTGGGACGGCTGGGTAGATCCAGAAAATCCCCTTAGCCATCTCATGGGCCATTGGAATTATGCACAGGATGTCACCAAAAATATTTACGTGGTTTCCAATGCAGAAAAGGTAGAGCTTTTTGTAAATGGCTTGTCCAAAGGGATCGGCAGCCAAAGCCATCGCTTTCTTTATACATTCAAAGATATCGCCTTCGAGCCGGGTGAGATCAAAGCAGTCAGCTATGATGAAAATGGGGAAATTATCAGTGAAGACCGTAGAATTACAACAGGTGCACCAAAAAGAATCCAACTGTCAAGCATTACCCATCCAAATGGACTAAGGGCAGATGGTCACGATTTGGCACTTGTACAGTTTGAAATCGTAGATGAAAACGGAAACAGATGCCCTACAGCTTTGAATATGGTAAATTTTGAACTGGAAGGACCTGCCGAATGGAGAGGTGGAATCGCACAAGGGCCCGACAATTACATTCTTTCCAAAGCGCTGCCGGCAGAAGGCGGAGTAAACAGAGTGTTGATCAGATCTTCAACTGAAGCAGGTAAAATCTCCATTGTCGCCAAATCCGAGGGTCTTGAATCTGCTAACCTAGAACTCCAATCTTCAGAAGTAAAACACAAAAATGGTTTGGCAGAAACACTTCCCGGTGATGGATTGCCTTCAAATTTGGACAAGGGTCCTACCCCAACATCAAGTTCTATTACTCCCACAAGAACTCCGATAATGATCAGCAAAGCTACAGCCGGAGCCAATGAAGAAAATGCCATTCATTCATTTGATGACAATGAGCGGACAGGCTGGTCAAATGACGGGAATATCGAAACGGGTTGGATCAAATATGAATTGGAAAGAGAGGCTGAAATATCAGAAGTGACCATGAAACTCAATGACTGGAGAAACAAAAGCTATCTTATCATAATCTCTGTGGATGGCAAAGAAGTCTTCAAGGGGAATACAGATAGAAGCTTGGGTTACATCACTTATGCATTTACACCTACGCATGGCAAGACCTTAAAAGTCCAATTGATCGGTGCGGGCACCAATGAAGATGCCTATGACATTGTTGAGATTACAGGCCAAAAAGAACCTGCAGGGGATGGAAATGGACGATCAAATGGTCAGATTTCCATACTTGAAATAGAAATTTATGAGGGAATCTCTTCCAATTCCGATTCCTGATTTTCTTTAAAGCAAAATATAGATGCGGATCTTGAAAGAAAACTGGTGGATGTCAGCTAATCTGATTTTCACCTAATCTTTCAAGATCCTGTCTAAACCTATTTTTCTATTTCGTAATAGGCAGGGGCACCATAAGGAGTGACGGCTATCTGATCCAAAACAATTCCTGTTTGGTTGACATAAACCCTCAAGACTTGCTTGCCCGATTTGCTAAAGCTGACAGAATGAACGATTTTGGCGTGATTTTGAAGTGTATTTTGCTTCCATTCTTCACTTCTACCGCGGGTATTGATTGCATGGCTTTCGCTATCTTGGCCATTGATCTCCAATGTAACCTCATGGTCAAAATCATTGGCATGTGTGGGAATCAACCTGATTTGTATATCGTAGTCGCCTTTTTCCTTTATGTCAAAATGGTATTCCAAATAAGGTTGGGCATCTTTATCAAAAGTGATATTGTCAAAAGGAAACAAAGTAACAGCTTGGTCACTGTATCCCAATGACTCCACAGTTTTCCATTCATAATCTCCGGAGTTTTTCGCATTTACAAAATCCTTAGCCTGGATGGCTAGAGGTTTTGGAAGATTGCTGTTGATTTTCGGATCGATGTTCACCTTTTCATTTTCTTGCAAATGAAATGTAGGCATGGCAAATACGGGGAGATTTCTCGGATTCATGGACATCATTCCACTCCATTTTCCATCACTGGTCTTTTGGTTGTATGTCTCGGTCAGGCTGATGATATTTTGATATGCAATCTCTACCTTTTTCGACAATTTTTCTTTTTGGTCTGGATTTTCCTCCAAAGCTGCCAGCTGTGCATAGAGAAACTTATGGTTCATCAATGCCGCCGCTTGCACCGGATAGGAAACCAGTTGGAAAAATGCATCCTTCCTGTTCTCTGGAATCCCATTCCTAATCGCCTCCACCTGCTTTGACAAGTTGGTGTATGCCGCAATCCTTCTGCTTACTTCATCATTTTTGGGATCAGCTACAAAAGCGCCCATCCGTGTCCTGGTAGTTGGTTCTGTTTGGCTCCAACCCATGTATTCCGGTTTTCTCAATACTGCCAAGCGGTAATATTCCTGCATTACTTGGGCGATTTCTTTGGCTTGACTTTCACCAAATTCCCGGGTACTCCAATCCAAAAGATGTTTGTTGACACTGGATTCTGTAACAGCATTGATGTCCCAAGCCATGTCCAAAAATAGCTCCGTGGTGTATTCAGCAGGTTTGATATCCCCAACATTGGCTATCCAGATTTTCTTTGCACCGTTTTGGTAAGCCCTGGTCATTTCGTACCAGATCAAGCCAGGCTGTGTCGTGGCCAGCCAAAGGTAATCATGGGGTCTTCCCCAATAGCTCAGATGATAATAAACACCACTTCCACCCTTGCGCTTTTGCTCCTCGGCCTTGCCCAATCTTCTGATATAGCCATAGTTGTCATCGGACCACATCAAAGTGACATCATCGGGCACTTTCATTCCCGCATCATAAAGTTCAAGCACTTCCTTGTAGAGTGTAAAAACCTGTGGAATCTCCTCAATTGGCTTTTGATAGGTATCGACAAGCATCTTTCGCTGATCGGAAATGATCGTTTCGAGCAGTTCAACCCTCTCCTCAGTACTTGCGTCACCTTCCATTCCTGAGTCATGGATTCCACGCATGCCTAAAGTAACCAATCCTTTTACCTCTTTAGTCTCCGAGATTCTTTCTTGCCAGTATGCTTTGACTTGCTCACTGTTTGAAAAATAGTTGAACTCCCCGTATTTGGATTTGTCCCATTCATCCACATTGTTTCGAAGCATAGGTTCGGCGTGTGAAGTCCCAATGAAAATCTGGTATTTCTCAGCCATTTCCTTGTTGCCAGGAATCTTGAAAAATGCCTTGGTAGATGGGTGCATCGCTGGCCAAATGGTGTTGGCTTTCAGGCGAAGGAGCAGTTGGAAAATCTTTTCGTAAGTTTTCGGACCAATATCTCCCGTCTCCGGTTCAAAAGTCCTTGCCGCCCAAGGCTGCAATCCCCAGTCCTCATCATTCAAAAATATCCCCCGGTACTGGACAGATGGACCTGAGGTGATTCCCTCTTCCGGTAAATTTATCGCAATCCTATCCTTTGGCTGAACAGCTACATCTGCCCACCATTTCCAAGGTGAAATCCCCAGCAGCTTTGCCAATTCAAAAATGCCATATACCGTTCCTCGGGCATCACTTCCCATGATGAAGAGCGAATTTTGATCTTGGTTGATGGTAAAATGCTCCCATTGATTCTCCAAGCTTTTCCCAAAATCATTAGGCAAACTTGTGCTTAATGATAAACCACTTGTACTGATATAAATTCCGTTCTTTTGTACATCATATCCATCGACATATTCTATGGAAAATTTCTTTTCAGACATGGTCTCCATATCATCCAAAAAGTCTCCCACAGCCCATTTTACCAATTCATCGGCATCTTGATCTACATAAATGTTTGTCTGGGATTCCTTGTCTGCTATCACAAATTCCGCTTGCCGCTGTTGGGAGCAGGCAAAAATAGAAATCAGGTAGATGGAAAATAAAAGGGATTTCTTCATGGTTTAGGTTATATAGGTATTGGATGGGATTTTGGCAGGAAGATGGTTAAGTTGTTGATTTTGCTAATTTCATTTTGATTAAACATTTGCCCACAATTTATACTTATACTTCCAATGGAGATCACTATAGAGACATCGGTAGCACAGGATTATCTCAGAGTCAAGGATGGGTTTGGAGAGCCGCTCTTTTCTAAGCTCAATCCTCCTTTTCCCCCAGTAAAGTTGTTGGTTTTCGAAGGATCATCGAAGGGAGATATTGTATCATTGGAGCTGAATTTTCTACTTTTCAAACAAAAATGGACCAGCGAAATTACTGCCGATCATACTGATGACAATGAATTTTATTTTATTGATATGGGGATCGTACTCCCTTTTTTCCTCACACACTGGGAACATAAGCACCGGATTATCAAATCAAGCACGGGAAGCACCATCCGGGACGAAATCAGCTACAAATGCCCTAACAGATTGATGACCCTGCTTTTGTTCCCAATTCTATATCTACAGTTTCTTTACAGAAGACCGGTTTATAGAAAGCACTTCAAAAATTGAATTAACCAAATTGGAGGTTGACACAATTGTTGATCTGACAATCACCATACAACACAAGGGAATGGCTAGTGATGGCCGACTGAAACTCCCTTCCCATGGCTTCTTTGATCATGTTGAGCCTTTCATCTGAGAATTCCCTGATTTTCCTGCATTGGTTGCATACATGGTGATCATGGTGCTTATAAGTAAGGGCTTGCTCATAAAGTGCCACCTTATCCTTGAACTGGTGTTTTACTGCCAAGCCACACTCCACCAAAAGATCCAAAGTATTGTAGATCGTCGCCCTACTGATAGTATATCCTTTATTTCTCATCAACAAAAACAATCCTTCTACGTCAATGTGCTCATCTTGTGGAAGTGCATAAAGTTCATCTATTACAGAAAACCTTTCAGGGGTTTTTCTGCTTCCTTGTCTGGAAAGAAAATTTTCAAATATTTTTTTTGCTTTATCTACTACCGACTTTTCTGCCATATCAAATTCTTCTAAGAATTAAAGATGCAGGTTTTTTTAGATAATTTCAAAAATATCATTGTCCAAATCCCAAAATCAACCCCATTTCCTTCCCAGAGTAGTTAATATTTTAAAGGAAAATGATTATCGCTAAAAATGGAAGTCCAGAATTTTTCCAATAGTCGCTAAAATATTGTGGATAACCATCTGCCTTCAATAGCTTGTACCCCCTAGCGCAGTCAACAGTGCTTCCAGTACAACTATCTACCATTTGCTGAAATGCTATTGGAAATACAGCAAAGCATAACAAATTTTGGTATGGGCAAAATATCTGATCGGGATAAAACATTTTCCCATTATTTTTCTTCTTATATTATGGATTAAATATCATAGCCCTTGAGGATTTCATGCCAAAAGTTCTTCGGATTATATTCGCCCAAATATGCCTGCTATTGAGTGTCGACTGTGTTGCTCAATTACCCGGATTCTTTATGAAGACAGATTCCCGCAAGACGGTGGTCGATTTTGTCAATTCAAATAACCTGATCATCATACCTGTATCGATCAATGGAAACCCACCATTGAATTTTATATTGGATACAGGTGTGCGGACGAATATTCTTTTCAGCAAAAACATTGGGAATGAAATGGAACTCAATTACACAAGAAGCTTGGATCTAGTGGGGGCAGATGGAAAAACAGTCCTTACAGCCTCTGTATCCCCAAACAATTACATGGACCTGGGCAATGTGGAAGGCAAATCGCAGACTCTTTTGGTGTTGGATGAAGATTTCTTTGAGCTGGAAAGTGTGATTGGAATTCCCGTAATTGGGGTGATTGGCTATGAATTTTTCAAATTCAACCCAGTCAGGATAGATTATGACAGGGGAAAAATCCACTTTTATAGAGAAAATTCCATTCGGTGGAGGCCTTTTGGATTCAGAAAAATCCCATTGAGCCTAGAGCTGAACAAACCGTATATCAAAGCAAGGATAAAACAAGTCAATGGGAGTACTTTGCATAGCAAGCTCCTGATAGATACGGGGGCCAACCATGGATTGCTGCTCAACCCGGAAACTTCTGAAGACATCAAAATCCCTCATGTAAATCTGGAAACTGAATTGGGAAGATCCCTTGGCGGGGATTTGCATGGTGTAGTAGGTAGGGTAAAGCAACTTTCGCTGAAAGGCCTCAATTTCAACAACACCATCTCTTCCTACCCCGTAGAGACGGAATATAGCTACATTATCAAAGAAACAGGCAGGCACGGCAGTATTGGTTCTGAACTTTTGGGAAGGATGGAGATCATCATAGATTACCCACGGGAACGCATGCTGTTCAAAAAATCATCCACTTTTATCAATCCTTTTGAATATGACATGAGTGGGATCACGCCCAAAGTATTGCCTACCGACAATGGAAGAATCTATATTTCAAGCCTGAAGCCCAAGTCCCCAGCGGCAAGCAGTGGCCTGAAAGTATTGGACGAAATCATCAAGATCAACAATATCCCGATAGAGTTTTGGGAGTTGAGTGATTTGATCAAATTATTCAAATCAGAGGTGGGAAAACAGGTAAAGCTTACAATCATGAGGTATGGTACAGAAAAACCAAGTGAACCAGCAATATTGGAATATGAATTCAGGTTAAGAAGAATGATCTGACATTCATAAATTGCCAATAATTTAAAATTGATCCATTGAAAGGAGATTGTATATAAATTATCCTACCAATTATGTACATTTGTGTAGGTATTTTTTTGAGCAAAAAAAACTTGAATGAATGGAATATAAGATTTTAATCTGAACAATAATATGTCTGAACAACCAAAACATAGCTTTCAGAACATTCTTCTTACACTTAAAAAGTATAGTAACCAGACATTTGAGCTTTTATACATTTCATCCGAAATCAGGGAATTGATCAGTGTTGACTCAAAATTCTATAAGGAAAGTTTTTTTGAGGACCTTTTCCCTACTCTTGACAGACCGGTTTTTGAATTCTTCTTCGATTCCCTGGGAAATGGCGATAAATTCAATTGCCCGATAGTCATCAATGATTCCTGTTTTCACTGGGTAAACGTAGAGGGATATGTAATCAGCCAAGAAGACGGCTCTTATCTCATCAATGCCCTGATATCCCCAATCCAAACACCCAGCAACATCAAATACTCTTGGGTTTTGGTAAATGACAACTCGTATGCCCTGCAGCAGGAAGATGCGGTAGCGGCTGAGTTTGAAAGTTGGGAGAAATTGGTCAAATATAAATTTGGCTTCCTCGGTGAAGAACAAACCCAAAAGTTCAAAAAGAGTACCTGCCCATCATTTTTGACGGTTTTTCCGGGTAGGTTATACTTCACCAAAAAATTTCTCAGCGAAAACATAGAGCTGATCCAATTGGAGTACCATACTTCACAATCTGCCTTAGAGGCAGGCTTGCTTGAAAATAGTTGGTTTGATTCTGAAAACCAGCTTATCTACTATGAATTTAACACTGAGAGCGGGGAAATGGCCCTTTCGGGAGCCATCAAAAAAGTACTGGGTTATGACCCCTCTTTTTTTGATACGGTGAACCGAAGCAAGTGGAAAGAACATATTCATCCGGATGACCGCCTGGTTTATGATAGAGGATTCGAGCATTCGGATATGATCATTTACAAATACCTCCACGCCAATGGCCATTATGTCTTTTTGCAGGACGAAATGCGGACGATTATCGATGAAAATATAGAGGGGGGAATAGTATTGGGCGTCATAGCGGATATCTCTGAATTCAAAGAAATCGAAAAGGATCTATTGGACAACAAGAACATCTTGGATGAAGTCACTGGAGTGGTGCCGGGAATTGTCTATCTGCTCAAAGCACTGCCAGACAATACACACCAGTATATTTTTATCAGTGAAGGAAGTATGGATTTGGCGGAATTGCAGCCATATGAAATGCTCCAGGATGAAAAAGCCTTTGAAAACCTCATACTGAAGGAAGATCTTGACGGAGTCCTGTCTGAGGATAGAAAAGCTTACAATAAGAACGAGAAGTTTGAGTCGGAATTTAGGATCAAGACAAAATCCGGAAAGACCAAGTGGATTTTTGGTGCTTCCAATAGACTGAAAAAATATAAGGATGAATCAATATGGGCTGGGTTGTTTGTGGATATCACGCATAGAAAATCAAAAGAAGAGGAATACACAATCAACCTGGTCAAATACAAAACCCTTTTTTATGAAAACCCAGTTTCCATCTTCAATTATGGGAAAGATGGGAAAATCCTGGCTGCAAACAAAAGTTTTTTGAAGCAATTCGACTTGGAATCAGAGTCCCAAATCATAGGAAAAAACTTATTTGAACTAATCAATGGCCAACCGATCTTACAGGCTTTTAGGGATAGCGTTACAAAAGGCCTTGGCCAATATGAAGGACCATTTATTACTTTTTACAGCAATCGGCTATATCACCTGCGTGTCAATGCAAAAGCCATAGACGACAGGGATAATTACCAAGCCATCCTAGAAGATATCAGTGAACAGGAATATGTCCACAATGTGCTATCTGAAGTCACTGAAAGAACTTCAAAATTCAGTGGGCAAGAATTCTTTGATGAACTTACCCTGCTGCTTTCGGATAAGCTGAACATGGAGTTTTGCTTCATTTCTGAGATCAGTAGTACCAAAGAGTATTCAAGTACCATTTCGATGCATCACAATGGGAAGAAAATTGGAAATAAGATATATGATATTCCAAACACACCCTGTGAGCAAGCCTTGGCTTCTGATGCACCTTTGATCATCCTGCAAGATGCCCAAAAACATTTCCCCTTGGACAAAGACCTTTCGGAAATGAATATATCTTCCTATATGGGGGTCACGCTTTCAGATATCAACAACAACAAACTGGGAATGCTTGTATTGATGGGAACCAAGCAAATGTATGTAAGCAGTGCCTATGAAGCCGTCATGAGTGTACTCTCGGACAGGATTGGAGCTGAATTAAGCAGGATTTCCTATGAAAAACGACTGCTTTCTTCCGAGCAGTTGTTCAGGAGTATCGCCGAAAACTTCCCAAAAGGTACAATAGAAGTTCTCGATACCGATTTCATGTATGTATACACTGATGGAAAAGAATATAGGAGACAGGGCATAGATCCAAGCTGCTTGGTAGGCACTTCCCTGTTGGAAAAATATGACCGTGAAATTTCCGACCATTTGGAAGTACACCTCAGAAAAGTACTGACAGGTGAATCTGTAGCCTTTGAACTTATCCTAGACAATCAGCACTACCTCAAAAGCGGCGTGCCACTGGTCAACAACTATGGGGAGATCGATCGGATCCTGCTAGTGACACAAAATATTACCGAAACAAAAAACGCAGAAGAAGAGAGAAACCAGCTTATCAAAGACCTCAAATCCCAAAATGAGGAGTTACAGAGATTTGCCTACATCATCTCGCATAATCTAAGAGCGCCGATAGTCAATATCACCTCACTTTTGGAATTGTACAACAACCAAAACCCATCTGATCCTGAAAACAAAGAGATCATTGAAAATCTGAGAACTGCCACCGGGATACTGAACAACACCCTTCAAGACCTGATCGATGTGGTAGCCATCAAGAAAAACAAGCTCCCCAAGATCGAACTTGTGGAGTTTGACCATATCATTGGAAATATAGAAAAAAGCCTCTCCAAACAAATCGAAGAGGCTGAAGCGGACATTATGAAGGATTTCTCCGATGCTTCGAAAATTAACTATATTTATTCCCATCTGGAAAACTTCCTGACAAACCTGACTACCAACGCCATAAAATACCGGCATCCGGAAAGGAAACTGCAAATCCAAATCAAGACATTCAGCAGAGAAAACTACACCATCATTGAGTTTAGGGATAATGGTATCGGGATCGACTTGGAACGTTACAGAGACAGGTTGTTTGGGCTTTACCAAAGGTTCCATTCCCATGTGGAAGGAAAAGGCTTGGGCTTGTATCTGGTAAGGGAGCAGATACGTGCGCATGATGGAAGCCTTCACGTAGAAAGTGAAGTGGGCAAAGGCACCACCTTTACCATACACCTTAAAAACCTCATTGTCAATACAGAAGAAGTCTATTGAATTTCGTGCTTGTCGGAAAAAAAAGAAAATTACCTTTAAAAAACGAACCTCTGCATTAATTTTACGTCAAATACCTGCATTGTTTTAAAAATCTCAAAACTATGAAAAAAGCATTAATTCCTATTATCATCGTTGGCCTGATCGGGCTTTTCGTGTACACCAAATCAGTTGGTGTTTACAATACATTTGTACAAACGGAAGAAACCATCAATGGACAGTGGGCAGAAGTCGAAACCCAATACCAAAGAAGGGCAGACCTCATCCCAAATTTGGTCAATACCGTGAAAGGATATGCCGACTTTGAGCAACAGACATTGACCGGAGTGATCGAGGCAAGAGCCAAGGCAACATCCATCACACTCCAAGCTGATGACCTGACTCCGGAAAACATAGCAAAATTCCAACAGGCACAGGATCAGCTAAGCGGATCATTGAGTAGGCTATTGGTCGCCGTCGAGAGATATCCTGATCTCAAAGCCAACCAAAACTTCCTGGAGCTTCAGGCCCAGCTGGAAGGTACAGAAAATAGGATCGCAGTGGCCAGAAGAAACTTCAACCAATCAGTACAAGCATACAATTCCAACTTGAGGACATTCCCTAACAATCTATTTGCGGGATGGTATGGATTTGAGCGCAAAGGATATTTTGAAGCCGCAGCAGGTTCCGAAAATGCCCCCGAAGTTCAATTTTAACTAAACTACTACCGGCTAAAGACCGATAGGTTTGGTTTCGCCTAAAGGCGACTGAAGTGCATCCGAGACTTAGTGTTTGTGAAAAACTTTGTGATCTCCTATGTTGAAAAACAAGCAAAAGGGCTAAAATTTCACATAACTATTCCACTCTGTTTCTTTTTTCTCTTAAATGCATTCTCAGTTTTGATAGACTTGTTGT
>NZ_JBHUHR010000003.1:0-143825 GCF_042682445.1 Belliella marina
AGCGCAGGGGTCCCACCTCTTCCCATCCCGAACAGAGAAGTTAAGCCCTGCCGCGCCGATGGTACTGGGGTTACACCCGGGAGAGTAGGTCGCCGCCACATTATACCAAAGCCAGTCCCGATAGCATTCGCGACTGGCTTTTTTGCGTTTGGGCTTTTTGGGACATAGAATCCAAAATCTGCCCCGATGGAAAGCCCGTCTTGGCTGGCCGATTGGAATCAAATGGACCAAGATCTATGGAGGGGATCTCTACAATATTCCAATCTTGTAATTTTTCAATCTCCACAAAAACACCAACCTTAGATTGGTTCAACCTTGTAACCTTCCAACTTTGTAACTTTTCAACTTTGAAACCCCAACCCCTGCAACATTAAAACTTGTTTAGCAACAAATCTTCCAACCTTCAATTTCCTTTTTAGGGAATAAAGTTGCAGTTTTGCACAAACAATTTTCTTCATGGCAATTTTATTGAAATCACTCCAGTTTATTGATTCTGAAAAAATATATCCAGCTCAAGATTATATAATTGAAAATGGTGAAATTGTATCATCAAGACCTGATAATTTAGCTATTAAGGAGGAGATTGACTGCACTGGACTGTATGCTTCCAAAGGATGGGTTGATTTGAGGTGTATGATGGGCGAGCCAGGCCTGGAATATAAGGAGACAATAGAAAGTTTGGGTGAAGTTTTGGCTATAAGTGGATTTTCCAAAGCAGTCATAATGCCCAATACTGTACCGGCCATCCAATCAAAAAATGACATTCAGTTCATAAAAGCAAAAGCATCAAATCTTTTTACTGAGTTGATTATCCAGGCTGCTGCGACTAGGGATAACAAGGGGGAAGATTTTACTGAAATTCTTGATATCAACAATGAAGGAGTGTTTGTGTTCGGGGATGGTATCAATCCTTTGTCGAATCCAGACCGGTTAATGAAGATCTTGCAATACCTTCAAAAATTCAATGGAGTATTGTTTGATCATTCCTATGACCCTTTGTTGGCTCTATTTGGACAGATCCATGAAGGTGAGGTTTCTACCATGGTCGGCATGAAAGGGATCCCAAATATATCCGAAGAGATTGCTATCCATAGAAATATCGAGATCCTAAAGTATACAGGTGGAAAGCTTCATTTTCAGACTATCAGTTCCGGGAATTCTGTAGCCCTCATTCGAGAGGCCAAAAAATCTGGACTGAAAGTGACGGCAGATGTTTCTATCTATCAATTGATTTTCAATGACAGTGATCTTTCAGGTTTTGATTCAAACCTGAAAGTGATACCACCTTTTAGGAGCGAGGAAGACAGGAAGGCGATTGTTGAAGGATTGAAGGATGGAACGATTGATGCCATTGTGTCAAATCACCAGCCACAGGATTTTGATTCCAAGCATATGGAGTTTGACTTAGCTTCTTTTGGAATGATCGGTTTACAGACTTTTTTACCGGCATTGGTTTCTTTGTCAGAAGAATTGTCTTGGCCTCTATTGATCCAAAAAATCACGTCCGGACCTGCTGCTGTTTTGGATTTGGCAAATTCTGCTGACAATAGTTTGACGATCTTCGACCCAAGTGAATCTTGGACTTTTAACCACAAAACAAATCTGTCACTATCCAATAACACGCCATGGTTTGGGAAGGACTTGGTAGGGAAAGTGAAATATGTAATCAACGGATCCAAATTTATCAAATTCTAAATGAACAACAGAATCCAAGCATCTTATAAATTCGGGTTGATAGGAGGTGTGTTTTGTGTACTTGCGTTTGTGCTTTTCAAACTCATGGGCATCGATCCAACGAAAATGAGCATGTTGTTTGGGTACTTTTTGATTCCCATATTCTTGTTTATCGGAATTAGGTTTTACCGGAATCAAGTCAATGGAGGACTTTTGAGTTTTTCTGATGGAATGTCAGTCGGGTTTTTGATTTATTCTATGATCGCAGCTGTCTCCGGGTTGGGTATTTGGGTAATCTTGCTATTGTCTCCAAGCCTATTCGAAGAAGTAAAGGTCAGCAAGCTGGAAATGCTGATCGAAAATAAAGAATTGATAGTGGAGCAACTCGGAATAGAATCGTTTGACATTACCTATGAAAATCTACTTGAAATGTCTGCTTTTGACATAGGATCCAATGATTTTATTTGGAAAATTATACCAGGACTCTTTTTTACAATAATAATTTCCATAATTTTAAGAAGAAATTTTAAATAACTACAAACATGGAAGAAAAAATTACTTTAGGAGACTCTGTTAAGAAATGGGGTTTAATGTATGGATTGATTGGTTTAATAGTAGCTATCCTATCTGCTATTTTCGATTTAAGCACAATGGGTACTGCAGGGTCAGTTATTGCCAGTTTGATAAATATAGCCATTGCATTTACTATCTATTTTTTGGCCACAAAAGAATATAGGGATTCAAATGATGGGCTCTTGTCTTTTGGACAAGGTTTTAAGATTGTCGCATTGGTAGGTTTGCTTGGTGGCGTGATCAGGGCAGTGGGCACCTACATTTATATCAAATTTATCGATACCACATTTATGGATCGAGTATTGGAAGCTCAGATTGAGGCACAAGAAAAAATGGGAGCAACTTATGATCCTGATGCTCTTCCTGAATTCATGAAATTTTTTCAGACAGAGGAATTTATGGGAATAGCGTCATTTATAGGTGCTGTTTTTGGATTCCTGATTTTAGGTCTAATAGCTGTTGCAATCAATAAACGAACAGAAGATTACTAAGAAATCAAAATGATTCAAATTTCCGTGATAGTGCCTGTTTTCAATGAACAGGATTCTTTACCAGAATTGAACAATTGGATTAGCCGGGTCATGCATGATCACGGCTTTTCTTATGAAATCATTTTTATCAATGATGGGAGTACAGATGATTCATGGGACATCATTTCAAAATTATCGGAGTTGAATCCAAATGTCAAAGCCGTGAATTTTACCCGTAATTATGGTAAATCAGCTGCTTTGGATATGGGGTTCAGTAAGGCCAAAGGTGAAGTAGTGATCACGATGGATGCGGATTTGCAAGATAGCCCAGATGAAATACCAGGGTTGTATGATATGGTTACGATTGATGGCTATGATATCGTGTCAGGTTGGAAAAAGAAGCGTTTTGACCCTATTTCAAAGACCATTCCCTCTAAATTTTTCAATGGTGTCACCAGATGGATTTCTGGTATCAAATTACACGATTTCAATTGTGGTCTGAAAGCTTACAAACAAAAAGTGGTGAAAAATATCCATATCTATGGTGAGATGCATAGATATATCCCTTTGATAGCTAAGTGGAATGGATTTGCCAAGATTGGTGAAAGGGTGGTGGAACACCGGGCAAGGAAATACGGAGAAACCAAATTTGGTATTGAGAGATTCTTGAACGGTTTTTTGGACTTGATATCTGTTTCTTTTGTAAATAGGTACAAAAAGAAGCCAATGCATTTCTTTGGATTGCTGGGGACGATTTCATTTTCTTCTGGTTTTTTGATCACGATTTGGCTTATTTTCCAAAAAGTCTATGGCCTGTATTTGGGAACGAAGGTGCGAGAGATTACAGAGCAACCTTTGTTTTTCTTGGCTTTGGTAGCATTGATCGTAGGGGTGCAACTATTTTTGACTGGTTTCTTGGCAGAAATGATGACATCCAACAATTCCAAGAAGGCTGATTACAATATCAGTGGACAAATTAACATGAATGATTGATGTTCTTTTCAGTCATCATACCCGTTTACAATAGACCAGATGAAATCGAAGAACTTCTTCAAAGTCTGGTATTGCAAGAAGATAGGGGCTTTGAAGTTGTCATTGTTGAAGATGGTTCAGAAAAGACCTGTAAGCACCTGATTCCTGTTTTTCAACAACAACTGGATATTCATTACTTCTTTATTCCAAATGTTGGACAGGGGTTTGCACGGAATTATGGAATGAGAAATTCCAAAGGCGATTTTCTGGTCATGTTTGATTCAGATTGTATTATCCCTCCGAATTATTTTTCCTCGCTGAAATCTGCAATTGTAACCAGAAACCTAGATGCCTTTGGTGGTCCAGATGCCGCTGATTCGGGATTTTCGGTTGTCCAAAAAGCAATGAATTACAGTATGACATCCAAGCTCACCACAGGTGGTATAAGAGGGAAGCTTAAGAATCTAGGCAAGTACCAAGCCAGAGGATACAATATGGGGCTTTCAAGAGAGGCATTTGAGAAATCTGAAGGCTTTATAGATCCAAATAAAGGCGAGGATATTGAGTTGAGTATCCGGTTGAAAAAGCTAGGGATGAAGCTGGAACTGGTCGAAGAGGCATATGTCATCCACAGAAGGAAAAATACACTTTGGGGTTTTTTCAAACAAAGTTATTCGTTTGGACAGAATAGGGTCAATGTGAGCAGGTATCACCCCGAAGCTATCAAATTGGTGCATGTATTGCCTGCTGTTTTTTTGCTCTTTGTATTAGCATTGGCAATAGCTGTGTTTGTTTTGCAAAGTGACAGTATAATTTTGATCGGTGGGGTTTTTACTTTAGCTATTTGGAAAGTTGCCGTATTCTTGGACTCCACCCTTGTCAATAAATCGATAATAATCGGATTGGTTTCTGTAGTCACATCCTTCGGGCAACTGTCTGCTTATGGCTTGGGCTTGATTGTCGAAAGTCTTAGGAAATTGTTGAAAGGATAGTTCAACCTTTTTGGCAAAAGTAAATTATCTCATTTTCAGGAAGCCCGTGTTCTTTGATTTTCTCTTGGGACAAAGTTTTTACAAACAGGTTCTCTTGAACATTAAGCCCAGATGCGCTCAACCTGACAGCATAGTCCTTGCCGTATTTTCTAACATGGTCACGTTGCCCAAACATCCTTTCCCTTTCGGCAGGATCTGTGATGTTTGTATCTTCCAAAGTGGTTTCATGGTCATACACCGGCGATTGAATGATCCCCCATCCATTTTTTTTCAAGACCCGATTGATCTCTGAGCATGCTAAGGTATCATCATCTACATGTTCCATTACATGGTTGCAAAAGACTACATCAAAAGATTCGTTTTCAAATGGGATTTGATGGACATCAAGCTTTACTTTGGCAAGTGGTGATTCTATATCGCCAGTAATATACTCTAAATTGGAGAGAGCATCCATTCGGTCTATAAAGCAAAGCTCCGGGGCGATATGGAGGACTCTCAATTGATCTTTGAAGAAATTGGTTTTTTCTTGTAGAAACAGCCACATCAAGCGGTGCCTCTCTAGTGCCAAGCAATTGGGGCAAAGGGCATTTTCCCTTGCTTTTCTTCCATAGGGAAGGAATTTTCTGAAAGTGTGACCACAGACATTGCAAGAAACTTGATCCCCTCTATAAAATACAGCTAAAATCCTCAAAAAAATATGGGAAACAAGCTGTAGGTATTTTCTGGGGATGTATCTGATTACAAAACTGATGATAGACTTCATGGATTTCTGTTACTTTGGAAGTAATGAAATTAGCAATAAATTTCTAATTGATTTGCAATTTAAGCAATGTTCGAGCAAAAGTATTGAAGTCATTGTAATCATTGGTATAATTGACTGATTTTATGTTAGTGGTAATATTTTATTATTGTTGGGGGAACTAAGGGAATTCAATACACTAAATTTGTAAAATAAATAAACGCCAAAATAATATAATGAAAAACAAGAAAGTATATATAATACTTGCCATAGTTTTTGTAGTGCTGATTTTTGTCTGGAGATTTTTTTCGGTAAAGACAGGTGAGGGTTTCGAGATCATGGCCGTTGCCAAGAAAGGTGACTTTAGGGTAGAGATAACCAGTTCAGGTGAGTTGGAAGCGTTGAATTCAGTGGAAGTGTTGGGACCGGTTGAAGCCAGAAGATTTCGTGTCAACAATATGACAATCGAAAGCATGGTAGATGAAGGGACAGTGGTATCAAAAGGGGATGTCATCGCCGAACTGGATAAATCGGAACTTTTTGGAAGGATAGAAGACCGCAGATTGGATCTCGAGCAGAGCAAAGCCCAATATGAACAAATTCAATTGGATACCTCACTGGTATTGAGACAAGAAAGGGATAATATTACAAATCTGGAATATATAGTTGAAGAGCGGAAATTGGTGGTTGAACAGTCCCAATTTGAGCCACCGGCTATAGTCAAGCAAAATGAGTACAATGTAGAAAAGGCCCAAAGGGATTTGGAGCAGGCAAAGGACAGATATCGGGTGAAGATCCTCCAAGAAAGAGCAAGAATGGTAGAAGTGGCCGCAAGAGTAAGGGAATATGAAAATGAACTTGTGCAGATGCAGGAAGTTCTTGAGAAATTCACAGTTCGGGCTCCCCAGAATGGGATGGTTATATACCAATCGGGAAGGGGGATGAAGATTAAGGAAGGTTCTCAGATAAGTGCATGGAATCCTATCGTAGCTACATTGCCTGACCTCAGCAGGATGCAAAGTGTTACCTATATCAATGAAGTAGACATTAGGAAAATTAAAAATGGGCAGAAAGTCGAAATCGGGCTGGACGCTTTTCCGGATAAAAAGCTTACAGGTACGGTAAAAAAAGTTGCGAATATTGGACAACAAAGGCCTAACTCTGATGCGAAGGTGTTTGAAGTAGTAATAGTAGTCAATGAAAGCGATCCTTCACTGAGACCGGCTATGACGACCAGTAATATGATTATAGTAGACAAGGTCGGAGATGTTTTATATGTGCCATTGGAGGCAATCAATGTCCATAATGACAGTATCAATTATGTTTTTTTGAAGAATGGCACGAAGCAAGAAGTACTTTTGGGGATGTCCAATTTGAATGACATCATCATCGAGAAGGGGTTGAACGAAGGGGAGAGGGTCTATTTATCCACGCCTGATTTTGCAAAAAATGCCCCAGTAAAATTAATGGCAGAATTGAATGGGAAAAGGATGGAGATTTTCAATGAAGCTGCGGGTATAGAGGAAGAAGAAGAGAAGGAGGAGGCTCCCAGGGGAAATAGAAGAAGGGGGAGAGCACAGTGAAAAGACCAGTGATCGACGAGAGGTTACTCGCTAATTTTTCCATTGCATTGGAAGCTGTCATCGCAAACAGGTTGAGGTCCTTTTTGACAGCTTTGGGGATCATATTCGGTGTTGCTGCGGTGATTGCCATGTTGGCTATTGGCAACGGGGCACAACAGGAGATACTGGAACAGATCAAACTTGTGGGGGTCAACAATATAGTGATACAGCCTATTGTTGAGCAATTTGAAGAAAATATCAGTGAAGACTCTGATTTGGGAAAGGAAAGGAAGAAGTTTTCGCCTGGGCTTAGGCTGATAGATGTCCAGTCTATCAAAAAGAGCATTCCAGGTATAGCAAGGATAAGCCCTGAGGTAGTATTGGAAACCAATATTGTGTATGGCGGTATTCGAAGGTCTGCTAAGCTGGTGGGGATCACTCCGGCATATTTTGAAGTGCTGGATTTCAAACTGGATGAGGGAAGGTTGTTCAGTGAGGCCAACGAAATCAAAGGTGATCCAGTGTGCATCATTGGAAAGGGGGTACAGCGCAAATTTTTCCCGAAGGAAAACCCCATAGGACGAAAGATTAAAAGTGGAAGCCAATGGTTGGAAATAATTGGGATTATGGAGGAACGGCTTGTCTCCGAACAGAGTATTTCAAAACTTGGAATAAGGGATTTCAATATGGATGTTTACATCCCTGTACAAAGTATGCTTGTAAGGTTCAAAAACCGCGATTTGGTCACTGGTTATGATCTAGAGTCCAATGAGGCAAGCCAGAAAAACCCAAATTATCACCAAATAGACAAACTGGTGGTGCAGGTAGGGGAAAGTGAAGCGTTGAATCCCACCGCTGAGGTTATTTCAAAACTTTTGGCAAGAAGCCATAATGGAGTAGTGGATTTTGAAATCACCATTCCTGAGCTCCTTTTGAAACAACAGCAAAGGACCCAAAACATATTTAATATTGTACTTGGGGCTATAGCAGGTATATCATTGCTGGTAGGGGGGATAGGCATCATGAATATCATGTTGGCATCTGTTATGGAAAGAATAAAAGAAATTGGCCTAAGGCTTTCGTTAGGTGCGAAAAAATCCGATATTGTTAACCAATTCCTTTTTGAGTCTATTATGATCAGTGTATCTGGAGGTATTATAGGAGTGATATTGGGGGTGATATTGGCCTATACGGTTTCTGTCTTTGGTGATTTTCCAACGGTTGTCTCCTTTGCTTCCATTTTGCTTTCCTTCGGCGTAGCTGCTACAGTAGGCTTGATATTTGGGATTGCGCCTGCCCAAAAAGCAGCAAGTCAGGATCCAATAACTTCTTTAAGATATGAATAGAAAATTAATTCTTTGTGCCATTTTCGTAGGGGTATTCCTATCATCAAACAATTTGGCGTATTCTCAACAACAACTAGAATATACACTAGATCAAATAGTGGAAAGAGCCAAAAGTCAATCTCCTGCAGCATTGAGAGCAGAAACACAAAAAGAAAATAGGTTCTGGCAGTATAGGCTTTTTAAATCTAATTATAACCCTCAACTGAGGCTTGGTGGTACGATACCTGGTTTTACACAAGCATTCAGCAATGTAGAACAGCCAGATGGAACTTATGTGCCTCGTGAGATTAGACAAAACTTTATGGATCTTGAGGTTGGTGTGCAGCAGGAGATAGCGGCAACAGGTGGTACAATTTCCATAAATTCTTCTACAAATAGATTCGATAACTTTATAGCCCCTACAGGTACACCCCAGACACAATGGACAGGCGTGCCTGTAAATGTTAGGCTTAGTCAGCCTATCTTTAACTTCAATAGGTTAAAATGGGATAAAAAAATAGAGCCATTGAGATATGAGGAGAGTAAAAGGGAATTTGTAGAAGAAATGGAAGGGATAAGTAGGTTCGTTTCTTCTTTGTTTTTTGATTATCTAGATGCTCAGATTAATCTTGAGATTGCAACGAAGAATTTAAAGAATTTTGAAGATATTTATAAAATAGAGCAGGGAAGATATAATATAGGGACTACTTATGAAGATAAGTTACTCCAGGTCCGACTTCAAGTATTGCAGGCTCAGCAACAACTAGCGCAAGCAAAATTGGATATGGAAGATCGGTCTTTAAGGTTGAAGTCATACGTAGGGCTCAATGAAGCTACCGATTTGGTGTTGGTTGCCCCAAGGGAGATACCTTCATTCGAGGTGCCTGTTGATGAGGCTTTGGAAAGGGCTTACCAGAATAGGGCAGAAGCTTTAGGTTTTGATAGGAGAAGGATAGAGGCAGATTCGGAAGTGGCGAGAGCGCGTGGTCAGCGGTTTGATATGTCAATCAATGCTTCATATGGACTTAATAATGCAGCTTTGGAATGGAGGGATATTTACACAGACCCAAACAGGCAAACTTTAGTCAATCTGGGATTTTATATCCCAGTATTGGATTGGGGGAGAAACAAAGCTAGAATGGGTCAAGCTCATGCTTCCAAAAAACTGGTTGATTATACGATAGATCAAGAGATTATTAACTTTGAGCAGGAGATTTTCACAAAAGTGAAGAATTTCCAAATGCTCAAGGACAGAATGGAAATCACCAAACTTTCGGATGAAGTAGCTGACAAAAGATATGAGATATCACTTCAGAGATATCAAAACGGAAATGTGACCATCACTGATCTGAATATTGCCCAACAGGAAAAGGATAGCAATAAAAGAGCTTTTATCCAATCATTAAGGGATTATTGGACCGCTTATTATGAGATGAGGGCATTGACTCTATATGATTTTGAGAATAAAAAGCTATTATATCTCCCCAAAGAAGTTGATTGATTATATTATGTGTTCTAAAAAAAGACCAAGATTCTCAAGATTCTTGGTCTTTTTGTTTTTGTAATCTCTTTGCTTTTTTCAGAGCTTCATAGATTATCCATTCTATCTGACCATTCGTACTACGAAACTCATCCTCAGCCCATTTTTCAACAGCTTTCATGAGTTTTTCGTCAATACGCAATGCAAATGGTTTTTTACTTGGCATTTCCTTTTTCATTTATGAACCCATCCCTTCTTGGTCATTTGTCCAAGATTTCATTTCTTATTGGTTTAATGTACCTACGTTCAATACTGGACTTGCAGAGCGGTCTGAACATAGGACCACCATCAAGTTGCTAACCATGGCGGCTTTTCTTTCTTCTTCAAATTCGATAATGCCCTTGATTTTCAAATCTTCCAAAGCCATTTCTACCATTCCAACTGCTCCATCTACAATCTTTCTTCTTGCGGCGACAATGGCTGTAGCTTGCTGTCTTTGAAGCATAGCGGATGCAATCTCAGATGCATAAGCCAAATGGGAAATCCTTGCTTCAATCACCTTGATGCCTGCATGGTGTAGGCGTTCTGAAATCTCTGCTTCCAAAGAATGATTGACATCTTCTACACCAGAACGTAAAGTGATTTCGGCATTTTCAGCTTCAAAATCATCATAGGGGTATTTCCCCGCCATCTTTCTTACCGCTGCATCCGATTGGAGGTGAATGAAATTTTCGTAATCCTCAACTTCAAAAGTAGCCTTAAAAGTATCTTCTACCTGCCAAACGACAATTGTTCCGACCATTACTGGATTACCGATTTTATCATTTACTTTCAATGGCTTGTTTTCAAAATTCCTTACCCGAAGTGAGATTTTGTTTTTGGTCATAAATGGGTTTACCCAAAAGAAGCCATTGGCTTTTACCGTGCCTTTGTATGCACCGAAAAGGATCAAGACCATTGCCTTGTTGGGCTGGAGTGTGAAAAATCCCGGAAGGATAAAGATAAATCCTACAATTGTGAGTATGCCTGGGATTTTTGATCCATTGACGATAAAGAATGCTGTGGCAGGAATCAGTGCTATCGCCACCAAAACCATTAAATAGCCAGAGAGGGGTTTGATTATTTTTTCCATATTGTAATGATATTAAATTGATATCATTACAATATACTTGTTTTTCTAGAATAGGTTGTGTGTTTTGCGATATTATTTTAAAACTATCGAATATCTGGTTTTACTTTTTATACCGATTTCGGGTATATTTTATTCGATCATAAGACTAATTAAATTAAGGGGAATACAGAGGGCTTAAATCAATCCAAAGCCCAATAAAAAGCCCCTGATTCTGATTTCAGCATTCTATGGGAGCCAAATTCACCGACTACTTCTGCTTCCTTGCCGATCAGGTTGGATGGAAAGGAATTCCCATCCAAAAAACCTTCTTTGAGTGTTATGGCATTGTCCAAGGCTATTGTTGCCAAAGAGGTCAAATCCGGACTGATCAAATTTTGATGCAAATACCCATTCATTCCATCAGGCAATCTTACTCTGAACCAGTCTGATGTTTTCGCCAATGCAATGACTACTGTGTTGGTAGGAAGTTGTGAAATAGCTGAAGACTGAGTGCTTGGCTCTTGTCTTAGGTTTGCTTTTGGGACAATGATTTTGTGGAGCGTCCCCAAGTTTATGCTGTCTCCCATATTTGGTTCAGGCAGTTGTTTGGCCTTTGCCAAAAAAGGAAAGGGATCGACAGCGCCTCTTCCCGGTTTATAAATGCCAAAATGCAAATGTGGGGGTGTTGTAACTGCATTCCCTGTATTTCCAACCAATCCAAGCGTGTCTCCGGGCTTGATTTTTTGTCCTATACTGACCAACTGGCTGTCGAGGTGTGCAAAATAATATGAATAACCACCAGAAGAAAGGCTGACTGTTTTTCCTCCCAACCTATTGCTGCCAACCCTAGAAATCCTTCCTTCTGCCACTGCGACCACAGGAGTACCTTTGGGAGCAAAAACATCAATACCTTCATGTTTTCTTGCTCCGCCATCCCTAGCTACTCCAAAGAAACTGCCTATGGATTGGTGGTTTTTTCCTTCTATAGGAAAGGTCAGGGAGGCATTATAGGTGACGGCTATTTGAATGATTCCCCCGTGAAATAGTTCTGGCTGAATCCTAACGCCATTTACACCTGAGTTTGAGACTTGGTAAGTCAGCGAAGTCCCTTCTTTTGCGAAATGGATGTTTTTAAGGTTTTCTTCCTTTCTTTCAAAAACATCGATAAACACTTTTCCGCTTTGTTGGGAAACTTGCTCTACAATTATTTCAATTTCCTGACCTTCTGTTACGCTATATTCCAAGAAAATAGCCTGTGGTATTGCGTTCTCAAATCGGGTAACTTCCTGGTAAGGCAAGGAAATGGAGGATGGGTTTGAAAGTGCATTTTCACCCGCCTCAATCCAGTCTTTTCCCAACGCATACCCTTCCATTCCTGCTTTCTTTAAGCTGTTTTCATAGTCCTTGTATGGGCTTGAGGAGCCTAGAAGCTTGTCTATTTTGGTGCCATTACAAGAGAATAGAAGGGTAGGGAGAAGTAGTAGTTGTAATAATGATCTGGCTTTCATACTTTATTTATGATCAATAACCATGCTTACAATTTTCAAAGTAATGACCGCAACTTTACTAAAATCAAAATCCCTACCCAATAATGTTGAGCAGGGATTCTGTTTTTACCTATAAATTTCAAGGTGAGATAACTACTTAGACTTTGTACATTATACATCGTACTTTGTACACTCAAATTACGTCAACATCGCTCCATCCACCTGCAGCACTTGACCTGAGATGTAAGAACTCATGTCTGATCCCAAGAAAACACATGCATTTGCTACTTCCTCAGGTTGACCGCCACGTCGCATAGGAATGGCATCTCTCCAGCCTTGGACGGTTTTTTCATCTAACACAGCCGTCATCTCTGTTTCTATGAAACCTGGAGCTACAGCATTGCAACGGATATTTCTAGATCCCAATTCCAAAGCTACAGATTTGGTGAAACCTACTATTCCAGATTTGGAAGCAGCGTAATTGGCTTGGCCCGCATTTCCTTTGATACCGACCACCGATGTGATATTGATGATAGAACCTGATTTGGCCTTCATCATGGTACGTGTTGCAGCTTTGACGGTATTGAAGCAGGATTTAAGGTTTACATTGATCACTTCGTCCCATGCATCTTCAGTCATTCTCATGAGCAGGTTGTCCCTAGTGATGCCTGCATTGTTGATCAGGATATCCAATGCGCCAAATTCAGTGATGACAGCATTTACCAGTTCCTCAGCAGCAGCAAAGTTGGAAGCATCGGACTTGAACCCTTTGGCTTTGACGCCGAAGGCAGCCAATTCATTTTCCAAAGCTTGGCCTTTTTCCACACTTGACAAATATGTGAAAGCCACGTTTGCACCTTCCTGTGCATATCTGATGGCAATGGCTCTACCTATACCTTTTGATGCTCCCGTGATCAGAGCTGTTTTCCCGCTTAATAATCCCATGGTTTAAATTTTAAAGTTAAATTGAAA
Organism: Belliella marina; assembly: GCF_042682445.1. NCBI lineage: Bacteria > Pseudomonadati > Bacteroidota > Cytophagia > Cytophagales > Cyclobacteriaceae > Belliella > Belliella marina. Next base: position 13,358 of record NZ_JBHUHR010000003.1, read on the forward strand.
GTTTAAAATTAAGAAAAAAATATGTTGGAGAGGGAAGTTAGCTCGCAAAGATTGCGGAGGAGCAGAGAAACGCATAAAAGAATTTTAAATAGTTGAGATATTGTTTGTAGTAATTAGATAATCGTCAACGGTCAAGAAGTTTGATAGAACAGTTGTTGGGAGTATTTTAAGGGGCTACTGATTTTTGATAAATTCAATTTTGTCTTGAATTTAAAGTTTACTAACTTGAGAAGTAAATTAGTTTTTTGTTTCAATAATTTTTTATGACAGAGAATCAGATTTCAAGGATTGTTATTGGTAAGGCGATTTATATTCACAGGAAGCTTGGACCAGGATTACTAGAAAGTGCTTATGAAAGGATTTTAGCACACGAACTTCAAAAGGAAGGTGTAGAAGTCCAAATGCAGGTTTTGTTGCCAGTTGAATGGGATGGCTTAGAGATTGGTAAAGCTTATCGAATTGATCTGATGATAGAAAAAAAAGTGATTGTTGAATTGAAATGTGTTGAAGAAGTATCTAAAGTTCACTTTTCTCAATTACTGACATACTTGAAACTTTCTGATTTTAAACTAGGGCTAATAATCAACTTCAAAACCAACTTATTAAAAAATGGAATTCACAGGGTTGTCAATGGATTGAAAGATGATTACGATTGGTGATTGAATTATAATGTAAACTTCTTAAAATGACAAAGTTTGTTTTTGAAGATATTTGTATTGCGGGCATTTTTGGATGGATTGGTATTTGGTTGTTCTATTTTCTTGAATTTTTGAAATTATAATTGATTCTTTGTAGTCTTTGCACCTTTTCGCACCTTTGCGAGATCCCCTTCATTTGACTCCCACATAATTTTTTTCTCTCCACAAAAAGCTTATTTTTGCGTAGCTTATTTGAAAAATAAAACATTAAAAATATGTCTTCAACGAAATATGATGTGATTGTAGTGGGGTCTGGACCTGGAGGGTATGTGGCGGCGATCCGTGCATCCCAATTGGGTCTAAAAACCGCAGTGGTAGAAGCTGCCGAATTGGGTGGTATTTGCTTGAACTGGGGTTGTATTCCTACCAAAGCATTGATTAAAAGTGCTCAAGTATTTGAATATATCAACCATGCAGAGGATTATGGCATCAAGGTGAAAGATGCAGAAGTAGATTTCAATGCCATGATCAAAAGAAGCAGAGATGTAGCAGGTGGGATGTCAAAAGGGATTCAATTTTTGTTCAAAAAGAACAAAATCGACCAACTGCTGGGCTGGGGGAAAGTTCAGCCAGGCAAAAAAGTGGAAGTTGAAGATAAGGATGGCAAGAAGACAGTCTATGCAGCTGAGCATATCATCATTGCTACAGGCGGCAGAGCTAGGGAGCTTCCTGCATTGAAGATCGACAATGAAAAGATCATCGGGTACAGAAAAGCCATGAGCTTGGGCTCAAAGCCTTCCAAAATGGTCGTAGTCGGTTCTGGGGCAATCGGAGTTGAATTCGCTTACGTTTACAGCTCGATTGGAGTAGAAGTGACGATCGTAGAGTTCATGGATAGGATTGTTCCGAATGAAGACGAAGAAGTATCCAAAGCATTGGAAAAAATCTACAAAAAGGCAGGCGTCAAAATCATGACCAGCACAGAAGTGACTGCTGTAGATACCAAAGGAAAAGGCTGTAAAGTAACTGTGAAAGATAAAAAAGGGGCGGAATCTACAATTGAGTGTGATGTAGTCCTTTCGGCCGTCGGTGTGGTATCCAATGTTGAGAATATTGGTTTGGAAGATGTTGGGATTTTGGTGGAAAAAGGCAAGATCAAAACAGACGAGTATTACAAAACAAATATGCCGGGATATTATGCAATCGGTGATGTAGTGGCTGGTCCAGCATTGGCTCACGTTGCATCTGCCGAGGGGATTATTTGTGTTGAAAAAATTGCCGGACATCACCCAGAAGCATTGGATTACAACAATATCCCAGGATGTACTTATTGTATTCCGGAAATTTCATCTGTAGGATATACCGAGGCTCAGGCGAAGGAAGCAGGCTATGAATTGAAAGTTGGCAAATTCCCATTCTCTGCATCTGGAAAAGCATCAGCCGCCGGAGCAAAAGATGGTTTTGTCAAATTGATATTCGATGCCAAATATGGGGAGTTGCTTGGGGCGCACATGATAGGTGCCAATGTGACCGAAATGATCGCAGAGATAGTCGCAGTCCGTAAGCTGGAGACTACCGGAATGGACTTGATCAAGACAGTCCATCCCCATCCAACCATGTCAGAAGCAGTGATGGAAGCTGCTGCTGCTGCATATGGAGAAGTGATTCATTTGTAATTTCTAAGAATATATTATAATATTATAGGCACAAGACGAGTATATTGTCTTGTGCTTTCTTTTTAAGACAAAATGAAAACAATATAAAAGGCATCTTTTGGAAGAAGAACAGTTGATTAAAGGACTTAGGGCGCAAGACCGCAAGACGGTGGAGTATCTATATGATAAATACTCAAGAGCACTCTTCGCTGTCATTTCCAGGATTATCATTGATAAAGACATTGCGGAAGAGGTATTCCATGATGCTTTTATCAAAATAACCCGGAAAATCGATGGCTATGATGAATCTAAGGGAAGGCTTTACACTTGGATGGCAAACATCTGTCGGAATTCTGCGATAGACAAAACCAGGTCTAAAGAATTTTCAAAGAGCAGTAAGACCAATACGATAGATGATTTCGTATATGGAATTGAAAGCGAATCGGGTACTTTGGAGCTTGTGGATGGGATTGGGGTCAAAGAGCTCTTGACCGCCCTCAATGAGGAACAAAGGTTTGTGGTTGAATGTATTTACTTTAAAGGTTATACACACTCCGAGGTATCGGAAGAATATGATATTCCTTTGGGTACGGTCAAATCACGTATTCGAGCCGCTGTAAATGTGTTAAAAAAGAACTTAGAGAAAATTTAGTGGATATACAAGCATATATATCGTCTGGGAAACTCGAACTCTTTGTATTGGGAGATTTGAGTGTGAGGGAGCAGGAAGAGGTCATGAAAATGGCCGAACAATATCCTGAGATCAAGAAAGAACTTGAGCAGATAGAGGAGGCCATGTTTGCTTTTGACAACGTGGTAGGACATGCTCCATCTGATTCTGTGAAAGAAAAGGTTTTGGATACCTGGGAAAAAGAAGTAAAAGCGACTTCTAAGCCTCAGGGAAAGCCAAAGGAAGAAACAAAAGTAATTGCGATGCAGCCATGGAAGACCTATGCAGCAGCAGCATCGATTATAGCCGTAGTAGCTTCGGTGTTTGCAATTTACTTTGCGACGCGTTATTATGATGTAGACCAAAAGTTCACTACTTTGGTGGAAGAACGGGCTGTACTAGCCGAGGAATTGGATCAGTACAAGGTGAATTTTGAGCAAACTGACGCACAGTTGGAGACACTCTTGGCAGGGAACTTTGAAAGGGTTCCCATGAAAGGGGATGGTTTTGAAATGCAGAAGGATGCTCAGGTAGATGTATGGTGGGATAAAGCTGCTGAGAGTGTATTTATCTCTGTCAATACGCTCAATGAACTGGACGAAAACTCTGACTACCAACTTTGGGCAATCGGCGACGATGGTCCTGTAGGGATTGGTTTGGTCAATGCAGACAAGAAATTCAGCCTGCAACAAATGCAAGCAGTAGCTGCAGCAGGAGCCTTTGCCATCACCATAGAACCAAAGGGAGGCAGCGAAAGCCCAACCTTGGAGAAATTGGTGGTGTTGGGACCTGTGGCTTAAAAATAAACTTGAAACAAAAAGGCCCGACTGTGAAGTCGGGCCTTTTTGTTTCAAGTTATTGATGATGAGTGTTTTTTGGATAAAAACTAATGAAAAGCTTGACAACTATTGTTTTTTTTCTATAATTGTTTAGATCAATTTTACCGGTATCTTTTTGATTGGGTTTCACGATCCTGCCCGCGTTTTGCAATGGGTCTTTAATTTATTTACGTTATGAAAAATTTGTTTTATAGCCTAGGATTGACCTTTTTTCTGTTAGGTTTTTCTCTATTATCCACAGTTCAAATTAATGCTCAATCAGTCGATTGTGACTGGGTTGCAGATAGTAGTGGTTGTGATGTTTATGATTGTGGGAGTTGTATTATGTGGGCATGCGGTTCTAGTGGAGGTATGCTGATTTGTGGCGAAGAAGAGCAACATTAATTTAAAAATGATACAGCGCTGTATTTTCTATTTTGTTTTAATAGCTATACTTGCTTGGGCTTGTAACTATGATAAAGAGGATAAAGTAGAATATTTGAAATTTAAGTTGAGTGTTGATACATCGACCGAATTAAAAGAAGATTTTGGATTCTTTCAAAAAATAGATAAAGTCAATCTAGTCTCAGATTCAATTATTGTTGCATTTAGTGGGTTTTCTGGTTTGTCAATTTATAATGTATTTACTGGAGAACAGCTTGATTATGTTGATCCAAGAAGTAATCCAAAAAGAGCTCTTTTTTTTTCATCATTTGATGCGGATAATTTATCCAATATTTATTTGCTAGAGGCAAGACAAAACAAAGTTTATGTATATAATTATTTTGAGAGAAGATTTGTAAAAGAGATTCCACTAAATATTGAGTCAGGGACCTCTATTCGAATTTTAGGAGGAAAGTTTAAAAGTTACAAAGGGAAGTATTATGTAGAACTCAATCCTGTAGGAACTCCAATGCTAGATCCTAATTATTACAAAAATTCGGGTAAATTTATAGGTGTATTTGACTCTGACGGTTCTCTTGAGAGAAGAATAGTTGATTATCCAAAGGAATTGACGAATCCCATTGGGTATTTTGTGCCTGCTAACTATTATTCTTTAGATTTTCATAATGATAAAATGTATATATGTTTTCCATTTGAGAAATCAATCAGGGTTTATGACCTCGATTCAAAGTGGGAGAGTTTTCAATCTATTCCCATTCCAAGACTTGATTACATGGAATTGGATTTGATCTTTATTCCAAATAAATTTCTTCCAAGTGAAATACCTGCCCAAGACCGTCAGATTTCAGCAAAAGTCAGCAACTTAATTGTTGATGAAAGCTATTTGCATGTATCTTTTGCTATAAACGATAATAAGAATAATGATCGCTATAGAGAATATTCATCAGTGTTTAAACTTGATTTAACTGAAATGAAGTGGTATGTTCAAAGTGAGCCAATTGATTATTATGATGTTGGAGCATTTGCAGGTGTGTCTGGCGGAAAGTTGGTTTATTTAGATGCTGCAGTGGTGACCAAAGATGAGAAATACATCAATTTGGCGGTTATGGAATGAATATCTATAACCATTTGAAAGAAGAAAACCGAAGGAATCCCCTTCGGTTTTCTTTTTTAACGGATATTCCCCAACTTGGACTTTCAAATTTCTAAGACTTATGGAACTCCAACTTTCAACCCCGGCACTTTTGTTTTCGGCCATCACATTGATGATGCTGGCATTTACGAATCGGTTTTTGGCCATTGCAAGCCTGATTCGGGGGCTTCATAAAAAATATCTCGAAAACCCTGATGAAAACATTATCATTGAGCAAATTCACAATCTCAAAAGAAGATTGGGCATGATCAAATATATGCAGCTTTGTGGTGTGCTCAGCTTTCTGCTTTGTGTAGTCTGTATGTATTTGATATTTATCGATGCACAGCCGGCTGCCAATTATGTGTTTATTGGAAGCATGTTGGCTTTGTTGATTTCACTGGGAATTTCCTTGGTGGAAATATTGATTTCGACGAAGGCACTCAACCTGGAATTGCAGGACATGGAGACTTTGCTTCAAAATAGATCCAGTGGATTTTGGTTTAAAAAAGATAAAAATGATGAATAAGGTGTATCGATTGTTTTTGGTTCTGGTTTCAGGGCTGTTTTTGTTTTCCTGTAACCCTTCAAGCCAAAGTAGTTCAGATACAGAAAGCAAAACAGAACCCCAAAGTGCTTTTAACATTAGCATTGACTCTTTTGAGGATGCCAAGTTATTTTACACATGGTCAGAAGATAGGATTCCCATGGTCTCTGCCCATCGTGGAGGACCTTATCCGGGTTTCCCAGAGAATTCATTGGAAGCATTTCAGAATGTCCTTTCCCATACGCCTGCCATTATCGAACTGGATGTAGCGATCACCAAGGATAAGGTTTTGGTACTGATGCACGACAACACCTTGGATAGGACTACCACAGGCAAAGGAAATGTCAGTGATTTGACTTATGAGGAAATAAAGGAGCTGAACCTTCTGGATATGGATGGGAATGAGACCGCATTCAAAGTCCCAACTTTTGGGGAAGTATTGGATTGGTCTCGCGGGAAAGTGCTGCTCACGGTAGATGTCAAAAGGGAAGTGCCATTTGAAATGATCATTGAGGCTATCAAAAAGCATCAGGCAGAACCGTATGCTGCAGTGATTTCTTATAGTGTGGAGGCTGCCAAAAAACTCCATAGACTCCACCCAGATTTGATGCTTTCTGTCACCATCAGAAATGAAGAAGAGTTACAGAGGTTTGAAGCGTCAGGAATACCGGTTGATCGTTGGATTGCATTCACAGGCACATCCGAGAGATCAAAGGAATTCAATGAGCTGCTTCATGAAAAAGGTGTGTTCACAATACTTGGGGTAATTGGTAACCTAGATAAAAGTGCCATAGCCAAAGGTGATCAGATTTATGCAGAATTCATCCAAAAAGGTGCTGATATCCTAGCTACAGATAGACCTATTGAAGCAGCAAAAGCAATTGGGCATTTGATCCCTTCGGAAAGTTCGAAATTTAGATATTTCAAATAGGCAAGACATATTGGGGGGATACAATTGAAATAGGGTCGAAATACAATTGAAATTAGATAGAAATATGCTTTGTGAAATATTGTAGAAATAAGGCTTCGCCGAAATAGAGTAGAAATATTCCAACCTTGTTTCAAATAACTTTTTTCTATTTTATTTCACCGAGTATATTCCAACAATATTTCACCAAACATGTCTTCCACAAGAAAGAGGCATATTTCGCGAAGTTTATATCAACCATATTTCCACCAAAATATTATAAATACAACTTATGGTAATTGATCTAAGAAGTGATACGCTAACAAAACCAACTCCCGATATGCTCCAAGCCATGTGGGCTGCACCTGTTGGAGATGATGTGTTTGGGGAAGACCCTACTGTAAATGCTTTGGAAGAAAAACTAGCAGACATGTTTGGCATGGAGGCGGGGTTGTTTTGCCCATCAGGCACCATGACCAACCAGATTGCCATTCGGCTACACACAGGATTGCAAACAGAAGTTATCTGTCACAAAAACTCCCATATTTACCTTTATGAAGGTGGGGGGATCATGTCCAATTCCCATGCCTCTGTCAAATTACTGGATGGGGCATTTGGTAAAATCAGTCCTCAGGATGTGTTGGATTCCATCAACCCGGATGATGTACATGCAGCAGAGACTACTTTGGTTTCTTTGGAAAACACTATGAACAAGGGTGGAGGAAGTATTTACACCTTAGACGAAATCAAACCTATCAAAGAGATTTGCGACCAGCATGGATTGAAGTTGCATTTGGATGGGGCACGCTTGTTCAATGCCCTGGTAGAATCAGGGGAAAGTCCCCAAGGTTGGGGAGCCATGTTTGATACCATTTCCATCTGCCTGAGCAAAGGATTGGGATGTCCGGTAGGATCTGTGCTATTGGGGAACAAAGCTGATATCAAAAAGGCTAGAAAAGTGCGGAAGGCTTTCGGCGGAGGGATGCGTCAGGCTGGATTTTTGGCTGCTGCAGCCATTTATGCGCTGGATCATCATATCGATAGATTGAAGGAAGACCATAGCAGGGCGAGAAGTTTGGGGAGGATGTTGATGGATCACCCATTGGTGGCAGAAGTCTTACCTGTGAATACCAATATCGTCATTGCCAAATTGTCTGGGATCGATCCGACTGAGATGCTTCAAAAGTTGGAAAACAAAAATATCAAGACAGTCAGATTCGGAAAGGATCAAGTCAGGTTTGTGACGCATTTGGATTTTGATGATGCGATGTTGGCCGAGTTTGGGAAAAGAATAATGGAGTTATAGCTTTTAAAAATCAAACTTTATCTGCTCGGGCAAGTGCTTGAAAGATTTTCGGTGTATGGGGGTCAAACCTAATTTTCTGATTCCTTCACGATGGGCAAGGGTAGGGTAGCCGGCATTTTTCTCCCAACTATATCCTGGATATTTACTTGCATATTCACACATCAGATCATCCCTATATACTTTAGCCAAGATCGATGCTGCAGCTATGCTTGCATATTTTCCATCGCCCTTTATTATACAGCTATAGGGAATCGAATTGTTGGTTTTGAATCGGTTTCCATCGATCAGAAGATGCTCTGGATTGGTAGAAAGGGATTCTATCGCTCGGTTCATAGCCAAAAATGAAGCGTTGAGGATATTGATTTGGTCAATTTCCTCAACACTTGCTTCTGCGATAGCCCAGGCAATCGCATACTTCTTTATTTCCAATGCCAAAGACTCCCGATTGGATTTGCTTAGTTTTTTTGAATCATTGATCAATTCATCGGCATAGTCAGCAGGTAAGATTACAGCTGCAGCGACCACAGGGCCGCATAGACAGCCCCTGCCTACTTCATCGCATCCCGCCTCGAGCCTGTCAGATTCTAAATAGGGGAGAAGCATGATGGTCTTTATCTTCTGTTTTATGGAATTTATAAATCATCTCAGCTACCAATCCTGTCCAGCCAGTCTGGTGGGAAGCTCCCAAGCCTCGCCCATTGTCTCCATGGAAGTACTCATAGAAAAGAATATGGTCCTTGAAGTGCGGGTCTTCCTGGATTTTCTGATTATCTCCATTGAAGGGCCTGTGGCCATTTTCATCCTTCATGAAGATTTTCATACATCTTAGGGATAGCTCCTTGGCTATCAGGTCCATGGTGAGGAAATTTCCTGAGCCTGTAGGGTATTCTATCGAAAATTCACCTCCGTAATAGAAATCGTAACGTTTGAGTGATTCGATGATCAGGTAGTTGATAGGGAACCAGATCGGTCCCCTCCAGTTGGAGTTTCCTCCAAACATCAAAGAGTCTGATTCTCCAGGAATGTATGAAATAGTGGAAACATTTCCATTTAAACTCATCGAATATGGATTGTCTTTGTGGTATTTGGACAGTGACCTGATACCAAACTCACTCAAGAATTCGTCAGAATCAAGCATCCTTTGAAGGATACTTTTCATCCTATGTCCTCTCAGTAATGCAAAAAGCCTCCTTTTGTCTTGTCCCGGATGGGTCCAGCTGGTCACCAATGAAGCTAATTTTGGCTTTTCTTTCAGGAAAAACTCCATTCTCTTTTTGAATTCGGGCAGGTTTTCAAACATATCTTCCCTGATAGGTTCAACTGCAAAGAATGGGATAATACCGACTATTGACCTTACCTTCATGACCTTTGGGTCTTTGCCCGGGACATGGAATATATCATAAAAGAAATCGTCTTCGTCATCCCAAAGGCTGATATTTTCGCCGGAGATGTTGTTCATTGCCCCAGCGATATAAAGGAAATGTTCAAGGAACTTTGTGGCAGTGTATTGATAAGTTTTGTTGAATTCGCAAAGATCCAAGGAAATCCTCAATAGATTCAATGAGAACATAGCCATCCACGAGGTGGCATCTGCCTGTTCCAGCTTGCCTTTGTATAGGGCTGCATGGCTTCGGTCTATTAATGAGATATTGTCTAAGCCCAAAAATCCACCCTCGAAAATATTCTTGCCTTCATTGTCCTTCCGGTTGACCCACCATGTGAAGTTGAGCATGAGTTTGTGAAGTGCTCTCTCCAAAAACTCTTGGTCACCAACCCCTCCATTCATCTTTTTGTCTATCTGGTAGACTCTCTCTACAGCGTAGGCATGTACAGGTGGGTTGACATCACTGAAATTCCATTCGTAAGCGGGGATTTGACCGTTGGGATGCATATACCATTCATTGAGTAACAGGATCAGCTGGTCTTTTGCAAAATCGGGATCAACCCTGGCGATTGGGATACAGTGGAAGGCCAAATCCCATGCGGCATACCAAGGATACTCCCATTTGTCCGGCATGGAGATGATGTCGTAATTCTGTAAGTGCCTCCAATGGTAATTCCTGCCTTTTTTCCGTTCTACAGGTGGGACATATCTTCCCGAGTCTCCATCAAGCCATCTTTCTACATTGTAATAGTAGAATTGCTTGCCCCACATCATTCCGGCAAATGCTTGACGCTGTATACTTTTTAAGTCTTCGTCTTCAATGGTTTTTTGGATTTCACCATAAAAGTCATCAGCATCTTTTTTTCTTGTCTCTAGGATTTCATCAAATTCCTGAAGTGCCTCTTCTGCACTTTGGTGCATCATCCTGAATTTGACTTCTACACTTTCACCGGCAGGAACTGTAAGTTTGTATATCGCAGCTGCTTTTGTGCCATAATCCTCAGGATTTAAATGGGTCGCATCCCCATCGACAACGTAGTCATTGATACCATCCTTTAGAAAGCTTTTTTCATTTGGGATGTGATACAACCGTTCCCTATTGGTCTCGTTGTCACAAAACTTCAGGTCAGGTTTTCCATCGAATGTGAAAAAATAATTCCCGTTTTTGGGAGTGAATGCCTTGATTTGATTGTCATCGATTTTACTCAACTTAGGCATAAATGGTTCATGTCCCGTAAACCAGGTTTTTCTGAACCAAATAGTGGGCATCACCCAGATTTCGGCATCTTCCTTTCCCCTGTTGAAGACTGTAGCTTTTCCTACGATGTCTTCTGCATCATTTTTGGCATATTCTATAAATATGTCAAAGTAGGCATCCTCGTCAAATACACCAGTGTCAATCAGCTCAAACTCCCGGTCACTTTTCCCCCTTTTTCTGTTTTCAGCGACGAGTTCTTCATATGGGAACTGACTTTGCGGATACTTGTACAGCATCTTCATATAACTATGGGATGGCGTACTATCCAAATAATAATAGAGTTCCTTTACATCTTCACCATGGTTGCCTTGATTACCGGTAAGTCCAAAAAGCCTTTCCTTGATCATGTGGTCTTTGCCATTCCAGAAAGCCCAGCTGATGCAGGTCTTTTGTTTATGGTCACAGATTCCAGCGATCCCTTCTTCCCCCCACCTGTATGCTTTACTCCGGGCGTCTTCATGGGTCACGTTATCCCACGCAGAACCATCTTTGCTATAATCTTCTCGAACTGTCCCCCACTGTCTTTCTGTCAAGTATGGACCCCATTTTTTCCAGTGTTTCTTTCTCTCCCTATCCTCTTTGAGTCTTTGCTTTTCTATATTCATGAACTTCGATTGCCAATTAACAATTCGAAATTTACTATTTTTTGGGAGATGATATTGGTTTCTATGGGTTTGTTATGAGAAAAAAATCCCGAAATCGTTTTAAAAACGCATAGAGAGGGTTTAGGGATTTGGGAAAACTATATTGATTTAGGACTTTTTGGGTAAATTGAAATGAAAGGTCTGATATTCATGCCCAAGTTGATTGCCATAGTTCACATTTCGCTTTTTTACATTTTGTAACATCCCGATTTCTTCTTCCATAATGCCAATTGTCATTTTTGCCCACGTATCCATTTGGCTTGGTTGGAATAGCGAAGCGCTTAAGTAGTCGTGAAAAAATTTGAAATCGAAGTTCTTATTGCTGATTCCAGCTCCAGACTTGATAGCATCCAGGGCGTTGCAGGCTTGCTCATACTGCCCTGCTACGGGAACCATCATGACAGGTTTGCCCAGATACATGGCTTCACAGATAGATTCAAACCCTGCTGTGCTCAAGAGTCCTTTGCAGCTGGCCATCTTGCTTAAGAACAATTGGTCATCAACTTGATGAAATGTGAGATTGGGAAGTGCATGGTGGGTTTTGCCAACCCCTTTTTTATCCCAAAATGCTTCTATCTTGATATTCGGATGTCTTTTGGCAAATTTGACAACTTCTTCTCCATATCCTGGATTGACCATGTAGCTGAGAATGAAATCCCCCTCACTGGGGTTCAATTCAAAAATGTCTTTTCGAAGAATGGGAGGGACTATCCTGACTTTTGAAAAGGTATTGGATGCTAATGGCCTAAATGACAAAGCGAATATCCTATCGGTACCCATGGACGTAATCTTCGTGTTGATCTTAAAAAGTAACTTTTCCAGGCCATGCGATTTCGCAAAAGGGAAGTCGGGATGGTCAATCAAATACTGATGGCCTATAGCCCAGCAACTGGCTTGGGGGCGGTAAAGTAAATTGTAAAGCCCACCTAGAATGTCATAGAAATTGATGATGACATCTGGGTTGTGATGCTTCACTACTTCATCTATGTTTCTTAAACTCTTTAGGAAAACGGGAAACTTGCTTAGGTTCAAAAGAATGCTTTTCCCCAAGAGGATTTTTCTGTTGTTTTTGTCAGAGACAAAATTGGGACTTTCTATTGAATGGACAGGCGATTTCAGGTTTTTGATTACAAATTCGGGGATATTTCTTCTTTTGCTTTTTCCTATGCAGGTAGCGGCCACTTCATGTCCCATTCCTTCCAGGATTTGGGATAAAGCTACAGCTTGGGTCATATGCCCTCGTCCTTCTCCTTGGACTATGAATAAGAACTTCATTAGCTTACATGAAATTTGGAGGGGTTAGGCCATCGTTTAATTTATTGAAAGCCACAGTCTTCAATTCCCGTACATTTTCTGTCGGAGCTGTATCTGGGATCAATTGGACAGAATCGGTCTTGTCTTGGCTAAAGTCCATTTCATTGTAATAGATCAGTTGCCAATTTCCTTCGTGGTCTTCGGCCAAAGCACTCATTGTCTCCACCCAGTCACCTGAATTGAGATATTCTATACCGTCGATGATCCTGTTTTCCGCTTTATGGATATGTCCACAGATGATGCCATCGCAATTTTTGGCTTTTGCCATTTTTGCCAATTCTTCCTCGTATTGATCGATGTAGGAAACGGCAGATTTCACTTTGCCCTTGACATATTGGCTGAGGGAAAAATAGCCCAACCCCCTCTTGCGCCTGTGGTAGTTTACGAGTCTATTCAGCCATAGCAAAAATGTATAGCCCATATCACCCAGGTATGCGATCCATCTCAGATTTGTGGTAATGCTGTCAAAAATATCGCCATGGGTAATAAAGTACTTCTTACCATTTGATTCATAAATCATATCTGCCAAAATGGAAAGGTTTCCAATTTGCAATGGTAGGATTTGGTCTAAAAAATCGTCGTGGTTTCCACGCAGATAAAAAACTTTTGTGTTTTCCTGCTCGATCATTTTCAACATCCTATTGAAAAATCTCGTGTGTTTCCTTTTCCAAGTGCCGGATTTTTTCAATTGCCAACCATCGATGATGTCACCATTCAGGATGAGGTTTTCGCAACTGTATTGCTTGAGAAACCTTGAGGCTTCTTTGGCTTTTGATCCCTTAGTTCCGAGGTGGACATCTGAGATAACGATTGTTTTGAAATGTGTTTTCAAAGTCTATCAGTTTTGTTTGCAATATAAAGCAGGTATATGAACTGATGATGTATTGGATGTTATGATAATGAGATGTTTAGCATTAAGTTTGTCGCTGATGTGAAATATTGGTTAAGGGTGTATTAAAAGTGTTGTCTTAAAATATTCTAGGCTTAACTTTGAAACCAAGTTCCCCGTAATTAGCTTACAGGCTTTAATGAGAGAAAAAAAATGAAAAGATACTTTACTTACTTGATCCTTCTGTGTTTTATTTTGGTTGGATGTAATCGGGATGACAAAGAGCCTCATTTCAATGTGCTGGGATATTGGAATATCTCAAGTATCAATACCGGTTGGACTAATGAAGTTTTGGTTGGGGAAAAAATTGAGTTTCAAGAACGCTATATTTTTAATGATGACGGGACTTTTATCAAGTTTTCTACCCGGAATCAAAGCACTGGAGAGCGTCTGAATGAGCCAGCACAAGCACTGGGGGTGTATGAATCGGTATCTTTGAAAGATTCTGACAATGTATTCGAATTGACATTGACTTTTGAGACAAATATGGGGATGGCAGCCAACTGTGGAGGAAATGTTGAAACATTGGTGCTGACCAAAGAAAACAAACTGATCAACAATTCTTGGACGCCATGCGACGGACCTAGTTTTGTTTATCAAAAGAAACAATGATCCATAGAGGATGTCTGGGGTTTTGTAACCGGTTGTGATTATATGAGATCATAAGGTCAACATCCAAAGTAATCCAATCCTCCCAATCGATGGCCTCCAAAACAGGTGGTATTGTAAAAGATTGCTAAATGCTTAGGCATTGAATATCAATTTGAAGGTTGTCCCATCACCGATTTTTGACCTTACCTGAATATTCCCTTTATGTCTTCTCATGATCTGTTTGGAAAGGCTTAGGCCTATCCCTGATCCTTTTTTCTTGGTAGTGAAAAATGGGATAAATATTTTGGATAAAGCTTCTTCCTCTATCCCTTTGCCTGAATCTGATACTTCGATGATGATTTTTCCGGATTCATCGATAAAAGCATCAATTGAAAGTACTTTTGTGACGGAGTCTTGCATGGCATGTATCCCGTTGTGGATCAGGTTGATCAAGACTTGTTCGATGAGGTTTTGATCTCCAAACAGAATCAGATCATAAGGGGTGACAGTACATTTTGTGATGATTTGGTTGGATTCAAACTGATGTTGCATCAAGGTCTCCAACTGGGCAAACAGCTTTTTGATGTTGATTGTCTGGAATTTTGGCGTAGGAATATGTGCCAAGCTTCTGAAGTCACTTACAAAATTGATGAGTCCTTCACTTCTTTTTTCTATCGTCCCAATTCCCATAAGATAATCTTCCAGGTCACCGGGAGGGATGCTTTCGTGCTCATCGATTTTTTGTTCAATATCCCCCTTGATGGTAGCGGCCAAAGAGGAAATTGGGGCGATGGAATTCATGATTTCATGCGTCAGGATTTTTACCAGGTTTTGCCATGCCTCCATTTCCTTTTCCTCCAGTTCACTTTGGATATTTTGGAGAGATACGAGCTTGATTTTCACATCCCGCATCAAAAGTTCAATCACATAGACTGATAGCTGCATGATGCCATCAGGGTGTGCTATCTTGATCAATTCACTACCTCCCGTCCTCAGGCTATGGATTGCCTGGTGAAGCTCCTTGTTGACATCTTCGATCTCTGAGATATTATGCAATAGATGGATGTTGAGCATTCTTTTGGCGGCTGTATTGAGAATCTGGATCTTTCCATCTTCCTCAAAAGTGATCAAGCCAATGCTCAAATGTTGGAATACAGATCGGAAATACTGGTAATTGGCATCTTTTTCAGCTTGGTCTTCCTTCAGTTTGGCCAAAATGGCATTGAATTCTATATGCAGGTCATCTGTCTCTGTACCGTCAAATTTCACAGGAAACAAAGTGGTGTAATCATCCTGTTTGATATTGTCCAGAAAAAGGCGCACTTTTTTGAAAGAACTCTCTGCATAGCTCAACAGAAAGATGGTCTGTGCCATGATCAAAATGATGAACAGGGATATTGCAAATACCCCTGCACCATTGAGAATGAAGTAGCTCAAAAAAAATATTGATATAGCCAGTAGGATAATCCTACCGACCAAGCCTATTTTATAATCCATATTTCTCTAATCTTCGATACAATGAAGCTCTTGTCAAGCCAAGTTCTTTTGCTGCCTTAGAGATATTTCCTCCATTTTTGTCGATAGCTTTTTGGATGACATTTTTCTCCACCTCGTCCAAGTTGAAGGAAGCTGTCGATGCTACTTTGTCATTTGTTGGTTTTGAAGAAAGGAAAAAGAAATCCCGGCTATCCAATTCGTCACTTTCAGCCATGATGATTGCCCTTTCTATAGCATGTTGCAGTTCCCTGATGTTTCCAGGCCAATTGTATTGCTGGAGCAACTGCATGGCGGATGTTTTGAACCCTTTGAAGTCCTTGCGGTACTTCTGGGCATATACCTTTAGGAAATGGTCTGCCAACAATGGGATGTCGTCCTGTCTTTCCCTCAATGGCGGTAGGAAAATCTCTACCGTATTGATCCTGTAGAGCAAATCCTGACGGAAGGTGTTGTCCATGACCATTTCATGTACGTGCATGTTGGTGGCACAGATCAGCCGAATGTCAACCGGGATGGATTTGTTTGTGCCGATTCTTGTCACTTCTCTTTTCTGTAATACCGTTAGCAATTTGGACTGTAGTGGCATGCTGAGGTTGCCTATCTCATCCAAGAAGAGTGTACCGTTGTCTGCAATCTCAAATCTTCCCGCACGGTCATCTTTTGCGTCGGTGAATGCACCTCTCTTGTGGCCGAAAAGCTCACTTTCGAACAAAGTCTCGGTGATAGACCCCATGTCTACACCTACAAATATCTCATCTTTTCTCAATGACCTATCGTGGATAGCTCTGGCGATAAGTTCCTTACCGGTTCCATTTTCTCCCAAAATCAACACGTTGGCATCCGTTTGCGCCACTTTGTCGATGATGGAGAATATGTTTTTCATGGAAGCGCTTGTTCCGATGATGTCAGAGTAGGGCTTTTTGAGGTCCGATTGAAGTTGTTTTTGTTTTTTGGAGAGCTTGTCTACCTGATCATAGCTGTCTTTCAGGCGGCTGGCAGAGGTCAGGGTAGCAAGGAGTTTTTCATTTTGCCAAGGCTTTAGAATAAAATCCGTAGCGCCTTCTTTGAGCGCTTTTACTGCCATTTCCACATCTCCAAAAGCGGTAATCAAAATTACCACTGCTTTGGGATCGATTTCTTTGATTTGCTTCAGCCAATGGAATCCTTCTTTTCCCGAAGTGGTGTCTTCGGTGAAATTCATGTCTAAAAGTATCACATCATAACTGTTGTTGTTAACCAAAAAAGGGATCCTTCTGGGGTCTTTTTCAATTGTAACTTCCTTCGCATACTTTTTTAGATGCATTTTTGCTGCAAATAATAAGTCTTCGTTATCGTCGATGATGAGGATCTTTCCTAACTGCTGATTGTCCATAGTAAACATTTTTCATTAGTAATAGTCAAAATGATGCCATTCAAGAAAGGGTCTGATTTTGAACATATTTGACAAATCTACAATAAATTGTGTCCAAAAACGAACGATACTTGGTCAGTTTTGGACAGTTTTAAACTTGTCCTTTACTTTGGTTTTAATCCCTATCAAAAATCCTTAACTTTGATGTTTTACAAAACAGAATAAAAAATATATGTCTTTAGCAAGTAAAGGAAATTCGGTAAAAGTTCACTACACAGGGAAATTGAAAAGTGGGGTTGTCTTCGATTCTTCAGAAAACAGAGAGCCTCTTCAGTTTGTTCTGGGTGATGGGAATATGATTAAAGGTTTTGATGCAGCAGTACATGGCATGCAGATAGGAGAAGCCAAAAGTGTAACTATACCTTCGGACGAAGCTTATGGTGAGAAGAGAGACGATATGATGGTAGATATCCCAAGAGCGGAAGTACCAGCTGATATTTCTCCTGAAGTTGGGATGGATTTGACATTGCAAGGGCCACAAGGCCAGCCTATGCCTGTGAAAGTGGTTGCGGTAGATGAAGAGAAAATCACATTGGATGCAAACCATCCATTGGCGGGTGAAGATTTGATATTTGATATCACCTTGGTGGAGATCGACTAATCAAAGATTTGATAGACCGCAATTCTGCCATTCGTCTACAAAAGAAAAGGCAGGGTTCTATTATAAAACAAAAAGTCGCTGGAATTTGATTTCAGCGACTTTTTCTATTTGTTTACCTGGACATCTGTTTTCTTTTTGCTTCCCGGGGGGATTGCATAGATGCTTTTTGTGATGTTGTATTTGGAGTTGCCCACTTCCACTACAAAGAGCTGGCTTTGGATGTGGCTGAGGTCGTAAGATTTTTTGATGTCATCGTCAGGCATGATCCTGTCTTCAAAAAGTAGGTTTCCAAGTGTATCGAAGACTTTGACTTTGGTTATTTCAACTGGTTTTTTGTCAAGGACGATTGAGAATTTTTTGATCCCATCGGCTTTCAAATCGAATGATACGCGCTCCCTGTTCAAATCTGCCGGGAAGGATATTTCTGCTTCTACCTTAGTCCTTTTTTTAAAAATCTGTGCATTGGAAACAAAGGAAAAACTTGACATCAACAGGATGATGAAAAGTATTGAAATGTTTAAAATGTACTTTCGGTCTATAGGTTTATTCATGCTTTTGCAAAATTGCAAAAATCAAACCATTTTATCAGCATTTTTAGCAAGCATTTAACATTTTTTTGAATTATTTCTCATTTCATAGATCCGCGATTGGGCTGTCTTTCTTTGGGAAAATATAAATAGTGTGGGGATCATAAAAGACAACAGAGCGATTGGAGAGGGTTACTTGGTGGGAATCAAGATATTCCGGGATTGGGAATTCCTGTGTTTTGCCATCTTGGAAATTTTTAAATCTCAGTTTATTGGATTTTACCGATAGGAGATTATTTTTCCAAAAACTCAATCTGCAATCATTGGCGGCATCTATTTTTTTGATCAGGTTTGCCTGGTTGTCCAGGATAACCACATCTTCATCTTTGATTTTTAGGAATACCAGATTCTGATATTCCTTTATTTCCTGTATTTGCAATAGTGAGTTGCCCAAAACCATGTTCAGCGGTTGTTTTTGCAAAACTTGGTTTCTCCGGTGGTCAAATTGGTTCAGGCTGAAGTCCGATTCGTCATAAATCCAAATGATGTTGTTGTTTCCGAGTGTGGCTGCCCGGGCGAGATTGATTCCATTTTGTTGGATCTTGTTTTCGGATATCGGATTTAAAAACCTGTCGAGGATTCTGAATTCCTGTAAATCCATGGAAAAGGTAAATATATTCACCGTCCAAGCAGCTTCAATTTGGTCTATTTTCCCTTGTCTGGAAGGGGAGAAATTATTGACAAACTCACCTTTCTCCGAATATTGGAAGATATTTCCTTCTTGGTTTGCAATGAATAAATAGCCTTGGTTATCTAAAGAGACTTGGCTTATCCTTTCAATTTTGATTTCGATGGGATCACCCCAAAGCTCTTCTTGTGCAAAGGTGTGGTTAGCTGAAAACAACAGGGTGAAAAGTGAAGCCAGAACCCTTTTCATTGTTCAAATGCTTTGAGTTCCATTTTTTTTCCATCAAATACACCATAGGTATATTGGTTTACCCATTCCCCAAGATTGATGTATTTTGAGGATTTGCCCACTTCCAATTCCAAGGGAAGGTGGCGATGGCCAAAAATGTAATAGTCAAAATGTTGCTTTTTGTCCAGCTCCTTACAATATTCCCAAAGCCATTCTTCCTGGCCTTTGAAGGTATTTTCATTCTTTTGGTTGTTGGATATCCTACTGCTGCTTGACCATTTGTGGGCAATTTTCATTCCCAGATCTGGATGGAGCCATTTGAATAGCCATTGGCAGAATGGATTGGTAAAAAACTTTTTGAGGATTTTATATGTCTCATCTCCCGGCCCCAGGCCATCCCCGTGCCCGACGAGGAATTTCTTGTTTTCGATCTCCAACTCAATCGGATGGTGATAGACAGGAATTCCCAATTCTTGGGTGAAATAGTTCCTCATCCAGAGGTCATGGTTTCCGGTAAAGAAGATGATCGGAATATTTTTGTCTCTGAGTTCTGCGATTTTTCCCATAAAACGGATAAAGCCCTTTGGGATGACTTTGTCGTATTCAAACCAAAAATCAAAAATGTCCCCTACGAGGAATATTGCTGCGGCATCATTTTCTATAGTGTTGAGCCAGCGGACGATTTTTTTTTCACGAATGGCACTGGTGGTTTCGTCTGGTGCTCCAAGGTGGAAATCTGAGGCAAAGAACACTTTCTTTTGATGCAGTTGAATATTCATTGTTTATAGTTCAGGGTTCAAATATAAAAAAATCTCCTCAGCAAACTGAATTAATCTGCCACCCCCAGGGAAATCGCTTTTAACAATTTCAAAGGGAGAAACTTCGAGGGTTGTCTAATTTTGATCAGTGGGGACACAGGTCAATGGTGATTAAGTCCAAATCCTCGAATGGTTTTTTGGATGAAGACAATTTCCCCCTTTGCCACAGTTTGTTCCAAGGATTGGGGCATAAATGTTACAAATTGGCAATATCCAATTCAATATTCCTATGTACTGAAATGAAGCAGAAAGGCTATCTGTTTTTACCTAATCTGCTTTTTTCTTTTTGCTGTTTTTTTCCTCAATCTCAATTTTTGGCAATGTGTATTCATCTTCGGCCAAAATCAGTTTTGATGCTTTGTCAAACAAGATGTTTTTGTAATACAAGGGAAGGATGTAATTGCCATTTTCATCGATTATGCCATATTTACTCCCTTTTCGGACTAGGATTATATTGGTGTCTTCTTTTCTCAATTCATCAAATTGGGGATCAACCACCTCTTTGCCCGCAGCATTGACCAGCCCAAAAAATCCGTTGCTTTCAGTGATATAATAATTGTCAGGAAGAAGGGATACCCTGTCAAATCCCTTGTCCATTAGGATATTTCCGTTTTGGTCTATCAGGTAGCTGCTTCCGTTCTTCCTTGCTACCGCCAACCCTCTGTGAAATCTGCTGACCCCGTCATATTCATGGTTGATAATAGTTTGCCCTTGTTTATTGATGTATCCCCATTTCCCCGCATTCTTGACCGCAGCCAATCCTTCATGGAAAGGCAAGGCTTCTTCAAAACCATTTTGGATTACCCATGAGCCATGTTTGTCAATAAATCCAAACTTACCTGTTTTGATGGATGGGAATAGATTTTCGTTTCCAGGTAGGATGGTTTCTAGGTTTGGGCTTGGACTCACTTCCCAGCCATTGATACCGAGAAGTCCTACCTTGTTTTCCCTGGAATATACATTGTACTTTTCTTTTCCTACCAGCTTCACTTTTTCCATCCCTGTCATGTCCAATAGGATTCCATCTTTTTTCATCACCCTGCGGAGTTTCCCATGGATGTATTCCAGCATCAAGCTGTTTTCTAAGGTAATCTTGTGATAGCTCGTGTATTTGATATCCGCACGCTCTTCACGGGCGAGGATCAGCATGTACTGGTTTCCGTCAAAAGCATAGAAATAATCATCCTCCAGGTATTGCATCTCATCGATGATCGGTTCGAGAATGTATTTTCCTTCCCTATTGATCAAACCATACCCTGTGGTTTCATGCGAAATAATAACGTTTTCATTGACCTCTCTTAGGTCATTGTACATCTTGTTGGGATTGCTGGAGATAGGCAGGAAGTAACCATGGGCAGTTTTCGCAATGACTTGCCCATTTTTGGCTAGGATGGCTTGTTCGTATGCTCCGATCATCTCTGTTGTCCTACTCATCCGATCATAGACCCAATAATTATCCCCTTTTTTGGCAAGTAGCCTTGTGTAGAACATTTGGATGTCGTCATATTCAGGAGTGAAGATCTCCTCTCCATATTCATGGAATGCCCCCATTCCGTTTGGTCCCTTGACAATGATCCAAGGCTCTAGGTATTGGTGGACAGAAGTGCCTTTTAGATTCAGAAAAGGCTTGAATTCCTTGCTCAAAAGGTGAAGTTCGTTATTCGCTGTGCTGACCCTTACCGACTCACCTAGGATGTTGATCTGGTCGTAGGCTATTCTTGATTTTAAGTTGAAATTATGATCGTAGACCTCCCAAGTTTGGGAAGACCCCATTATTGGAAAAAGTAGGCAACATATCAAAAATATTTTCTTGGAACAATTGATTAATTTCATGTATAAAGTAATTTGAAAAGTAAAATAAGTGCTTTAGAACTGCAATTCAAAAAAAATAGATGCCATTTCTGACATCTATTTGATATTATTTTTTTGTGTATTTTTATTTCTTCTCATTCACTTTCTCCAAATCAAACAAGTCTGATAATATTTCTATCATTCCATCTGCTTGGTTTCTTTGGCAGGCGGCTTTTAGTTGTACTACCGGCACTTTCAAGATCTTTTGCATCATGCTTTTTGTGATTCTTTCGACCACTTCGATTTCCTTTTGGTCTGCATTTTTCAGGAATCTTTCCATTTCCTCCAGACGGATTTGCTCCAAGGCATTTTTTAGCTTGTTGATGGTTGGTGATACCATCATTTCTTTCTTCCAATTGTAAAACTCGTCGATGCTCTCTTCGATGATTTGTTCCACTTTTGGCACGGAAGCCAACCTGTTTTCCAAAGTCTCTGAAGCTTTGCTTCGGATGTTGTCAACATTGTATAGCAATACTCCCGGTACATCTTCGATTGAAGTTTCTATACTTCTCGGTACGGATAGGTCAACAAACAATTTATAGCTTGATATGTCAAAAGTCTTGACAAGGTTTTTTGTGATAAAAGGTTCCGATTTCATGATAGAAGAGATGATGACATCTGATTCCCTCATGGCTTCCACGACATTTTCAAATGGAATGACATCAAAACCCATAGATGATCCCAATGTTTCAGCTTTATCAAGAGTTCTGTTGGCAATTGTTACTTTGGCATTAGGAAGATGAACCATGTTTTTGGCAACATCCTTGCCGATTTCGCCAACCCCTATCAGAAGGATTCTTGGTTCAAAGATGTTGGAGGTCAATTCTTCTATCAATTCTACAGCTGCATATGAAACAGAAGCTGCACCATCCCTGAAGGCGGTCTCCTGAACCACCCGCTTGTTGGTGAAGAAAATGGTATGCATCAATCTATGGAGGAAAGGACCCGCCATACCCAAATCCGCAGATGCCTGATATGCCCTTTTCACTTGGTTTGAGATCTGCATGTCTCCGACTACCTGTGCTTCAAGTCCCATAGAAACTTTGAACAGGTGGCTGATTGCTTCCCTATCATTGTTGTAGATCTTGAAATACTCCAAATAATCAATGATAGAGGAGAGGCCTTTTTCCAGACCGATCAACTTGATGATTTCAGAACTCAAATCCAATTCATGGGAGTAATATAACTCGGTTCTGTTGCAAGTAGAAAGGATTAATGTGTCTGTAACACTGAAAAAATCTTTTAATTTCACCAAAAGTGCATGTATAGTAGCCTCGTCTAAAGCGATGATCTCCCGAATCTCTACAGGAGCACTTTTATGTGATAAACTGATTGCTCTAAACTTGTTTTGCATTTTCGTTGACTTTCGGGTACAAATTTAATTTATAAAGCGTAGCAAAAGAAAATTTTGAATAAACTCATTGCAATTTAAAACCTGTCTAAATAAGAGAGGTTCACTTTTTTTACCTTTTGCAAATATCGACAATTTTGGAAAGTAGTGCCAATATTATTAACTTATGAACCATAGATACGATCTATCAGGCCAAACTGGATTATATTTTTGTTTTGAACTTTTAAAGAATCTATCATGGTGTCAAAGATTAGGTTTTTTCTCAAGAATTTTCTTGGGTTTTCCAATAGGGAATCGAGGGGCTTTGTAATGCTACTTCCAGTTTTGATATTCTTATATGGAATACCTGTCATCTACAACAAAATGGTTGCCCGGAATAGCCAGTTGGAGTATGAATCATATTTGATCAAGATGGATAGTTTGGAAAAATCCGGTTGGAATCGAATAAGTGTCAGCTATTCAGCACAGGATTCAGGCAGATCCAGCCCAAATTTCCAAAAAAGGAATTTTGCCCGGCTCAATAAGATTCCCTTTGATGAGGCGGACTCCATTGTATTGCAAGTGGTGCCAGGTGTAGGCCCTGCCACTGCAGGTAGGATTGTGAAGTTTAGGGATGCAATCGGAGGGATGCATCAAGCCGATCAATTGCTGGATGTATATGGGATGAGTCCGGAAGTAATGGAGCGTATATTTGAATATTTCGAGTTCAAACCTGGCATCAAAAAGAAAATCAATGTTAATACTGCAGATGTGAATACCCTGGCCAAGCATCCATACATCAATTATGGGGTGGCGAAGGTTATCGTAGCCTATAGAGACCAGCATGGAGTGTACAATTCTGCTGCTGATTTGTTAAAAGTTAGGATATTCAATCAGGAATGGGTGGATATTATAGCACCCTATTTGGATTTTTGATAGCATGTTGATGCATTGCAATTTTTCTTGTTGCACTTTTGATGATAGCGCATGATGTTGTTCTAGCAGTCCGGGTGGTAGTTGGGAATCACACGACACATTTTTCTTTTTGATCTAAAAACAGGTGAAGTGTCTGATAATCATAAAAATGTCAATTGTTTTTTGTTTAAAAGCAAAAGTAGTTATATTTATTCAGCTGTTCTTAGTTTCAATAATTGATTTTTAATTTTTTGAGGATATTATGGAAAGACAATGCAAATACCCTACCTGTACGAGGCCTGTTTTGGGACGCTCTGACAAGCTATATTGTTGTGATGGTTGTAGAAGCGCCCATTACAATGAAATTAAAAAAGAGAAAGAGTACGATTTGTATACCTTGATCTCCAGGATTCAAAAGAAGAATAGGGAAATGCTGAAGAAGATCTATCTCAAATATGGTCCCGGCTCAAAAGTTTCTAAAAGCTATCTGACCATGATGGGATATAATTTTGTATACCATACCCATACGATGGTAGATTACAATGGGGGGATTTACCAATGCTGTTATGATTTTGCAGTTAAAATTATCGATGATTATTGGGTCGAAGTTTCGTTTGGTTACTTTGGAAATCCGGATGATGACACTGTTTAAGGAGTTTTTTGTTGAATATATGCTTACTTGTCAGTCATCAATAAAAAAAAGTGAGCTTAATTTAATACATCTGTTGCCTGTCAACAGTTTTCTTCGACACGTCCTCAAGTATTGATGGTTATCCGCTGAAATTCAGTCATTTATTTTATTACTGGCTTCATTCCGTATATTCGTAACCACATACTCCAAAAGTTTCTGTTTTGAACAACAGAAAATTATTTTAACTTTTTTTCACAATACGTGCAACCTATTTTTGTCAAACTGTATCTACCTATTTGAAAGCCACAAAAAGCATGTTCACAAGAAAAACTTTTAATTCTGAATCTGACATTATAGAAGGTTGCCTCAAAGGGGAGCGGAAAGCCCAGCAACATCTGTATGAAAGGTATTCAAGTAAGTTTTTCGCAATCGCAGTCCGCTACACCAAAGACCGGGAGATTGCAGAGGATGTGATGATTGAGTCTTTCATGAAAATATTTGATAAACTGGACCAGTATGAATCTAAAGGAAGCTTCGAAGGCTGGATGAAGAGGATCATTGTTACCCAATCCTTACTGACTTTGAGAAACAATAAGAGACTCGCCATGGAAGTCAATATGGAAGAAGGAACAGATTTCCGAAACCATCAGTACGAACTGAATAGTTTGGAAGCAGATGATTTGATGGATCTGATCGAAGAGCTGCCAACAGGCTATAGGACGGTATTCAACCTGTATGCAGTGGAGGGATATAGCCATGCGGAGATTGGGGATTTGCTGGGGATTTCTGAAAGCACTTCAAAATCCCAATTGAATAGGGCCAGGAATTTATTAAAGCAAAAAATAGCCGAACAACAACTTAAAGAAAGGAGAATCAATGGCTAATGAAGATAGAAATTTTGACGAGCTGTTTAGAGACAAGCTCTCAAATCATGAAATAAAACCATCATCCCTTGCTTGGGAGAGATTGGAAAACAAGCTGCCAAAAGACAAAAAAGGTGGGTATTATCCATTTTTGAAGATTGCGGCATCCATTACCCTGCTTTTGGGGCTTGGGTTTTTGGGGTGGTTTATCTCAGGTGGGTTGGGACCTGAAGCTCCCAAGATGGCAGAGGTTCAGGAGAATTTTGAAAAACCAGTAGAAAAGGAGCTTCCTGAATTGGAAAAGGCTGAGCTAGAAGCGGAAAAATCCGAATCAAATCCGCAGGAAGAGAAAGGGGGGGGGGCACCTGTACAGAAAGGTCCTAAACCAGAGGTGAAACAGCAAAAAGAAATAGTAAAAGAGCCAAAGCCAAATGAATTGGTAGCGGAAACTATCAAAATTGAAGAGAATTCAGAAATAGAAAGTCTTCCGGAAGTTGTTTTGCCGGAGTTGGATCTGAATCAATCAGTCGCTTTCAATGAACCGGTAGAAAGCGCAGAAGAAGAAATTTCATATAAGATCACAATTGTCGGCAAGGGAATCTCAGATTCAGAGCCGGAAAGAGGCGGATTGATTGATGGAATAGAAAATAAAGTTGAAAAAATCGGTGGATTGTTGAGTAAAGTAGATCAGGGGTTTGCAGAACTGCAGGATGCAAAAAACAATCTCTTTGCCTCGATAACCTCTAAAAAAGAAAGAAGTAAATAACATTTTAGAATCTCAAGAATATGAAAAAATATCTGTTATTATTTAGCTTGATGGCCATTGTGAATATCGCATTTGGAAGTCATTTGGAACCGGCACTCGCTGAGAAGGATAGTATCATCGTAGAGTTTGGAAAATCAGGAAAAGTTGTGTTGATAGTTGACAATAAGGAAGATTTTGAGAGGTTGAAATCCATGGATATCAACCAGATTGTAAAGGAGTTGGATCTGCAGCTCAATGAAGAGACAGGTGAGTTGACCGTAGTAGAGATCAAAAACAAATCCGGGAATAAAGAAATCGTCAGAGTCAGGGAAGATGGTCCTGAAACAGAAGTTTCTATAGGAAGGGTAAAAGTGATCGTAGATGAATCTGGCGGAAACACAAAGGTTAAGGTGGAGACGACAGAGAAGAAACGTAAAGACCCACCATTCAGGACATACTTTAACCTTGACTTGGGGATCAATACCTATTTGACTGAAAATGGCAATTTCCCATCATCAAGCGAAGCCCACTCGACCAAAGGTTGGGGGAGTTGGAATGTCGGGCTGAACTGGATGGCATCCCAAAAAATCGCCAAGGGATTTTACTGGGATTTTGGATTGGGTGTTCAATGGTACAATTTCAAATTTGAAAACAGGGATTTCCAAGCTGTCAGGGGGGATGAGACGATTGAATTTCTCCAAAGAACAGATGTCAATGGTATCAAAAGTAAGATTTCCGCTTCATACCTGACTGCCCAGACATTATTGAAGCTGGATTTTGGAAAAATGAATGACAATGGAAAAAGAGGCCTGCGGGTAGGCGCTGGGCCATACATGGGGTATAGGCTTGGAGGTGGAAGCAAATTTGTCTATAGGGAGCTTGATGGCGGGGGAAGAAGAAAATCCAAGCAAAATACAGGCGTGTATCTCAACAATTTCAGGTATGGTGTAAGGGGCGAAGTGGGAGTAGGGAGATTCAATTTCTTCACAACCTATGACCTGAATACGCTTTTCCAAGATGGGGTTAGTCCGGA
The DNA here is from genome assembly GCF_042682445.1 of Belliella marina. Taxonomy (NCBI): domain Bacteria; kingdom Pseudomonadati; phylum Bacteroidota; class Cytophagia; order Cytophagales; family Cyclobacteriaceae; genus Belliella; species Belliella marina. Next base: position 40,654 of record NZ_JBHUHR010000003.1, read on the forward strand.
GTTGAACCCAATTACCTTTGGGGTGATATTTTAACTGAATAAATCATTTGTACAATATAGAGATAACTAAAGATATGAAAAAGGCTTTAATTACTATCGGTTTGCTGGTTGCATTTCTGGGAACTGTGGCTGCACAAGATGAGACTTCTGAAAACAAAGAAGTCATAAAGACCAAAGATTTCAAGCTTTTCGGGAGTGAATGGCACTATGAAAAATATGATGACAAGTCTTTTACATTAATTACAAATGATGGAGATATTGACATCTCACGTCAAAAAAAGCGACGCAGGTACCAAAGGTCTCTCAATTTCGATTTGGGGATCAATACTTGGGTAAACGATGAAACCGCACCAGCGATCAAACCTTGGGGAAGTTGGAATGTGGGGATCAATTATCAGCATCAATATAAGTTTGGTAAAAATTTCTCCCTGAATCCTGCATTGGGCGTGAGTTGGTATAATTTCAAGTTTGAAGACAGAAACCTGATTGCTGTAAAAGAAGTAGGAGGCGTAGATTTTCAAGACTTTTCAAATGGAATTGGCACGAAGTCTAAGATATCAGCTTCCTATGTGAATTTGAGTTTGATACCTATAGTCCATAGCAGCAATGGGAAGTTCAGGTTTGGAGTGGGGCCATATGCTGGCTTAAGAATAGGTGGAAGAGGTAAATTCGTTTATGATGACCAAGATGGCAGGTCAAGGAAACTCTTTGAGAAATCAAATATGTTTGCAAACAACCTAAGATATGGAGGTAGACTTGTATTGGGAGTTTCCAATGTAGACTTGTTTCTCAACTATGATTTGAACGAGTTTTTTGAAAAGGACAAGGGACCTAAAGTGAATGCCTTGAGTTTTGGCTTGATTTTATAAAACATAAAAATATGAAAACTACAAAAATGAAGATCAGCTTTATCATCGGGCTTTTGGCGGTGATGTTCAGTTCGCAACTGTATGCGCAGAGACAAGTATTGGTAGATACCAAGAAGACTTTTGAAGGAGTCAATAGACTAGAAGTCAATAGCGGGTTTTTGGAAGTGGAGTACATTGGGAGCAAAAACACAAATGACCTGACCGTGGAGGCATATTTGGAATCTACACAAGACAATCAGGATATCGTTTTTGTTAGTTTGGGTGAGATATTGAAAATCTCTTACCAACAAAACGGCAAAAGTATAAGCTGGGGGGTAAACCAGACAAAAGGCCATATCAAAATCAAAGGTCCTGAAAATATCCAATTAAACTTTGCAGGCGGGTCAGGCAAAATTAGCGTAAACGGGGTCTCTTCAGATTTGACTACTTTGAAGATTGGTTCAGGAAACCTGGATATCTCGAATGTTTCCGGTTCTTTGAACACGCATGCAGGTTCAGGGCGCATTAATATAAAAAATACAAATGGGGATGTCAATTTGAGAATGGGATCAGGCTCTGCCAACCTTTCCCATGTGGCTGGGGATGCAAATATTTCCTTTTCCAGTGGAAGTATGAAAGCCGAGAATATAGGAGGGCAATTGTCCCTTTCCCTGAGCTCTGGAAATGCAAAGCTATCCAATGTTGGACAGATAGGATCTGTATCTGTTAGTTCTGGATCAGTTAAGGCAGAGCAAGCTGGGTTGAGCAGTATGACGAATTTGAAAGCTTCTTCCGGAAGTATCAAAATCAATACGAATTCCAACCTGGATGATTATAACTATAACCTAAAAGCTACCTCTGGGTCTTTGAGGGTAGGCAATAATAGGAAAGGAAAGACCCTGCAGATCAACAATGGTTCTTCTAATATGGTCAATGGTTCTGTGAGTTCAGGATCGATTTCGATAGAGAATTAAGGTTATTTTTTACCACAAAGAACCCAAAGGAAGCACGGGGAACACAAAGAGGTTCTTCGTGCTTTTTTTGTAAACAGGTATATCAAGACAGTAAGGGTAGCTGATAATCATATATTTTTTACACCAATTGAGAATTTCTATATTGCTTGTTGGGATTTTATTTCATAAAAACAGCATATTTGGTAAATACATTGAAGGATAGCTTAATGTCTCACTCTGGGGGAAATCCCTTGCCTTGAGGCGAAGACTTTAGTGTTTTTACTTGGTGATCTTAGTAGTAAAAATTATAACCACTAAGATCACCAAGTTTTTCACAAAGAACATTAAGTCTTGGATGCACTTTAGTCACCTTTAGGCGAAACCAAACCTATCGGTCTTTAGCCGATAGTAGTTTAGTTGGAGGGGCTGCTCCAGATCAAAATTCATAGAAGCAAGGACCTTTGAGACATAATATCAAGTGAAAATGATGAAAATAAATAAATCCAGTTATAGAGAACTTATATACTCAGGGATAGGAATACTTTGCCATGGGTAAAATTGTCATCATGATTTTAGGCCCTTTGATCTTTGCACTGTCACTGATCATAGATCCGGTTGGAGGATTGACGGATTCTTCACAGGCTGTTTTGGGAGCGACAATTTGGATCGCTTTGTGGTGGGTCACCGAAGTGATACCGATACCGGTCACCTCTCTTCTGCCCATTGTACTATTTCCGCTAACAGGCATCATGGATGTCAAAAGTACGACCATCAATTACGGCAATGATATAGTATTCCTCTATTTGGGGGGATTTTTGATTGCCATTGCGATTGAGAAATGGAATTTGCACAGAAGGATTGCTCTTACTATTTTGTTGTGGATGGGTAACAGGCTTAGCCATATTGTTTTGGGGTTTATGTTGTCTACAGCATTATTGTCTATGTGGATATCCAATACGGCTACAAGTGTTATGATGCTACCTATAGGTCTCGCTATTGCAGCACAATTTGAAAAAAACCAAGCGGGAAGTGTAGCCCAGAAAAACAATTTTGGTATGGTGCTTATGTTTGGTATTGCATATGGTGCCTCGATTGGTGGGCTTGCCACTTTGATTGGTACACCGCCAAATTTGGTGTTGGTGGCAATAGTTTCAGAATTATATGGCGTTGAAATCAACTTTTTAGATTGGTTTCTTTTGATGCTTCCTTTGAGTATGCTTCTCTTGTTTGTTTGCTGGTTTTACCTGATCCAGGTTTTCGGAGTGAAAAATAAACGTCTATCAGGAGGAGGTTATACAATCAAAGAAGAACTGGATAAGTTGGGGAAGATTGGCTATGAAGAAAAGTTGGTGGCTGGGATTTTTCTGCTCACCGCATTGGGTTGGATTACCAAATCGTTTTTATTGGAAAAGTACTTCAGTGGGATCAACGATACGGTTATTGCCGTGATAGGAGGTTTGCTGATGTTTATAGTGCCAGGGAGAAAAAAAATCCCATTGATGGAGTGGAAAGATGCCATAAAAATCCCTTGGGGTATCATCCTTTTGTTTGGGGGTGGATTGGCATTGGCAGAAGGGTTCAAAGAGAGTGGCTTGACGATGTGGGTAGGCAGCAACTTCACACTTTTGGAAGGGGCTTCTTTGATCTTGGTCATCCTTTTTTTGGTAGGGGCTATCAATTTTCTAACGGAATTGACTTCGAATTTAGCCACTACAACCATCATTTTACCTATTCTGGCAGCTCTGGCCACTAGTATGGAGATACATCCTTACGGTATTATGATAGGGGCAACCCTGTCGGCATCTTGTGCTTTTATGCTTCCAGTGGCTACTCCACCGAATGCCGTGGTGTTCAGTTCAGGGTTTTTCACCATTAGAGACATGGCAAAAACCGGTTTTGTCCTGAATATTATCTCGATTCTGTTGATTACGCTCTTTATTTACTATGTAATGCCTTTGGTATGGGGTATTGATTTGTTTGATTTACCAGAAGCTTTTAGGAAATAACCCTTCAGGTAATCTTTTCAGTAAAAAAACTGTTCGCTTAGACATTGGAAATTGGGAGGATTCCAAAAAATCCCGTTTTCTTATCCTTTTAGCTTGTCTATTCGACAACCTTCAGGGGAGGTTTTGGTTCGTTGTCCACTCCCTGATTTTGCTTGACACTTTTTCTTTATACATTGAAGAAGTTCAACCTCCCGATGATCGGGACAGGCTCTTCGGGGTTGATTTTATCGCATCTCACTTCTCTTTTGTCAGATCTGTCTTGAGTCTTGCTTCTTGTCTCTTGCTTCTTGCCTCTCTCCCTTAACTTTCTCTAGTCTTGATCTGAATGACCCTTTCTTTTTCTTCGCCTTTTAGCCGGAGGAGTCTCACGATCCTGTCAGGACTAGGTTTACCTAGGGACAAAAAGACAATCGTCAAGGCATAGGCAATGATGTAGCCATTGTTTTCAAAAATAAACAAGCCCAACGAACACAAAATGCTACTGAACAACAAAATCCAAAATCTGCGGATCGTTGCCTGTTGGTAAAGCTGGATCTTGGTTTCCAGTTCTTGATTGTGCTGAAGAATTTGTTTGATGGAATTGTGGAAATTCCAATAATGAACAGCCAGCAAACCATATATCGATCCCAACAAGATGAAATCCAACAATTCAGGCAGTTCTGTGGCTGACCTGCTGATTGACTCACTTTGGGAATATAGGTAAACTACTGCGAAAACTGGAATGGAGCACGCTATAAGTATAAGCGTGTTTCTTTCCAATTTTTCATAGATGATTCTGATCGGGTCTTTTTCCAAAATGGTTTATTCAATGATTATTTTAATGTCACCACTGGCAGGTTTTGAGGAGCAACATAGGATATATCCTTCAGCAATCTCTCCTTCGCTCAATCCAGCATCTTCGATCATAGCGACCTTTCCGGATACCAACCTGCCCCTACAGGCAGTACATAATCCACTTTGACAGCTATATGGCATGTCTATGTTGTTGTCTAGCCCTGCTTCCAGAATTGTTTTCTCGGGAGAGACTTCATAGGTGAATTCTTGCCCTTCTACACTTACAGTCACTTCCCTAGTCAAGGATGGAGCCATTTCCCCACTGGCCTTGAGGGCGCTTTCCTTAGCATCCAAATCTGTATAGAAACTCTCTTCATAGATCAGCTCAGAAGATATGTTCAGCTCTTTAAACGTGTTTAAGGTCGTAGTCATCAAGCCTTCTGGGCCGCAGACAAAATATTTTTTGCTTTCGGTTGCCTTATCCTCACTCCAACTTAAGATTTCCTTCACTTTGGTGGAGTCCAATCTGCCTTTCATACCTGTCCAATCGGCACTCGGCTGGCTAAGATTGTGGATGACTTCTATTTTATCGGCATACTTTTCTGTGAGTGCTTCCAATTCCTTCTTGAAAATAATCTGTTCCTCTGATCTTGTGCAGAAGAGGAGTGTGATTTTCGATTCAGGCTCATTGATCAAGACAGATTTGGCAATTCCCATGATCGGGGTGATGCCACTTCCTCCGGCGACCATGAAGTACTGGGTCTTGTTTTTGGAGTGGAATGGGGTGGTGAAATTCCCCATAGGTTTCATGATATCAATGGTTTTTCCCGGTCTGATGTGGTCGTTGAGGTAGTTGGAAACCAGTCCTTTGTCCACACGCTTCACTGTGATCCCAGGGTAAGGATCCACAAAAGGGGAAGTGCAAAGACTGTAAGACCTTCTTTCTTCTTTTCCGTTGATTTCCAAGATTACTGTGATAAATTGACCCGGCTTGTAGTCTAAATAGGGTTCCGGTTGTTCAAAGAAGATGGAAACTGTGTCTGGAGTTTCCTTGACCACTTCCCTTACTTTGAGAGATAAATATTGTACACCTTTAGAAGGTTCTGTTTTTTTCTTTTTGAATATGTTAAACATTCCTGCTTTCTTTTTACACTTCAATCAGCTTTCCTAAGCTCAAGATTTCTTGGGAAACGGAAAATTCTGACCTCATTATTTTTGTTTACTGTTTTTAAACTACAATTGCATAGCAAAAGGTTTGGTTTACTTCGAGGTATTTGTCGGATTCCTTGAAATATAAATTCCCCAATGGTAGTTTGGTTTACAAATGTACTGAAAGAAACCTTAACCAGTTCACAAAATCTGGAAGAGGTTCATGAGCTTGGGGATTTCTGCCTTTATAATTTTAAAGATTAAACAAAGATTTTAACGTAGAAAGGCTAAATTTGCACCTTCAAAACAAAAGCTAATCCCATGAATTTGACTAACCTGACAGCCGTAAGCTCAATTGACGGTAGGTATGGTAGCAAAACTGCACCATTAAGACAGTATTTTTCAGAATTTGCCCTGATCAAATACAGAGTTCACGTAGAGGTAGAATATTTTATAGCGCTTTGCGAGCTCCCACTTCCCCAATTAAAAGGTTTTGACAAAAACATGTTTGGTGCATTGAGGGATTTGGTAGAAAACTTCAGCACTGCTGATGCGGAAACTATCAAAGAGACGGAGAAAGTAACCAATCATGATGTAAAAGCTGTCGAATATTTTTTGAAAGAGAAATTTGATGGATTGGATTTGGGTGCATACAAGGAATTTATCCATTTTGGCCTGACTTCCCAGGATATCAACAATACATCTACACCGCTGATGCTCAAGGATGGTCTTGGTGCAGTCATTTTACCGGTATTGAATGAGGTTTTGGAAAATCTCAAAAGTAGGGTAGAAGAGTGGAGGGAGATCCCTATGCTAGCCAAAACCCATGGGCAACCAGCTTCCCCAACCAAGTTGGGAAAGGAATTCCAAGTTTTTGTGGTAAGGGTAGAAAAGCAACTGGAACTTTTGGAACAAGTGCCTTACGCTGCAAAATTCGGCGGAGCGACAGGGAATATGAATGCGCACCATGTGGCATATCCTGAAATCGACTGGATGGGATTTGCCAATGGCTTTGTTGCCAATTATCTTGGGCTGGAAAGAAGTTATCCAACGACACAAATCGAACACTATGATAACCTTGCTGCCCTTTTTGATGGGCTGAAGCGGATCAATACGATCCTTTTGGATCTATCCAAAGACGTGTGGCAGTATGTGGCGATGAATTATTTCAAGCAAAAAATCAAAGCCGGAGAAATTGGTTCCTCTGCGATGCCGCATAAGGTCAACCCGATTGATTTTGAAAATGCTGAAGGGAACTTAGGGATTGCCAATGCCTTGCTGGAACACCTGTCTGCGAAACTTCCGATAAGCAGACTCCAAAGGGATTTGACAGACAGCACCGTGTTGCGAATCATCGGAGTGCCTTTGGGACATATGTTGATTGCATTTGAGTCTCTCAACAAAGGCTTGAACAAACTTGAACTGAATACTGCAGCGATAGAGGCAGACTTGGAAGAAAACTGGGCTGTAGTGGCAGAGGCTTTGCAGACAGTCTTGAGAAGAGAAGGATATCCCAAGCCATATGAAGCGCTGAAAGACCTTACAAGGACTAATACAAAAATCACAGCGGAATCTATTGCAGAATTCATTACAACGCTACAGGTAAGTGATGAAATCAAGGCTGAATTGAAAAGAATAACACCTTTCAACTATACCGGAATAGCCTGATATTGCCGGGATTAAAAGGGTCTTGTCTATTTTGAATCTACGTATCAATCTAGGCAAGACCTTATTTTTTGAATTGGATATTCTTAAATTTTTTTTGCTAAAAAAAGCTTTGGGTAACTGAATTATTCTATTTTTACAATAATTGAGTCTGATATTCAGAGGTCAATTGGAATTTACCCAATCAATACTACCCTATGAATTATGAATAAACCTAAGAGCCTTTTTTCCCACCTCGGTTCAGACCTTCCTGCTGGCTTGGTAGTTTTTTTGGTTGCCTTACCCTTGTGCTTGGGGATCGCATTGTCCTCTGGTGCGCCTTTGTTTTCTGGGATTATTGCTGGGGTTATCGGGGGTATAGTCATAGGATATCTATCAGGATCAAATACATCAGTCTCTGGGCCTGCTGCGGGACTTACGGTGATCGTATTGAATGCAATTGCTGATTTAGGGGCTTTTGATGTGTTTTTGTTGGCGGTAGTATTGGCCGGTATATTCCAAATCATATTGGGAATCATCAAAGCGGGTGTGATTGGATATTACTTCCCAACTTCTGTGATCAAAGGGATGCTGGCAGGTATTGGGATTATTTTGATCATCAAGCAGATCCCTTACGCCTTTGGGGTGAATGAAACAAAAAACCTTGCAAAATATGTCCCCTTTATCAATGATTGGGAGGCGGTAATGGATTTGAAGAACCTTGCAAATGAGTTTGATTTTGGGGCTTTGATTATCACTATTGTCTCCTTGGTGATTTTGATTCTATGGGATAAGCCATTTATAAAGAAAAGCAAGCTATCCAAAGTGATCCCAGGTCCCTTGCTGGTAGTCATATTGGGTATTGGGATCAATAAGTTTTTCAAGTTTGTTGTTCCCTCCTTGTACTTGGATACAGAAGATAAAGTGGTTTTGCCACAAGTTGAAAGTTGGGATGGCTTTACTGGTTTATTTACCTTTCCCGACTTCTCGGCTATAGGGAACTCGGAGGTTTGGATAGTCGCATTTACGATAGCCATTATTGCCAGTTTGGAGACTCTTCTGAGTTTGGAAGCAGCTGATAAGATTGATCCTTACAAACGGGTGTCTCCACCAAACAGGGAACTCTTTGCCCAGGGAACTGGGAATATCATCAATGGGTTGGTTGGAGGTCTGCCTGTGACAGCGGTTATCGTCAGGAGTTCTGCTAATGTCACTTCTGGATCAAGGACAAAGATGTCAGCGATTTTTCACGGGATACTTTTGGTGTTGAGTGTGCTTTTGATCCCTGGATTGCTCAATTTGATCCCACTGGCATGTTTGGCGGCGATCCTCTTGCAGGTAGGATACAAACTGGCGAAAATATCCCTGTTCAAGACACAGGCCAGGTTGGGTTGGGATCAGTTTTTGCCTTTTGTGGTGACGATCCTTGGCATAGTGATCTTTGATTTGCTGATAGGTATTGGATTGGGGATGGGGGTAGCGATTGTGTACATCCTTTTGAGGAATTTCCAGAATTCACATGTGTTGATGGTCAAAGACAACAAAGATTCCCCTGATTCCATCAGAATAGTACTCTCAGAGGAAGTGAGTTTCCTAAATAAAGGGTCATTGATCAAAACCTTGGAAGATATTCCAAATGGCAAACATGTAATAATAGATGGTTCCAATTCCAAAATCATCGATTATGATGTTTTGGAAGTCATCGAAAACTTCAAAATCAATGCAAAAGAAAGAGATATCGAAGTAGATACCATCAAAATCAAATCAGTAAAAATTGGGGGCTTGCATTAATCCCTATGGAGGAATATCTCAGCCATCATACATCTGACGCTCCCCCCACCGAGCTTTTCGATCGTGGGGATATTGGGAGTGATGATTTGGGTATGCTTGCTGATGGTCTCTTTTTGTGATTTATTCAGGGAATCAAATGCAGTCTTTGACATAATGGTGATTTTTTGGCCTTGTCTATTGTGAACCTCCAGCATGTTTCCTGCAAAGTTAAACTTCTGTTTTATGGTGATAGGGATGGTTTTTTTGCCCGAATTTTCAAACTTGGAATGTAAGGCCAACCTTTCAGAAGTATTTGCTATACTATCCAAGCATACTATCGCAATCTCAGAACCGACATGCATCATCACATTGGTATGATAGATTGGAGTGGAAATGTCGTTGATGGTTTGGCTGGCTTCAAAATCAATGATTTCATAGCCACATAGCCTTCCAAAATACTGCAAGGGAACTTGGTGGGTCCTTAGGGATCTGCACGCATAGGCGATTTTATTGACACGGTCCAATATCATGCTTCCAGTGCCTTCTAGAAATTGTTCGTCCTCTTCAAAGAAACCCAAATCAATGATTTCATTGACTTGATAGCCTGTTTGGATGAGTTTTTCTATGATGTCTTTCCTTCTTTCCAACCTTCTGTTTGGGGAAAACATTGGGTAGATGATCACTTTGCCATCTTCATGGGTGCTAAACCAATTGTTTGGAAAGATGGCGTCTGGTTTTTTTGGTTCTGCACTGTCTTGTACCACGATTGTATTGATCCCATTCTTTTCCAACAATGAGACAAATCCATCAAATTCCTTCTGTGCAATTTTGTTTATTTCTTGACTGTCTCTGTCATCATTTTGCTGGTAGAAGTTGTTGGCCGCAGTTTCAGGGTTGAAACCAAAGTTGGCAGGCCGAACCATCAGGACGGTGGAGGTGGTTTGAGTAGGCATGGGGGATTTTGGTTGAGCCTAAATTTACCTGTTTTTTTCGTATCTATAAAGTGTTGGCTGGATATTGAACCGTTTTTCGCTCAATGTGAAATAGCTGTTTCCCTGTGGGGAAAAGCCAATGGCTTCACCCTGGGGTTCGGGTTTGTAGGGAAGTTTTAGAGGGGGATTCTTCAATGTCTCTGCAATTGATTCGCCAGTCTTTCTTTCCCAATAGAATACACTCAGATAGTTTTTGACAATGATTTGCGAGCCATCAGCTGAAATATCTCCGCCCACTGCCATGGTGAATGGGAGTTGCATCACTTCTTCAAGTTCATATTCCTTCTCTTTGAAGGCATCGATCGGCGCCCTGTACAATGTGTTTGAGCTGTCTCTTTTGGAAATGATATAAATGGTGTTCTCTATTGGGTCAATCATCAAGGTCTCAGCATCCCTCGCCCCACCTGGGTAGGTCAGGGTAAGCTTTTCTGGTTTGATGGATTGGTCTTTGGATAGCTTGGAGGGTTCTGGAAACCTGTAGATTTTGATGGAGGAATATTTTGCTTGGTTGTCTCCAATTTCACCGACATACACGTAGGAAGCATTTTTGTCTGGTCCCGGACCCACAGCAATGTCTTCCCAGTCCCTGTTTTTGATACCTTCCAAAATAATTTTTCCCTTATCATTTCCCAAAGTGTCGATCAGGAATACATGGGGCTCTCCACCACTGTCGTTATGGGTATAGATGAGGTTGGGGTGCTTTCTTGAAAATGCCAATCCGCTGGCTTCATCTATTTTTTTGTTCTCCAGTATTCCCATTTTTTGGGGGTTGGAATAGATAGAATCTTGGTAGATGGGGATGAGGGGGAGTTTCTTTGTCTGTGGGGCGATCTGTCCCAGCCACATAGGTATGGAGAAAATGACCAAGAAAGCCCTGAATAGATAATTCATCATTGTATTCATGTTTGAGGTGACGGCAAAACCCAAGCCTAATAATTGCAAGTAAAGTTAAACCTTGTTAAACAAAATATGCTACTGGAATCTTGTCATTTTGTCAAAAAAAAGCAGCTAGAATTTCTAGCTGCTTTTGATATATGGATTATTAAGCTCGGTTTTACTCAGCTTTTTCTTTTTTGTTTACTGTGATGGTGAGTTCCTCTCCTTCACCGGAATAGTCGGCAGTGATGATATCTCCTTCGGAAAGTTCACCTTTTAGGATTTCCTCAGCCAGTGAATCTTCCAGATATTTCTGGATAGCCCTGTTCAGAGGTCTTGCGCCATATTGTTGGTCATATCCTTTTTCAGCCAAGAAGTCCTTTGCCTTATCAGTCAATTCAATATTGTATCCCAAATCTGTAATTCTGCCGAACAGCTTTTTAAGGCTGATTTCGATGATTTGGTGGATATGGGATTTTTCGAGTGAGTTGAATACAACCACATCATCCAATCGGTTCAAGAATTCTGGACTGAATGCTTTTTTCAAAGCACTCTGGATGGTGGACTTCATCACTTCATCCATATTGTCGGTTTTGGCTTTGTTGGCAAAACCAATTCCTGCGCCGAAATCTTTCAGGTCCCTTACGCCAATATTTGAAGTCATGATGATGATGGTATTTCTGAAGTCAACCCTTCTTCCCAATCCATCTGTCAGAATCCCATCATCCAATACTTGGAGCAGGATATTGAATACGTCTGGATGGGCTTTTTCGATTTCATCCAATAGGACTACCGAATAGGGTTTTCTTCTTACTTTTTCGGTAAGCTGGCCACCTTCTTCATAGCCTACATATCCTGGAGGTGCTCCCACAAGTCTGGATACGGAGAATTTTTCCATATATTCTGACATGTCGATTCTCACCAGGGAATCATCCTTGTCGAATAGATAGGTGGCAAGCATTTTTGCCAATTCAGTTTTCCCGACACCTGTAGGCCCTAGGAAAATAAATGAACCTATTGGCTTTTTGGGATCTTTCAATCCAACCCTTGTTCTTTGGATAGCCTTGGTAAGTTTCTTGATGGCGTCTTCTTGGCCCACCACTTTACCTTTGAGCTCTTCAGCCATGTTCAGAAGTTTTGCACCTTCTTTTTGGGCGATTCTTTTGGCAGGAATCCCTGTCATCATCGCAATCACTTCGGCTACATTGTCTTCTTCGACTCTATACCTTTTGGATTTGCTTTCCTCTTCCCATTTTACTTTTGCTGTCTCCAGTTGCTCCAAGAGTTTTTTCTCTTTGTCGCGCAGTTGGGCAGCTTCTTCATATTTCTGGCTTTTGACAACCCTGTTTTTCTCAACCTTGATCTGCTCTACTTCTTCTTCCAGTTTGAGAATCTCTTCCGGTACATGGATGTTGTTGATATGCACACGTGCACCCGCTTCATCCAAGATGTCAATGGCTTTGTCAGGAAGGAACCTGTCTGAAATATACCTGTCTGAAAGTTTCACACAAGCTTCTATAGCCTCATTGGAATAGATTACATTGTGGTGATCCTCGTATTTGTCTTTGATATTGTTTAGAATCTGAACGGTCTCTTCAGGAGTGGTAGCATCTACCATCACCATCTGGAATCTTCTCGCCAATGCGCCGTCTTTTTCGATGTATTGTCTGTACTCATCCAGGGTAGTGGCACCGATACATTGGATTTCTCCCCTGGCCAATGCAGGTTTGAACATGTTGGATGCATCCAAAGAGCCACTTGCTCCTCCAGCTCCTACAATCGTATGGAGCTCATCGATAAATAGAATCACATTTGGGGATTTTTCAAGCTCGTTCATGACGGCTTTCATTCTTTCCTCAAACTGTCCCCTATATTTTGTTCCTGCCACCAATGAAGCCAAATCCAAAGTCACCACGCGCTTGTTGAAAAGCACTCTAGAAACCTTTTTCTGGATGATCCTTAAGGCAAGTCCTTCTGCAATGGCAGTCTTACCTACCCCAGGCTCACCGATCAAGATTGGATTGTTTTTCTTTCTTCTCGACAGGATTTGGGCTACACGTTCGATTTCCTTTTCCCTACCGATGATAGGGTCAAGCTTGTCATCCTCAGCCATTTTGGTGAGGTCTCTCCCGAAATTATCCAAAACCGGTGTCCTTGATTTCTCAGCACCTGGCTTGGATGAGCCGCTGGAAGACCCACCACCTGATGATGATCCAAACAATTTGCTTCCATCTTCATCTGGGTCATCAGCCTCTGCTTTTGAGCGGGGGCCAGAATCGGTTTGGAACTCAAGCATTTCTTTCACAGAATCGTAATTGGTATCAAATTTCTGTAAAATCTGTGTCGCTATATTGTCTTCATCACGGAGAATAGAGAGCAGCAAATGTTCAGTGCCTATCAATGCACTTTTGAATATTTTCGCTTCTAAATAGGTGATTTTCAGTACTTTTTCTGATTGCCTAGTCAATGGGATGTTGGCAAGGTTTTTTACGTTGTGGTTGGCGGATCCTTTTACGGCACGCTCCACAGAATTCCTCAGTTCGTCCAAAGGAACGCCTAACTTTTTCAATATGGAAACAGCCACGCCTTCACCCTCACGAATCATACCCAACAAGAGGTGTTCCGTACCAATGTAATCATGTCCCAAGCGCAAAGCCTCTTCGCGACTTAAGGAGATCACCTCTTTGACTCTGTTTGAAAATTTTGCTTCCATTTATATCCTTTCTAAATGATTTGAATTCTTTACTAATGTTAAAGAATTTGTTTTAAAAACACAATTCTTTTGGAGATTGTTCAATGAATTTTTTGCGACTTTGCCAAAATATTTTTTGATTCTGGCCCAACGCAAAATAATAAATCTATTATGCTCAGGTTTGGAACAAAGTCTAAGCCAAACAATTGGCTATACGGTGCTGGCTGATAGATGTTCCTTTCTTCAAAGCTTGTTTTTGCGCTGATTTTGCCTCTTATGTCATTTAATTGGCTATCTGGGTCGGTTTCGCCAAGAATTTCAAGTTTGATGTCCAATTGTAACAGTTTCAGACAAACTGTCAGTAGCTCACTGTTGAAATCGGCTAATAAGTCAATGTTCTTCTGATATACTTGTTCAATATAGGGAAAATAAAATTCAAAAAAAGGGGCTTTTCCATAAGCACTTTGAATTCCACGTAGATGGACATTCATCCATTTCTGTTGGTGGTCTATTTTAAGCAGTCCGGTTTTCACTTTTTTGTTGCCACCTATCACGGGGATACTCAGGGTTTCCACCTTGTTTGCCAACCTTATTTGACTGCGGTTTCTGTATGTTTGCTTTTGATAATTTTCACCAGTATCCAATAAGATTTTTTCCTCTTTCTGGATGGCTACAAAATATTCGATAGGGGGTAAGTAGAATAATTCAGTAATAATTGCCATGTAATATTTATAGGTACAGGAAAATCGCTTTTAGCCTGAAAAACCTTCAATGTAGACGATCTTGGTCTGTGTCCTTACAGACCATTAGCCCTAGCCCTTGGTTTGTGCCGCCACAGACCAAGAAAAACTATGGTTCGTGTCCTCACAGACCAAAAGGTCAACCCTTGAATGATTCCTCAATTTGAAACTATTTACGCAACGATTTTCCCGTTTAGATGTATGTGTTTACTTTCAAAAGACTTCTCCAGTCAATTTTTTATTTCGATCGGGAAATCAAAGGATATCTTCCAGGTTTCCAAGTCCTTGCCTTACTACTTCTATCTCATCATTGGTACAATCCAAAATAGTAGAGCCGACATTGTTGCCATACCCTCCGTCAATAACGATATCTACCAAGTTTTGGTATTTTTCAAAGATCAATTCTGGATCAGTACTGTATTCTATCACGTCATCCTCATCCCTGATGGATGTGGTAAGGATAGGCTGCCCCAATTCTTTGACCAATAGCCTGGGGATAGGATGGTCGGGTACCCGAATACCGATGGTCTTTTTGTTGCTGTTGAGGATTTTAGGTACAGAATTATTGGCTTCCAAAATAAATGTATAGGGACCTGGAAGTGCCTTTTTCATTATTTTGAATACCGGCGTACTCAGTGCCCTGGTATATTCAGAGATATTGCTCAGGTCATAGCAGATAAATGAGAAGTTGTGTTTTTTAGCCTTGATCCCTTTTATTTGGCAAATCCTTTCCACTGCCCTTTGGTTGTGGATATCGCAGCCCATCCCATAGACCGTGTCTGTTGGATAAATGATCACGCCACCATTTCTCAAAACATCTATAATTTTTTGGACTTTTTTAGGGTCCGGGTTTTCAGGATATAATTTTATGAATTCTGCTGCCATAGTTTCTGTAGTTTAATAGGCTTGATTGCTTCCCCAGAGCGGTTGCCGGTGATTTGTTTATCGGTCAATCACCATAATTGTTTTCTATCAGGTTCCTCACAATCGGAAGATCAGCCTCTGCCCAATCTAGGGTATTTAGGCTACAGGCTGATATCCACCTGACTTCATGATGCTCTTTGAGCTTCAATTCCCCACTTATATAGCTACAAATAAACGGAATAAGTTCGATTTCTTTGTTCTCGCTGTACTTGTGTTGTGTACTTTTTAGCTTTTGTACTATGCCGATTTCCAGATTCAGCTCTTCCATGATTTCTCTTTTGATGCATGATTCTGCGCTTTCATCCTTTTCGATTTTTCCACCAGGAAACTCCCACAGAAGGGGATGGGACATGTTTTTGCCTCTTTGTGCGCAAAGGATTTTATCGTTGACGATGATTATCGCACAAGTGACGCGGATGATTGCTTGCATCAATTTTAAATTTTGGTAAGCCTGATGAACAAAATTCCCTATTTTTGCGCTCAATCAAAGAGTTTTCCATAAAAATTATGCTTGAAGATAAAAAAACCAAATATTATCTCATTGCGGTTATCACGTTTTCGGTGTTGTTGACTTCGTTGTCATTTTATTTCTATCAGGCTTTTTTCAGCCCAAATGTACTCTTGGAAAAAGAAGAGCCATACATGCTGAAAATACCTACCAATGCCACCTTCAAGATGGTTTCTGATAGCTTGTACAAGGATGAAACAATCCATGATTTGATCACATTTAGTTTTGTCGCCAAGACGTTGGGGTATCAGGAAGCTGTCAAGCCGGGACTTTATAAAATCAACCCCAGAATGAACAATATGAATCTGGTGAAGCTCCTGAGGTCAGGGAATCAGACACCTGTCAGGATCACATTCAACAATGTGAGGACAAAGGAGGATTTGGCAGAAAAAATCAGCAATAAGATCGAGATATCCGAGCAACAGTTTTTGGACTTGTTGACTGACTCTGTCAACATCAGGAAGTTTGGTTTTGAGGAAGAGACGATCATGGCGATGTTTATCCCAAATACCTATGAAGTTTGGTGGAATACAAGTGCTGAGAATCTGTTTGACAGGATGCATACGGAATATGGTAAATTTTGGACAGAGGAAAGAAAGGAGAAAGCGAGGCTGTTAGGCTTAAGTCAAAACGAGGTTTCCACCTTGGCATCGATAGTTCAAGCTGAAACCCAAAAATCTGACGAAAGGCCTAGGGTGGCGGGAGTGTATTTGAACAGATTGAAGATCAATATGCCTTTGCAGGCAGATCCTACATTGGTATTTGCTGTAGGGGATTTTAGCATCAAGAGGGTATTGAACATCCACAAGGAAATCGATAGTCCATATAATACATACAAGTATTTGGGCTTGCCTCCAGGTCCGATAAACCTTCCCGAGATTTCCGCCTTGGATGCAGTATTGAATTATGAGGATCATGATTATCTGTATTTTTGTGCCAAAGAAGATTTCTCTGGCTACCACGCATTTGCCACTAATTTGGCAGAGCACCTAAACAATGCAAGGAGGTACCAAAACGCACTGAACCAAGCTAAAATATATTGAGATGTTCAAAGCAGAGACACAAATCAGGGTAAGGTATGCAGAGACTGATCAAATGGGTTATGTATATTATGGCAATTATGCCATGTATTTTGAGGTGGCGAGGGTTGAGGCATTGAGGTCGGCAGGTTTTTCGTACAAAAAAATGGAAGAGGAGGGTGTCATGATGCCTGTCTTGGAGCAATATACCAAATATCTTAAGCCGGGAAAATATGATGAGCTGTTGACGATCAAGACTACTATCAAAGAAATGCCCGGAATCAGGATAACTTTTGATTATGAGGTGTTTAATGAAAGTGAAGAATTGATCACGCAAGGGAAGACTATATTAACTTTTCTGAAAAAAGATACCCATAGACCAAGCAGACCACCGCAATATTTACTAGATTTATTGAAACTTTATTTTGAATAGACTTTTTCAGTGGAAAAGAGAATCAGACTTCTATCAATCAAATTTACCCGAGAGGCAAAAAAACTGCGACATATCCATTTTGGAAATCCGGATCAGAACGTGTATGATGTTGGGAGGATTTTTATGGAGCAGATCAGAAAAGATGAGATCATAGAAAGGGCAGGCTCTGTAGCTTTTAGCTTCACAGTAGCGATGTTCCCACTGCTTCTTTTTCTATTGAATATCATTCCCTATATCGGGTACTTTTTCGAAAATGTGACCACACAAAATATTTTGAGGTTTATCGAGGAAATTATCCCTGCCACCATATATGCCGAAGCGGAATCGACGATCATGGATATTGTGAGCAGGCCAAGGCAGAGTCTATTGTCCCTTGGTTTTTTCTTGGCCTTATTTCTGGCAACCAATGGCGTTATATCCTTGATGAGTGCATTCAATGCTGTTTACAAGACTAGGGAAAACAGAAAGTTTTGGCAGACCAGGTTGATCGCAGTTGGGATAATCATGGTTTTGGTATTGTCCGTTTGCGGAGCAGTTGTGATCATGATATTGGGCAGCAGTGTATTGTACAGTATTTCTGAATGGGAAATAGTCTCAAGCAATGTCTATTATTATTTATTGGCATTTTTCAGGTTCTTCGTTCTTTTGACCGTTTTTATGATAGCCATTGCATACATATTCAGGTTTGCTCCAGCGGTCCATGACAAATGGAAGTTTTTTTCCACCGGGTCAATTACGGCAGGACTGCTGATTACTGCTGGGTTTTATCTGTTTTCTTATTATCTGAACAATTTCGCCACCTACAATAAGCTATATGGCTCCATTGGGACGATGTTGGCAGTGATGCTTTGGCTTTTTATCACCTCCCTGATCATTTTGGTTTGTTTTGAAATCAATGTGTCATTGGACAAAGCCGCAAAGAAAAAAATGGTGACAAGGGCTTTGGCGAATAATTTGTGACAAAAAGTCTCTCTCAGGATCGTAAAGGAGTTGCAAAGATCAGCAGAGGAATAGTGTCACCAAGATGCAAATGGATAATGAATCAAGCTCATGCCACGTCGTGAAATGCCAACGAATTGACTCTCGGGACAGACACTTCGTGGTTTTTATCTTCTCGCTTTTGTCTTGAATCTCACGTCTTGTGTCCCCGATATTCACCGGGGCAGGCTTTGCATCTTTTCTCTCGTCTCTCGCTTCTCTTTTCTCGTGTCTTGAATCTTGTGTCTTAAGTCTCTTCACCCTTCACCCTTCTAAAATTCCTTCCCTAACAGTCTTCAAGGTTTAGCTTTGCGATTTCGCTACCCCTATTTGCAGCCAGTGCCAAATACCTACATGCACTAGGATCATTCAATATCTTTTTGCATAACCCTAGTTGAGCCAAAGAATTGACATGTTCGGGATCTTTTTTGAGATAGGATTCAAAATCCTCAATTGCCCATTGGATATAACCAATCGACATTCGCGCCAAGCCTCTATTGTATAGTGCCGCAAGGTTATCAGGGTCATACATGAGACACATATTAAATGAACCTGCTGCGCCATCTGGGATTCCCATTTTAGATCTTGCGATTCCCTGATAGAAATAGGACTTGGCATCTTTGGGTTTAAGTTTGGTTGCCAAAGAAAAGAACTCATCGGCACTTTTGTAATTTTCATTGAGTAAAAAAGCCCTGGCCAACAAATACATTATTTCAAAATCATTTTCATCATGCTTGGCGGCTATCAATAGGTTCTTTTGTGCATTGGCATAGTCTTCAATTTTCCAATACAACTTTCCAATACCTGCATATGCTTGGGCATATGTGGGATCAATACTCAGAATTCTTTTGTAATCAGACAATGCCTTCTGATACTCTTCCAGTTCTTCATAGGCTCTTGCCCTCAGGTGCAGAGATTTGATGTCTGTCACATTTATGAAAAGATTGGCTGAAAACTCAGAAATTGCTTTTTCATATTCCCCATTTTTAAAATGAATTTCCCCTTCGGAAAAACTACCGAAACAAGAAGATAATGCTAAGAGTACAAGAGCTAAATAGTTGGGAATCTTTTTCATAATCAGACAATTTTATCAAAACTAATAAAATAGCTGAATAATTAAAAAATAATTAATAAAATATTTGATCCCTGAAATCCAGTTGTCATGATCACCTCGTATATCAGGTGAATCTAAAAATATTGAGCCATGTTTAAAAGAATTATTATAGGGTGTCTTATCCTGATTTCAGCACTGGTGGTGACTTTGGCAGTCCATATTTACATCGTCACCCAACCGAAAGCGAATCAAGGTCCAAATCTTACGATGAGTAGGTTTGATTTTGAATCAGAGTTGGATTCACTGGAGTCTGCCAAACTAAAAGCCCTTACCCGGCAGCTGGATGGGATCAAAGATGTGAGGGTAAATATGAAGTCAGGCCATATGGTTTGTCTCTACGACAGAAATAAACAGGCACCACGGGATATAATATCCCATATAGACCAAGATTTTTATTTACAGGCCAGTCTTTACCAGCCATCCGAAGAAATGCTGGCACAAAGTTGTCCAGCAATCAACAAGAATTCACTTACATACAAGCTTGGGGCTTTTTTCCAAAGGACATTTGAAAATTAAACTTAAACCAAAATTTAATGATTATGAAAAAAGTAAACTACTGGTTATCCAGTGCATTTATTGCGACAATGGTCGTTTTTTCATCATGCAAGGATGATGACGAAAGACCGGATATGATGGACGATTCGTTTTATGCAGTGCAGTTGGGAGGGGAGACAAAGGTTCCTGATCCCAACAATTCCGGACAGATGGTCGAGCAGGGTTTTTTGAACCTGAGGACAGTTGTAACCAATACTGTATTGACGATTGCAACCAATGAAGATGGTAAATATGATGCTTTGCAACCATATTTTAGTGTTTTGTTGAATGAAGTGGGAAATGGCCAAACTTCTGGATTTACGGCTTTGGTGGGTGATTTCACAGAGTTTCTGGCTGAAGCCACTGGATCAAAAAACTTCACTTACAGTGGTTTGGATATGGAGTCAGCGCATGATCCTGCCAAGAATTCCAGGATGAATGGAAGAATCAATAATGCAGATTACAACCTGTTTATCCAAGCGGTGGTCGAAGGAGCAGCCCAAGCCAATATCACCTCAAATGACGTCTTAGGGCCGGTTGGTCAATTGTTGGAGTCCGTAAGGGAACCTATAGTACAAAGAGCAGATGGAGAAGCATTGGATCTCTATACAAGATTGGGTGGAAATGTCATGGTGGATGTATCAGCGGACAACGAACCTGAGAGATTGGTAGAGGCGGGTTATGCACCATTGGAAGCTGTTGTTACTAGCACTGTTTTGATTATTGCAGGAAATGAAGGTGGGAAATATGATGCCTTGCAGCCCTATTTCTCAGTCTTGTTAAGTGAAGTTGGTGCCAATGAATTTTCTGGATTTACAACCTTGGTAAAAGATTTCTCAGAGCTGTTGGCTGAGTCCATCGGATCTGTGAATATCGAGTACTCAGGTTTGAATATGGTCGATGCGCACAATCCAGCTACCAACCCTCGAATGACAGGATTGGTGTCCAGTGAAGATTATGATTTGTTCATAGGGGCTGTAGTGGAAGGAGCCATGGAAAACAATGTACCTCAAAGTGTAATAGGTGAATTTGGCGCATTGTTGACAAGTCCAGGCTTGAAGAATGCTATCGTTCAGAGATAATCATCTAATGGTATATTGATGGGTATTTGATCCACCACGCCTGTGTGCCAGTGGCGTAGCGGACAAGTTATTTGTGGATATTGTCACAAGTCCAAATGCCAAGCTAAAATCAAAAAGAAAGACCTGCAGGAATTTATTTTCCAGCAGGTCTTTCTTTTTAAAGTTGTTAAGATCTCCTCAATCACAGGACTCCTTTGGTGCTCGGAAGTTGATTCAGGGCATCCAGATCTCTTTTGACAGCCATTTTGATAGCCCTTGCCATTGCTTTGAATATCGCTTCGATTTTATGGTGCTCATTGGTACCCTCTGCTTTGATGTTTAGGTTGCACTTGGCAGTGTCCGAGAAAGATTTGAAGAAATGGTAAAACATTTCTGTTGGCATTTCTCCGATTTTCTCCCTTTTGAATTCTGCTTCCCACATCATCCATGGCCGTCCACCAAAGTCTATGGCACACTGCGCCAAGATGTCGTCCATTGGAAGGAGAAATCCATAGCGGTAGATTCCTTTTTTGTCTCCCAGAGCCTTTAGGTATGCTTCCCCCAGTGCCAAAGCAGTGTCTTCTATGGTATGGTGCTCATCTATGTGCAAATCACCATTGACATGGATTTCCAGGTCTGTTCCGCCATGTTTTCCAAGTTGCTCTAGCATGTGGTCGAAGAAATGCAATCCTGTGTTGATATTGCATTTTCCCGTTCCATCCAGGTTGAGGCTGATTTTGATATCCGTTTCTGAAGTCTTACGCTCTACTGTGGCTTTTCTTGCAGGAAGTCTGAGGTATTCATAGATTTCGTCCCATGATAAGGTGCAGAATGTAGCTTCTTCTAGGCTTTCACCGATAAATATCGATTTGGTTCCCAGGTTTTTTGCCAACTGTACGTCCGTTTTTCGGTCTCCGATTACAAATGAATTGGCAAGATCATAGTCTCCATTTTGATATTCAGTGAGCATGGCAATGCCGGGCTTTCTGCTGGGTAGGTTTTCATGTTCGAACGAACGGTCTATATGGACTGCCGAGAAATTGATGCCTTCATTTTCCAATGTCTTCATCATTTTGTTATGTGCAGGCCAAAAAGTATCTTCCGGGAATGAATCTGTACCCAATCCATCTTGGTTGGTGACCATAATGAGTTCATAGCCACATTCTTCAGCTATTTTCTTTAGGTTGCTGATAGCCTTTGGATAGAATTCCAGTTTTTCTAGACTATCCACTTGGAAGTCGGTAGGGGGCTCGATGATAATCGTGCCATCTCTGTCTATGAAGAGTGCTTTTTTCATGGGTTGTATAGGTTTAAGGCTTTTAACAATGCTTCATTTTCAGCTCTGGTACCAACAGATATCCTGAGGCATTCTTCGCAAAGGATGACTTTCGATCTGTCCCGGATGATGATAGTCTGGTTGATGAGGTACTGGTAAATGTTTCTTGCAGCATCGACTTTGATCAGGATAAAATTGGCATGTGATGGATATATCTTTTGGACAAATGGGAACTTGGATATCCCAGCTTCCAAAAAATCACGCTCTACGAAAGTATCCTTCACCACTTTCCCAATCAGGGGAGCATTGTACAATGCTTCCAGTACCTTTTCCTGTGTCAATCCGGAGATGTTGTAGGGAGGTTTGATCAAGTTGAGGATATTGATGATTTCCTCGGAAGCAAATGCCATTCCTATTCTCAAAGAAGCCAATCCCCAAGCTTTGGAGAAAGTCTGCATCACCAAAAGATTGGGGTAATTGCCCAATTCAGTGGTGAAGCTCGGTTCGTCACTGAAATCAATGTATGCTTCGTCAATTACGACCAAAGCGTTGAAATTGTCCAATATTTGGTAGATGTCTGCTCTTTTTACTTTGTTGCCACTGGGGTTGTTTGGCGAGCATATAAAGATGATTTTTGTATGCTCGTTTGCTGCCGCAAGGATTGCATCGGGACGAAGTTGGTAATCTCCCGTGAGGTTTACTTTTAGGGTATTGATATCATTGATGCCTGCACTGACTTCATACATACCATAGGTAGGGGGGAGCAGGATGATATTGTCCTGCCCTGGGATGCAGAATGCCCTCATCAATAAATCTATGGCTTCATCACTGCCATTACCCAAGAAGATTTGCTCAGCTTGGACATTCTTGACTTTTGCTAATTTTTGCTTGATGTCCCACTGGTAAGGGTCAGGATATCTGTTGAAACTTCCTTCAGCCATAGAACCAAAAGGATTCTCATTGGCATCCAAAAAGATCCCTGCTTTGCCCGAGTATTCATCCCTTGCAGAGGAATAAGGTTTTATTTTGCTGATGTGTGGTCGTAATAATTTGTCTAGGTTGAATGCCATCACTGATTTTCTTTTAGGTAGTTAAGGCGGATAGTGACTGCGTTTTTGTGCGCTTCCAGCATTTCATTTGCTGCCATGATCTCTATGGTAGGGCCTATGTTTTTGATCCCTTGTTCGCTGATTTTTTGATAGGTGATTTTCTTGGTAAAGCTGTCGAGAGAAACACCACTGTAGTTTCTTGCATAGCCATAGGTTGGCAGGGTATGGTTGGTCCCGGAAGCATAGTCCCCGGCAGATTCTGGGGTAAAGTTGCCAATGAAAACCGAACCAGCATTTTTGATCCTGGAGACCACTTCCTCTTCATCATCTTCCTTGACACAGATGATCAGATGCTCTGGCGCATATTCATTGATCAGATCAATGGCTTTGTCTTGGTTTGTTAACACCACCGCAACTGAGTTTTGCAAAGCTCTTTTGGCGATTTCCTTCCGGGATAGTTTTTCGACCTGTAGATCGACTTCCTGTATCACCCTCTGGGCTACTTTCTCTGACGATGCAAGTAGTATCACCTGTGAATCAACGCCATGCTCAGCTTGTGACAAAAGGTCAGAGGCGACAAAAGCAGGAATGGCAGACTCATCGGCATATACCAGAACCTCAGAAGGGCCAGCAGGCATGTCGATGGCCACGCCTTTTTTGACAGCCAACTGTTTGGCTGCTGTTACATATTGGTTGCCAGGACCGAAAATCTTGTCTACCGCAGGTACAGATTCTGTTCCGTAAGTCATGGCGGCGATGGCTTGTGCGCCACCTACTTTGATTATTTTGTCAATTCCTATCAGGTCGGCAGTATACAGGATTGCAGGATGGATATTCCCCTCTTTGTTTGGAGGGGTGCAAAGGATAATTTCTTCACAACCAGCGATATTGGCTGGGATCCCCAACATCAATACAGTTGAAAATAAAGGTGCCGTTCCTCCGGGGATATAAAGTCCCACCTTTTGGATCCCAACAGATCTGCGCATGCAGACGACCCCCTCCATGGTCTCCATGACCAAGTCAGGCGTTTGCTGCGCTTCATGGAATTTTTCTATATTTTCTTTTGCCTGGATGATTGCCTGCTTCAGGTCTTCTGATACCAGTAGCTTTCCGTTGGCTATTTCTTCTCTGCTTACTGGGAGATGTTTGATGCTGACATGGTCATATTCCAAGGCAAATTTTTTCAATGCTTTGTCACCTTGCCGCTTCACTTTGCGCATGATGGGCTTGACGATTTTTTCGATGTCCCTGGATTTTTGAACAGGCCTTGCCAATTCGGATTTCCATACTCCTCGTGCAGGATTGACTATTGTTTTCATGATTGTTGAATTTTTCTTTGGGAAAAATTATCACTGGTTAAACTCGAATGACGCATTAGGGTTCGTAAAAGAAGGAGGAACTTAAACTTCCTTTTAGCTTAAATTGAAATATTTCGCCATACTAGTCTGCTTTATGGCAGAGGTATGTTTTACATTTTATCTACTTTGTTTCAGCCTCTTATACTTGGCTAACACCATTACGTTACTTTCTCGATGTTAGTATGGGAATTAAAGCACCATTTTTTCTATTGGAACGACAAGGATTCCTTCGGCTCCGGCAGCTCTCAATTCCTCGATGTTTTCCCAAAACTGGTCTTCACTCAATACCGAATGAACAGACGACCAACCTTCTTCTGCCAATGGCAAAATCGTCGGGCTTCTCATTCCCGGGATCAAGGAGATGATTTTGTCCAAAGATTTATTGGGGGCATTGAGTAGGACATACTTGTTGCTTTTCCCAGTTTGGACAGCATTCATTCTGAACAATAATTTATCAACTATCGCCCTTTTCTCTTGCCCCATGCTCTTGTTGGAAATCAGAACAGCTTCGGATTTGAAGATTTGCTCTACTTCTTTCAAGCCATTCATCATCAGGGTAGATCCTGAGCTTACGATATCACAAATACCCTCTGCCAAACCAATGCTCGGCGCAATCTCTACAGATCCTGATATCTCGTGGATTTCTGCATTGATGTTTTTTGATTTGAGGTAGTCTCCGAGGATTTTTGGATAGGAGGTTGCAATGTTTTTTCCGTCAAAATATGCTATTCCCGGATATTCCTCCCCTTTGGGAATGGCAAGGGATAACCTGCACTTTGAGAATCCCAATTTTTTCAGAACATCGACATCTTTGTCTTTTTCTACCAACTCATTTTCACCAACTATTCCCAAATCAGCAACTCCATCGGCTACATAGCCGGGAATATCATCATCTCTAAGGAATAAAAACTCGATGGGGAAATTGGTGGAGGTCGATTTTAATTTACCGGTTCCATTGTAGAACTTGATTCCACATTCTTTGATCAAACTCAGTGAATCGTCGCTGAGCCTTCCGCTTTTTTGAACGGCTATACGGATAATATTTTCCATGTATGCAATATACGTTTAGTAATACAAAACAAATAAATGATTTGGATGATAGGGCTGCACAAATATAGCAACAGCCTTCCTTGGGCGATATGTAATTGATGTTCCTCCTTAGGAGGAATGATGGATATGATGAACAGTTCCAGCATGAGCTGTGGCCAAAAATAAGTCGATATGTAGAAAATCTCTGTTCATTGATGGACGCAAAGTTAAAGACCAAATCTTAACATGCAAAAGTTGTGGGATGTTTTTCTGGCATTTTTAAAAATAAAATAAGATATATGTCCAATTACTCAAAAACATATACTTAATAGACCGAATGTCCATCCTGCCAAACTTCCTATGGCCAACTCCAGATAGCTATGTCTCCCCAAGGTTTTTCGGGACCAGGCAATCAAAAAGCCAAAAATCAGGAAAATGATCCCTACAGCAATTGAGATTTCAAAAAGCTTGATGGCGATAAACATGGCGATGGCAAGGTGTAGAGATGCTTTGATTTTGAGATTGATGAGTCCCATGCTCACCAACATGGCCAAAAAAGATAGCGTTGTCACAATCACTACTTCAGGGAAGTTCAGGATATAGAACAGGATGAGGCAAACGCAAAAAAGCAAAATGCTGAATGGATAGAAGCTGCGCCTTTCTTCCTGATTGGACACATCGAAATTACTGTATTTCCCCTTCTTCATTTTCATAAAGTTGTGGAGGATTATCGGGATGGTTACCAGGGATAAAATAGTTGCAGAAATTATGATAGCTGTTTGTCTTTCCAGGTCATGAAAAGATATGAAAATAACATACAAAGTCCCAATCATCAATGGGTGGCCAATGATCGAAATGATTTTTGCTATATATAACTTCATTAATATTGTTTTAGGGGGTTTTGGGCTCAATAAGATCCCATAAATTACCATAGAGGTCTTCGAAAACGACTACTTTACCATATTCTTCAATAGACCTATCTCTAAATATCTTGACTTTTTGATCAATGAGGTTTTGATAATCTCTTTCAAAATCATCAGTATAGAGAAATAGGAATACTCGTCCCCCAGTTTGATTTCCTACAGCCTTCTCTTGCGTTTCTCCAACAGCCTTTGCGAGAAGTATGTGACAGTTCATCTCTGAAGATCCGGGGGGCATTATACGTACCCATCTTTTAAACTCATTTATTTTGCTGTCTTCGAGAATTTTAAAATGTAGCTTTTTTGTATAAAACTCGATAGCTTCATCATAATCACTTACCAAAAGGGCAAATTGAGAAATATATTGTTTCATTTATTCTAATTTTTTTTAATGCCAAGGCAAAATTAGGGTCTTAGAAAAATCCAATACCAATATTGATTACGTATATGCTTTTATAAATCAAACTACCATTCACAGAAAGGTAATCAGGTTTAGTTTGTGGTTCAATTTTTCAGCAAAAAGGCAGCTAGGTTTAGCTGCCTTTTTCTTTGATATGTGAATATGCCAAATCCGACATCATCTTATATCCTAGGTCAGAAGAAATAACAGATCGTCTAAAATCAAGACGATCTGTTTTATTTTGATAGCATCATCCTCCAGCTTTTTTGGCTTTGTAGCCCGCTGCTTGAAGGATGGTGACAACTTTATCTCTATGGTCACCTTGAATCAGGATTTCATTGTCTTTGGCACTTCCACCCACACCACATTTGTTTTTGAGCATTTTCCCCAAATCCTTTAAGTCTTCATCTGTACCTACAAATCCTTCGATCAATGTCACCTGTTTTCCTCCCCGGGATTTTTTGTCAAGCATTACCTTGAGGTTTTGTTGCTGTGGAGGAAGTGTGTTTTGTTCATCACCGTCCCCCAAGTCAAACTCAAAATTGTCGCTGGTGGAATAAACTACACCATCTCTTTTTTTCCAATCGTTGCTTTTGTTTTTTGCCATCTTTTTTACTTCACTTTCATTGTCCATACCGGTCTTTTGGCATGGTTTACTACATCTTCTGCGATACTTCCACTGAGCAAATGCAGAAAACCTGTTCTGCCATGTGTAGCCATCGCAATCATATCTGCATTGATATCTTCCGCAAACTCTATGATTCCCTCTTCTTCTGAAGAGCTGTTGAAGACTTCCATAGAGTAGCTTCCAAGTTGGTGCTCCTCGACAAATTTCTTTATGTTCTTTTTGGAATCAAGACTGTTTTCAAACATGCTTGGTGTATTGATTTTTACCAAAATAAGCTCAGCTTCCAGTACAGCTACCAATTTTTTGAGTTTGTTTACAACTTTAGATGCGGTGGAACCGAAATCACTTGCAAAGACTATTTTCTTGATATCCTGCACTTCTCTTTTGTCTTTGACGGTAATGACTGGGCAGGTGGCGTTTCTGACAATCTTCTCTGTATTGCTGCCGATCAAAAGCTCTTCCAAACCACTAGTGCCTTTTGAGCCCATTACAATAAGGTTTGCATCGAACTCAGTCACTTCTCTTGTGATACCTGCATATGGATTCCCGAAAACCAATTTTGTGGAAAATTTATAATTCATACTTGCATGCAAAGCTTCTATTTCCGCAAGCTGTGATTTTCGCTTTTCTATCAATTCAATGACATAGATCTGATCAATTTCATTGCCAGTTTCTACCGTGCCCATTGTCCCCAATGAGGTCATGGTGGGTGCTTCAAGTACATGCAATAGTTTGAGGTGGGCCTTGGTTTTTATGGCCAATCCTTGGGCAAACTCAAGGGCGTTTTGCGCTTCTTTTGAAAAATCGTAAGGTACGAGGATAGTTTTCATGGTAATAGTTTTGGTTAGATGCAGGAAAATACAAAAAATAAACAACCAAATTAAAGGTTTGGGGTATTAATTGAAAATAAACCAACCCAGCGCAAAAGCCACGACCCAAAGTAAAGTGGAAATTGCCATTTTTTTGAGATAAGGATCAATCATCGCTGGGTTTTCACCTTTGCTGACTCCGATAGCAACACGAAACATGATTGGTGCAACCAAGAGTGGGAGCAGCGCCCAATAGAATGATTGGAAGATGGCAAAAAGAACTATCGCCAGGTTTCCACCGATTATTAATGCCCAATTGTATTGTATGCCTGCCTTTTTGCCAATCCTAACGGGGATCGACTTCTTGCCTGCTTTGGTGTCCGATTCTATATCGCGGATATTATTGATGTTCAAAACAGCAGCACTGAAAAATCCCAGCGACATGGCAGGCAATAGAATGGTCCAATCAAAACTTAATGAATGAAGAAAATAGGTGCCAGATACTCCCAGCAACCCAAAGAACAAAAAAACGGAAATGTCCCCAAGCCCTGCATATCCGTAGGGTTTTTTTCCGGAGGTATAGGTGATCGCTGCGATGATGGACATGATTCCAAGCCCAAGAAAAAGGATGAAAAGCTTCCAGCTATTGAGTCCTATATACAATAAGAGCAAGCCACTGGCCAATGAAAGTATCCCGAAGAGTATCATCGCTTTTTTCATTTCCGGAAGACTGATCACGCCAGACTGGACTGCCCTTACTGGACCTTTGCGATCTGCACTGTCTGCACCATGGATACTATCGCCATAGTCATTGGCTAAGTTGGAAAGAATCTGTAGAAAGACGGTAGTGATAGCGGCAAGGATGAAAACCCCCCATCGGAAATGATTGTGAACGGCAGCGAGAACAGAACCCATCAATATGCTCGAAAGGGCTAGTGGCAATGTTCTCAGTCTGATAGCATGTAGCCAAGCTTGTTTTTTACTCGCAAGAGTGATTTCCACGTTGTGTATTTTTTGCTAAAATAATAAAAAGGGACTGCTGTACAATTCCAACCTTCATTTAAGATTTAATCGGCTTAAAGTACAGATATAATGGAAATGAATAACCACAAGGATCACCAAGGTTTCACAAGGTTCACAAAGGATTGCCTCCAAAGTGACCAATATGTAGCTTTCGTATTCCTTGTGGTTTGTTTTTTCTTTACAAAAAAACGCTAACCTATGATTCTATAAGTTGGATGATTTCCGCATCCATTGGGTTGACAGAAGAAGCGAAGAAATTTTTCAATTCACCGTTTTCATCGATGAAATATTTACAAAAATTCCATGATGGTTCTTTGTCATTCCATCCATTCATGTCCTTGTCCGATAGCCATCTGTATAGCGGATGCTTGTCAGCCCCTTTGACGGATATTTTGTCAAACATCTGGAAAGTCACGCCATAATTGGCGGTGCAGAACTGCTTGATGTCTTCATTTGTCCCTGGTTCTTGGCCACCAAAATTATTGGCAGGAAAGCCCAAGATCACCACTTTGTCCCCGTATTCCTCATTGAGTTTTTGAAGGTCTTCATATTGAGGAGTGTATCCACATTTGGAAGCGACATTGACCAAAAGGAGTTTTTTGCCTTTGAATTGGCTGAAATCTACTTCGTTGCCATCAATATCATTGAGCTTGAAATCATAGATGGATTTTTCCATGGTTGTCTGTTCTGCTGTGATTGTTTCTGAATTGTTGCCGTCACTTTTTTGTACACTGGAAGTACAGGCAAAAGCAATCAGGACGAAAATTATAAATAGGTTTTTCATAGTAGTGGATTACATTCTTTCTGGGACATTTATTCCTAACAACTTCATTCCTGCTTTGATTGTTTTGGCTGTCAAAGCGGATAATGCGACTCTGAAAGCCTGGATCTTCGAATCTGATTCATTGAAAATCGGCTGCTCAGCATAGAATCTGTTGTACTCTTTTGCTAAGTCAAATAAGTATTGTGCCAACAAGGCGGGGGAGAAGTCTTCACCTGCTTGTCTGATCTTCTTTTCAAAATCATTCAACACAATGATCAAATCTCTTTCTGCATCTTCCAGTGTGTCCAATCCGGCAAATCCCCCAGTTTTATAATCCACTCCAATCTGGTCTGCCTTTCTGAGTATGGAAGCGATTCTTGCATGGGAGTATTGGATGAATGGACCTGTATTTCCCTGGAATTCAATAGACTCCTGTGGATTGAATAGCATTCTTTTCTTTGGGTCTACTTTTAGTAGGAAGTACTTCAGAGCTCCCATACCCAATGTTTCGTACAGTGCTGCAGCTTCCTCATTCGAAAAACCTTCAATTTTACCCAATTCTTTGGTGTGGGTCTCGGCAGTATCGATCATTTCCTGCATCAAGTCATCTGCATCGACCACGGTTCCCTCACGGGATTTCATTTTGCCGGTTGGGAGATCTACCATTCCATAGGATAGATGGTACAAGCCATCGCCATAGGGACGGCCCAGCTTTCGCATGATCTTGAACAAAACGTCAAAGTGGTAATCCTGTTCGTTTCCTACCACATAGATGGATTTGTCAAAACCAAAATCTTTGTGTTTCAGATCGCATGTGCCCATATCCTGTGTGATATACACAGATGTACCATCTCCTCTGAGGACTAGTTTTTCGTCCAAGCCTTCTTCACTCAAGTCAACCCAAGCGGAGCCATTGTCTTTTTTGAAGAATATCCCTTTGGAAAGTCCTTCTTCCACGATGTCTTTCCCCAACAAATAGGTGTCAGATTCATAATAATATTTATCGAAGTTCACCCCCATTTTCTCATAGGTAGCTTCGAATCCTTCATAAACCCAGCCGTTCATCAATTTCCATAGGTTGACAACTTCTGTGTCGTTGGCTTCCCATTTACGCAGCATTTCTTGCGCTTCCAGCATGAGGGGGGCGTTCTTTTTAGCATCCTCTTCCGTCTGACCTTGGGCTACAAGTTCGCTGATTTGTTTTTTGTATTCCTTGTCAAAAATCACATAATATTTACCTGCTAGATGATCTCCTTTCAATCCCGAAGATTGGGGAGTTTCATTGTCTCCAAAATGCTGGTAAGCGACCATAGATTTGCATATATGGATTCCCCGGTCATTGACAAGGTTGGCTTTGGTGACCTCGTAGCCATTTGCACGAAGGATTTCAGAAATGGAATAGCCTAAAAAGTTATTTCTTAAGTGTCCTAAATGCAGGGGTTTGTTGGTGTTTGGTGAAGAGTATTCAACCATCACCTTTTGGCCATTTGAAGGAAGTTGTCCGAAATTGGGGTTGGAGTATAGCTTGCCAAATGTATCAATCCAAGAATTTTGACTTAGGGAAAGGTTCAGAAATCCCTTGACTACATTGAAGGCAGCCACCAAGTCCGAGTTGGCTACCAGATATTCCCCGAGTTTATTGCCACTGGCTTCGGGAGCCATTTTGGTGACTTTCAAAAAAGGAAACATCACAAATGTAAAACTTCCCTCAAATTCCTTCCGGGTTGGTTGTAATGCCAGTTCATCCAGAGAAACCTCATGATCAAAAATCTCTTTAAATCCTTTTTGAATTACGGGAATAATCTGTTCTTCTAAATTCATCTTTATTTTATTGTTGACTCGGATTGATTTTACAGCTAAGTCCACAAAGATAAGCAAAGGAATTTTGTTGGGGTTGTTTTTTTACCGCAAAG
The DNA here is from genome assembly GCF_042682445.1 of Belliella marina. NCBI lineage: Bacteria > Pseudomonadati > Bacteroidota > Cytophagia > Cytophagales > Cyclobacteriaceae > Belliella > Belliella marina. The sequence goes on from NZ_JBHUHR010000003.1 coordinate 72,837, forward strand.
GTTCGCCGGGGAACGCAAAGGTTTTTTTGAGGGTTGTGCAAAAAAGTTATTTGCGTACCCTAGCGTTCTTTGCAGCTTAACTTTATTGCCGCAAAGGTTCGCAGAGGAACGCAAAGGTTTGTATGATGTAGCGGTAATTTTTTATGGTCATCTGTAGTAGTTTACCTCTGATTTCATCACCTAAAGGGACTGCAGATAGCCACAATTTTTTTTGGTGACAGGGTAAAAAAGTTTTTTGCGTACCCTAGTGTCCATTGCGACATAACATAGTTTTTGCCGCAATGGTTTGTGAAGGAACGTAAAGGCTTGCTACTGTACTTGGATTGAAAATTCCTTTGTGTAAACAAGCGGCTTTTGCGGCGGGGTTTTAGAATCAATAGTTGTCGACCAATGACTTGGTGGTGGCTTCCAGTACTTCAAAAGCGTTTTCCGCCATGAGATTTTCGGTGTCTAGGGTAGGGTTGACTTCCACTATCTCCCAACAGCAGACTCTTTTATCTTTGATAAGTTCGGTGTTGAGTTGGATAGCCTCTTCCACTGTCAAGCCATTGGGTACCGGCGTGCCTGTACCTACCGAGATGGAACTATCCATGCTGTCAACATCAAATGAGATATAAATTTGTTCACAATCCTTTAGGGTGGAAAGGGCTTGTTGGGCTATTTCTTTGACTCCTTTTTCCCTAACCTCTTCTGTAGTGAAATTTTTGATTCCGTTTTTGCTGATGATATGGTTTTCTGGTTCTTCGGTATCCCTCACTGAGATGAATACGATATCTTCCGGACTTACTTTGGGGAATTCACCTCCGATGTTTTTGATCTTTTCCCAAAATTGGATGGTCTCTTCCCCAGGTTCGTTGATTTGACATTCAAGATTGTCAGTCTTGATACACATGGCTAATGGCATACCGTGCATATTGCCTGATGGGGTAGTATAGGGTGTATGGAGGTCAGCATGTGCATCTATCCAAATCACACCAAGTCTTTTGTCTGGATTGGCAGATTTGATGCCCATGATCGTGCCTGCAGCGGTAGAGTGATCTCCCGCCAATACAATCGGGAATTTTTTGTTCAGCCTCAAGGTCTCTATCGTGCTATGGACGTTCTTCAAAACCTGATATACTCCGTCAATATATTTTGCATGTGGATGTTTGTTGCCCTTCCATAAAAAGCTGTTGGCATCGGGGACATTGATTGGAGTGAATTTTGTGAAAAAATTGGATTTCTTGTCCAGACTGGCAATTTTCAATGCATCTATGCCTAAGCTGGCACCTCTCGTTCCGGCAGCGATCTCCGAACGGACTTCCACTAATTTGATTTTTCTCATATTGGGTATTTATATACGGGTTTATCTTCTTCTTCTAGGAATAAGGCAGTGCAAAAATAGACATTATTGACCGAAAAACCATTTGAGGTATGGTTTTGATTGGATTTCAGGCATGCACCTAAGTGATCAACTCTTTTTCAAAACAATGGGCTCCGTGACTTTTTTTATGATAAGATCAAGGATAGTCTGCAACTCTTGGTATTTGTTTGCCAAGATGATAGGCTTTTTCATATCAAAAACTATATTGATGATGACTTCACTACCTATCATGGAAGAATTGCTTAGGAAGGTAATTTCATTTTCAGACATAGTCACAGCCAGATTTTCCGGAAGCTGTTCTATCTGATAACCTTCTGGTATGGTAAGCCTTACGCTATACCGATCCGAGAAGGTATGTTTGAAATCTACAGGAAATACCCTGTACTCCTGTTTGAATGGGTTGGAGCTAAATTTGACATATTGAAATGGTGCAAGGTAAATAATGTCTGCTCCTAGCTGAAGCGGTTTTACATAGTCAAATTTAAAATCCAACCTGCAACTTTCTGCATTTTCTATTATGGAAAAATTCTGTATGTTGTCAGAATTGTCTTTCAAAAAATGGTTTTTTATAGACTCTTCATCATCCAAATCCTTTTTTTTGAAAAGGATCATTTCATAGTCGACAAACCTTAGACTGTTGTTGTAGTTGACCTGATTGTTGTCAAAAGAGATATGCACAGATTGGGAAATCCCTGATTTATGGTTATGCAGAATATCTATCACCTTACTGTCTTTTTCCTTTAACAGGAAACCTTGGTTGACATGATTGTCGATATCCAGGTATCCCATGGGAAGTCCGTAACTGGAAGCATCCAGGTAAATTGGCTGCCCATCAATAATTGCCTGTATGATCAATTGGTTGAATTGGCTTATAAATGGATACTCAACCAGTTTGCTTCTGCCATTTCCTTTGCTGCTGATGAGGACAGGGTTTGCTTCTATGCCTTTGGAATGTAACAGTGACATCATGATCAGATTGATATCGGCTTTTGTTCCTGACTTGGCATTGATAAGCTCTTTTTGGGTTTGACTGGGGATGATCCCGTTCTTTTTTGTGGTGGTGAAATTTTCCGAGACATACTTGTAGATGTTTTTGCTTGTCTCGAAATCACTGTTTCCTTCAAATATTTCACCTTGGATAATCTCCTTTCCCTTTTTTGTTTTGAGGTAGCTGTAATAGTTTGAGGCATCAAGAATGTCATTGCCCGCCTTTTCCCAAGTATTCAAGACATTCACGGTTTCCAGACTTGAAGGGCCATATCCAGAGTTGGATCTGCCTAAGTAATTTGAAAGTTGAAATTCCAACCTCTCCAAGTAATCTATGTAGTTATTGATAAATGGTTCTTCTTGGATGGAATGAAGATTTGTCAATTCCCATGAATAACCTCCATTGCCAGTCACTGTATATTCTGTTTGGATAGTTTTTTGACCTTGTCGGAGCATGTTGTATCCCATGCTTTCGGGAATCCCAATGGTGTATCTTGAAATCAATGTAGGAGCTGTGTTCTGAAAAGTCCATCCATCTATAAAAGTAATATACTTGTCAATCTTGTCGTACGAATATTCTATAATGGATCCGGCTTTGACTTGGGGAAATGCCAGCCTGAATTCTTTATATCCATTGGGTAAATCCACTTCAAAAATCTCGTTTTTGCCAAGCTTATGCACCGTTTCAGTGCCGTTTTCAAAGTTGACTAATTGTGCTTTGATGTTTTTGACACTTTCAACCCCATCTTTGCCATGATAATATCTGATAGATATATTGGCCAAATCCTTGCTGTTGGGCGTCAGTATTTTTTTTCTGAGATGAAAATTGGTGTTGATTTGTCCATTGACGAAATGACTGTTTCCCAAGTGGAATAGTATTACCTCTTCAGCATTTGGTTCAAATTCACATGCGAGGAGTTCAATTTCATGCTTTTCATACTTGCCAAATTTGAAGTTTTGTTGCGAAATGGCTTCGATTGGGATGATCCAAATCAATGAAAGCAAAGCGAAAAATTGGAATGGGAATTTACTTGGCATTTTTAGGGAAGGCATAAGTTTATCAAAACTAAACTATTTTCCCAAAAATAAAAACCATCTAATAATGAACGGCTAAAAAATCAGGGCTGCCATCTCAATAAACTTATCAACCGTTTTTTTGAATGTATTTCAGGCAGCCCTATTTTAAATTTTTGTTTTAATTGAAAATATACCTTAAGCCTAGCTGCATTTGCCATACGTCACCAATATTGGCAGTTCTGGTGAAGCTATCAGATACTAGACTCCCATTGGATGGGTTCATTTGATAGGTTGGGACATTGGTTGTCGGATCAATATTTACAATGCCAATAGGAGACTCGTTTGTAATGATTTGACCCACACCCCATTTATTGTTGATCATATTTGTGAAGTTGAATATGTCAGCCCTCACTTGGAGCGTATTCCTTTTTCCGCCGATGTTGAGGAAAAATTCCTGCATAAAAGAAAGGTCAAGTCTTCCGACAACTGGAAATTGAACACCATTTCTCAAAGCATACATTCCCCTTCTGGTGCTTAAGTGGGCATCTTGTTCGATGAATTGGTTGAATGCAGCCCTTTGATCTGCAGCACTGTATGTTGTCCCATTCACGGTCAGTGGCTCGAATTGCATCTCATTTAGTTGCGTAGTTGTAGGCACAAACAGTAGATCGTTTCCGACGATCTGATCTCCATTGATATCTGTGTTGTAGACATAAGATTCCACACCTTGATTTCGGAGTTCATAGAACAATGAAACAGAGGTGGCGAGGTTTTTAGCATATTCTTTTCTATACCCAACAGAACTTATCAATCGATGTCTTTGGTCATCTAAAGAGAAGCCTAATTCAGGATAGTTGCCACCTCGGACTGATGCGATATTTTCATAAGAAAGGTAGTGCTGTGTATTTCCATCCACCATGTTTTTTGCTACAGCATAGTTGTATGCTGCCATCGCGTGGAGTCCGCTGCTGAAGTTTTTCTGTAATTGGAATGTCAAACTATAAGAGTACCCCTGGTCAGTATTGTCCAATACCACTGCATTTGTGATGTTTTGGTTCAACCTGTTTTCTTCATCACCAAATCCGTAAAGTGGTCTATCATCAGGTCCGGCCAAATTTCTGGTCGATGGGCGCAAGTTTGAGTCATAGAATAGGAGATCACTCACTTGTTGGGTATAGATTGCCTCGAAAGTAGCAACCAATCCTCCAAACAAATCCTTATCGATTCCAATATTTGACCTCCAAACCTGAGGATTCCTGAACCCTTGGTCTATATAGGCTAGATCATAGGTGTCAGGAGCACCCCCATTGGAAGGGATGTAAGCATTTACATCCGGATTGAAAGGAAAGTTGGTGGTATTATCCTCTCTAATTTGTCCTTGTAAAATTCCATTGGTATTGACCATATTGGAAATGTTGATGTAGATAGGTCTTCCTGAAAACAAGCCTGTCCCTCCGCGTACTTGAAAGCTCCGATCTCCAAGGATATCCCAGTTGAAGCCAAGTCTTGGACTCCACATATATTGTGGTTCGGGAAGCTTGTCTGTTCTGATAGTTACAGGTTCGCCATTTGGCTTTTGGAAATTCAGGCTCTCAGCGGCAACATTCCTTTCGGCAGTCTGTCCATAAAATGGAACATCAAGCCTTAATCCTGCAGTTACTTTTAGATTGTTAGTTACATTTATCTCGTCTTGGATATATGCACTTGCAATGTATGCTTGCGTATTGGCTGTTGGGATACCTCCGCCGGGAAGCGCAGAATATTGACGTTGGAATCTTCTCAACTCTACTTCTTCACCAGCTGCATCTCGGTAAAAATCATCTAGGGAATTGTAAACATAATGTCCGAAAAATGTCGGTGTAAATGTGTATCGGAAATCAAAATATTCAAAGTTTAAACCTGCTGTAATCGTGTGGTTGCCAAGATAGGCGGTGAAGTTGTTTTGGATTTGCCAGGTGTCGGAATCCAAGCCCCTGTTTTGGGATAACAATTCTGTACCAAATGAAATGTAATTTCTACCAGCTTCAAGAATATCTACCATAGGGAAATTTCCACCTCCCCAAGTCCTTGAACTCCTGTTTGAAGTCAATCCAAAGCGAAGTTCATTGGAGAATTTACTCCCGAAATTAGATTGGAGCTCTACTATGCCAGAGTAGATATCGTCAAGGAGTAAATAGTTAGAGTTTTGATAACTAAGTGAGAACAAGTTTTGGTTTCTGCCTCCAAACCCTAAGGATGTTCTGGCCACAGGTCTTTCTTTGGAGGAGATCAAAGTATTGAATCTTGCACTTAATTTATGGTTTTCATTGATGTTGTAATCCAATTTGATCAAAAATTTATCTGATTTGGTTGGTAGATTGTAATCTTCATATTCTCCTGGATCATATCCAAAGTTGTCGTTTAAGAATCCCCTTAGTTCATCCATGTCTGATTTCTGTACTCGGGTGACATTGGCGCCAGTCCTGCCTGGTGCCGCAGCTACGAAGGGTGAGTTTGGGTCACTTCTTCTTTCCGATTCGGCACTGACGAAGAAGAACAGTTTGTTTTTGATAATTGGTCCTCCGAGTCTAAAGCCATATTGTTGCACACTGAAATCTTCTGTAACTACATCAGAACCTCTGGCATTGGTGCCGACCATCCTTTGGTTTCTGTTGTTGATAAAGGCTGAGCCTCGCATTTCATTGTCACCAGACCTTGTGATTGCATTGATTGCTGCTCCCGTAAATCCACCTTGGGTCACATCGTATGGCGCGATGTTGACTTGGATTTCCTCAATTGCCTCCAAGGAAATAGGTGTAGATCCCGTAGGTGCTCCAGGGATAGATCCGGATAGCCCAAAAGAGTTGTTGAATACACTTCCATCCAGGGAGAAATTGATAGCCTTTGGATCTTGTCCAGCAAATGATTCACCGGAAGATTGAGGTGTCAGCCTTGTGAAGTCCTGCACACTTCTGCTCAATGTAGGCATAGTCGTGATAGCTTCCCTGTTGATGGTAGTGGAAGCGCCTGTTTTTTCGTCATTCAACAGTGGATCTTTGAATGATGCTATTTCCACAGCATCCATTTCTATCCCTTCATCGTCCATTGTTACGTTTAGGACATAGCGCTGTCCAAGTCTCAGTGTGATGTTGTTGTATACTTTGGGTTCGAAACCTATAAATGAAATTGTCACTTCATAAGGTCCTCCGGTTCGCATGCCGGGAATGGTATATCTTCCGTTTGGCTGGGTGACCATGGTGTAGTTCGTGCCAGAAGGCTTGTGGACTGCCTGGATGGTAGCACCAGGCAGTGGTTCTTGTTCAGCATCTAAAATTAGACCTGTCATACCTGAACTGGTGGTTCCTTGAGCTACTAACTGATTGGTGGAAATTGGTATCAGTGCCAGAAAAGTCAAAATAATAAGTAGAGTGTCTTTTTTCATCGGTAGTAAAATAGGTGTTGGAAAATGTTTTGGGCTAGAATTGTTCCAAACGAAAAATCGAGGTTAAAACATGGTTTTTTATGGTTTTCACAAACAAAAGTGTAGTTTGATTCTGCATTGTGTAGAGAATATCCACAAATTGTAGAGCATGCCAAATTTGATTTTGGTGCTAGTTTAGCTTTAGATAATAGAAGTAAGGGAGGTGTCTTTTTTTTACTGTGTTTTAAATTGTTGAATTTTTCTTTACTTCAAAAAGAATGGCAATTTAGGATTTCAGGGAGGTAGAAGACGTTTTCCAAAAAAGAACAATCCAAATATAGAAGAGCAAAATAAGGTCGAAAAAGTAATTGTAAAGCATACGGTCTTTTGTGTTTACCAGACGTACACCAAAAGCCCTTAAGTAAAAGGTCCATAAAAGAAGCCAGGGATTAAAATAAATATCCTATAAAAACGGTAGGATATATAGGTTTTTGTGATTTTGTTTTTACATTTGCATTTCGGATTAACAATTGAAATCCTGATAATATAAATCATACTATATAAGTGTGAATAATCTGAATAGTGTAAATTTAACCAAACCTATTAAAAACTTAATTTATGAAAGCACGCTACATTTCATTTCTATTATTTCTGGGGATTTCCAGGATTGGATTGGGCCAAGGAATTATCTCCGGGACAGTCCTTGATTCTGATGGCTTGTCAGTGATTGGGGCCACAGTGGTCATCAAAGGGTCAAATGATTTTGCCCTAACAGATGAAAACGGTAATTTCAGGATTTCCACGGACATACAGCCTCCATTTACACTGGAGTTTAGTTTTGTTGGCTTTGAATCAAAATCCCAAAGGATCGATCAGCTATCTGCTCCACCTCTGATGATTGTGTTGGAAGATGAAAATGTCCTAGCCGAAGTAGTGATTACAGCACGTAGGCGGGCAGAAGAGATTCAGAAAGTGCCAATACCTATCTCGGTGGTTTCTGGTGCTCTGGTGGAAGAAGCCGGTGCATTCAATGTGAACAGACTCAAAGAACTTGTTCCCAGTGTTCAGCTTTATTCATCCAATCCCCGAAACACTACCTTGAATATCAGGGGGCTTGGTTCTACTTTTGGCCTGACCAATGATGGGATAGATCCAGGAGTGGGCTTTTATGTAGATGGGGTGTATTATGCAAGACCTGCGGTGACTACACTTGATTTTATTGATATTGAGCAGATAGAAGTGCTGCGAGGGCCGCAGGGGACACTTTTTGGCAAAAACACAACTTCTGGTGCATTTAATATTACTACAAGAAGACCAAGCTTTCAGCCAAAAGTGAACTTTGAAACCAGTTTTGGAAATTTGGGTTTTATCCAATCGAAGAGTTCAATAACAGGACCTCTTTCAGAAAAGATTGCAGGCAGGTTGTCATTTTCAGGAAGTCATAGGGATGGTACACTTTACAATGTGACCACCCAAAAACATGTAAATACAATCAACAACCTAGGACTTCGCGGACAATTGCTTTTTTTGCCAAACGATAACTTGGAAATATTGGTAGCAGCTGATGCCACTAGACAAAGACCAGATGGGTTTGCACAGGTGGTCGCTGGAGTCGTAGAGACAAGAAGGCAGCCATTTAGGCAATTTAATCAAATCATAGCAGACCTAAACTACTCCCTTCCTACCCAAAATCCATTTGATAGAATCATAGATCATGATACCCCATGGAGATCGGGAAATGACCTTGGTGGGGTTTCTGCGAATGTAGATTACAAAGTTGGACCAGGTACTTTGACAGCTACCTCCGCTTGGAGATATTGGAATTGGGATCCTTCCAATGACAGGGATTTCACTGGGTTGCAAGCATTGTCATTGTCTCAGGCACCGTCCAAACATGATCAGTGGTCACAGGAAATAAGGTATGCAGGAGATTTTTCCTCAAAACTTAGTGGTGTGATCGGAGTCTATGGGCTTGCCCAAAACCTGAGATCAAATGATACACATACAGAAGAATCGGGAAGAGATCAGTGGAGGTTTGTGCAGAGCTCAACGAGTGAATTGTGGCAAACCCCTGGCTTGCTGGAAGGATATGGTACAAAGACAAGAAATAGCTTGGTGAGTTTTAGTGGTGCTGTTTTTGGTCAGTTGGACTGGAAAGTCACAGATAAATTCAGCGTATTGCCAGGCATTCGGTTCAACTATGATGAAAAGAAGGTTGAATTTGACAGACAAGTCTATGGAGGTTTGCAGACAGATGATCCACAATTATTGGCACTGAAGAATTCTGTTTACAACGCCCAAGAATTCGAAGCGGAGGTAAGTGAATCAAATTTCTCAGGACAATTGACTTTGGCATACGCTGCAAATTCATGGATCAACACATTTACCACTTACTCCAAGAGTTTCAAGCCTGTAGGGATTAACTTGGGTGGATTGCCTAGGGAAAATGGCGTCACGATTCTTGACCTTGCGAGGATCGAGCCGGAAGATGTCTCCCATTATGAATTGGGCATAAAGACCAATCCGACCAAAAGATCCACCTTAAACCTGATTTTTCACAGATCAGACATAAAAAATTTCCAAACACTGGTGCAAACCCCAGATTTGAGTGTCAATAGGGGGTATTTGGCAAATGCCGAATTGGTGAGAGTTGCTGGAGCTGAACTGGATGGATCGATCTCCGTATCTAGGAATTTCAAGCTCTTTGGCTCTGTAGCTTACACAGATGGAAAATATGTGAAGTTTGAAAATGCACCAGTACCCTTGGAAGAAGTTGGTGGTGAAAGTTTCAAGGATATCTCAGGAGGTAGATTGCCAGGAATATCCAAATGGGCTGGTTCAGTAGGAGCTGAGCTCACAAAAGATTCAAAATTTATTTCCAAAGAAGGGAAATCATTTATCGCATTTGAAGGGTTCTTCAGATCTGAATTCTCATCCAGTCCTTCTCCCTCCCAATACCTTAATGTAGATGGATATGAATTGGTCAATGTCAGGGCTGGCTTTAGGACAGCAGAAGGTTTTTCGGTCTTTATCTGGAGCAGAAATATTTTCGACAAAAATTATTTTGAACAACTACTGCCCGGTGCGGGCAATATTGGTCATTATGCAGGGGTGTTGGGAGATCCAAGAACCTATGGTGTCACCTTAAAATATTCAATTCAATAGTTTTGTTATGCAACAATTCCTATAAAACATATAGGGTTTATTGTTTATACATGATTTCCTTATTAGATTGCGCCCATAATTGAACAAAAGTGATGAATAGAGTTATTTTGAAAATCAAACAAGAACCATTTTGGGGAGTGTTTTTTGGTATAAGTTTTTTGCTTATCCTGTTGATTAGCTACAAATCATTTTCCGGTATTTTAACAGTACAGGATTTGGATTGGGAGATGTTCCTTTGGTTTTTGCTGGTTGGTTTTGTAGCCCAGACCATTGATGGTGCATTGGGGATGGCCTATGGCGTTACTTCCAATTCCATTCTTCTTGGCATCGGGATTCCGCCGGCTGTGGCAAGTGCATGGGTTCATTTTGCCCAAGTATTTACCAGCTTGGCTTCAGGGTTTTCCCATTGGAAGCTCGGCAATGTCAAATGGGATCTTGCCAAAAGATTAATACTTCCTGGTGTACTGGGTGCTGCGATAGGAGCATTTTTCCTTTCCAATATAGACAGTAATGTGATCAAACCGGTAGTTTCGATTTACCTATTGATCATGGGGTTGGTTATTTTGTCAAAAGTATTCAAGGGCAAGAAAAAGGCATTTAATCCAAAAGAAAGAAGTATTTCATACCTGGCTGGTGTCGGTGGATTTGCAGATGCCATAGGGGGTGGGGGATGGGGCCCTATTGTGAACTCTACACTTTTGGGCAAAGGCCAAGTGCCAAGATTTGCCATTGGAACGGGCAATTTCGTGGAGATTTTTGTTTCTTTGGCAAGTGCAACTACCTTTTTGTTCTTTATCAAAGAACTTAGTCTTGCGCCTGTTTTAGGCTTGATTATAGGTGGGGTGGTAGCTTCGCCATTTGCTGCTATTATATGTAAAAAAATGAATCCTAAAATACTGATGTTTATTGTTGGTGTTCTGATTGTTTTCTTAAGTATTAGAACATTCTATTTAACGATTTTTTAATTTCGGGGATTTTCAGGAAGTCTGATGGGGTCTTGATATAACTTTTCCAAAGTTTTGAACTTTGGAAAAGTTTGTTCTACAATTTCTTCTTGTGATTGCCTACTTTTACCCACCAAACTTGCCCAGTTGATTTACTTACCGGAAATTTGCGGGAATTCGTATTCTTTTTTGTACTTTGGCTCGATAAATTAGTTTGTAAATGTTATCCAAAAGAGCCAAATACGCAATTATGACAATCTTGTTTCTTTATGAAAATAAGGAGCAAACCCCCATTTCTGCGAAAGCCATATCAGAACAAGAAAATATTCCCTACAAATTTTTGGAAAATATCCTGAGGGATTTGCGTACCCATCAGGTGGTAAAGAGTATGAGAGGACCGGTAGGAGGGTATTCATTGGCTAAGGATCCAAATGAAATCACAGTCACCCAGCTTATGAGAATAATCGATGGCCCGGTGGCTTTGATCCCATGTGTTTCCGAAAAATTTTATGAATCCTGTGGGGAATGTACTGATGAAGAAACTTGCAGAATAAGGAAACTTTTTTTTCAACTTAGGGCTGAAATGGTCGGTGTTTTGAATAAATCAATCGTAGAATTGTCTCAGTTATAGTGCTGAAAAAGAGCGTAAAAGAAATTTTTTCGATTAATACCCTATAAAAATTATAGGGTTATTAGGAAATTAGAAATCCATCAATTACTTTTGAAGAGTCATTACAGCAAAAGCTACAAATGATACTGTGAAATACTTAAATTCAATACTATGTCAGTTACAGCAACTATCTCTTCTGAAAACAACAATGCCAATGCATTTGCTTTTCAAAACATCAGCAGAAATTCAATTTCCCAATCACAGGAATTGGGAGCAATGGATATACTTGCGATGTGTGAGATGGTGGATGTAGTAGACACGACAAGCTTTGGCTTTCCGAATTTCCCAGAAGTGAAAAAGACTTTTCATGCAGTCTATTTTCAAATCAACGAATCATTTGCTTCCCTAAAAGGGTTGTTCAGGGGATTGGCAAGCTTGGGTAAGCCTGAAGGTGTGATATTGGAGTATGTGTCAGAAAGAGAGACTTTTACTTTGAAATATTATGCAAGTAACGAGATCGAAGTCAAGGCATACCTGAACAAATTTATTCAGAGCATTCAGGATGAGATCAGATTCAAAAGTATATTGAATCAAATCATCGAAAACCAAAGAAAAATCAAAGCTGAGGAAAGTCTGTTATTGCAAAAACTCTTCGCATAGTAGACTAAAATATACTCGGTAAAAATAATTAAGGGGAAAGTCCAAAAGGATTTTCCCCTTTTTCATTATGAATTCCCAAGAATATAAGCAAATTTTGTATTCCTTAAAACCGACGAAATCTGAAATTCTGCGATGAACAAATACATTGATTTAATCCAACAGACTTTTGACTTCCCAACCAGGGAATTTAAAGTGGAAAACAACGAGTTGCATTTCAATGGTGTCAATCTGATGGAAATCATAGAGACTTACGGCACTCCTTTGAAGTTGACTTACTTGCCCAAGATTTCGGAGAACATCCAAAATGCAAAAACCTACTTTGGGAACGCAATAGAGACCCACGACTACAAAGGGAAATACACATATTGTTATTGTACAAAATCATCACATTTCAGCTTTGTTTTGAATGAAGCATTGAAAAACGACATCCATATCGAGACATCCTCGACTTTTGATATTCCATTGGTGAGGAGTCTGTACAAAGAAGGCAAGATTACCAAGGAGACATATATAGTTTGCAATGGTTTCAAAAGGGACCTTTACAAGCAGTATATCACAGAATTGTTGAATGACGGCTTTGTAAATTGCGTACCGGTACTTGATAACTTGACGGAGATAGATTATTACTTGGAGCATGTCAAAGTCCCTTTTCAGGTAGGAATTAGAATTGCTGCAGATGAAGAGCCAAAATTTGGGTTTTACACTTCCAGACTGGGGGTGAGGTACAATGATATCCTGAGCCTTTATGAAGATAAAATCAAAGATAATCCAAATGTTTCTTTGAAGATGCTTCACTTTTTCATCAATTCGGGAATCAGGGATACAGCCTATTATTGGTCGGAATTGACCCGCTTCATCCAAAAATATGTGGATTTGAAGAAAATCGCTCCAAGCCTTGACACCATGGATATTGGTGGTGGTTGGCCTATCAAAACGAATGTGTTTTTTGATTATGACTATCAGTACATGGCTGAGCAGATCATCAAAAACATCAAATGGATGTGTGCCAAAAACAATACTGTAGAACCTAATATTTTCACGGAATTCGGCAGCTATACAGTAGGGGAAAGTGGTGCAGTCTTGTATTCTATTCTAGACGAAAAGCTCCAAAATGACAAGGAACTTTGGTATATGATCGATGGGAGTTTTATCACCCAACTTCCAGATAGCTGGGGCTTGAACCAGAAATACATCATGTTGGCAGTGAACAACTGGGACGAAGAATACCATAATATCAACCTCGGTGGATTGACTTGTGACAGCATGGATTATTACAATTCGGAAGCGCACCAATTCAACATCTACCTTCCAAAACCTGACAATGGCAAAAAGCAATATATAGGGTTTTTCCATACAGGGGCGTATCAAGAATCTCTTGGAGGATATGGAGGGATTCAACATTGCCTAATCCCAGCACCAAAGCATGTGATCATCGATCGGGATACAGATGGAAGTGTGAAACACTGGCTCTTTGCTCCAGAGCAGACCAGTGAGAGCATGATGAAGACTCTAGGGTATAAATAAAAAGGAGGGGAAACCCTCTTTTTTTGTGTATGCAATCAATTATAAAAAGAGGAAATTATTTGGTTCAAAAGGGCTTTGGTTAAGTAATAATATTTGATGTTTCCATGATTTTACGGAATAATATTTTATTGATTTGGGATGTGAATTTTACCGTCTATTTGCAGAAAACCAAACAAAGGTCATATTTTTTGCCATTTCGGCGTAATTTTTGGACTTTTACATTTTGAAATAGGGGAAGAAAACAATAACATTATCAATTTGTTAAATTCTAAATATGAGAAATTTTCAAGGATTAATTTATATATCATTTGTTTTACTGCTGGTTTTTCCGAAACAGCTTATAGCCCAAAATGAATACAAAGGAGAGTATAAATACAACAATATTACAGGAGAAGCTACTTTTCAGTTGGTAGAAGGCCAGGAAGGGGCGGTTTTGAAGCAGGGGGAATTTTCGTTTATGAGAAGTGAAAAAGATTCTGAAGACAAAACGAGATTTTTGAAGACGGTCATCCAAGGTTATTATGAAGGGGACAAAAAATCAGGCCAGTGGGAGTATTTGGATGAAAACCATCAGGTTGAATTGAAGGATGTGATTGATTTCAAGATAATTTCAGATCTGACAAGTAGCCAAATCAAGCTTAAGGCGAACTATGTCAACGGAATACCAAATGGGAGGTGGGTTTTTGAAGAAAATGAGTTTTCGGGAGGAAGCCTGAAAAAAAAGGCACAAGCAGAAGAGTTTTTGTTCAACAATGGGGATATCCAAGGGAAATTTCAGTTTAAATCATTTGTTGGGAACTACACACACTTCATCCGAGGAGAACTCAATGATAAAGGTGTGATGCATGGAGAGTGGACTTTGGTTTATCAGGATGCAGACAAACTAATTAGCGAAGTAAGGAATTATGAAAATGGGTTCTTACTGGGCCTGGTCAAAAGAGACTTGAATGATGATGAGATTATAGATGAAGTTGTGTTTTTCGAAACGATTGCACGGTTGAAGAAAATCAATTCTGGGGATAACGAAGGCTACAGGATAGCTGACCAAAGCTTTGGGATACTCTTCAATGATGGTTTTTTATCCAATTCTAAACAATATCAGGCCCAAAAGGCTGGGAATAATTTTATTTCTGATTTTTTGGTCAAAATCTTGCGTTACGACCAAAAATTTGTCAACCAAGACGATTCTTTGATAGAATATCCCATACATACCAAGAAGTTTGTATTTGAACTGAGTAGGGCTCAGCAGAAGCTTGTGGAGGATATCCCAGGGAAATTTGATGAAATCCTAAAGATCAACGAGGATTACAAAGAAATGAATGTTTTAAAGCTTAATAGACAAAGGTCCGATTCCTTATCTTCGGCATTTGCCTTTTTTGAATTTCAGTTTGAAAAACTCAGTAAATCCAAAGAATTGATAGAAAAGCTTAGGTCAAAAGAAATTCAGTACTATGATTTGGGGCAGATGGTGAGCGAGGGGATGGATTTTATTACGGACAAAGATGAAATCAAATATTCCTTTCAGGATGAAGATAAGGTGTTGGAGTTGGAGTATAATGTGAAGGATTTTGGGAAGGAGTTTTTTGTTGCCCTTGAAGATTATCTGAACCAGACGAAGGCAAAGACCATGACGGTCAAAAAGTATGCAGATAAGCAGTTGAATAGGATCAAAGAGGACTCGGATTTGATTGTGTTGGAAGAAGATATCCAGACTAAGAAAGAAGGATTGGATACTTTGTATTCTGATACCGCAGAGCTTGACGCTTTGTCAAGGTCGATGATATCTAATATCAAGAAGAATATTTTGGAAGGACAGTTTGGAAGAATCAATGAAAGATATGCCCAAGCGGAAAAGTATTCAACCAAGAAAGAGGAGGCAGATAGGTTGTTGGATTTGACAGAGGAATTGGAAACCCAATATGAAACACTCACAAATATCTCCGGAAATTGGGAAATTCTTGATGAATATTACATGGAAGAGGTTTTTAACCCATTCTTCAATGAAAGATATAATCAACGATTCAAAGAAAGGTTGTTTGAAAGTGCCGAGAAGCTTTTTGAATTTTATACAAAAAGCATCATTGAGGAAACAAATTATGCTGAAATCAAAAATTGGACTAAGAAAATAGAATCATTGATCAGGAAAATGTCTGATCTGAGAAATGAGGATACAAGAAGTTTGGAAAGAAGGCTCAACAGAAGATCTTCAATTGATAAAATTGAATCTGATTTAGGTTTATGAAAATGATTATGCAGACGAGTATGTTGAGTAAGTCAATAAAATTAAGTGTAGTATTTATTCTCTTGTTTTTAAGTATAAATGTTGCAAATAGTCAGAATGTAGTTATCCCAGATGAAAAAATCGGCTTGCCTGCCACTACTGAGAATTGGAATGGTTTGTATCTCAAGCTTAGATTCTCAGATAAATGGTGGTGGTACCAAGAGAATCATTACAGGAGAAGATCTAGCGCTGACAATAGACACGATTTCGTAGGAAGAATGAGTCAACTGTACAATAGGTTTGGTATGACTTATATGTTTACCGATTATTTTGAAGTGACTTTTGGTCCTACATTGGTTTGGAATTTTGCCCCGGAAAGAGGGAATCCTGAGTATGTAGATTCTGTTTTGGAGCCGAGGTTTTGGCATCAGTGGTTGTTGACCCAGTCTGTTGGGCCAGTGAAAGTACTCCACCAGTTCCGTTTTGAGCATAGGTTCAAAAGGAGTAACAACGTAGGTTCAGAGTTTAATTATACAGATCGTTGGAGGTACAAGATCACTGCATATGTGCCTTTGAATAAGCCAAGGATGGAAAACAAAACATTTTTCATTGCTCCATCCAATGAGTTTTTCTTCGAAACAGGGAAAGAAGTTTGGAATATTTTTGAAGAGAACAGGATATATACAGCTATAGGTTATACCTACAATAACTACATGTTTTTTGGGGGGCATATGTGGACTTATGGTCCAACAGCCATGCCTGCGACTTATAGAAATCGACATATTATCAGGCTCAATGTCATGTACACTTTTGATTTTAGGGGAAAAAGAAAACCACTTACCCGAGATTTTGCATTTTAATTAAAATAGATAATGAGAAGTTTCTTAGTTGTAACAATATTGTTCTTGGTAATTCAATCAGCTTCGGCGCAGTATAAGAATCAATATAGGGCCATTCACGCTTATGAAATGGCTTATGATAAACCCTTCTTCGGGTTGAATTTCACCGGTGAATATTTTCCTTTGAATTATTTTTCAGTAGTTCCATCATTCACTTTTTTCGTGCCAGCTACAGGAAATGCAAGAGGCTTTGATATCAACGCAAGGTATTATTTGACAGAAAAGGAAAAACAATGGTATGTGACCGCAGGCTATGGGTTTTATAGAAGGGTCTTTGAATTTAATCCCCAAGGAAGATTTGACTATAATTCGATGAACCTCGGTGCTGGAGGAATGATTAAAATTTCCGATGAATTGGGAATTAATCCCGAGGTTAGGTTTCAGGCTTTTGGAAGAAATAGTACCGTATTTAAGCTTGGGATAGTCTACTTTATCAATTAAATTCAATTCCCCTCAGCATGGTCAACCCACTGCCCATCTAAACTGAGGTAAGATTTCATACAATCAGCTGTCATACAGCTATGCACAGGTAGGATTCCCAATAGGTCTCCTACCTTTGTTTTTTCAATCAATTCATCAGAAGCTTGGATGATGCCATGCTCTTGCGAAATGCTTTTGACATAGGAATGTTCAGATAGAAATATCCATCCTTGATCATTCAAAAGCACAATTTCCCCAAAATTCCTGCTTCCATCTGGCTCATTCAATACATCCTTGGATAAATGAACGCCTCCTGCGTGGACTAATATGGTTTTCTTCTCTTTATTGATATCCACCACCGGTGCTGCCAATGCCACGGCTATGTCCTTTTTTTGACAGCTTCCGATTCTTTCCTGAGTCAAATCATAAAACACAAAATTCCCTGGTCCCATTTCGTCGATATCGCCAAAGTCATCCATTGTAGAGCAGCCGGGTGTATCTCCCAATCGTGTTACCAAATTTGGGTACTCTGTCCTGTATTTGTTTTTGAGCATATTCAAGGCTAAGCGTGTCTCTTCGTATATTTTTGGAATGTCTTTTTCATAGTAAGTATGTCCAGCATGAATATAGAATCCTTTGAAAACCAATGTGCTGCTTTCCTTCGCCTTTCTGAGAATTGCTTCTATTGTTCCAAAATCACTCACTTCCACACCTGTTCGTCCATAACCTGCATCGATTTCAATAAAAAAACCAACTTCATTTTTGAGTGAATTGCAAAGAATTTCAGTTACCTCGGCATTTACCAATTGCACGGAAATTCTGGTTTTGCTTGCCAATTGATCAAGCGTATTGGCCTCCAAAGGATTGAAAGGAAATGCGATATGGATATTGTCCCAACTGTCACCTGAAAAGTAATTTGCCATTTTGATGGATGAAACAGTAATTTCTTTGATCCCATATTCTCTTGCCCATTTTCCAATCTCCTTGGATTGCCCGGTTTTGAAATGCGGGATAAGTTTCATTCCGTGTTTCTGGGCTTTTCTTGACATCCTTTCCAGATTGTTTCTGCAAATTGATTCGTCGATCAATAGGGTAGGTGAGGAGATTTTAGAAAGGTAAGACATGTTTCAGATAAGTTATATAGGCTAAAGTAATCAATTTTATAGTGGGCTGAAAACTCATGTTCTTGAATTGGGAAAAACTTTTCTATCTTTAAATATGCATCCTAATATTGCCAGAATGACCTCAGTTTTCAGATCAACACTTACATATATTCTATTATTGTTCCTTTTGATAGCTTGTGAACCCAAAGAAGAGAAAAAGTTTGTGATTGGTTTTTCCCAGTGTGTGAGCAATGATGCTTGGAGGCAGGCCATGCATGAAGAGATGTACAGGGAGCTTTCTTTTTATCCAACGCTCCAACTTGAAATCAAAGATGCCAAAGGCAATAGTGAAACCCAGATAGAAAACATCAGGGAGTTTCAGAAAATGGGTGTGGATTTATTGATCGTTTCACCCAATGAATCCGAGCCTATTACCGGGATTGTGGAGGAAGTGTTTCGATCCGGGATTCCTGTGATAGTCATCGACAGAAAGATAAACTCCAACCAATACTCTGCTTACATCGGTGGGGATAATTATGAAATTGGGCAGACCGTGGGGCAATACATCAAAAACACGTATCCCGGGTATTCTGATATTCTGGAAATTTGGGGGCTTCGGGGAAGTTCACCGGCAAAAGACAGGCATCAAGGTCTTCAGCAGGCATTGGAGGGGACAGATTTCGAGTTCAAATATCAGATTGAGGGCGAATGGGAAAGGGAAGTAGCTAAGGAAAGGTTCAGGAAGTTCTTGACAGATAACAGGGATGCCTCCTTTGATTTGATATTTTGCCACAATGACGTCATGGCGATCTCGGCAGGTGAATTATGCAAGGAATTTGGCATTGAAAATGTCAAAATCATTGGGATAGATGCGCTTCCAGGCCCCAGGGCAGGACTCCAAGCAGTGAGTGATGGGATTTTGGATGCAACTTTTTTCTATCCTACAGGTGGAGACAAAGCGATAGAGACCGCCTGGAGGATATTGTCCAATGAAAATTATGAAAAAGAAAACCTCCTGCAAACTGCAGCTGTGGATTTTTCCAATGTCAGGATCATGAAGCAACAGACTGATCGCATCATCAATCAGCAGGCTAATATTTCCAGGCAAACAGAAATGATCGCTTCCCAAATAGAGATTTACCAGAGTCAAAGAGGTCTTTTGATTGTGTTTGGGATTACGCTTTTTGTGGCAATTGGATCCTTGGTGTATGTTTTCAAGTCACTGAAAGATAAGCAAGTGATCAATGAGGAGTTGAAGAAAAAGAATGGTGAAATCCTCAGCCAACAAGAGCAAATCATCGAGTATTCCCAAAAAGCAGAACAGGCGACACAGCATAAACTGGAATTTTTTACAAACGTCTCCCATGAATTCCGAACCCCCCTTACTTTGATCCAGGGACCGGTTGAGGAAATGTTGAATTCCAAGGATATTCCCCAATATAAGGATGACCTTTTATTGATCAGAAAAAACACTTACAGACTTTTGCGTTTGGTGAATCAATTGATGGATTTTAGAAAGATTGACCATGGACATATGGGGGTGAAAGTTTCTGAGTTGGCTTTGGTGCCTTTTTTTGAAGAAATCATGTCCGTATTTACCAAAACAGCCAATACCAATCACATCAGATTCAAATTGTTGTGCGAGGAGCCTGGCCTGAAGCTGTGGTTTGACCCTGTGATGATGGATAAGGTTGTTTTTAACCTTCTATCCAACTCCTTCAAATTTACACCTTCCAAGGGCTTTATTTACATCAGGATCTTTCAGGATATCCTCAAGCATGAAGTTGTCATCCAAGTGGAAGACAATGGAGAAGGAATGGACCAGGAAGAAATCCTTCATGTATTTGACAGGTTTTATCAAGGGAATTCGGGTATCCGAAAAGTAGGTACGGGACTGGGCTTGGCTTTGGCGAAGGAATTGGTGGAAGCCCAACACGGACAGATCAATGTGAGGAGTAGGTTGGGGGAGAGTACTGTTTTTGAGATCAGGATGAAGATGGGAAATGCCCATTTTGGAAAAGATGAATTCTTGGCAACTGACTATAGGGGCTTGATCCTGGATCATGAGAGTTATGTGTCTGAATTTTTGGAGAAAAACAGTTCCAAGGAGACTCCCCAGTCCGAAAAGACCATCCTTGTGATCGAGGATGATGCCGACATCCGTGAATATTTGCGAAAAGGTCTTTCTGGAAGGTACCAAATCTTGGAAGCACAAGATGTGGAAACTGCCTTTTCCAAAGCTACCGATATGGTTCCTGACCTCATTACTTGCGACTTGATGATCAAAAATGAAAATGGGCTTGACTTGATTTCCAGATTAAAAAAAGATCCAAGGACGGCTTCCATTCCTGTGATAGTGATTTCGGCAAAAAGTTCCCAGGAAGACTTGTTGGAAGGGATCAAGTCCGGGGTGGAAGATTATATGACCAAGCCATTCAGTATGACTGTGCTTTTGGAGAGAATCAATGCGATTTTGCTCAACAGGTCTAAAATCGAACAGCATTTTCTTCATGCTTTGCCTGTCAGCGAAAACAAAGCCGTGGATGGTAAACCAGAAAAATCGGATAAGAAATTTATCAATTCCTTTAATTCCGTTATTGAAAAGCATCTATCCAATCCCGATTTTGGAGTAAATGATATTTGCATGGAGTTGGGACTCTCTAGGGGGCAGCTGTATAGAAAAGTGAAATCAGCCTTGGGCTATTCAGTCAATGACTACATCAATAAGGTAAGGCTTAAGAAAGCAAAATTTTTGTTGGGAAATAAAGAACATAGCATCGCTGAGATTGCATTCCAGACTGGATTTAAAACCGCAGCTTATTTTTCAACTGTATTCAAAAATACATATGATCTGACTCCAAGTGAATTTAGGGAGAAGCTTTTGGAGTAAAGTAGAATAGATTTGAAAGTATGGAACAATATTGAAAGTTTATTTTTTGGGATATTTTTCAGGAAATCGTTTGAAAAGACTCTATGGGATGGTTTTACATTCGGTTTATTGTAATGGTACAAAATTGAAAATCTTAGGAACGCCTTTGTAAAAATTGATTTTGCAAGGACGCTACATTGGTGTCAACATTAGACCCAATGAAAACAAAATCAATATATTTTGCTGTGTTAGCTGCTTTGTGCGGATTATTATTCGGATACGAGACTAATGCCATGCCCGAAGCAGAGTTTCCTCTCAAAGCTATCTGGATTTATCCAGATTGGTTGCTTGGTTTTTTTATAGTTAGTGTATCCTTATGTGTATTCCATATAAGTGCTGCTTTTGGGAATGATTTCTACCGTTGGCTGGGCGTCAGTAATCTCCGTTATCCGAACTTGATCCCCGGATTATATTTCGTACCCACTATAGGTATTTCTTTGGCCAATGGCCATCATTTTTTCTCATTTATAATTCTCCAGCTTCTCCTTGTCTTGTCGATCATACCGAAGCTCCGATTCATTTCTTCAGAGAAAATACATGCAATCTTAATTTCGAATAACCCTCAACCTATTAATAAACCATCTGCCGGAGTGATTCCGGCAGATACCTAATCAAAACAACAACCAATAAACCCATAGTTTATGAAAAAACAACTATTACTGATTTTAATGACCTTTCTGTTGGCTGCACCTTTGGTGGCGCAGCAAGCTAAAGTGTCAGGAACAGTCACCGACAAAACAGTAGGTGACGGTATTCCCGGAGTTACAGTGTCTGTGAAAGGAACCTCCAAGGGAGTGATTACGGATATTGATGGAAGCTATAGTCTTGAGGCCGAACCTTCCGATGTTTTGGTTTTTTCCTTTGTAGGATACACTACCATCAATGAAACAGTGGGAAATCGCTCTATTATCAATGTAGAGCTTGAAGAGGATATTGCCGAACTGGAAGCAGTGATGGTGGTAGGATATTCTAGCCAAAGAAAGGCAGATGTGACAGGTTCGATCGTCTCTGTTGATTTGGGTCCTGTCCAAGGTCAGAGTATGAGTTCCGGTAATCCAATGCAGGCATTGCAAGGTAGGGTTCCGGGATTGTATGTAGAAAAATCAGGAGATCCATCAGGGGCAAGTTCCAGGGTGTTGATCAGGGGAGTTTCTACATTGGGAAACAATGACCCACTCTACGTCATAGATGGGGTGCCTACCAAACGGCCGGGCGTTTTTGCAAGTCTCAATCCAGAAGCTATTGAATCTATCCAAGTGTTGAAAGATGCTTCTGCGGCCTCTATCTATGGATCAAGGGCTGCCAATGGTGTGATCGTTGTGACTACCAAAAGCAGGGCAAAAGGAGGAGAGAGCTTGAGTGTTTCCATCAATTCCAATTTCTCAATCCAATCCGAAAAACAGCAACGATATAAAATGCTCAATGCTACCCAAAGGGGAGAGGTACTCTGGAGAGCGATGGTAAACGATGGGGCAGATCCCAATTCCGGTTATGGTGAAATTTACAACTTTGACTGGAATGGGGACTTCAATAACCCAGTGCTCAACAGTGTTTCAACCAGGCCGTTTGTCGGTGGTGATCCAAATATCCCAGCTGGGGATACAGATTGGCAGGATGCATTGTATCAACCAGGATATGTATTCAACAACGAAGTGTCCGTTTCTACCAACAATGAGAAATCCTCTTTGATGATAAATTTGGGACACTTGAAGAATACCGGGATTTTGAAACATACTGGATTTGAAAGGTACAGTGCAAGGATCAATGCGAATACCTATCTGTTTGAAGACAAGTTGAGGTTTGGGATCAATACACAATTTACAAACTCCAACGAAACGCCTGCAGCAAGAGATGTGGGAAATGCCCCTGTGCCAGGTTTGGCGATCACACTGGCACCAACTATCCCGGTGAGAGATGCCAATGGAGAGTTTGCAGGGCCGGTTGGAGCTGGATACTCAGATCGAAACAACCCCTTATTGATGCAGCATCTCAATAGATGGGACAATATCAGAAACAATAATTTCTATGGAAATGTATTTGCCGAATGGTCCATTATCGAAAACCTAACCTTCAAGACCAGTGCAGGTATAGATTACAATAATTACTTCAGAAGGGATATTGAGCCTACAGTTAGAAATGGTTTTATTACCCGGACAAATAATAGGTTGATCCATGATTCCAATGAATTTTCAAGTTTGGTGTTTTCAAATACCTTGAATTACAACCTTACGACAGGAAAGCATAGGTTTAGCTTTTTGGCAGGTGTAGAGTCTATCAAAGATGATTTTTCATCTACCGTTGCCATAGCTGATGGGTTTGCAGTGGAGACCAACGACTACTTTGTACTGGATGCGGCTACAGGTGCGCGAACCAATACAGGGAGAATGACTGGCAGCAGGCTATTGTCCCAATTTGGGAAAGTAGATTATGCGCTTTCTGATAAGTATTTAGCTTCTTTTACAATCCGTAGAGATGGTTCTTCGAGATTTGGGAGGAACAATCGCTATGGTGTCTTTCCGGCAGCGACCTTAGGTTGGAGATTGGGTGAAGAAGATTTTGTAAAGCAAATCAAAGAAATTTCTGACCTTAAATTCCGTGCGGGTTATGGGGTGGTTGGAAACCAAGAAATCGGTGATTTGGCTCGGTTTGGTTTGTACGAAGCTAGGTATGGTTCCAATCAGTCCCAGTTTATCCCCGGATTTTTTGAATTCTATTATAATGTTGGAACGGCTTATGACATTTCTGGGAACGGAACAGGAACATTGCCTTCTGGGTTTGTATCCATCCAAGCTGAAAATCCCGACTTAAAATGGGAGACTACCAAGGAACTGAATTTTGGCTTGGATTTCAGTTTGTTTGATTACGCGGTGGTTGGTTCATTCGATTATTATAGAAGAAATACCAGCGATATCTTGACTACACCTCCTATTGCATCTGTGATCGGTGAAGGTCAGCAAAGGGTCTTGAACGGAGCTTCCACTTCATCGCAAGGCTGGGAATTGATTTTAAGTTATAATAAGCAATTTGGAAATGGGCTCAATTTGACTGTCAATACCAACTTCGGGGCATTTAGGGACAAGATTACCGATTTGCCGGAAGAAGTCTGGGCGGCATTTCCGGGAACAGCCCAGAACTCGATCATAGGACAATCCCAATTTTCAATATTTGGATACAAGACAGACGGATTGTTTCAAAGTGCAGAAGATGTAGCCAATAGTCCTACGCAAGTGGGAGCAAGACCGGGAGGAATCAAATTTGTCGATATCAATGGAGACGGTGTGATTGATGCAGATGATAGGGATTTCATTGGGAACACCTTACCGTCTTTGGAATTTGGATTGGGGATTAACCTGAATTACAAAAACTTCGATTTTGCTTTGTTTGGTTCTGGAGTGACTGGGAGAATTGGGTTGGATCCATATATTTTCTGGAACAATTTTGTCCAAGGAAGGGAAAATGCCGGATTGGGTGTCTTAAATGCATGGACTCCACAGAATCCCACTTCTGATATTCCAGCACTTTCATTGGCTTTCAATGAAACCCTTACATCAGATTACCTATACAGAAACAACTCATATTTCAAACTCAGGAATTTGCAGTTTGGGTATTCGCTCCCCGAAACCCTCGTCAGCAGGGTTACAGGATTGGGTAGTGTCAGGATGTATCTCCAAGGCGAAAATCTCTTCTGGTTTACCCCGAAAAACTATATTGGATCAGATCCCGAGAGAACTGACGTAAATAGGATTCCGGTACCTGCAGTGTATTCAATGGGGCTAAATATCAACTTCTAATTGAAAACCATCATGAAAAATATATTTAAAAATCTATTCATATCAACCGTATTTTTGAGTTTGGTAGCATGTTCTGATTTTCTAGAATATGAGCCCAAGGGTGTCCTCTCAAGTGAAAATGTAAGTACCCCGTCCAATGCCGAGTCATTGGTGATCGCAGCATATGCAGGAATCGGAAATGATGAAATGATCGGTCCCCTGACCAGTATGTGGGTTTATGGAAGCGTGAGGTCCGATGATGCCTACAAAGGTGGTGGAGGAAGAAGCGATGTGGATGTGATCGACCGCTACGAGCAGTACAACCTGACCATACCGGATATGGGAGATCAAATGGCACCAAGAACCTGGACAAATTATTACAAAGCGATTTCAAGGGCAAATTTTGCATTGCGGGTGATCAATGATATACCGGAGGAAGATTATGCCGATAAGACAATCAGGCAAGCGGAATTAAAATTCCTGAGGGCACATTCCCACTTCATGTTGAAATTGCTCTTCAAAAAAATTCCAATCATTACCGAAGAATTGAGTCAGGAAGAAATCGCCCAAGTGACGAATGATGTCCCGAACGATGAACTTTGGGATCGCATCGCAGAAGATTTTCTCTTTGCCTACAATAACCTGCCACAGTCACAGGATGAAGTGGGTAGGGCAAATAAAAATGCAGCAGCAGCCTACTTGGCCAAGTTACGTTTGTATCAGGCCTATGAGCAGGATGAACAACACCAAGTGGTCAATATCAACAGAACGAGACTTGAAGAAGTAATCGCTTATGCCGATGAAGTCCAGGGATCTTTGGAACCTGATTTTGGGAACAATTATCTCCATGGATTTGACAACGGACCAGAATCAATCTGGGCAGTGCAATTTTCCATCAATGACGGTACGGTAGTCAGCAGGGTCAGTTATGTGACTGGACTGAATTCACCCCATGGCACAGACCTGTATGGATGTTGCGGGTTTCACCTTGCAAGCCAAAATATGGTAAACGCCTTCAAGACCAATTCCCAAGGATTGCCTGAACTTGACGGCTTCAATAGCCAAAGCATTTTCAATGTCATCGCTTCGGGAGGTGTGGCGCCATTGGCTGAGGGGCTGACCATTGATCCAAGACTGGATCATACTGTGGGAATACCTGGTAGGCCATTTAAATATAGAAATGACCTCAGAAGTTCCGGTGATATGGTTTACAACTTCTCTTGGGCAAGAGATCCCGGGGTTTATGGCTATTTTGGAAATATGAAAGAACAGCAAGCTCCAGATTGTAGCTGTTATGTCAAAGAAGGGCCTTTTATCGGGACATCCAAAAACATTGACTTCATCAGATATGCAGATGTCTTGTTGTTCAAGGCTGAAGCTTTGATCCAATTGGATAGATGGAATGAGGCATTGCCGATTATCAACCAAATTAGGGCTAGGGCAGCCCAAAGTACAGAAAGGCCTATTGCTGCCGGAGCAAGTGATATCTATAATGTTTCTACTTACGAATCATTCCCGAATAAGGAATTTGCGTGGAAAGCCCTGAAGTTTGAAAGAAGGTTGGAGTTTGCCATGGAAGGACACAGGTTTTTTGACTTGGTGAGATGGGGTG
The DNA here is from genome assembly GCF_042682445.1 of Belliella marina. Lineage (NCBI taxonomy): Bacteria > Pseudomonadati > Bacteroidota > Cytophagia > Cytophagales > Cyclobacteriaceae > Belliella > Belliella marina. The sequence continues at coordinate 99,461 of NZ_JBHUHR010000003.1, forward strand.
AAGCTGCGCAGGTACTGAATAGCTACTTGGATACCGAAAAGCAAAGAAGGGATTTTCTTTCCAATGCGAGGTTTACTGCGGGAAGGGATGAGTATTACCCTATTCCTCAGAGGGAAATTGATTTCACCCGAGGAGTCTACAAACAAAATCACGGATATTGAAATTAATTGTATTCCGCTTATGCCAAAGTTTGGCGTAAGCGGAATATTGTTGTTAATTTATTTTCCTAAACGTTATTTCGCCAATGAATTCTGTGAATTTTCTAATCCAAACAGACCTTAAGCTAATACTCGATATGATTCTGCTTCTTTGATAGAAATATCAATTTCTAGTATTGACGGTTGCATTAGGTCAATATCTGTGAATATCTAGTATCAAGTAATATCAAGTTTTAACAAAATGCAGGCATTATACCATTACTCGCAACATGCCACATATGCATAATATCTAAATCCAGATCAATAAATTCAATCATAACCATCATGAGAACGATCTTACCCAAAATTATATTTACCTGCCTAGCAATTATCTCTTTTTCATGCAATCAAAATGAGAAAGTGCAAGAAGTTGAAAATGAATATTATGGAGAGCCTTTTCGTTCCCAATACCACTTTACTCCAGCGTCCAATTGGATGAATGATCCAAATGGAATGGTCTATTTTGAAGGTGAGTATCATCTTTTCTATCAGCATCATCCCGATGGGAATACATGGGGACCTATGCACTGGGGACATGCGATTTCCGCAGATTTGGTTCATTGGGATCATCAGCCTATTGCAATTTTCCCAGATGAACATGGGACTATATTTTCAGGTTCCGCTGTAGCAGATGTCAACAATACATCAGGACTTGGTACTAAAGAAAACCCTCCTCTTGTAGCTATTTTCACTTATCATGACGCAGATGCAGAGAAGACTGGGGCGATTGATTTTCAAACCCAAGGGATTGCCTATAGCACTGATAAAGGGAGGACTTGGGAGAAATATGCTAAAAACCCAGTCTTGAAAAACCCAGGGATCAAAGATTTCAGAGATCCAAAGGTTGATTGGTACGAGAATGAAGATGGCAATGGTAAATGGGTGATGAGTCTTGCGGTCAAAGACAAAATCTCCTTTTACAGTTCCCCAAATCTAATCGAGTGGACATTTGAAAGTGATTTTGAGCCGGATTGGGCTGCCTATGGAGGTGTATGGGAATGCCCGGATTTGTTCAAGTTAAAAAATAATGATGGTGAGGAAAAATGGGTTTTATTTGTCAGCATCAATCCGGGTGGACCAAATGGAGGTTCTGCTACCCAGTACTTTGTTGGGGATTTTGATGGGGAAAATTTCACAGCGGAAGAGCAGGAAGTCAAGTGGTTGGATTACGGTACCGACAACTATGCAGGTGTCACTTGGTCGAATGTGCCCAAGGAGGATGGAAGAAGGTTGTTTATCGGTTGGATGAGCAATTGGGAGTATGCCAATATCGTTCCGACAGAAGTATGGCGCTCTGCCAAAACACTTCCAAGGTCCCTGGAACTTTTTCATTCCGGAGAAAAGCAATATATTGCCTCAAAACCAATAGAGGAAATCAAAAAGCTTAGGGTTGATTCGAAAGAAGTTGAAGGGGAATCTATTGATTTGAGTTCAGAATTGTTGGAAATCGAATTGGATATTGTTGGGGCTGATTTTGAATTTGAACTTTCAAATGCACAAGGGGAGCAAGTTATATTGAAGAAAGAGGGAAACAGTCTGAGTTTTGACAGAAGTCTATCGGGTAAGACAGATTTCAATAATGAATTTAAAAAACTCCATACCGCTCCTGATTTGGGACTGGATTTTCGAAGTTTAAGCGTGTTTGTGGACAAATCTTCCATTGAGTTCTTCTTCAATGGTGGGGAGTTGGTGTTGACTGAGATTATCTTCCCAGAAAACCCCTATACCCAATTGAAGACAAAAGGATTTGGTGAAGTGAAAAAAGTACATTCACTCAAGTCAATTTGGTAGGCTTGAGACGAGACGCAAGATACAAGATGAAAGAGGTAGAAGGTTCCTAACACAAGAAAAAAGAGGCAAGTAATGAGATAAAAACCACGAAGTGCCTGCCTGCTGCAGGCAGGGTTAAGCTTTGATTAACCCCGGGTTACGACCCGGGGAATAATGATGATATAGGAAACAACAACCCCGAAGTGGGTTGAACTCCTCTAATTTAAAGATAAAAGTGTCAAGTAAAATCAGGATGTGACAAAGAAACAAGAAAGAAGCGAGAGACGAGAAGCGAAAGACAGACGAAGCGAGACGTAAGTGTATTTTCTACAACTAAGTCACCTTGATCCCGAAAGCATTTGGGAGAGAGGTCTCGTCCCGAATATGGTCAAAGAAGCGGGGAAATGAAAAGTATGATATTTCAGTTCGAGATTTCTCTCTTCGTTCGAAATGACCACCAAGTCACCTCGACGGAAAGAGAGCTCTCTTTACTTGGATTAAGAAGTATTTAAGAGGAGCGGAAATAAGAGGAAAACAATAGAAAAAGAACCAACTATTTTCAAAAACAACAAACCAACCAAATATCCCATAACTTTAAAACTTTCCAACCTTAAAAACTTCCAACTATTTTACCCGCTAACCACTAATCCCTAATTTACTAATATGTATATACGCTACTTTGCCACAAGCCAAACAAAGTTTCTCCAACAACGGATTTTCATTACTGTTGACTGTCGTCCGTTGACAGTTGACGATTATCCGCAACATGATGGTTTGCTTACTTCATTACTGGCAAAGTAGCGGATAATCATATTTACTAATCTACTATTCAACCAATCCCTAATCTACCAACCCCCAATTAACCAACCCCCAACCTATGCAAAGCAAAAATTATGTTCTTTTTTTATCCATCACAGCTGCGCTGGGTGGATTTTTATTTGGATTCGATACAGCGGTGATTTCCGGAGCAGAGCGGGATATCCAGAATCTTTGGCAATTGAGCGACTTGAAGCATGGCTTGGCTGTGGCGATAGCCTTGTACGGAACAGTGATCGGGGCATTGTTTGGAGGAATACCAGCGGATAAATTTGGCAGGAAAGCCTCATTGCTGTGGATAGGTTTGTTCTATTTGGTGTCGGCACTAGGCTCTGCTTTGGCAACTGACGTAAATACCTTTATGTTCTTCAGGTTTTTGGGAGGCTTGGGTGTAGGGGCTTCTTCTGTGGTAGCACCTATGTATATCTCGGAGATCGCACCTGCAGCAAGACGGGGGCAGTTGGTGGCATTGTACCAATTCAATATCGTCTTCGGGATATTGATGGCTTATTTTTCCAATTATCTGATCGGGACAGCCAACCTGAATGAAGCTTGGCGATGGATGATGGGTGTGGAGGCGATTCCTGCATTGATATATTCCGTTCTGATCATCAAAGTGCCCAAAAGCCCAAGATGGCTGATAGCAAAGAAGAATGCTTATGAAGAAGCAAGAGTAATTTTGACAAAAACAGATCCAGAAGGAGTGGATGAAGCGATTGCATTGGCGATAGCAGAAACCAAGGAGATCAGGGGAAAAGCCACAGTGGGGATGCTTTTCAATTCCAAGTTTAGGAAAATAAGCTTTATGGCGATTTTGATGGCTTTTTTCAATCAAGTATCGGGGATCAATGCCATCATCTATTTTGCACCGAGGATTTTCGAATCTGCCGGGATAGCCACAGAAACCGCACTGATATCAACCATAGGAATTGGAGCCATCAATTTGGTGGCAACCATGCTTGGGCTTTATTTGATTGATAAATTGGGCAGAAAAATGCTGATGTATATCGGTTCAGTAGGCTATATAATTTCCCTTTCCCTGATGGCTTATAGTTATTTCGGTGGAGCCATCGATAGTAGTTTATTGCCATATTTTGTATTTGCCTTTATTGCTTCACATGCGATAGGTCAGGGATCGGTGATATGGGTATTTATTTCAGAAATTTTCCCCAACGAACTTCGGGCTTTTGGGCAGTCCATGGGTTCATTTACACATTGGATTCTGGCAGCGGTGATTGCCAATGTTTTTCCTTTGGTAGCCAATCGTTATGGTGCTGGGAATATTTTTGCTTTTTTTGCAGTGATGATGCTGCTCCAATTGATTTGGGTAGCCATCAAAATGCCGGAAACCAAAGGCAGATCATTAGAAGAAATTCAGAAAGACTTACAGAAAAATCATGACTAAGAAAATTGTTTGTTTTGGAGAAATGTTGTGGGATTGCTTCCCAGATGGTGAAGTGGCAGGTGGAGCTCCGATGAATGTAGCACTGAATCTCAAGCAGCTGGGATTGGATGTGGAGATGATTTCCCGTTTGGGAAATGATGCTTATGGAGAAAAGCTCAAGGATTTTTTGAGGACTTATGACTTGCCATTGCAGCTTGTACAGGAAGATTCGGAGCATCCTACCGGAAAAGTTTTGGTGGATAATTCAGACAAGGAAAATATCAAATATGAAATCGTAGAGCCTTCTGCCTGGGATTTTATAGCATTGACAGAAGCCAACCAAAAGAGCGTAGAGCAGGCAGATGCTTTGATATTTGGGAGTTTGGGTGTGAGGCATGAAGTGTCATGGAAGACCCTTTACCACTTGGTACATCAACCAGTGCTTACAGTTTTTGATATCAATCTGCGTGCCCCTTATATTGATTTTTACAAAATCGACAGTTTGTTGGGCTATACGGATATTTTGAAGATCAATGAAGACGAACTTGAGATTTTGGCTGACTTCTTTGAATTGAAGCGTAGGGGGGAATCATTGGCAAAGGATCTTTGCGATTTTCTGGTAGAAGAATATCCCATAGAGACGATCTGCATCACCCATGGAAGTAAAGGGGCGATGGTTTATAAAGAAGGTAGATTAGTCCATCATCCAGGCTACAAAGTCCAAGTGGAAGATACGGTAGGGGCTGGGGATGCCTTTTTGAGCGGTTTTGTGAAAAAGTACTTGGAAGGAAAGCGCATAGAAGATACCCTGGATTTCGCCAGCAAGCTAGGTGCTTACGTCGCCACCCAAAAAGGAGGAACTCCGAAGTACAATTTGGAGGATATAAAGAAAGTGGGGTAGAAGTTTAGGGAGATGCTTCTAGGAATTGAAAGCCATGCATATTTCTTTTCTGATGATAAAATATCGAACCCTGAATTTCTTGACCACATAAATAGAGTAGGTAAGGAAATTTACAAAAGAAAGCAGCCAAGACACGACATTGTGTAGGCGTATTGCGAGCTGAACGGTTACAACTTCTACCTTTTCTGAATATTTTTGTTACTTCCTTCAAAACAAAGAACTTGTAATTGACGTATAAATATATTATAATTGTACGTGTATTAAATTGAAAAACAATGGATACCAAATTAACATTGAGACTAAACAAAGATGTGATTGAAAAAGCAAAAGAGTATGCTTCTTCACATCAAAGGAGTTTATCTAATTTGATAGAGTCTTATCTAAAAGCTTTGGTTGAGAAAGATAATATCAAATCGGACAATGATATTGAGATATCTCCCTTTGTGAAAAGTTTGAGAACAGGTGTTAAAATTCCAGTTGATCTAGATTACAAAAAAGAATATGGGGATTACTTAGAAGAAAAGTATAAATGAAACAAAAACTTTTTCTTGATACCAATGTGGTTGTTGATTTACTTGGAGAGAGAGATCCTTTTTATGATACCATTGCCAAGATTGTCACACATGCTGACAAAGGGGAAATAAAGTTGGTCGTTTCAGCACTGACATTTTCTACCGTATATTATTTGCTTTCGAGATTTGAAGACAGAGATATCGTCAAAGAAAAAATCAGAAAATTCAAAATTATTGGAGAAACTGCGGATTTGACTGACCAAATTATTGACAAAGGTCTTTCCTCAAAGTTTAGGGACTTTGAGGATTCACTTCAGTATTATTGTGCAGTAGAGACTGCCTGTAATATTGTAATTACTAGAAATGGGAAAGATTTCAAAGAATCGGAAATACCAGTGATGTCTCCGGATGAGTATCTGAATAGTTTGAGGGTTGGATGATTCAGAGATTACCCAAAACTCCAAGCCACAATCCTGCTTATCTTGTTTCCCTGGCTCATTTCTATGGTTTTTATGGATTTCACCTTGACAGTATCAAGGGTTTTGTAGATTGTAGGCAAGTTTGATTCTTTGGAAACCAAGCTGGTAAACCACTTTACCTGCTTCCCGTATCGCCTGCTTTCATAGATCATATTGGTCAGAAACTTCATCTCACCCCCTTCATACCATAATTCGTTGCTCTGCCCCCCAAAATTCAAGCTGGCCTTTGTGATTTTTTTGCCCTTGAGATTGCTGAGTTTGCGGAGTGAGCTTGCATTGGCTTCTTTCGCAGAAGCGTGGAATGGAGGATTGCAGATGCTGACATCAAAAAACTCACCTTCCTGAATGATCTCGGTAAATATGTTTCTTGGGTCCGTTTGCAATCTCAAAAAAACATTCCCCTTGAGCCCAGCGTTTGAATTGACGGTTTTTTGTGCAGCCTCGATGGCGTCAGGGTCAATATCCGAACCCACAAAAGTCCATCCATACTCCTGACGTCCGATGATGGGGTAGATGCAATTGGCACCAACTCCTACGTCCAGACATTTGATCTGCCTTCCTTTATTGCCATTGTTTTCTGTAATCAAATCCGCTATGTAATGGATATAATCAGCCCTGCCCGGGATGGGTGGACAGAGGTAGCCCTTGGGGATTTTCCAATTGTCGATTCCGTAATAGTGCTTCAATAATGCTCTGTTCAACATGATCACAGCTTCTGAATCAAAAAAATCTATGGACTCATCACCATATTTATTGCTGAATACAAAGGGGCTCAATTCTGGCAAAGATTGAGTCAAAATGTCGAAATCGTACCGCTCCCGATGCTTGTTTCTTGGGTGAAGGGCTGATTTGATAGTTGGGTGTTCTCTTTTCTTTTCAGACATTGCTCATGGATGTTGCGATGTACAAAAGTATTTAAAATTTGCCCTTCATCAATTTTTTTATTGACAATTCCTTGCATTCTAAAAATCCATGGATTTACTTTGTGGCATCCTATCACTTTTTTGGTGTTGGGATTTATACAGAAGAGACGAGAGACAGGCTCTAAGACCCTCTGGCAACCTGGAAAATCCAAGGTGCCAATTCCTGCCGACAGAGAATATCCTCTATCGGAAATATAAATTCTTAACAAGATGATTTATATTCCAGTTTACAGGCAATCCAACAATTTTCAATTGACAAGTCAAGTCCAATCTGCTATGCATTTTGCAGAACTTTCTTGTCATATGTGTAGGTGATTTTTCCCTGCCAAACGCTGTTATTTTCTTCAGCTTTTCCAAAAAAAAGAATATTCAATTAGATTATCTCTAACCAATTTAACCATTAAAACCATGTCAGCAAATTATCATTTCGACACCTTACAGCTTCATGCTGGTCAGAGTCCGGACCCTACGACAAATTCCAGGGCCGTACCGATTTATCAGACGACTTCCTATGTTTTCAATTCCGCAGAGCACGGGGCCAATCTCTTTGCACTAAAGGAGTTTGGAAATATCTATACCCGGATCATGAATCCCACCACGGATGTTTTTGAGCAGCGTGTAGCAGCTTTGGAAGGTGGGGTGGCAGCCGTAGCGACAGGCTCAGGCCAGGCAGCCCAATTCTTGGCGTTGAACAATATCCTTCAAGCTGGAGAAAACTTCGTCTCTACATCCTTTCTTTATGGAGGTTCTTACAACCAATTCAAGGTAGCTTTCAAAAGAATAGGTATCGAAGCGAGGTTTGCAAAAGGAAATGCAGCCGAGGATTTTGAAAAGTTGATTGATGGAAAGACAAAAGCCCTCTATCTTGAAACGATCGGCAATCCGGAGTTTAATATTCCCGATTTTGAATCTATAGCGGCATTGGCGCAGAAACATGAAATCCCACTTGTGGTAGACAATACTTTTGGTGCAGGTGGATATTTATTCAAACCTTTGAAGCATGGTGCAAATATAGTTGTTGAATCGGCAACAAAATGGATCGGTGGCCATGGGACTTCGGTAGGAGGGATCATCGTCGATGGTGGTAATTTCAATTGGGGAAATGGGAAGTTTCCGCAATTTACAGAGCCATCTGAAGGGTATCATGGATTGAAATTCTGGGAAGTATTTGGAGAGAATAACCCATTGGGCTTGCCAAATATCGCTTTTGCAATCAGGGCACGCGTGGAAGGCCTTAGGGACTTCGGTCCGGCATTGAGCCCTTTCAATTCTTTCCTTTTGCTACAGGGCTTGGAGACACTTTCATTGAGGGTGCAGAGGACTGTGGACAATGCATTGGCGATAGCATCTTGGTTGGAAGCCCATCCGCAGGTTCAGAAGGTCAATTATCCGGGATTGAAATCGTCACCTTACCATGAATTGGCCAAGAAATACCTCAAAAATGGGTTTGGTGGTGTCTTGAGCTTTGAAATCAAAGGTGACAAAGAAAGTACATCTGACTTTATCAACAAACTTACATTGATCTCCCACCTTGCAAATGTAGGTGATGCCAAGACTTTGATCATCCAACCTTCAGCGACTACCCATCAGCAGCTTTCGGAAGAAGAACAAAAAGCCGCAGGTGTAACGCCTACCTTGTTGAGATTGTCCTTGGGTATCGAACACGTGGAAGATATCAAATCAGATCTACAGCAAGCATTTGACCAAATAAAATAATTGTAAATCTTTCAAAGTCTAAATTGTCGGGAGACTAATTCATCATATAATCCATCCAATGAATTTAGAAAGCCCTTACCTGATTATCGATATGGCGCAAGAAACCTTTACCCATAAAGGAGAATTTCAACTAGAATCCAGCGAGTTGCTTCGGGATATCCAATTGTCTTTCATCACGCATGGACAGCTGAATGCTGCAAGAGACAATGTGATCTGGGTCATCCACGCACTTACCGGCGATGCAAATGTCCAAGATTGGTGGTCAGGGATAGTTGGGGAGGATAAATTCTACGATCCTAGCAAGTACTTTATCATTTGTGCCAATTTACTGGGATCCTGCTATGGTTCCACACAACCGCTTTCGGTAAATCCGGATACGGGCAAGCCATACTATTATGATTTTCCAAACCTGACATCCAGAGATATGGCCAATGCATTGGAATTGCTCAGGATTGAGTTGGGAATCCACCAAATCCATACTTTGATAGGAGGGTCGCTTGGAGGGCAAGTTGGGATTGAGTGGGCGTACCTGTTGCAGGAAAAGGTGAAAAATGCGGTCATACTTGCTTCGAATGCAAAGACTTCACCTTGGACGATAGGTTTCAATGAAACGCAAAGGATGGCCATCTCGGCTGATCAAACTTGGGGGGAAAATGACCCAGAAGCAGGAAAAAAAGGATTGGAGGCAGCGAGGGCTATAGCCATGCTGACTTACAGACATCCTGAAAACCTCGCAAACAACCAAGCAGATGAATCTGACAAAACAGATAATTTCAGGGCTTGCTCCTACCTGCAGTACCAGGGACAGAAGCTTGCCAAAAGATTCAATGCATTGTCATATTGGACCCTGACCAAGACGATGGATAGCCATGATATTGGAAGGAATAGAGGAGGGGCTGCCTTTGCATTGTCCCAGATCCCTTCCAGGGTACTCGCTATTGGCGTTGACAAAGATTTACTTTTCCTCAAAGAGGAATCCCAATTTATTGCCAATCATGTCCAGAAAGGGACCTACAGGGAAATCAAATCTTCCTATGGCCATGATGCATTCTTAATAGAATACGAACAGTTAAAATATATTCTCAGCTCTTTTTACCTCGAAAACAATGATGACTAAGCGAATAGGACTCTTCGGATTTGGAGTAGTCGGCCAAGGCTATTTCCAGATAGCCAAAAAACAGAAAGAACAATGGATACCGGATACCATTGTCGTCAAAGACCATAAGAAAAGAAGGCCTTTTGATATTAAATTTTCCTACAACCCCAAGGATGTTTTTGACAAAAATCCAGATTATATCCTTGAGTTGATTTCGGACGAAAAAGAGGCTTATGAATATGTTACGGAAGCTTTGAAAAGAGGGATTACCGTTATCTCTGCAAACAAAAAACTGCTTTCAGCACATCTTCCAGAGTTGATCAGTTTGCAAAAGGTGTTCGGAGGAAAACTGCTTTACGAAGCAGCCGCCGCCGCCGGGATTCCGGTAATTACCAATTTGGAGACGCATTTTGAAGAAGATACCATTTTGAGCATAGAGGGCATCCTCAACGGATCTTCCAACTATATCCTGTCGCGTATATTCAACAACGGTTTGAGTTTTGACGAAGCCCTGAAAATGGCTCAGCAGAAAGGGTTTGCGGAGTCGGATCCAAGTTTTGACATCAATGGCAGCGATGTGTCCAGCAAGTTGAATATTTTGATTCTGCATGCCTTCGGAAAGTTTGTTGGCCAGGATCAGATTGCTACTTTCGGGATCCAGCATTTGGGAGAAAATGAAATCAATTTGGCAAAGGCGCTTGGCTTGAAAATAAAACTGATGGCCAAGGCAGAAAAAGACCACAGAGGAATATCAGCACTTATTTTGCCTACTTTTGTAGAAGAGTCCAATACATTCTATGGTGTAGAAAACGAGTACAATGCTGTAAAAATAGTTTCTGAGCACTTGCAGGAACAGTTTTATCAAGGTAAGGGAGCAGGTAGTTTGCCGACTGGAGCTGCGGTCTATGGAGATTTGATCAAAGCGAAAAACGGATTTTCCTATAATTATTCAAAAGTGAATTTTGATAAACCTTTGGACGAGAAGTTGCTGAATCTAGGCGTTCGGGTGCTGTTCAGAAGCCGCTCGCAGGATCAAAATGACAGTGTGGTTTTCTCGCCGGAATATACTACAAGCCTGGATGGATATCACTACACGGTAGGAAAAGTAAAACCGAAGAATTTCTCTAGACTCAATGAAGAAGGGGGCGTTTCCATCGTAGCATTGCCTGACAGCGTTACTGCCGAGGAGATAGAAGATGCTTTCAGGGAGATTCAAAAAAGTGTGGAGATGGTTTGATTTTCTTACTTTGTCCATATTTGGTTTGGACATTGAAACCTGGCAGGTTTTTTCATGTTTGTTGTAAATATTCATTTTTATTTGCAAACCTGCCAGGTTTGATACCATCATGCCAAATTACTCCACCTTCGTCCATTCCACAGTTCTGCCTACAAGTGAGATTCCAATATATCCTCTCACTTCCAGTGTTTGGTCATTTTTCTTTTTGATGATGCAAGAGTAGGTTTTGCCATTTTTGGGATCATAGATTGTTCCGTTCTCCCAAGTTCCATCTTTATATTCAAATCCATTCAGGAGTTTCATTCCCATGATGGGTCTGTCACGTTTGGACTTGTCATTGTTGTTTTTATCCAATTTTGGTTTGCCATTTTCTGTCGGGTCGGCTAGCCATATGATCTTTCCAGAATATTTGTTGCCTTCTTTACTGATTTCCACTTGGGCATCTTTTTCGGTGTTGTACCATTTGCCAACGATAGCATCAGGGTTTTGGGCAAAAGCCGAAGAAATGCAAAAAACGAAAACCAGGATAAAACTTAACTTTAACATTTTCATATTTATACAATTTTGAGTTGATGTTATTAGACTTGATCGAATAATAATACTTTTATAAACGTAAACAAATCACTTTGTTTGCAAAAACAATGATTGAATCGACTTTATATTATTTTTCACCAATGTAAATTCTGTAAGAAAAATGCCAAATACAGCGTCTGCTTATGAATTGATTGTGGAGGGGCTGGGTTTCAGCCTGTTTTTATTGCCCCAAAATGCCATCTACTGCAAATCAATGGAAGCGATCTTTATAGCGGATCCCCATTTTGGTAAGGCTGCCCATTTTAGAAAATCCGGAGTCCCTATCTCTGAATATTTGCATCATGATGATATGTTGAAAATCAGCCGATTGATAAGTGGATACCAACCTAAGGATATTTACTTTCTTGGGGATTTGTTTCATTCTGAACTGAATGATTCCTGGAGGGTTTTGGAAGGATTCATTGAGACTTTCCCGAAAGTGAATTTTCATCTGATCAAAGGGAACCATGATATTTTGCCACCTGCAAGTTATCAATCAGGGAACTGGATTATCCATAAAGAACCACTTGGGGTTCGAGGATTATTGTTGTCCCATGAGCCTTTGGAAGTTGTACCGGAAGGAATGACAAACTTATGTGGGCATATCCATCCTGGGGTATTCCTAAAGGGAAAAGGGAAGCAGCATACGAGACTGCCTTGTTATTTTTACAGTAAAAGAAGCATTATTTTGCCAGCCTTTGGAAGATTTACCGGGTTAGCGTTGATGACTTGTACCAAAGGAGACCAAGCTTTCGTTATTGTTGGTGAAAAGGTAATTCGAGTCAATTAAATTGAATAAGATTGGTTATATACCATAACCTGATTAATTTTGACCAAATTTGATTATCTGGAGCGTGTTTTGTTCACCCAAGTTTATCAAAAATTTTAATAAAAGGGTAAAACCCCTGTTTGAATCAATATGAAAGGTAATTCACGGAAAAAGACCAAAGTCGGTAAATTTAAATTTATCTCAGTACTCTTCAGTACAACCCTTTCGCTATTTATTGTCGGCCTTTTTGGGGTGATTTTTATCCAGGCCAAAACCCTCACCAAAATCATCAGGGAAAACATAGAAATCCAAGTGTTTCTCAATAAGAATATCGATGAAAAGCAAAAAGCAAGCATCGGAAAAATGCTTGCTTCGAAGCCCTATGTTTTGCAGAAAGGAGATAGTACCTCCCTTGTTTTTATATCCCAGGAAGAGGCAGCAGCGAGTTTTTTGGAAGATACAGGAGAGGATTTTACAAAATTCCTAAATGACAACCCACTCAGGGACAGTTATACGATCGCCGTAGCAGAAGAATTTCAGACCTCTGGGCAGATCAATGAGATAGTCACAGAAATCCAAGGTATGGATGGCGTGTTTGAAGTGACTTATATGTCTGACTTGGTAGAGTCGATCAATGAAAACCTATTGAAAGTGAGTTTGGTGATGGGAGGTTTTATATTGATTTTGATAGTGACAGTCATTATGTTGATCAACAATACCATTAGATTGGCTTTGTTTTCACAAAGGTTTTTGATCAGGAGTATGCAGCTGGTAGGTGCTACGAGGGGCTTTATCCGCAAACCTTTTTTAAGCAGGGCTTTTTTCTTTGGCGCTTTGTCTGGAGTATTGGCTTCAGCGATCCTTTTCGGGATCATCGAATACACCAAAGCCAATATCGATGGCTTTGCCATGTTGCAGAATTATGAATTGTTATATGTGCTTTTCGGAGGCCTGGTTATTGTTGGAGCCATGCTTTCTGTATTCAGTACATTGAGGGCAGTAAATAAATATTTGAATATGTCATTGGACGAACTTTACTAAAAAACATGAGTAATCAATCATTTCCATTTACCAAGAAAAATTACATTCTGATGTTGATCGGAATGGCGATCATTATCATAGGCTTCGCAATCATAGGTTTAGATCCCCAACAACATGGGTTTGGATTCATGGGCTTGACCCTGGGGCCAATAGTCACACTTTCTGGCTTTGTTTTCGAGTTTTACGCAATTTTTCACAATCCGAAGAATAAATAAAGAATGGACATAATAGATGCTATTATCCTTGGAATTGTCCAAGGGTTGACGGAGTTTTTGCCTGTTTCTTCAAGTGGGCATTTAGAGTTGGGGGCTGCTATTTTGGGAGATACCAAGTTGCCTGAGGAAAGTATGATGTTTACAGTTGTACTTCATTTTGCGACGGCACTGTCCACTATTTTGGTGTTTAGGAAAGACTTGGCGGAGATTTTCAGGGGCTTGTTCCAATTCAAGTGGAATGAAGAGACAAAGTTTTCGGTAAAAATCATCCTCTCGATGATACCGGCGGCGATTGTAGGGGTTTTCTTCAATGATCAATTGGAACAGTTTTTTGGAGGAAAAATAGTCTTTGTAGGCTGTATGCTATTGTTGACAGCAATATTGTTGTACTTGGCGGATAAAGCAAAAAACACAGACAAGCCAGTCAGTTTTGGCAATGCTTTTTTGGTGGGGATCTCACAAGCTATTGCCATTTTGCCTGGTATATCCAGGTCTGGAGCCACGATTTCCACGTCGGTGTTGCTGGGGATCGATAAGTCCAAGGCAGCGCGTTTCTCATTTTTGATGGTGGTGCCTTTGATTTTGGGAAAAATTGCCAAAGATATCTTGGATGGCGGACTTGCCTACAATTCCGAGAGTTTCGGATACTTGTCAGCAGGGTTTGTTGCTGCATTTATTGCCGGATATTTTGCCTGTACTTGGATGATTGCGTTGGTCAGGAAAAGCAAATTGACTTATTTCTCTATTTATTGCGCTGTAGTAGGTTTGATTGCCATAGGGGTGGGCTTATATTTGTAAAATGCAGGAACAAGAACCTTACGGAGAAGTATTTTTAATAGACAAGCCACTCGAATGGACATCTTTTGATGTTGTCAAGAAGGTAAGAAATGCGCTCAAGATAAAAAAAGTGGGCCATGCGGGTACTTTGGATCCATTGGCAACTGGGTTATTGATAGTCTGTGCCGGTAAGAAGACCAAAAGCATAGACACTTTCATGGGGCAAGAGAAAGAGTACACAGGGACATTTGTCTTGGGCAAAACCACTGAAAGTTTCGATCGGGAAAAGGAAATCATAGAAGTGGCAGACCCGTCACATATTACAATGGAGATGCTGCAAGCTGCTGTTGCGGAATTGACTGGTGATATATTGCAGATTCCACCCATGCATTCTGCCATCAAGGTGGATGGAAAGCGCGTCTATGAGTCGGCAAGGAAAGGGATTGAAGTCAAAATGGAACCACGGCCCGTTACAGTTTCAGAATTTGAAATAACAAGGTTCGAATTGCCGGAATTGGATTTTAGGATTGTATGTTCCAAAGGTACATACATCAGAAGTCTGGCGAGGGATTTGGGAGAGAAACTGGAGGTGGGAGCCTATATGTCAGCTTTGACCCGAACAAGAATAGGAGAATTTAAGTTAGAGAATGCAGAGGAATTGGGAGCCTTGGTAGAAAGAATAAAAGCAAGACTGCATGAGGATTTATGAAGGAATTGAAGATTTTGGACCTGTCAACAACCCGGTAGTTACCAGCGGGACATTTGATGGTGTCCACCTTGGGCACCAAAAGATCCTTCACAGAATCAGGAAGATAGCAGATGATATCGGGGGTGAGACGGTTTTGATTACTTTTTGGCCACATCCTAGATTGGTGCTGTATCCAAAAGAGCACAATTTGAAGCTGCTTTCTACTTTTGAGGAAAAAACCAAACTGCTGAGGCAGTCGGGCATTGACCATTTGATTACCATTCCTTTCACCAAAGAATTCTCTGAGCTCAGTTCGGAAGAATTTATCCAAAAAATCATCATTGATAAAATCCAAACCCGTAAATTGGTCATAGGATATGACCATCGTTTCGGTAAAAACAGGGAAGGGGGATTTGAGTATTTAAAGGAAAATGTAAAAAACTATTCCTTCGAACTGGAGGAGATTTCCCGTGAAGATGTAGATAATGTAGGCGTGTCAAGTACAAAAATCCGCCATGCACTGGAAGAAGGAAAAGTCCATATAGCCAATGAGTACTTGGGAAGACCTTATGAACTCAATGGGATCATCATTAAAGGACAGCAGTTGGGCAGATCTATTGGGTTTCCTACAGCCAATATCCATGTACCCAACGATTACAAGCTGATACCCTGCGATGGGGCTTATGCGGTGGAAGTAAATGTGGAAGGACAGCATTACAATGGAATGCTAAATATAGGCAACCGACCAACTGTTGACGGAAATAGCCGTAGTATTGAAGTAAACCTTTTTGATTTTGAAGGAGACCTTTACGATCGGCGTGTCAGTGTCTTGATCAAGGAGTACCTGAGAGCAGAAGTGAAGTTTGCAGGTTTGGATGAATTGAAAAGTCAACTGAAATCAGATAGAGAGAAAGCAATTAGCATATTAACCCAAAAATAATTTTGAACCTATGATCAATAAAACAGTAGAAAATGCAGAAGTAGCTGTAGCAGATGTTTTTTCGGATGCAGTATTGATGTTTGGAGGATTTGGATTGTCTGGAATTCCGGAAAACAGCATCAAGGCTTTGTTGGAGAAAGAACTACATGGCCTTACCTGTATCTCAAACAATGCCGGCGTAGATGATTTTGGCATTGGTTTGATGCTTCAAAAACGGATGGTCAAGAAAATGATCTCCAGCTATGTAGGTGAAAATGCCGAATTTGAAAGACAATTGCTTAGCGGGGAGCTGGAAGTTGAATTGATTCCGCAAGGCACTTTGGCAGAGAGGGTAAGGGCAGGTGGAGCAGGTATTCCGGCATTTTTCACACCGGCAGGCGTGGGTACGGAAGTGGCGGAAGGCAAGGAGTTGAGGGAGTTTGACGGGAAATTATATTTGTTGGAGAGGTGGTTGAAGGCAGATTTTTCATTTATAAAAGCCTGGAAAGGGGATACGGCTGGGAATTTGATTTTTAAGGGAACGGCTAGGAACTTCAACCCAATGATGGCAGCAGCAGGAAAGGTTACCATTGCTGAAGTGGAGGAACTGGTTCCTGCGGGTGAATTGAACCCAAATGAAATCCATACCCCGGGAATTTATGTACAGAGAATTTTCCAGGGCAAAGATTACGAAAAAAGGATTGAACAGAGGACTGTAACTAAAGAATAGGTTTTATTGAAATATACTCTACCAAGGCAGACAGGTTCGTGAAATACTGTAGATATATGTCTTTGACGAAATATAGTTGATATAAGCTTTGATGAAATATGCCATTGGTGAAATAAGGTTGAAATAAGCTTTGCGAAATAAGGTTGAAATATTTCCATTTATTTCTATTCTATTTCAAATTATTTCCACCTTATTTCAATTAATCTAAATCCTAACTTCTGAAATTTAAGGTCTGAATTCTAAATTCAAAAACAAGAAAACCCAAAAACAACTCAAACATGCTCAACAAAGATCAAATAGCACAAAGGATTGCCAAAGAGGTTCAAAATGGCCAATACATCAATCTGGGTATTGGTATCCCTACTTTGGTGGCGAATTATATACCGGATGATTTGGAAGTGGTATTGCAATCTGAAAATGGCCTTTTGGGTATTGGCCCATTTCCAACAGAAGACAAGGTTGATCCGGATCTTATCAATGCCGGAAAACAAACCATCACCATGGCAAAAGGTTCTGCATTATTCAATTCGGCAGAGTCTTTTGGAATGATCCGTGGAGGTCATGTCCATCTGACCATACTTGGTGCGATGGAAGTTTCGGAAAATGGAGACATCGCAAACTGGAAGATTCCGGGAAAGATGGTGAAAGGAATGGGGGGCGCCATGGATTTGGTGGCATCGGCCGAGAATATCATTGTAGCGATGCAGCATTGCAGCAGGGAAGGCCAGTCCAAATTGTTGAAAGAATGCAGTTTGCCAATTACCGGGATCAGGTGTGTCAAAAAAGTAGTTACTGATCTGGCTGTACTGGAGGTGCTTCCTGAAGGAGGGTTCAAGTTATTGGAGCGTGCACCGGGTGTATCAGTCCAAGAGATCAAAGACAAAACAGAAGGGAAGCTAGTAGTAGAAGGAGAAATCCCTGAAATGAGTTTTTGAGTTTCTAAAATCATCCGCTCTGCAAAGAAAAATATTAGATTGGTTGATAATTATATCGACGAAAGCACCATAACGCATCTATCCAAAAAAGCAAACGAGGTAAAGGTTCTTTTATTGACCAAAACCATTTCTAGGCAATTGACCTTAGATGTAAAAAAAGCCAATGAGCAATACGGTATTTTTGAACTCAAATCCTTTACCAAAAGCCATGACCGTTTTCTGATTATTGACAACATGGAAGTATATCATTTAGGTGCTTCTCTGAAAGATTTGGGTAAAAAATGCCTGCCTGCCGGACAGGCAGGGTTTGCTTTCTCAAAGCTAGAGAAAAATTCAATAGCTAACATTTTAAATGAAGTTGGCTTATAAATAATCAAATTTGGGGTGTTTGAACTAAAACCAAAAAATTATCAGAACCTTGTAAAGACTTGATTATATGCAGTCAGTCTTTAATGTAGGACAAAATCACACTCATCTTCGGAACTTAGGGTAGGCTTTTGTAGTTTTGTGGCATAAATCATCATATTAGGTAATGAAAAGTTCAGAAATAAAATTTAAGATCAATCTTGACGATAAAAACCTTCCCAAATCCATACAGTGGGATGCGTCAGACAAAGAAGGTGATGGGGATGAGGCAACCAAAAGCATCAGTTTGAATGTTTGGGATAATTTGAACCATAGCACTTTAAGAATTGATCTTTGGACAGATGATATGTCTGTAGTGGAGATGAAAAGGTTCTACATAGACATTCTTGGTGGGATGGCCCAGACTATTTTGAATGCCACAGGAGATGAGTTTATGTCGGAGGAGATGAAGGAGTTGTGTGATAGGTTGGTCAAGCATGTCAATGAGGAAAATAAAAATGCAGCCAAATAAATTGATGAGGCAGTCCCATCTGGAAAATCGCTTTTAACGGTTCCAAAGCGTGAAACCCTTCTAATATTGCCCCATTTAGGTGGGTTGATCTGTGGTGGGATAGTTCAAGGTGATTAGATTTAAACCCGCAAAGATTTTTTTGGCAGGTAATGGAAAAAGGTGAAAGAAGATACTCTTTTCACCTTTTTCTTTTTCCCGTATCTAGACTGTTTCTCAAAATAATATATGAAGGTATAATCTTGAAACTAAATTGTGGGACAGGCTTTTTTAGGGTCAAGTATTTTTTGAATTTTTAGTATTGAGCTTGAGGACTAAACAACGTTGGGTTTTTAATCTTTTTTAGTTGATAATCAACTAGTTTGTTTTGGATTCTTCATGTTTGTAAAACGTTTGTAATTATTTTTTTAAATAAACATGAAGGATTATTGGGAAATTCGTCTAATTTTCACAATTATTAACAAGTGATTGTTTTAAAATGATCAATTAAACAAATAAACCCAAGATTAACGTATGCTAAATTTTACAAATAGAGTATGGCAGCTGGCATTTTCGCTCTTTGTCATCATCTCATTAAGCACATCTGTGGTTTTTGCTCAGAACACAACCATTTCAGGGACTGTGACTGAGCAAGGATCTGGAGAAACCCTCATAGGGGTGAATATCGTTGTTAAAGGGAAAGTGATCGGTACAGTAACCGATATGCAGGGAAACTTTAATTTACGTGTCAATCAGGCACCACCATTGACCTTGATTTTTTCGATGGTAGGTTTTGCAAGTCAGGAAGTTGAGATTACTCAGGAAAATGTTTCGAATTTGAAAGTGTCTTTGGCAGAGCAGTTTATGCTTGGCCAGGAAGTAGTGGTTTCTGCATCAAGGGTTGAGGAGAGCATATTGAAATCTCCTGTTTCCATTGAGAAAATGGATATCCTTGCAATAAGGGATACCCCAGCGGATAATTATTATAAAGGTATTGCGAATTTGAAAGGGGTGGATGTTACCACTTCCTCGATCAACTTTCAGATCATCAACGCAAGAGGGTTCAACTCGACAGGAAATACCAGGTTTGTGCAGCTTACCGATGGGATGGATACGCAGGCCCCGGCACTGAACTTCCCGATTGGGAACTTGAACGGTCCATCAGAATTGGACGTGGAATCTGTGGAGTTTATCCCTGGAGCAGCATCCGCACTTTATGGTCCAAATGCATTCAATGGCATTTTGTTGGTAAACAGCAAAAGCCCATTTGAGTATCAAGGTTTAAGTGCATTCTATAAGCAAGGGGTGAACCATATCAATGGACGCCCGGGTGAGCCAAACAGTCCACAGCCGATGTATGAAGGCTCTATTCGCTATGCAAAAGCATTCAACAATAAGTTTGCGTTCAAGATCAATGCTTCCTATATGCAGGCAATGGATTGGCATGGAACAGATCAGACTGATTTGAGTAGGGAAAACCAAGGGAGCTTACCGTTCAACCCCGGAGAAAATAGAGTCCATGTATTTGGAGATGAGGTAGCAAACAATATTGGCTTGTTTAGGAATGTGGCTGGTTTTCAGCAAAATGCACAAAGCCTTGGGTTGGCAGAGTTTGTCCCGTTTTTGCCTGACCAAGTAGTTTCTAGGACTGGATATGATGAAAGACATTTGGTAGATTATAATGCCAATAACCTAAAGCTGAATGGGGCACTGCATTATAGAATTACAGATAGGTCAGAGTTGTCTTATACTGTGAATTATGGTGCTGGGACCTCTGTCTACACTGGTGCGCAGAGATATTCATTGGCCAATTTTTCGATTATCCAGCACAAATTGGAGCTAAAGGGCGACAATTATTTCATCAGAGGGTATACCACAATAGAAAACTCAGGTGATTCATATATCGCAGATTTGACTGGTGTTGCCATCAATGATAAATGGAAAGAAAATAGACTATGGTTTGGTGAGTATGGATTGAATTATTTAGGAGCACTTGCTGCCGCAGGATTCAATCCAGGGGCTGGCGAATCCCCATCAGCCGCAATGATGGCAGGAGCCCATAATTTTGCAAGAGGTCAAGCAGATACAGGAAGGTATTTGCCAGGTTCAGCAGAGTTTGAAGCCGCAAAAGCAGATGTGAGATCGGATGTCATTCCAAGAGGTTCATTGTTTGATGATCGTTCGAGGATGAATATGGTCGAAGGGCAATATGACTTCAAGAATGAAATTGATTTCATGGATCTTCAGGTTGGAGCTTCTTACAGGTTGTATGATTTGAGATCGAATGGAACCATATTCGCAGATGTTGAAGGCAATGACATCACGATTCAGGAAGTTGGGGCATTTGCCCAAGGTTCAAAAACTGTTTTTGACGACAAGCTGAAATTGACTGGCTCATTGAGATATGATAAAAACGAAAACTTCAAAGGTCAATTGAACCCAAGGATTTCTGGTGTTTACAGTCAGGGAAACAGTAATTTCAGGGTATCATACCAGACAGGTTTCAGAAACCCAACTACCCAAGGACAGCATATTGATTTGAATGTGGTATCCGCAAGATTGATTGGAGGCTTGCCATTCTACAGAGATAAGTATGATATTTTCAACAATGCATATTCCATTTCTTCTGTCAATAACTATGTAGCTGCAGTTGGGTCAGGCATGTCACCGATAGATCCAAGGGCCACTGGTTTGTTGGAAAAGGTAGAATCTCTACCTGAATTGCGCCCAGAGAGGGTTCAATCTTTTGAGGTTGGATACAAAAGCCTATTGGCTGACAATAGATTGATGATTGATGTAGCATATTATTACAATATTTACAATGATTTCATCACGCAGACATCCGTCAGGAAGGCTCCAGGGCCAATCTTCCCCGGTGCAATGCCAGATACCGATGAAGCTGCCATCAATGCGATCAATGCCCCAACGCTCTTGACTCCAATTACAATTCCAGGCCAAGAAAATACTTTCCAGACATATACGAATATAGTGGATAAAGAAGTAAGGGCCCATGGTGCGGCGATAGGGCTTACCTACAGTTTGCCTGGGAATTTTACATTGGGAGGGAACTATAATTTCAACCGACTCATAACCAATATCGGAGAAGATTTCCTGAACGATTTCAATACGCCGGAGCATAAAACAAACATTACATTTGGCAACAGAAAACTGACAGACAAAATTGGGTTTGGACTTACTTACAGGTACCAAACAGCATTTAGGTGGGAGTCTACTTTTGCCCAGGGAGATGTACCGGAAATCCATACTTTCGATGCACAGGTCAGCTACAGGCTGAAAGAGTTGAAATCCATCGTGAAATTGGGTGGTTCCAACATCTTCAACAATAGGTATTTCCAAAACTTTGGAGGGCCTACTATTGGTGCTGTGTACTATGTGTCCATCACGTTTGATGAGTTGTTAAACTAAAAAATCGGCAAAAATGAAAATCTTCAATAAATTAATATTTCTAATGGTATTGGGATCATTTGTAGCCTGTACCTATGAATTTCCAGAGCCGCAGATAGACCAACCAACCTCGGGATCGGCGGATTTTACTAAGATTATAGCAGTAGGGGATGCGATTACAGCTGGATTTATGGATGGTGCCCTCTATAACAGAGGCCAGCAAAGCTCCTTTGCCATCAAATTGGCTGAGCAAGCCCAAACAATAGAGGGAGGTGATTTCAATGTTCCCGATATCAATTCTGTAAATGGTTTCTTCCAAATGGGACCTCAAGGACCTTTGGGAAGGTTGATACTTACGGTAAATCCCCAAACTGGTGCCGCTGGCCCGGCTCCGATAGGTGCGGGAGAATTGCCTGGGGATTTTACTGGAAATAAAGCAGAACTGAATAATTTTGGTGTTCCTGGGATAACTTTGGCGACAGCTTTGATCCCACAGACAGGAGGTCCGAATGTCCCACAAAACCCTGCCTATAATCGAATGTACGAGCGATTTGCTTCTGACCCAGGTTCTTCTACCATAATAGGTGATGCAGCGACGGCCTTGGCAAATGGTGGCACATTCTTTACATTTTGGTTGGGCAATAACGATGTCTTGGGATACGCTGTAGGAGGCGCTTCAAATCCAGCCATACTTACATCAGATACTGATTTCCAACAGCGATTGGGCGCTGCGTTGGGAGCAATGTTGCAAGCGAATGCAGATGCAAAAGGTGCTGTTGCCAATATTCCCGGTTTGGCAGTATTGCCTTATTTTAACCTTGTTCCTTGGAATGCTCTACCAATGTCACAAGCACAGGCCGATCAAGCTAACCAAGGATATGCCCAGTATAATGGGGGATTGACGCTTGCAAGAACAGCTGGCTTGATCACGGAGGAAGAAGAAGCATACAGAAAAATTCAATTCCAAGCTGGCCAAAATGGGTTTGTGATGGAAGATGAGTCATTGACTAATCTAGGTGCTTTGGGATTGCCATCGATCAGACAAAGTAAACCAACCGATAAGGCTACCTTGCCACTGTCCCAAGCTTTAGGGCAGACTGTAGGGGGGAATCCGGCATTGATTCGAGGGGTTAGTTTTCCTGTTGAAGATCAGTTTGTCTTGATTCCAACAGAACAAGAAGAAATCCAGCAAAAAATAGCCACATTCAATGGGTTCATTTCAGCAGCTGTTCAGGCAAATGCTGAAAGGTTGGTTTTGGTGGATGTAAATGATCTATTGAATAAGGTTTTGGCTGGGCAAGTGGCTTCCGGTGGCGTAGGGTTGACAGCCAGCATTGTCCCTCCCAATGGAGGGTTCTCTCTGGATGGAGTCCATCCCAATGCCAGGGCACATGCTTTTGTAGCAAACCATTTTATCAACGCAATCAATGGCAAGTGGGGATCAAATATCCCATTGGTCAATCCAAATGAATTTATGGGAAATGATCTTCCGAGATAAGTTTCTGGAAATATAGTGTTTTGTAATACCAAAAAACCACCCAATCTGGGTGGTTTTTTGATTTTGAAGATGTCAGGTGATTACATGTTGAATAGTGACTTTTTTAACCTTGTTCTGTGTCCCCACAGAACAATTTTCAATTATTGTCTTACGCACACGAGCTTATCTAGTAGGGTAGACGAAGCTGCCGAATCGTTCTACGATAGCTCTTTCCAATGATTCCCTATGATCTGGATGGGCGATATTCATGAGTTCATAGGCTCTTTGTCTCAGGTTTTTCCCATAGAGATAGGCTACCCCAAACTCAGTCACCACATAATGCATGTGAGCCCTCGTTGTCACCACACCCGCTCCCTGCTTCAGGAATGGGACTATTTTACTATCACCCCGCCTTGTGGACGCTGAAAGTGCCATGATCGGTTTTCCCCCCTCGGATAGTGCAGCTCCACGCATGAAATCCATTTGGCCACCAACACCAGAATAATGGTAGCTGCCTATGGAATCGGCACATACCTGACCTGTCAGATCCAATTCCAGGCAGCTATTGATGGAAACGACCTTCGGGTTTTTTCTGATGACAGCTGTGTCATTGACATAAGCAGCTTCATGGAAGGAAAAAACAGGATTGTCATGGATTCTTTGGTACATCTCTTTATTGCCAATGGCAAATGACGATACTATTTTTCCTGGGTGTTTCTTTTTGTATGAATTTGTAATTGCCCCAGAGTCCAGCAGTTCAATCACCCCATTTGAGAACATTTCAGTATGGATGCCCAAATCTTTGTGCCCTTTGAGCTGTCCCAAAACAGCGTCCGGAATTGCACCGATTCCCATTTGTAAAGTAGCCCTGTCTTCAATCAACTCGGCGATATAAGAGCCAATCTTGATTTCATTTGAGGAGATCTTATTGGCATAGTTTACTTCGGGAAGATCTTCGTCAACTGCCACTGCGGCAGCAAATCTGCTGATATGGATATGGCCATCCCCATGGGTTCTGGGCATCTGTTTGTTTATCTGTGCAATGATGGTTTTGGCGGTATCGATGGCTGGCTTGGCTACATCTACAGAGACTCCAAGGGAGCAATATCCATGTTCGTCAGGTTCGGACACATTCAAAATTGCCACATCTATGGGTAAAATGTCATTTCTGAAAAGCCTTCCTATCTCGCTGAGAAAAATGGGGACATAGCCGCCTTGCTCACTGTTGACGGCTTGCCGGACATTCTCAGATACAAAAAGTGAATTCATGTAAAAGCTCCCGATACAATCTGCAGATGCAAGGGGCATAGCTCCCAAAGTGGATATGGACACGATTTCCACATTCCTAAGCTCCTGTTTTCTCGCTGCCAAAGCATGGAGAAGATGGGTAGGGGTAGCAGCACTCCCGTGAATAAACACTCTTTGATGGCTTTTGACAAGTTTTACAGCTTCGGAGGCACTTGTGTAGTTATTCATTTTATTTGATATTTAAATTTTTTAAAATATTTATAGGCCTCTCCTGCCCATAGGATGAGGGAAGAAGATGCGATCCAAAATAGGTATTCAAAGATTTCTATAGATTCAAAATTGAATAGACTGGCAAAAAATGGGGTCTCTAAAATCAGAATTTGGATTAAAACTGAAAGGAATAAAGCATAATTGACCCATTTGTTGCTAAACAATCCAATTTTGAAAATCGATTCATCCAAGTTTCTCATGTTAAAAACATTGAAGAGCTGGGAGAATGCAATGATAATAAACACCATGGTTCTTGCCTTTTCTATACCTTCCGGCAGATAGTACTTGAAGGAAAGAAGAGCAAGTCCGGTCATGATCAATGAGTTTATTATTAGTAAGGGAATGATGTTTTTGTTGATGATATTTTCCTTGGGATTGATAGGTGGAGTAGACAGTTCCTTGCCTGTGCCTTTTTCGGTGGCCAATGCTTTGTCACAAAGTCCATCAGTTACGATATTGATCCAAAGGATCTGGGTCGCAGTAAGTGGAAGTGGGAGGCCAAAAGAAATAGCGGTGATAAGGGTAAGGATTTCCGCAAAATTGGTTGTGATAAGAAAGAAACTTGTCCTTCTTGCATTGTTGAATACTATTCTCCCTTGTTCGATGGCATGGACAATCGTAGAAAATTTATCATCAACCAATACCATCATTGACGCATCTTTTGCAACGTCGGTCCCCATGATGCCCATTGCAATGCCTATATCAGCTTGCTTCAATGCAGGGGCATCATTTACCCCATCTCCAGTCATTGCCACTAGCTCACCTTCTTCCTGAAGTGCTTTTGCGATTCTCAGTTTCATGAGTGGTGTTAGCCTTGAGAATACATCTGCATTTTTGACGGCAGCAGTAAACTCTTCTTCTGACATTTCTTGAAGTTGGGAGTCTGTATATACCAAATTGCGCCCTTGCCTAGCGATCCCCACTTTTTGAGCAATGGACAAAGCTGTGGCAGCATGGTCTCCTGTAGCCATGATTACCCGGATTCCTGCATTATGGCAAGATTTAACCGCTGGGATTACTTCAGGTCTTGGGGGATCCATCATGCCTGCAAGCCCCACAAACTCCAGAAGTTCATCTTTTTCCATATTGATTCCTTCTTTTCTAGCCAAAGCAAGAACCCTAAAGCTGTTTTCAGACCAAGATTGAATTTTACTGATCACTTCAGATCTAAGGGGAGCTGTGAAAGTTTGGGTATCGCCATTTTCATCCTTGTAAAATTCACAACGCTCCAAAATGGTCTCAGGGGCACCAATAAAAAATTTGAATTCGGTATTTCTTTTGGACACTTTGGTTGATCTGTATTTCAATTCAGAATTGAAAGCTATATCCTCAATGATGCTGAGTGTTTTTTGCTTGTTGGCTTTGTTGGCCAATACGAGAAATGCAACTTCTGTAGGGTCTCCAATTATTTTGGTTTGGTGTTTTTTTCTTTCTTCCAAAGAAGCTTGGTGACAATGGGCTGCTATTTCAAAAAAGTCATCAAAATGTTCGATATTGAATGATTTTCCGATGAATTCCCCCTTATTCTCCCATCCCTCACCGGTAACTTCCACATCTGCTTTGCCTATACCCCAGATTTTTTTGATGGTCATGGTGTTTTGGGTGAGTGTACCGGTCTTGTCTGTGATGATGGTACTCACAGAACCCAAACTTTCAGTTGCTGAAATTTCCCGGATTATGGCATTTTGTTTGGACATCCTGTAAGAACCTACAGCCAAGACAATGGAAAGCACGGCAGGGAGACCTTCTGGGATGGCAGATACCAATGCAGCTATAGATATCAAAAGCAATTCGCTTTTGGAAGTGTCCAGCACCAAATAGCCTACTATAAATAGTATAATAGCACTACTTATTGCTATGTAGGCCATCTGAACAGCCAGCTTGTCGGTTTTGTTTTGAAAGTTGGTTTTTTTCGGAGCAATGTTTTTTAGGCTAGTGGCAATTTGGCCAATCTGCGTTTGGAGGCCTGTGGCAGTGACGATAGCCCTAATGCTGCCGCTTGCAACATAAGTGCTTTTCCAAACCATGTTTTTTTGGTCTGAAAATCCGCAAGGCTCAGTATGGGGAGCTTCGGATTTTTGGACAGGGACAGACTCCCCGGTAAGAGAGGCTTCAGAGGTTCTTCCATTTTTTTGATAAATGACGCGGGCATCAGCAGGAATGATGTCTCCCTCTTCCAAAACCAAAAGATCACCAGGAACTAAGTCTTCGGCTTTAATCATTACAAACTGATTGTTTCTGATGACTTTGCATTGTGAAACAAGCAGGCTTTTTAGCGCAGTCAAAGCACCTTCAGCCTTATATTCTTGGACAAAACCTATTATTGTATTGAGTAGAATAATTCCCAAAATGACATAAGCATCAACATAGTGTTGGGTAATGAATGATATCGCCGCTGCTATCAGGAGGATGTAGACCATCAAGTTATGGAATTGCTTGATGATCAGTTTGAAAATTGATTTGCGTTCAGTGTCAGGTAAGGAGTTTTTGCCAAACTGAACCTGTCTTTTTATCGTTTGATCAGTTGATAATCCATTTTTTCCAGTCTCTAATCGTTCTTGGACTTGGTCGGAACTTATTAAATAAGCATCTTTAACTGACTGAATCATTTTGATAAGGCGGATTTTATTAAGATGAATTCAGAGATGTTTTCTTGGTCTACTATTCCCAAGAAGTGACCATTTTCGATGACAAAAGCTACTTTTCGCTGTTTTGCCATCATATTTTTCCAAGCTTGTTCGAGTTCTTCTTCAGTTTCGATTTTATAGGGATTGAAATCTGCCACAGCTTCGATTTTAATTTGCTCACCGCCTTCTTTCAAGCCTTTGATAATTTGGTCTTTACTGAGAGTTCCAACTGCTACATCATCTTTTACTACCACGAAATGCGTAGCTTGGCTGTCCAAAAGTTTTTCAGTCGCTTTGGAAAGAGGGGCATCAAAAGCAAGAATCTGAAATTTGAGCATCATGGCATCTTTGACTTTGTAATTCTTTAAGAAACTTGCTTGCTGAGTATGGCTGACTTCAGCTGCAGCTCCAAGGAAAATAAATATGCCAATGAGAATTAGAATAGGATTGTAGAACAATCCATAGAATACAAATGCTACGGCCATGAGCTGACCAATACTGCCTGCAATTTGGGTTGCTTTTGTTCTCGGAAGCTTGATCGCCAAAAGTGCCCTGAGAACCCTTCCTCCATCCATAGGGAATGCAGGAAGCATATTGAAAAGTGCCAAGATCAGGTTAGCAGAAGCCAAGTATAGCAACATGGTATTTCCATTGATTTGGAGGGTGTCCAGATTTTCTAAGTTATATCCCGTAATAGTCAAAATGACAGAGAGAACGAAAAATATTCCAATATTCACCAATGGGCCTGCTATGGCAACCCACAGTTCCTGTTTGGGATCTTCGGGGAGTTTTTCTAATCTTGCCAAACCACCGATTGGCAACAAGGTGATGTCTTTGGTATTGATTCCATATTTTTGGGCTGCCAAAACGTGGCCAAATTCGTGCAGGATTACGCAAAAGAAAAGAGCAAAAACAAAAAGAATTGTCCAAAGTATATCCTCTATTGGGGTGTTTGCTCTTAGATTGGAAATCACAATCCAAAGTAGCAGTATGGAGAAAGTCCAATGGATGAATACTTTGACACGTTTGTATGTGCCAAGATATAGGGAGAGTTTCATAAGCTAAGTTTTATGATTTCCTTTTTTCTAAGGTAAGTAAATGCTTTTTCTTTCTACAAAGAACGACGTATTCCTTTTGAAAAATCATGATGAAAATCAGTTAATTTTATGACTTGTCTTTTTTCTGAAAAGTGCATAGAGCCACAAAGTGCTTTGATGAAACTCATCTGCTGGTTTCACATTTCCACTCAAATCCAAAATGTATAACAGCACTTTCTCCATAAACCTAATTGTCCATTGAAACTTGGAAAGTACCGAGCCAAAGATATGTGTAGAAAGCATAAACAATTGGATTCCAAGCTAAGTGGGTGAAATCAGAATAATGTTTTGAAAACGATCCTGAATCCTACTTTATGAATATTCCTTTTTTCTTATCTTCGCACAAGATCTAATAAAATAAGCATTCATCAAGATTTCAAAAGATAAGCTTGATGCTTCAATATATAAACCCAATACATACATGTCAAGTGCCAACGTCATATACAAGCCAAAAAACCATATCAGAATCGTCACTGCAGCTTCCCTTTTTGATGGTCATGATGCCGCCATCAATATCATGCGGAGAATTATCCAATCAACTGGTTGTGAGGTGATCCATTTGGGCCACAACAGGTCCGTATTGGAGATTGTTGATTGTGCGATCCAAGAAGATGTTCAAGCGATAGCGATCACGTCTTATCAAGGAGGCCACGTTGAATTTTTCAAATACATGTATGATTTGTTGAAGGAAAAAGGGGCAGGGCATATCAGGATTTTTGGAGGTGGAGGAGGTACGATACTTCCAGAGGAAATAAAAGAATTGCATGAATATGGCATTTCCAGAATTTATTCTCCAGATGATGGCCGTTCATTGGGTTTGCAGGGAATGATCAATGACCTTATCGAACAGGCTGATTTCCCATTGGGGCAAAACCATCAAGGAAAACAGGCCTTGGATAAAGAACAGAAGCAGGAACTTGCCAAACTGATCTCGGCAGCTGAAAATTTTCCCGAAGAGAGTAAGGCAGTATTGGAAGATATCCGAAAGCTTTCTGCAAAGAGTAAAACACCAGTCCTTGGAATCACCGGGACTGGGGGAGCTGGAAAGTCATCCTTGGTGGATGAATTGGTCAGACGCTTTTTGATAGATTTCAAGGATAAAAATATAGCGATCATTTCGGTGGATCCATCGAAAAGAAAAACAGGTGGAGCGCTGCTTGGAGACAGGATCAGGATGAATGCCATCCACCATCCCAATGTCTATATGCGCTCTTTGGCAACCAGGCAGTCCAATTTGGCTTTGTCAAAGTATGTACAGGATGCGGTGGACATTGTGAAAGCTGCAAATTTTGACTTGATCATATTGGAAACCTCCGGGATTGGTCAATCGGACACAGAGATTATCGAGCATTCTGATATGTCGCTCTATGTGATGACCCCGGAATATGGTGCTGCTACCCAATTGGAAAAAATCGATATGCTTGATTTTGCAGATATCATTGCATTGAATAAGTTTGACAAAAGAGGAGCCCAAGATGCTCTTCGCGATGTCAAAAAGCAATACAAACGCAACCACAATCTTTGGGATATAGCAGATCAAGATATCCCCGTCTATGGTACGATTGCTTCCCAGTTTAATGACCCGGGAATGAATAGTCTTTACAAAGGTGTCATTCAGACTTTGGTGGAAAAAACCGGGGTTGACCTTCAGACCACTTTCGAAGTGACAGGGGAAATGTCAGAGAAAATATTCATTATCCCCCCAGCAAGAACAAGGTATCTTTCTGAAATATCCGAAAACAACAGAAACTATAGCAAATGGGCAGAGGATCAAAAAGATGTTGCCCAAAAACTTTTCAGTATCAAAAAATCCATAGAGGCAATTGCTTCCACTTCCATTGAAGATAAGGACAGGTTGATCAAAGAGCTTGAAGAGGTATATACTCAGGTGGAGCTTGAGCTGGATCCCAAGAACAAAAAATGGTTGGAAGAATGGCCTGAGAAAGCGCAGAAGTATAGGGATGAGTATTATGTATTCAAAGTACGGGATAAGGAAATTAAGGTAAAAACCCATACTATATCACTTTCTGGAAATAATATCCCCAAGGTTTCTTTGCCAAGGTATGAGGCATGGGGCGATTTGTTGAAATGGGGATTGACTGAAAATGTACCGGGGGAATTTCCTTACACCTCTGGTGTGTTTCCATTCAAAAGGGAAGGTGAAGACCCCACGCGGATGTTTGCCGGTGAAGGTGGACCGGAGCGAACCAACAAGCGGTTCCACTATGTATCAAAAGGCTTGCCTGCCAAACGGCTTTCTACGGCATTTGACTCCGTGACATTGTACGGGGAGGATCCTGATTATAGACCGGATATTTATGGGAAAATCGGAAATTCCGGGGTAAATATCTGCTGCTTGGATGATGCTAAAAAGCTCTATTCAGGATTCAATCTGGCAGATGCGATGACATCGGTATCCATGACCATCAATGGGCCTGCAGCAACCATGACCGCCTTCTTTATGAATGCAGCTATAGACCAACAGTGTGAGATATACATCAAGTCCAATGGACTGGAAGATGAAGTGAATGAAAAAATCAATTCGATTTACGAATCAAAAGGAATCGATAGGCCCCAATATCAAGGCCAAATCCCAGAAGGGAATGATGGGCTTGGTTTGATGCTGTTGGGAGTGACAGGTGACGAAGTACTTCCCGCAGAAGTCTATGAAAAAATAAAAACAGAGACAGTCGCAAAAGTAAGAGGGACGGTACAGGCAGATATTCTCAAGGAGGACCAAGCCCAAAACACCTGTATTTTTTCCACAGAGTTTTCTCTGAGGTTGATGGGGGATGTACAGCAGTATTTCATTGACCAAAACATCAGAAACTTTTATTCTGTATCTATCTCTGGATACCACATAGCAGAAGCCGGAGCCAATCCGATTACACAGTTGGCACTGACACTTTCCAATGGATTTACCTATGTGGAGTATTATGTTTCCAGGGGAATGGATATCAATAAATTTGCCCCAAACCTTTCCTTTTTCTTTTCTAATGGGATCGACCCCGAATATGCAGTCATCGGCAGGGTTGCAAGAAGGATTTGGGCGAAGGCGATGAAACTCAAATATGCCGCAAATGAACGCTCCCAAATGCTGAAGTATCATATCCAGACTTCTGGAAGATCTCTCCATGCCCAAGAGATAGACTTCAATGATATCAGGACGACACTTCAGGCACTATATGCGATTTATGATAATTGCAATTCATTGCATACCAATGCCTATGATGAAGCCATTACCACTCCGACAGAAGCTTCCGTCAGAAGGGCTATGGCGATCCAGCTGATCATCAATAAGGAACTGGGACTGGCAAAAAATGAAAATCCCTTACAGGGGGCATTTATCATTGAGGAATTGACTGATTTGGTAGAAGAGGCAGTCTATGTGGAGTTTGATAGGATTACAGAACGAGGAGGGGTCTTGGGTGCCATGGAGACCATGTATCAGCGTGGAAAAATCCAGGAAGAAAGCCTACACTATGAAATGCTGAAGCATACAGGCGAATATCCGATCATTGGAGTCAATACGTTCCTTTCTTCCGAAGGGTCTCCCACAGTCACGCCGGGAGAAGTCATCAGGGCCAATGTAGAGGAAAAAGAAGCTCAAATAGTGACTCTTCAAAATCTTCATAAAAGAAATGAAATGATTTCGGAGGATTGGTTGAACAAATTGCAAGAAGCTGCTGTTCGCAATGAAAATATATTCGAGAAATTAATGGATGCCTCCAAATACTGTTCCTTGGGACAAATCACAAGGGCACTGTATGAAGTGGGAGGGCAGTATCGAAGGAATATGTAGGAAGTGAGAAAAGAAACAAGAGACGAGAAGCGAGAAACAAGATAAGTGACATGTCTTTCTACGACTACGTCACCTCGACGGCAGGAGAGGTCTCTTCCCTATTTGAAACTGGAAAGTTAAAATTGAAGTTGGGGTGTGAAATTCAGTTCGAGATTTCTCCCTTTGCCTCCCTAAAGTGAGACAGGTTCGAAATGACTTGCCTATAAAACGAGGAGTTAAGTATAAAAAAAGTGTCAAGTAAAATCAGGACGTGACAGAGAAACAAAAAAGGTCGAGAAGCAAGAGCCAAGACAGAACGGAGACGAGAAGCGAGAGACGAGAAACGAGAACATGCCCTGAAAGGGCTTATGATCCAAGCATCGGGTCATGACCCGATGTTTAAAGATAGTTTAGTTGAGTGTTTGCCCTGAAAGGGCAATTGAATGGCTATCGGAAATATAGAGAAATCGATACAAAAAGTGTCAACTATTTCCAGGACGTGACAAAGAGGAAAGTTTGAAAATGCAAAAAATATGAAGATAATCTATCTAATTGTCCGACCTTTGAACATTTCAACCATCCCACCTTTTAACTGATTTAAAATTTCAATAAAGAAAACATGAGCAAGAGAAATGTAACAGTCCGAATGAAAGCGGATTTAGAGTATGAAGCTGTAAATCCACAAGGGAACAAAGTTCTGATCGATATGTATGATCCTGCCGACAAGAAAGCACAGTCACCAATGGATCTGTTGCTGTCAGCTTTGGCAGGTTGTGGTTCGGTAGATGCAGTCTTGATGATGAAGAAAAAAAGAAAGACAATTGTAGATTTTTATGTAGAGGCTGAAGGGGAAAGGAATGATGGGGTGCCGGCATATTATAAAACCATCCACCTGAAATTTGTCTTGGTTTCTCCTGATGCTACAGAAGAGGAGTTTAAGAAAGTTGTCGCATTGTCGGTAGATAAATACTGTTCGGTAGCATCTTCCCTAAAGTCGGAAATCACCTATAGTTCCGAAGTAAAAAGACCAGAATGAGAGTAGTTAAAGAATTTGTAAAAGAAGATGTCAGGATATCGGTCTTTTCATGGAACAATAAATACTTGATTAAGTTTGAGTATGGACCATTGGAACAAACATTTAAAGTTCCTGAAATGGATGTATTGGATGAAAATGATTTAGAGACCTTCTATCAGGGAATATTTTTCGAATCAGTTCAAAACAGATTCAAAGAAATGGGAGAAAATTTTCAAAAACAGCTCGAAAATCTTTAGCTTTAGAAAAAAGCCTGAAGCTGCATGAAATATTTTTGTTTTTTTATAAGTTTTTCCTTGTTGTTCATGTCTTCTTGTAACAAAGAGAAGGTCAATATAATAGAAGATGCACCATATGAGTTGTCGGCTTTTATTTCTTTGATAGATCGAGATTTTGAGATTTTGGAAGAAGAAATAAAAAAAATTGAGCAGTTGACTTTGGAATTGTTTCAAAATAAAGAGGAAGTCCTTTCAAATGGTGATAAAAACAAGTATGACATCAACGGAATATTTGCCAATACAGCCCCTGATGAAGATCCCAATCTAAGTACGCTTTATCTTCCTACAAGCGGTACGGACAAAAAAGCAATAGAAGAACTAATCCTTTTGACCAATCCACTCGATGAGGTTTTTAGGGATGTGGTTGAGAAGCACGAAGTGATTACCCAGGTGTATTTCAACAGTCCGGTACAACTGAATAGATTGTACCCTCCCTATGATGTCAGGAATATGTTGGATTCGGATTTGGATTTGACATCCTTCAATTTTTACTATGAGGCTGATGAAAAAAACAACCCGGGAAAAGGCTTGGTTTGGGTAGAAGAGATCTATATCGATCCGGTAGGTAGGGGATGGGTTATTTCTCTGCTAAACCCTATATATTTTGAAAATGAACTGAAAATGGTTTTGGCCTTCGATATTTCCGTCAATTCCATTTTGGAAAATTACCTCAACAAATCGAACCGGCAATTGGTCATCATTGATCAGACAGGTACGGTAGTGGCAGGTAAGCCCAAAGCCATTGAGGCCTTATCTTTGCCTCCATTGAAAAACCATACTTACCTTCAAACTGTCACTTCCGATAGCTTCAGGCCAGAAGAGTACAACCTTTTTAAAAGTAAGAGCAGGGAAGTAAGGAAAATGATTTCAAACTTTATTCTTTCGGGAGGAAATTCGTATCTTTTGACAGAAGGTTTGGATAGTTTTTTTGTAAATGTTTATAATATGGAAAGGTTGGATTGGATGGTTTTAGATGTTGTAGTCAAATGAAAGATTATCAATTGAGATTATCAAATAGCCATAAAAATGCCTACCGTTGGTTTGTGGTCACTGGTGTTTTGGTCGTTGTCTTGATCGTTTTTTTGGCTTTTAACTTTTTCAATGCTTTGACAGATAGTCAGTTGGAGTCTAGGAGGCAGTTTCTAAACAAGCAGACAGAGCTTGCTGCCAAAGAAATACAGAATAGGTTTGCAGCTACATATGAGGACCTGGTTTTTTATGTCAATAATCTCGATCCAGAGACTTACCAAAAAGAAAATCAGAAACACTTGGAGTTCGAGATGGTGACACGGAGGATATTCAACAACCATAGAAGTGTATTGGATACTTTGGTAGTAATGTTTCCCGAAATGACGGTGGCTTTCCATTTCGATGGTAGAAATAATTTTATAAAGACTACAGGTATTTCAAATGCCAGCTTGGTACCCGCAAAAGATAGACATATTGCCATTGAAAACTCTACCAAAAATGTACAGATACAAGCAGTAGTCAATCTTGATAGGTTTTTGGGGGATGAGCTCGGGAACTATTATTTGGGGCTTTCAAGTGAAAAACTACTTTATAGGGAAGGGGAATTGTTTGGTTTGTCGGATTACTTTCCTGTGAAGGGCTATGACATTAATCCTCAAATATATGATCCTATCAAAAATGACATTAAGAAGGGATTGAAGGGGGGATATGAAGGTGGATTTACGAACAGGGTTGATGACATCACATATGAATCTATCATCTACCAATATCCATTTAACCTATACCCTTTGGAAGTCAGCTTGGCTGTAATATTTGTTCAGGATAAGAAAGAAATTACCTCAAGAATTTATGGGACCTATATCTATTTGTTGATAGGGATGATGTTCCTGTTGTTGATAGTTATTTTGATTCTTTATAGGTTTATCAAAAGTGCCCAAGAGTCGAATGATCTGCTAAAGGAAAAATCGGAGAAGATCAATGAGTTGTTCCGTCAGCAAAGTCTTTTGCTCCAAGAATCCAAAGGTTTCATCTATTTTCAGGATGCCGACCGGAAAATCACCAGCGTCAGCTCAGAAGTGAAAGAGATCTTGGGTTACGAAGTTCCCGAATTCAAAAAGAACTTTCGGGAATATATTACTGGTGAGTATTTTGACGAGCTTCATGGGAAAAATAGCAAGGCAATAGAAAGAAGGTTGGAGAACTTCTCTTTTGAATTTGACCTGAAGAAGCGCAATGGTGAGCGGATGAGAGCCAGGATTTTTGAAAAGCTTTTTTATGACGAGAATGGCGCATTTGCAGGAAATGTAGGTATTTGTACAGATATAGATGAAAAATATATTGCCGAGCAAGAGTTGATAAAAAGCAATAATAGGCTTGGGTCAGTACTGAGAAGCCTTCCCGATATAATATTCATTTACAGTACTGATGGGGTCTTTTTGGAATACTATGTTCAGGATGATTCGTTGCTCCTTAAACCTGCGGCAACATCCATTGGCAAAAACATCATGGAGGAATTGCCCAGTCCCCTCAACCAACAGGTCAAGGCTAGTTTTGATCAAGTTAAAGCCACAGGAAAACTGGTAACATTGGAATTTGAGATAGATACACAGGCCGGGAGAAAGATTTTTGAAGCGAGATTTTTCAGATTGGATGAAGAGAGGCTTATTTCGGTATCCAGGGACATCACCGGACAAAAGCTATGGGAAAAGGGCCTCAAAGAGGCAATGGAGGCCTCTGAGTTGGCGAATAAGGCAAAATCCGAATTTCTGGCAAATATGAGCCATGAGATCAGGACTCCAATGAATGGCTTGCTGGGGATTATAGGATTGCTTGAAAAAACCAAACTTGATCATAAACAGACCGAGTATCTTCAGGTAATCAAGGATTCAGGTTTATCGCTTTCAAACATCATCAACGACATCATGGACTATTCCAAGATAGAATCGGGAATGATGAATCTGAATGTTTCGGTGTTTAGTTTCAAAGAAGAGATTGAAAAAATCCTGAAGGTTTTTACCGGAATGATCCAGGAGAAAGATATCAAGCTTTCCTATCAGTTTGGGTCACTATTGCCAGAGTATGTTGAGTTGGACAAGGAAAAGTTGTGGCAAATTCTATTCAACCTAATTGGCAATGCGATAAAGTTCACACCCCAAAACGGGAGCATTTTTGTATATGTATATGGGGAGCCATTTTTGGAAGACAATATCATCTTGCACATTTCTGTAAAAGATACTGGAATAGGTATTCCCAAATCCAAAATCAAAACACTTACTGAGCCGTTTGTTCAGGTGGATGGAAGCTATACACGTGAATATGCAGGTACAGGGTTGGGGTTGGCCATATCAAATAAACTGATAGAATTGATGGGGGGAGAGTTGAGGATCGAAAGTGAAGAAGGTAAGGGTTCTGTTTTTTCTTTTAACATATTTGGTAAAATATGGGTGCAAGAAGAGAAAACCCTCGACTTCGAGCCTCCAACTGAAGTCTCTTTTGATTGGGAGAAAATGCAAAAAGATTATCCTATGGACATTCTTTTGGTAGAGGACAACGAGACTAACCTCAAGTTTATGAATATGCTGATGAAGGAACTTGGCTACTCGATTTCTATCGCCAGGAATGGCTTGGAAGCTGTGGAAAAGGTAGAAGAGCACCATTTTGATTTGGTTTTTATGGATGTCCAGATGCCAAAACTAAACGGCTTGGAAGCGACTAAGATTATCAGAGGCCTACAGGGCAAGCCTTACATTCCGATCATAGGCCTGTCAGCCAATGCATTTCAGGAAGATGTCAATGAAGCGATTTCCATAGGAATGGATGGTTATCTTGCCAAGCCGATTCAAATCAAGGAAATTGCGATGACAATCAAAAAGGTATATGAGATGAAAATGAAAAAAGAGGCCAAATAATG
Source organism: Belliella marina (assembly GCF_042682445.1). NCBI lineage: Bacteria > Pseudomonadati > Bacteroidota > Cytophagia > Cytophagales > Cyclobacteriaceae > Belliella > Belliella marina. Next base: position 137,088 of record NZ_JBHUHR010000003.1, read on the forward strand.
GTCTCTTTTTTTCTGATTGGATTTTATTTGTGATACAACCTAAGGTTCTACGATTGGTGTTTTATCGACAAAGGTTTGTTTTAGTGGATCTTTAATGCCTCACTATGGAGGAAAATTCCTCGTCTTCAGGCGAAGACTTTAGTGTTTTTTTCTTTGTGAACTTGGTGTTTTTACTTTCTGATCATTGTGGTAAAAATTATAACCACAAACACTAAGTTTCGGATGCATTTTAGTCGCCTTTGGGCGAAACCAAACCTATCGGTCTTTAGCCGATAGTAGTTTAGTTTTCGCCAGTTTTATCAAAGCTCTGTTTCCAGGTCAAACTCTTCCAAATAATCAGCAACCCTCCGTACAAACATCCCCCCTAGTGAACCATCCACTACCCTGTGGTCATACGAATGGGAAAGGAACATTTTGTGCCTGATAGCAATGACATCACCTGTGGGTGTCTCTACTACAGCAGGTTTTTTGGTGATGGCTCCTACAGCAAGTATCGCTACCTGAGGCTGCATGATGATAGGTGTCCCCATCACATTACCGAATGATCCTACATTAGAAATTGTGTAAGTACCACCTCCTAGTTCATCTGGAGATAACCTGTTGTTTCTCGCCCGAGCTGCCAAGTCATTCACTTTCTTGGATAACCCAGTAAGGTTGAACTGGTCCGCATTTTTGATATTTGGTACTATGAGGTTTCCGCTAGGCAATGCCACAGCTATGCCAATGTTGATGTTTTTCTTTTTGATGATATTGTCGCCATCTACAGAGATATTGATCATTGGGAAATCCCTGATGGCTTTAGCTACAGCCTGTACAAAGAATGGGGTGAAGGTCAATGCCTCTCCCTCTTTTTTCTTATAAGCCTCTTTTACTTTGTTTCTCCATAAGACTATATTCGTGACGTCTGCCTCCACAAATGAGGTGACATGAGGCGAAATCCTTTTGGAATCCAGCATTCTCTGCGCAATCATCTTACGCATTCTATCCATCTCCAGGATCTCGTCATTGGCAGATATGCTGACTTCTGCTTTTGGCATTGGGGAGCTGATGGAAGGTTTTAGACTTGCTTTTTGGGAATCCCTATCCTTGAGATATTGAAGTATATCCTGTTTGGTTACCCTTCCTTCATTACCAGATCCAGGGATGTTTGCCAACTCTGCTTTCGAGATATTTTCTGCTTTGGCGATGCTTTGGACCAGAGGTGAATAGAACCTGTCGTCACCTTCACCTGTTTTCTCAGGGGAAGATTGGCTTATAAGTGTGGCAGTATGTTCAGGTGCGGCCGCTACCAATTCCTCCTTGGGGGTAGTTGGTTCTGCTTTTCCTTTTTCATCGGATACGGTTTGCTCTTCTTGCGTTTCGATCAGTGCTATGGCTGCACCTACAGCCACTACTTCACCTTCTTTGGCAAGTATTTTCTTCAGTACACCGCCATATATCGCAGGTACTTCCGTATCAACTTTATCTGTGGCAACTTCTAGAACAGACTCATCCTGTTCTATTGTATCACCTTCTTTTTTGAGCCATGTAAGAATGGTTCCCTCTATAATGCTCTCACCCATCTTGGGCATTATCATTTCTACAGTTGCCATGTTTGTTTTATATTTTATTGGGTTTATTTCTAACTTTTAAAATTAAATTTTATTTTGTCTTTAACAAAATCATTTAACATAATTTTTATTCTGTTTCTTCAAGAATGCTCAATCTGAGCAAATTCAAGGTAGCCACTGCTGTAAGCTGGATGTTCAGCATTCTGTCTTGTGTCAATTGAAGTTTTTTGGAAATGGTTCTTCCGTCCATTGCACACGCAATCCAAACGGTACCGACAGGCTTTTCTGCCCAGCCGCCTTCAGGTCCTGCGATTCCACTGCTTGCCAATCCATAGTCTGCATTGAATTGTTCCCTGATATTTTCCGCCATCAATGTGATGGTTTGCTCACTTACAGCCCCATGGTTTTTGAGTACAGTTTTGTCTACATTCAGCAGGCTGTTTTTAAACTCATTATGATAGGGAACCAATGCTCCCTGGAAGTATTTGCTGCTGCCGGGGATACTGGTAATCAAATGGGAAATATATCCTCCGGTACAGCTCTCTGCCAAAGCTACTTTTTTATTTTTCTGTTTCAAAAGCCTGCCTATGGATTCTTCCAGGGATTCAAGGTTGTATCCATAGATGTATTTTTCTATCAAAGGCTTCACCAAGTCGATTTGGGTCTCCACATTTGCTTGCAATTCATCATAATCGTTCCCAAATGCAGTGAGTCTCAGTTTTACTTGTCCCAATGAAGGTAAGTAAGCCAGTTTAATGTTTTGCGGAAGGTTCTTTTCCCAATCTTTGATCAAGTCTGCGAGCCAGCTTTCCCCGATTCCTACAGTTTTTATTACTTTGTGGTAAATGACTGGCAACTCAAATTTTTCTTTGATTTTGGGAATGACAAAATCCTTCATCAGTTTTTTCATTTCGTGGGGAACTCCCGGCATAGACATCCAAAGCGTGTTGTTTTCCTCAAACCACATACCCGGAGCCGTCCCAACCACGTTTGGAACATAAGTGCATTTGGTTGGTAGATGTGCTTGTAGCCGGTTGAGTTCCGTCAGTTCCCTACCTCTTTTTTCAAAAAATGTCTTCACCGCTTCGAGGGCTTCTGGTACAAGTTCAATTTCGCAATCAAAATATTTTGCTAGAAGGGGCTTGGTCAAATCATCGTTGGTAGGGCCTAAGCCGCCTGTCATCAACACGATGTCAGCCCTTTTTTCGGCTGCCTCAAAAGCTGCCAGCATGGATTCGCTATTGTCCCCAACAGTGGATCTGTGGATTACCCGGACTCCGATTTTATCAAGCTCTTGGCTTATCCAGTGGCTATTTGTATCATTGATTTGCCCGTAAAGCAATTCATCTCCTATGGCTAGTATTTCTGCCTTTACTTCTATATAGTTGGTCATTTGTAACTCTTTTATTTGAGGTGGGCTTTTATGAATGGTGACTTTTTAGTTCATTCCAGTCTTGACTAACGCACCTTGGCTTTTTGGATCAATTTTGCGAAAACACCTGGAAACCACCTTTTCAGATATACTGCCATGGTTTCCTTTCCGCCAACTAGGATTTCCAATTTATGGGATTCCATTCCTTTTCTGATAGCCTTTGCACAAGCTTCGGGAGACATCCCTTTGTTTTGTGCATCATCCATTTCATTCAATGGACTGCCATCTCCTGTCAAGGCATTGATGGACACATTTGTCTTGATAAATCCAGGGCATATCATGGTAACTTTGATATTCTCCCTAAAGTTTTCAGCCCTCAAGGAATCAAAAAAGCCATGCAATGCATGTTTTGCCCCGGCATAGGAAGATCTATAAGGGGAACCGAACTTTCCTACCAAGCTGCTGATTACACCGAAATGGCCATTCTTTCTGGCAATAAAATGTGGTAAAATAGCCTTGCTCAATGCAATCGACCCAAAATAATTCACTTCCATGATTTTCCTGTCCACTTCAAGCTTGGTGTCTACGGCAAGTGACCTTTGACTGATTCCACCATTGTTTATGAGAATATCTACATGGCCAAATGCAGCGATAGCCTGGGCGGCAATTTCATCAAAGTTTCCACTGTCTGACAAGTCCAATGGCAGGACGAAGATATTGTTTGGGTCAACCGTTTTTGACTTGACCCTTTCAAGCGACTCTTTTTTTCTTGATGAGATGATTGCCTGGTAGCCCGATTTTGCAAATTCATAAACCAAAGCCTCCCCAATCCCTGAGGATGCTCCTGTAATCCAAACTACTGAAGTACTCATGACTTCACTCTTTTATAGGTGACAAAATCAAAGTTGTATTCATTCTTTTCATCTTTGTAGAAATGTTCAACAGCATCTTTTTTCCATTCTGAGCTGTTGAATTTGGGGAAATAGACATCACCTTCCGGATTGGCATCTACTTCGGTTATCAGCATTTCATCACAGATAGCGATGGCTTCTGAATAGATTTGGGCTCCGCCAATTATAAATACCTGTCCCAAGTTCTTGCCAATACACAAACGCACGGCCTCTTCCAGAGAATTCACTACGTGATGGCCCTCGGGGATCTTGAAATCTTTGTTTCGTGTGATGACGATGGAAGTTCTGTTTGGCAGTGGTTTTCCCATTGACTCATAGGTTTTCCTGCCCATGATGATGTGGTGGCCTGTGGTGATTTTCTTGAATAGCCTGAGGTCTGAAGAAAGTCTCCATACGAGCTGGTTGTCTTTGCCAATAACATTGTTCTTTGCTTTGGCTACAATTATCGAGATAGTCAATTTGATATTTGGGATGTTTGGCTTACAAGATACCAAGGATTTTTAAGCCAAAAAATCGAATTGAAGATATCAGAAGATATAAAGTTCAAAATTTTGGTAAAAAAAGAGAGCTTCCGTGTAGGGAAGCTCTCTGTAGTATCAAATCTGTATTTGGAATTTCGAAGATGAAATAACAGCTAGTTTTCCGATTTGAGCATATTCGGATAGTCTGCCATTACGAATGAAGTGGAAGTGTTGCTGTCCAGTTCGATGATTTTTAACTCTGATTTGCTTTTGTCTTTTTTGCTTTCAAACAACATTTCCATCATGTTGCCTTTTGGGACATCTTTCCATGCCGTTTTGCTTCTCTGGTATGCTTGTGTACCCAAAAGTGGGTTGTTGTCTGACCAAATAGAACTTTTGCCATCTATCGGTCGGTCTGTTATCCAAAAAGTGGCAGTGCCATCATCTGAATCACTCACATACTCATCGCACTTGTACCCATGGATACTTTTGGTGTTCCCTGTCTTTTTTAAGCTGAAATCATTGTTTTCCATTTCCTCTTCCCAATTTGAAAGGGTTGAGCTGTCTTCAAGTGTCTCAAAATCATATCCATAAGCGAGGCTGCTTTTTTTGCCATCAGATTCTATCAAAAAAATCGAAGCGTTGCGCTCAAAGTCGCTAATGATCACAGTTTTTCCCGAATTGTTTTTCTTGTCTTGGTTTTCAATCTCAATTGCAGCGATCAGGCCATCTTTGCTCAGGTATGTTTTCATCTGGAATGGGTCAGATGGCTTCCCTTTTTCGTCCAGACTGGTAATCTCCATTACCGAATAGCTGGTGAAATCATATGAATCGGCTGTTTCGATATTGGCATCAATTCCTTCTAAAATCTTTCCTATGTTGAATCCGCCACCACTTGGCATATCAGGGCCATAGATGTTTTCAAATGTCTTTTCAAGTTGACGTTGCGCAATTTTCTCGGCTTCTTTTTCGACCCTCTTTTCCAAGGCATTGCCCAAGCCTCTCGAAGCGGCTTGTTTTAGCCGGTTTCCAAGCTGTGCTTGAGATTCAAAAGAAATACAGACTAGGAAAGAGATCAATAGTATGGGGTAAATTTTTCTCATGATGGATGGGTTTCAATTAGGTTTTAAAGGTATGAATTACTGATATGAAATTCAAAAAATACAATACAAACAATTAGTAATCAGAGGACAGTCTAGGGGGAAATTGATCGGACTGATGGATACAATCCCAATATTGCCAGAATGAGGAAGCTCAGGGTTAATGATGAAGTTGAATTCATCCGGAACAATTGCTGAAGGTACTTTCATGGTGATATGCTTTTCTGTCTATAACTTATTACCTCTCAGAAAGTCATCGATTTTCATTCGTTTTTTACCCTCCAACTGGAGCTCTAGGATTTTGAGGCTTCCTGCTCCTGTCTGGAAGGTAAGATGGGTTTTTCCATCAGATTCAAAATCCCCCGAATCAAGGTTTTTGTTGTCTGATTGTATTACCTCTGTTTTGAATATTTTACAGTTTTTTCCAACAATAGAAGTATATGCTGCAGGGTAGGGGGACAATCCCCTGACCAGGTTGTGGATTTCTTCAGCTGACTTGCCCCAATCAATATCACATGTCTCCTTGAAGATTTTTGGTGCATGGTGTTTGGCCAAGTTTTCATCTTGTGGTTTTGGGGTAACTTCACCCAAAGAAATGGCTTCTATTGTTTTCAAAACCAATTTGGAGCCTTTTAGCATCAGTCTTTCGTAAAGGGTTCCGATATTGTCTTCAGGGAGAATGGCTTCCTTTTCTTGGAATATAACACTTCCGGTATCAATCTCGTGTTTCAAAAAGAAAGTAGTGATTCCGGTTTCTTTTTCACCATTGATAATGGCCCAATTGATAGGTGCCGCCCCTCTGTAATTAGGCAGGAGGGATGCGTGGAGATTGAATGTGCCTTTTGGAGGCATGTTCCAAACTACTTCCGGAAGCATTCTAAAGGCAACCACCACCTGTATATCCGCTTGGTAGCTTTTCAACTCTTCCAAAAACGCTTCTGATTTGAGGTTTGTAGGTTGGAGGACTGGGATATTGAAATCCAATGCGGCTTGCTTTACAGGAGATGGGATCATTTTCTGACCTCTCCCTTTTGGTTTGTCAGGAGCAGTGACCACAGCTACGACATTCCATTTGTTTTCAATCAATATTTCCAGTGCAGGAACAGCAAATTCAGGTGTTCCCATATAAATGATTCTTAAATCTTTGTTCATATTCTTAATTTGTTGACTCGCCACAAATTTAGGGCATATTGTAAGAAAGGTGCAAGGTTATCAAAACCTTATTGATTTAAGTTATTAACCTGAGTTCGCCTATTCTCACTTTGTCAATCTGCCTGCCGGCAGGCAGGAACGGTTTTAAATGGTGAGAACTACGAAAAGAAGGTGCGAACTTTTTTATGAAGT
>NZ_JBHUHR010000004.1:0-47676 GCF_042682445.1 Belliella marina
AGTAGATGGCATAAGCGTTCTTAATTTAAAGGTTAATGTTGAATTTCTCCCTTTAATATATGAAATCTAGCTTATGCCTATTTTTCAAACATAATACCTTAGTGGTAAAAATTATAACCACAAAGGAGATCACAAAGTAAAAACACCAAGTTCACAAAGAAAAAAAAACACTAAAGGCGAGGGATTTTCCCCCAGAGTGTAACATTAAAAAAAACCATGGCAGAACTACTATTCAGCAAAGAAGAAAAGGAAATCATCGTAGCGGCAATCCAAGCCGCTGAGAAGGAAACTTCCGGGGAAATCCAAGTGCACATCGAAAACCACTGCAAAAATGATGTACTCGATCGTGCTGCTGAAGTGTTTGAAATGCTCAAAATGCATAAAACCCAACATCGCAATGCCGTACTCTTCTACTTGGCTGTAGCAGATCACAAATTTGCGATTTTGGGTGATGCTGGAATCAACCAAGTAGTCCCTGATGATTTCTGGGAAAACATCAAAGAGGAGATGACTGCACATTTCCGTCAGGGAAAATATACCGAAGGTCTTCGAAAAGGTGTAGAAATGTCTGGAATCCAGCTTCAAACCCATTTTCCTTTTGATCAAAAAGGAGACAAAAATGAACTGCCTGACGAAATCTCCTTTGGCTAAAAGGGGAAAATCCAAGACTCCCAACAATCAAAACCATATAAGGAATGAATTGCGAAAGTACCAGTCCTTATGAAAATAGAATACTCCAAAAACACCATGAATAAAAAACAGCTATTTCCCTTCATTTTTATGTTTTTCGTGGGATGCTTTGCTTGGGCACAGAATGACTTTCCAGAAATACCCAATCCTCCAAAACTGGTCAATGACTTTAGCAAGACGCTTTCTGATTCCCAAGTACAAACCCTAGAAAGTAAACTTGTCGCTTACAATGACAGTACCTCTTCCCAAGTCACGATCGTTTTGGTCAATTCCATTGGTCCTTATGACATCAGTGATTACGCTTTTCAGCTGGGGGATCAGTGGGGAATAGGCAGAAAAGACAAAGACAATGGCGTCCTTATCTTGGCTGCGATGAAAGACAGAAAAGTTTTTATCGCTACTGGATATGGTATGGAAGGTGTGATTCCCGATGCTTTAGCCAAGAGAATAGTGGACCAACTGATCGTCCCAAACTTCAGGACGGAAAATTACTATGCAGGCTTGGACAAAGCCACAGATATGATCTTCAAGCTCGCCTCAGGTGAATATGATGCCGACAAGGTTACGTCCTCAGGAAACGGAGGAGGGGCAGTTGTGATGCTGTTGTTCTTCATCTTTGTTTTTGTCATCATTCCATTGATCCGAAACAGGAAAGACAACAACAACCATATGGGGGGCAAAGGCGGTGGCGTCGACATATTCACCAGTATCTTGCTTGCCAATATGCTCAGAGGCAGTGGTAGGGGTAAGTTTGGAGACTTCTCTTCCGGAAGAGGCGGATTTGGAGGCGGTGGTGGCTTCGGTGGATTTGGAGGCGGATCCTTCGGTGGTGGCGGTGCCGGTGGTAGTTGGTAACCTGAGTTCGACTATTCTCTCTTTGTCAACCTGCCTGCCGGCAGGCAGGAACGGTTTTAAATGGTGAGAACTACGAAAAGAAGGTGCGAACTTTTTTATGAAGTAATATTGGGATATTGCGGATTGAAAAAGTGAAGTAGGTTGCCGTTTAAAACCGAATAGTCGGCTCAGTCAATAAAAACACCCATTTACTGCGTTAATTTTTTTTACGGAAAACATATAGAGCACAAATAGTCCGTACACGGTCGTTTTTGTTCGAAAATGACAATCCCATGGTCTAAGAAATAGGTTTTCAAGACTATATTGACCATATTTTTTAGGCATGGAACTGGTATTTGAATTGGCACAGATATCCAGCTATGTCGAAAAGATATTTTACACCCGTGCACAGAAATCCCATAAAAAAGAAAATTGCCCCATATGTCAGAATTTTGGGACAGGGAATAATTATGCACTACTTCACCCTTGTTTTTCCAATTTTCGAAGGTTTCTCCGCCGACAGTTATTCACACAAATCAACATGCCATGTTTAAGAATTATTTCAAGATAGCCATTCGCAACCTTTCCAAGAACAAGCTGCATACCGGCATCAACCTGATAGGCTTATCTCTCGGACTAGGGATCAGTATTCTCATATTCTTTTTTATACAGTTTGAGCAGGGTTTTGATAAATTCCATTCTCAAGCTGAGCGCATTTTTCGACTTGAAAGACATGAGAAAGATCAGAATGGCATGAATGTGAGCTATTCTACTCCCGTTATTACTGCGCCTACGTTCCTGGATGAATTCCCTCAGGTAAACCAGGTAACCAGGATGATAGGCGGAGGTGCCCAGACTTACCTTGATGAATCCACTATCCAATTCCAGCCATTTTTGATAGTAAGTCCTGATTTTCTGGAAATCTTTGATTTCAAACTAATTCAGGGCGATGCCAAGCAAGTATTGCAAGATAAGTTTGGTGCTGTGATTACTGAGAAGACCGCTAAAAAATACTTTGGCGACACCAATCCCATGGGACAATCTATCCGAATGCGTATGGGAGATGATTTTGAGGAATATCAGATAGTAGGCCTATTGGAAGATATACCTGCCAATTCAAGCATCCAGTTTGAAGTTTTGCTCAATGATCAAAATATGGATTATTCTATTGGGAAGAATAGTCAAGAATCTTGGTACAATGTCTATGGTGAGACCTATGTAGTGCTGAATGATCCGCAGTCTAAACATGAGGTCGAAGCAGGGGTAGATGCCATGATGAAAAAAGTGTTGGGGGAGAATTATATTCCTGGGGAATACTATTTTACCTTAGAGCCTATTTCAGAGATGCATTTACTGGACACCCAGAATCCAGGCATGATAGAAAATACCAGGCCTCGGCTTCTTTGGATTTTGGCAGGTATTGCTTTCTTGATTCTGATGATTGCCTGTATCAACTTTACTACCATGGCAATAGGGCGTTCGACTACCAGGGCAAAAGAGGTGGGGGTTAGGAAAACCATGGGAGCGGAGTTTGGCCAGTTGGTATTCCAGTTTCTGACAGAGGCATTATTGACTACCCTGACAGCCTTGGTCCTTGGGTTGATTCTTGCGGAACTCCTCCTTCCAACCTTCAACTCCCTCTTTGAAAAAGAACTTCAATTGGTATATGGGTTTTGGCAATTCCTGATTTTGTTAGGACTGGTCATAGGCATTACCTCGATGGCTGGAGCCTATCCGGCATTTTTTATGTCCAGCCTGAGACCTATCAAGGTATTGAAAGGCAACCTTTCATTCAAGTTTGGAAAACAGGGATTAAGAAAAGGGCTCGTGGCTTTCCAGTTTTTCATTTCTTTCCTATTGGTAGCTTCCACATTGATCATGGTGAACCAGATGAATGCTATCAGAAATTATGATCTTGGATTTGATCAGGATATGGTCATACTGGTAGAAGTCCCAGATGCTCCTTCCACGAGTTTTATAAAATCAATCACCGAGAGCTTTGCCAAAGCAGAGACCTATCGTCTGGCTTTAGCTGGCAGGTCTGAGGTAAGCTCTGCAGGTATCACCATTTCTACCTATGGAGATGAGGCATTTTGGGATGGTGGATTCTCTCTCGAGGACGGGAAGCAGTTCAGTTTTCGGTTGAATTTTGTCGGGGGTGATTATTTGAAAACAATGGGTATGGAGATCCTGGAAGGAAGGGATTTCAACCCAGATGCCAATGCCGATAGCAGTGCATTTATCATCAATGAGACATTTGCCAAAGCAATGAATTGGGATGATCCTTTACGTGAAACCATCCCAAATAACCGATTCAACCCCCATCAAATTGTAGGTGTCGCCAAAGATTTTCACCACAACTCCCTTTATGGCCAAATAGAGCCGGTGATTCTGGCCAAAAGCCCAGCTATCTTGCTAAGTGGGATAAACATGCTTATGATCAGTTCCGGTACCAATCCAAAAATTGTAGTGAAAGGAAATGGGAATGATATCCAGCGGCTTCAGTCGATACTGAAAGAGGAATGGGAGCGGGTTTATCCAATGGATGCTTTTAGTTTCAGCTTTTTGGATGAGACAGTAGCAGAGCAGTACAAAGCAGATGAGCGGCTTGGAAAAATGATATCCCTGGCTGCTGGCATCGCCATCATGATCGCCGCAATGGGGTTATTCGCCATGGCAGCATTGACCATAACCGGGCGTACCAAAGAAATCGGGATCAGAAAAGTGCTTGGCGCTTCAAGTTGGAGTATCTCCTGGATGATCAACAGAGAGTTTTTACTGATAACATTGATGGGGGTTTTTGTCGCTTTGCCACTAAGCTTATACCTCATGCAAGGCTGGATTGATCAATTTGCAGTAAAAAATTGGCCCTCTTGGATCAATTTCTGTCTTTTGGCAATTGGAGGAATCTCTTTCACATCACTGGTCGTATCCAGCCAATCGTATCTGGCAACCCAAATGAACCCAGTCAAAACACTGAAAGATGAGTAAAAACCAATTGCAGGGAAAAAATAAACCCTGAGGAGATTTTCTCAGGGTTTATTCAAAGCTGTTTCAAATTGGCATTTTATCCTTTCTGAAATTACTTGAATCCTATTTCTATCTTTCAAACAAGCGTTTTTGACATGATTTAGGATTGGCACATAAGCTAATTATGTAGGTTTAATCCTTTTTCTCCTCTTCATCAAGGTCTGTCTGGGTTTCGGCTTCGTCCGCCCCTTTCAAGTAAGTAGGTAAGTTAAGTCCTGCCATATTGAACAAGTCATTGAGTGGGGGGACGGTTTTCATCATGCCGGACACAAAATTCGCAGTAGAGGAATTTCCGTTATCCCCTTGGCCATTTCCTGAATCCCAAACAGTTATTTTATCGATTTTGATGTTTTTGACCGCCTCAACCTGTGTTTTTACAAGCTCTGGAAGTTTCTCGATCAACAACAACTGGAAGGCTTTGGTTGGATCTCCACCGGCTGCAGCTACCACTTGCTTATAGCCATCTGCCTGCTTGGTAAGGATTTCATGTAGACCGTTTGCCTCAGCTTCCATTTTTGCGAATATCGCATCAGCCTCCCCTTTTGCATTTTCCCGGATTGTCTCTGCCGCTGCCTGTGCTTCGATGATCGCCCTTTGTTTGGCAATCTCAGCGGGGATCACAATGTTGGCAATTTGCGTGGAGCGTTCTCTTTCCGATCTTGCCAATTCAGCCCTTTGCTCTGCCACATAGGATTCTTCCAAAGCCTTTGCCTCTTGGACCTTTTCGGATGCCAAGGCAATCCTCAGGGCCTCTGCTTCTTTCTCCCTTCTATTTGCTTCCGATTGGGCAATGGAGATTTTTGCTTCATTCTCTCCCTTGATCGCAACGGCATTTGCTTCGGAGGTTTTTACCCTTGTATCTCTTTCTGCTTCAGCCTTACCGATAGTTTCATCCCTCTGTGCGGTAGCTATACTAATTTCCTTGTCTTTTTGGGTGATGGCGATCTTTACATCCCTATCCCTATGTGTTTCCGCTATTTGGGTATCTTTCTCCCTGTCAGCCAAAGCTTTCCCCGTTTCACCGATTTTCTCCTGCTCCGCAACACTTATTTTGGCTTCGTTGATGGCTTTTGCTGCAGCCTCTTTACCCAGAGCCTCAATGTACCCAGACTCATCCTTGATATCTGTTACGTTTACGTTGATCAGTTTCAAGCCGATTTTCTTCAATTCGCTATCCACGTTTTTGGAGATATTGTCGAGGAATTTATCCCTGTCCGAGTTGATCTCCTCAATGGTCATCGTAGCAATCACCAATCTCAGCTGTCCAAAAAGGATATCCTTTGCAAGCTCTTGGATCTGCTCTGATGACAAGCCCAAAAGTCTCTCTGCCGCCGTATTCATGCTATCGGATTCAGTCGATATGGCAATCGTAAATCGACAGGGCACATCGACACGAATATTCTGACGGCTAAGTGCATTTGTCAAATTGGCCTCAATCGATAATGGCTTCAAATCCAAGTATGCAAAGTCTTGGATCACCGGCCAAATAAAAGCGCCGCCACCATGGACACACCTTGCGGAGGTGCCGCCTGTACGGCCGTATATGACCAGGATTTTATCTGAAGGGCATCGCTTGTATCTTGATACTAAAGCCAAAATCGTCACGAACAGGACTACTGCCGCAACCACTACTATTAACAATGGTGAAATCATAAAGGATTTGATTAAAGTGTTTCTACTATTAGGATATTGTTGCTATCTATTTTTACTACTTTGACTACTGCGCCTGTGGGGATACTTTCATTTTCGGTCATTGCATCCAATTCGTGAAATGCCCCATTGACACTGATCAAAATTCTCCCCTTCCCTTTTTTGCTTCCGGGAATCGTCAGGTAAACATCCGCGGTTCTATTCAAGGTATTGGAGAGCTTAAACGAGTTGTTCTCGGCTAATTTCCGTACTTGGTTGATGATCAAAAAGAATAGATAGACAAATAAAGCACCTACGACTATTGCCAATAGGAAAAGGGCGGTTTTGTTGGATATGCTCTCGTAAAATGAGATTCCGGTCCAACTAAATCCCAGCAGAAAATTGATCAGGTTTCTCAGCGAAAAAAGCTGGAACGGCGCACTGGTTTCACCCAAATCCCCATCAAAATCTGCTTCCAAACCATCAGCAGCATCTGCCCCTACAAAAGTCATTACTGTCTGAATGACAAAAATCAAACTTGTGGGTATGGCTACATACCAAAAAGCCCTTAGCAAAGGCTCTAAATTTTCTAATAATTCCATTGAATAATTTTTACAGGTTGTTGGATAGCATAGCTATGCTTTTGGCAATAGGAGATTGTGTAGCTCCACGAAACAGGTAATTCATTTTGCACAAGTTTTTAAACAATTTCTAAAGTCCTTTAGCTGGTTTGGCTAAAATCAATGCCATAAAAATCCTTTTATCCCATCGGTAGAACTGCGGATAATCAGATTAATCTACCTAAATTCTGTATATTTTTAGTTATATCAAAATTTATTCTAATGGAAATTCAAAAAATAATCTTTAATGATTAAAAAAACACGTCAACTATTTCGTTTAAGTTGTTCTAATTCCCAAATCAAAATTCAAATATCATTATCTGGGAAACGATTTTTGACCTTGAATAAAGTTTGTCAAGTTCCTAATAAATAGAAACTTGACAAATATCAACAGTTAATTTTCAGGAATCGTGTAAGTGACGATATCGATTCCAATTCCGTTGGGATCGATAACAGCAAAATGCCTGTCGCCCCAAGGCTCATCCCGGATTTCGACCTCAATAGCAACGCCTTTGTTTTTGATTTGCTCATAAACCTTATCTACATTGTCAACTTCAATGGTCAGGTATACCCCCTTGCCATTAAATGAGGTTTGGAAAACAGGTTTTTGGCTTGGATGATTTGGCAGCAAAAAGCTGATTTCAGCAGATTCGTCTGGTGTATGCATCAGCAAGTAAAACTCATTCTCGAAGCTTACGCCAAAGCCAAGAATACTTGTATAAAACTCCTTGGTTTCTTGTAATTTTTCAGTGATAATTCCAGCATTCATTTTCATTTTGTTCGGTGTTTGTGCATTTGCCAATCCAATCATTAGCGAAAATGCGATTATACTTATCGTTTTCATATTTGATGACTTTTAATAAATCAAAATTAGAAATAAGCGAAAAGGGAAAATTGTAAAAATCGGACAAAATCTACTGAAATGCCTTGGATGGGGTTACTCCGTAAAAGGTCTTGAAATTTTTTATGAAATGGGCTTGGTCAAAAAATCCAACATCAAGATAGAGTTTATTTTCTTTTAGGCTTTGGGTGGAAGGTTTCGCATTCAAAATGTATTGAAAGCGAACGACATTGCTGAATGCTTTGGGTGTAGTGCCGATGTAAAAATCAAAAACCCTACGCAGTTGCCTCGGACTTAAACCCATCATCAAGTCCTTCTCAGTATCCAATAAACCCTTGTTTTGAAAAATCAGCTTTAATGAATTGAAAAATCTTCCGTCAATCTCAAAATCTTTGTTTTGGATGATTTCAGCCAACATATTATCTATTTGGAATGTTACATTATCTAGGGAGTCATCTGTGGATAGATTGGTTTCAATCCATTTTGAAAATTTTGGTAAAACAGCTTTCAGCTCCTGTGATTGATTGCTTAATCTTTTGGCATCGAGCCCAAACAAAAGTGGAAAAGCTGCTGGTAAAAACCGGATCCCGACATAATTAAACTCTTTTCCAATCTGGAATTCGGTATATTTTCGACAAAATCCCATAATATAGTTTTCGTCAAGTTGATGATGGTTGAAAAAAATATCAATGCAACCATCTGACACCACCCGATAAATAAAAGGTTTTTCCAGTGGTTTGACAGCTGTAAGTTGCCAATAACAATATATAAGGTTTTCAACGTCCTTTCCCGGCCGAACTTCTCGATAAACAATATCGCCGTTATCGACTTTAACTGTAGGTTGAATTGGTCTATAATAACCTTTTATGGCTTTTAATTCTTCCATTTTTTGTCAATTATCAGTTCCACTACAATTTCATACGCTTTTCAAAGTGTGCAGAAATCACCAAATTCTCGATTCCAAACACACACAATTTATCCCGATCTTTTCCTGGGAAAATATTGGGCTCTGATTTTTGAAAATTGTCTTTTCTTGGTTTTGTAGATGGTAAACGTGGCTATGATACACCAAATAATATTGGATGCAAATGATGGAAGGGCGTTGTAATAATAACAATTGACGGCAATCATTATACCACCAAACAAATTCAGGTATTTGGCATAGCGGATATATTTTTGGCCTTGAAGAGAAGAAATTGCAAAAGCAATAATCAGTAGCCCCGATCCGAGCCAACCTGATATATCAACCAACAGTTTCATTGGGTAATATTTTTTGAGTAGTTATCCATTCTATCCTTGAAGCCAAGTTCTTTTAAGTTTTCTTCCAATTTTACAAGCTGAATCATCAGCTCCTGGTTATGTTCCAATAGGTCATTTAGTGATTTTTCTCCGGCATCCCAATACTTTTTGAGTTGGGGTAATGTCTCATGCGCTTTTTTGGTAAGTTCCAATTGTTGCTTTCTTAGATCATCGGGATTCCTAATGGATTTTACGTAACCGTTTTTCTTCATTTTATGGGTTAGCTTTATCACTGCAGGATGGGATATTTGGATCGCATCGGCTATTTCCGTTACCGTAAGGCTTCCGTGCTTCTCAAGCAACAGGAAAATCATATGCCAATTGGGCTCAATGTCAACACCCTGTTCCTCATAAAACTGTCTGGTCTGATAGACAAATAGGTCATTCAACCTCTTCAACCTACCTGTCAATCCTGTTACACCCATTTCAATCAAGAAATCATTCATAAGATACGTAATTGGTTACGCAAATATATCAAAAATATGTAACAGGTTACATATTAATCTTTGGATATTTTTTTAAGCTAGATCACATAGCTCTTTTGTTCTTCAAAAGACCGATTTTCATCTTCCGGGTTTAAGGTTTCTTCATCGTGCTTTTCCTCTTTCTTATCGACCAGAAAATGTTTGATACTGCAAGGGCCAAAAAGAAAAGTGGAATATATGGAGGTTTGATTTTAAGTGGCAAAACTGCTGCTGGTACATCTGGATGTAAGTGAACATACACACCTGTCAACATCATCATGATGATTGTAAAAAAGGATATGTTCGTCAGCAAAAAACATGCTTTAACTGGGATTTTTTGTTTGAATATCAGGCACAATAAAAGCGTCAAACCAACAGCAACCTCTCCCAATATGCCCATAGCATAGGATATCTGACCCAGCCCGCTATTAGTAATCTGAACCTCGTACCAACCCTTAAATGGGTCTACGAATTTGAGAACACCGAACATAAACATTGATGTGGCCAAAAACCAATAAATTACATTGTACTTTTTCATTTGTTCAATTGTTTAAAATTTATAGAAAGGGCAAATGATCTTCTAATTTGATTGCATCAGTATCAAGCAGGAAGAAGTCTTCCAAGGGTCGATCCACCCAAAATGTATGGGACTGATTTTATTATATCACATTTAATGTCGTTTAGTTAAGCTGAGGAGACCTGCCAAGTTTGGCCTGGGTATTATTCGCACGTGCGCTATTTGATGGAAAACCTGGCAGTTCTAAACTAAACGACATTGATATCAGATTACTTATGGCTTAAGTCTTTGAAGGGCTTTTAGGCTAACAGCTATTTCCCTGGGCAGACTCCTGTTTTTTTATACTGATATCCTGTCCTTTACATTCTTGATACAAAATTGGACCAAAACAAGAAAAGTGAATTGGCTAAAAAGTCCAAATAATGAAAAATGAGGCTCACAGTTCATTTGAATACCAAGATTTTCGGTATTCGGATGGTGTTAGACAATGCTTCTGTTTGAACAATTTTGTGAAATGGGAAGTATCCCTGAATCCAACTTCATAGCATATTTCACTGATAGTAAAATCCGTTGAGGACAATAGATCTTTTGCCTTCAAGAGTTTTTGCTCTTTCATATAATTCGCCGGAGTGGTGCTGAATTGATTTTCAAAATCCCTTTTAAACGATGATAGGCTACGCCCTGCAAGTATTGCCAACTCACTTATTGTGACTTCCGAAAATAGATGGGCCTGAACGATTTCCCTAAAACTTGCTTGTCTTGGCGTAAAAAGATGGGAAAATAGACCAATAATGCTTTCGGCGCTTTTGGTCTGAAGTAACAATAGTATAAGTTCTTTTAATTTAAGCCTGAGCAATTCATCGCTAACCAATGTTGGGTTATGAAAGTAGAAGTCAAGACTTTCTATGAAATGGACCAAGATGTCTTGCCTTTCAATTTTTTGGGCAAAGTGAGTTTTGCTATTTTGCTTTATAAAATTCGGTACTTCATCTTTATAGAGATCTTTCAATATGTCCTTATGAAGATGAATCGCAAAAATCTCACATGTTTGGTTTTCTGAATTTTGGATAAGATCGGCAAAATAATTGCCGCATTTCAACAATACGCTTTCCGAGATCTCTAGATCCAATTTTTCTGTTGGAGATTTAATAATACTTTTACCGTCTTTGATATATAAAAAACAAGCTTCATTCTGAAAAACTGCGGCATATTTAAAAGGTGTCTTGATGTGCAATTTTTCAATTACGCATTTGTCATTCAGGTCAAAATACTTTCTCTCAAGCAACATTTATTTCTATGTAAGCCAATCCAGATATGATAACGATTTCAAGTAAGAAATAGCTTAGCCCCAAGAGGGTCAATTGCGGATAAAAATAAACAATAAGGGCCAAGGTCAAGCAACAATATGCCAAATTGGCAATTCCAATTGCTTTGAGATAAGGTTTTTTGTTGCCATTTACGAAAAAGAAACAGCTTATTGAAAATATGCAAAACACTGAGGCTATCACCGCAAGAATCATCAGAACACTTTCCGGCATCCCAAAGTATTCGCTCATTGTCCCCATAATTACAAATAAGAGAAATGCAGTGATAAAAGCACCAAGCCCGTCAACAAGAAACAATCTCTTGGAATTTGATGTCAATGCATAGAATACTTTAGAAGTTTTTGATTTCATGTTCAATTAACCATTTTTTTCTTTCAATTCCTCCTCCATAACCTGTCATTTTTCCATCTTTGCCAATAACCCTATGGCATGGAATGATGATCGCAATCCGGTTGCGGCCATTTGCAGAAGCCACAGCCCTAACTGCTTTTGGGTTACTTATCTTTTCTGCTTGATGCAGATAGGTAGTTGTGGTACCGTAGCCGATTTCCTGCAAACTAAACCAAACTGTTTTTTGAAAGTCCGTGCCGGGAGTATCAAGAGACAAGTCAAAGGTTTTTCTTTCTCCATCAAAGTACTCTGTGATTTGCTTTTTTACTTGCTTGATATGTTCATTTTCCCCTGTGATGATTACTGCTTTCAAAAGCCGCTGCAAGTCTTTGAATTCTGTTTCCAACATTCTCCTATCTGTGAATTCCAGTAAACAAACGCCCTTTTCCGTAGCACAAACAAACATGGGACCCAGGGGAGTTGTCAATCGGCTTATCAATATAATGTTACTTCCACTGCTTTTTTGAGGGGAATTTCCCATTACTTTTTTGAATGCATACCCAAAACCACTTAGCGATTCATATCCACTGTCAAATCCCGTATGGGATGCACTTTTGCCAGTCTTCAACTCTAGAAATGCATTATTTATTCTGTACATTCTTTGATAGGTCTGAAAAGTCATACCATAGTTTTTCTTGAACCATCTTCTTACCAATTCCGGGCTTATGTTTTGTCGACGAAGTTGATAATCCATGATTTTTTCCGTGGGATTTTCCTTCACCAACCGAATAGCACGTTCCACTTGTTCAGGAGCTTGGTTGGCATTTTCGGTAGGTTTGCAGATTTTGCAGGGTCTATAGCCATTGTCCAATGCGTCCTTGAATGAAGTATAAAACTCCACATTCTCCTTTTTCGGTTTTCTCGCCCTACATGTTGAGATGCAAAAAACAGAGGTCGTTTTGACCCCAACAAAAAAGATCCCGACAAAGCTCTCTTTCCTTTGTACCAAGGCATCGTAATAGGTCTCTATTTTCTTATCGTCTGTAATTTGCATTTAGAATACCGGTTCAAAAGATTTTTGGGAAAGCACAGTTGCAGTCAATTTCTCAAATTGAGTATACATTTTATTGTATAGAAAATTACCCATACTGATCCTTTTGACACCCAGGGTAAACAATGTTTCAAAATCAGGTAGCAAGGGCATGCACATCACATTGATTGGTAAGTTGGTACAACTCACAATATCCGTTATATCTGATTCATTTTCAATACAAGGTGTAAAAATCCCATTGGCGCCGGCATTTTCATACAATCGAATCCTTCTTATCGTTTCTTCAGTCGCATTAGCTTGTCCCAATAAAAAAGTATCGGTTCTCACATTGATGAAAATGTCGATATGGTCTTTCTGAAGTATTTCGTTGACTGTAGAAAGTGATTCTGCAAACGATTCAGCGGTCAATAATGCCCTTTCTGTTTCTACGATACTATCTTCTATATTGATTCCTACTACGCCAATATCAACCAATCTCTTGATGTTGTCTGCTATTCTACCTGGATTCCGACTGTAACCGGCTTCCAAATCGACAGAAAGTGGAAGGTCTGTGTGCCGAAGAATTCGTGCAACAATAGCTGCCAATTCCAAGAAATCCAATTTTTCCCCATCTTCATATCCTAATTGGCTTGCGATAGCAGAACTGGATGTCCCAATGGCTTGTATGTTTAGTTTTTCTGCGATTTTGGCACTTGGCACATCCCATACATTTGCCATCAACAATGGTTTGTCCTGATTGTGTAAGTCTTTAAATTTCATCTTTGATATACTTTGCTTTGAAATACTTTATGCAAAGTACCAGTGATCAAATCTATCCGGCAACCGAAAAATGGACAAGTATTTTTTTTGTCTACATGCAACCCTAATATGTGATTGTGTTATTTGGCAAGTATCTGTTTCAAAGGATTTACAATTTGGATAACCGCATTTTACAATTTGTATTTTCCTATATATGGAATCACATCACCTCCTATATACAAGAATCCCTCATGTTCCTTTACAGCGCCAGCTTCGGGAAAATCCCCGCCCTTAGGGTCAAACAATGCATCTATAATAGTCCCATCAGTAGAAATATTCAAAACCATCCCAAATTCATCCGCTTTGGGTTGTAGAAAATCAGGGAGTCCATACACCAACTTTTTCATCCCCGGCTTGGGATGGATCTTGTCCAATGCGTCGTTGCGTTTTGTAGTGAATCCCAACCAAAACGTGCCGTTTTCCCTTATTGAAATTCCATTTGGAAAGCCAGGTAGGTTATCCATAAATGTCTCTACACTTCCTTGTTTGTCACCCTTTAGCCAATATTTCAGAATCCGGTATTTTGTCGTTTCCACCATCAGTAGATAGCTTTCGTCTTTGGATAGCACTACACCGTTGCCGAAATATGTGCCATTGATCAATGTTTCTATCGATTCGCTACCTGGATCATAACAATACAAAGCCCCACGGGGAACCATTTCCAAGATTAATTTTCTGCCATATTTTATAGTATAGGCAGAGATCTCGGATGTATTCGAAAAGTATATTTTGCCATCAGAAGCAATATCCAGTCCATTGGGAATATAAAACCGATTCCCATTTTCGTCTTGATCGGTCAAAATACTGACTGTTTTTTCTGGGGAAATGCTTATCAAACCTTCCTTATGGCTGAGGGCAATCAGGTTGTTGTTTTTGTCAAAATGCAAACCAGACACCCAAGATCCAGAGTGATAAAACTCCTCTATGTTACCAGCTTCATCAATTTTTAAAATCCTACCATCAGTGAAATCATCGTTGTGGACACCGCAATAGAGATTTCCCTCGTGATCAAAAACAATATCTTCCGGTCCCAGCCATCCATTCAGGTCAATTTTTGAGGCAATGGCCAGTTTTTCGTTCAGCTTGGTTTTGCCTTCAAAAGCCTGAACTTTTTCAGGTTGCCAAGCTTCCGGATGAATTGCACAGGATTCCAACAATACGATGCTGCCCAATAACGCAACCACAAATTTCATCTTTCTCTTCATAAAATACCTTAGTAAACAGTGCAAAAGAGCAAAGTAAAAACCACCAAAGCATTTACCTATGTAAAGAAATATCCAAGATTACTTTTTTGTGGCAAATTGATGCCGTATCCGGCTTAATTGCGTAGCTGAAATCCCCAAATAAGATGCTATGTGATACTGGGCGACAAGCTGTTCCAAGCCGGGAAATTCATCTTTGAAGATGATGTATCTTTGCTTAGCATCCAGAAGCACGATTTCGATTTCCTTTTTCTCCTTCTCAATGAAATAGAATTCTGCAATTTTTCTTGCCAACCTTTCGAGATCCGGATATGCATCAAAACGTGAAACCAAATCAGCATGGTCACAGGTATAGACGATGCAGTCCGTCAAAGCCTGTTGTGCCACTAAATTTGGCTCACCAGTCAACAAAGACGAATATGCGCCAACTATGCTTTGGTTTACAAAAAACTGCTTGTTGTATTCTTTTCCCTGGCTATTCAGAAAAAATGCCCTTACGACCCCTGTTTCCAAAAAACCTATTTTACGGGCAACTTCATTTTGCTTTATGAAATACTCGTTTTTAGCTATTCTTTCCTGCCTAAAAAGTGGTAAAATCTCATCCCAAGTCTGCCCTGACAGTGGTGAAATTTCATTGAAATATAATTGGAGTTGATCCATTTGAATATTTTGGTTCGGTTAATTTGAGGGCTATCCACTTAAGCCCGTATTATGCCAGCGGTCAGAACGACTAGTGCGCTGCGGTATAGAAAGTCTAATCCATATCTTAGGTTTTTGTTCTTTCTATCTGCTTATTGTTCCTACTCCATTCACTCCATGAGCCAATATAGAGTTTTGGAACTTCCAAATCAGCATATGCCATTGCCAATAAGGTGTGGCAAGCTGTGACACCTGAACCACAGTGGACTATTATACTCCCAGGGTTTGTTCCACCAAATTCCTTTTTGTATTTCTCTCTTAATTCATTCGGTTTCAAGTACAATCCTTCCCCATCCAAATTCTCAGTATATGGGATATTTATAGCACCCGGTATGTGTCCTGCAATCAAATCTATCGGTTCAATTTTTCCATCATAGCGGTCTTTTTCCCTGACGTCAACTATGGTATAGCGCTTGTCAAATGAAGCATTTTCCACATCCTTGATCTCTGCCATGGGTAATGTCCACTTGTCAACCCGATAGGATTCTGATGATCTCACCGGCATTTCTACCTTAGAACCCAATGGGAAATTTCTCTTTTTTGCTTCAATGAATCCACCATTAAGCACTTGTACGTTTTGGTGCCCGACAGATTTCAACATCCACCAAAATCTGGCAGCGGCATTTGAAGCACTTTTATCATCATACACCACAACATGGCTGTCGTTAGAAATCCCCAAATTGGTTAATGTTTTCGCAAAAGCTTCGATCTCAGGCAGTGGATGCCTCCCGCCATTCGCCAGATCATCTTTAATGTCGGATAGTTGGGAATTCAAGTCAACAAAAATTGCCCCTTCCAAATGTTCCCTTTCATAATTTGTTTTTGCATGTTTATGATTGCTTACGTCACATATCAAAACACCATCGTTTTTATACAGCTTCAAAAGCTCTGCTGTTTCTATAATTGGTGAAATTTTCATTTTACTATTTCTATCACAACATTACCGGTTTTTTGTCCGGATTCAACATACCTATAAGCTTCTACTATTTGATCCAATTTGTATATTCTGTCAATTACAGGCTTGAATTCCCCTTTTTCTGCAAGCTCTTTTAAAAATACCACGTCATTCTGTGTGATTGAGGGAATGGGAAACAGAAGTCTCTTGCCACCCCAAATCGGCGTAGTAAGCGCCAAGAGAATGTTTTCCCCATTTTTTCCCAATTCGGTGGAAATGTAAACCCCTTTATTGGTGAGCAAAGGCTTGCATTGTCCAAAGGAGCTTTTGCCTACTGCGTCAAATATAAATTCAAATTTCTGCGCTGTCTTTGTAAAATCCTGTGTTTGGTAATCAATGATCCTATCGGCACTAAGTGATTTGATCAGCTCGATATTTTTGGTATTGCAAACCGCTGTTACTATTGCCCCAAAATGTTTTAACAATTGAACAGCGGCAGAGCCAATCGCACCTGTTGCTCCGTAGACAAGAACGTTTTGTCCGGATTTCACTTTCGCTGCCTTGATATCCACCAAGGCATAGTGCGCCCCTTCTGTCATGGCTGCTGCTTCGGTAAAGCTAAATCCATGGGGAATAATTGTAATGGCATCAGACTCTGAAATAGTCAAATACTCACCATGCCCCCCAAAAGATATGTCATTGTACCCAAAAACTTTGTCTCCTTTCTTGAAAACCGTGACACGCTGTCCTACATCTTCAATTGTACCTGCAAATTCAGAACCCAATATTTGGTATTTGGGGCGTAACAGTCCAGACCAAAACCGTGAAATAAAATATTCGGCACTCCGGAATCCCGCATCCGTCCGATTTACGGTAGTTGCATGGACTTTGACCAATACTTCATTGTCTTTTGGCAATGGCTTAGGAACTTCCGTTAATTTGGCTACCTCGGGAGGTCCATAATTTGTATGTACTATTGCTCTCATTTCTATCTATTCTATTGACAACAAACAACCCCCAAATGATTGGCAAGTTACCTAAATTTGTTTTTCCCCCAAGCCATGACTTTTACTCCCTTGGAGTAATGTGTTCTGTCTGGTTTGCCTTTGATCAGTTTGTCAAACTTTGGATAGTCAATATCCAGTTTATTTAGCTTCATTTCATTTATAGGCCATTCCAAATGGTGTATTTCGAATTGATTGACCGAATTTTTGGTATCTTGAAAAAGGGCATATCTTTCCGTCAACCATTTGTCCAAAGCTGATTTATCAGTCAGCTCTTTTTCAATTGAAAATCCAATTTCCAAACTATCATTCCGTGCGGTGTTTTGGGATTTATACTGGTTTTCAGCCCGTTCAATTTTGGAATATCGGTAGGGAAGTTCTGATATCGCCTTGGCAATTTTGCAGGATAAATATGCCCCTCCCTCTATGCTCAGAAAGTACACTCCGGTTTTGTCCTTTGATTTTACATAAGTCCGAACATTGATTTCGTCAAAATCCGAAATTGGCGGAAAAGATGGGAGGTGTCTTGGTCTTATTTTCTCCATCGTAAAAGCCACAACCGAAACCCAAGGCTTTCCTCCATATAGATCGATTTCCAGTTCTTTGGGAACGAATTTTTTTAGTTCCTCCAATTCCACTTGCCAATGAAGGAATATCGCTTTGTTCCATTCCTGATAAAAACTCCAGCTTCCAGTTGGCATTTCCCAAGGTCTATGCTTGTTGGTATTTAGTATTTCTTGGATTGTCATTCGTGAAGTTGGGATTTTTTCTTGAACTTTTTATTCCAAATTATAATCAATGGAATGTATAAATTGTAGATGACGCCACCAATTACCGAAGCCCAAATGAAAGAAAATTCATTGATAATCAGGGTGATAATTATTGAAAGCAGTGGCATCGAAAGCATGATCAAAAGCCTGCTTTTTTGCTGCTTTGTATAGAACTCTTCAAATGTATTCAAATTTAGTTCCTGTTTGGTTTTGTCAGCTCTCTGGTAGAAAAGATATAAGACGAAATAGAGGGCAAAAGCGACAAATCCAAAGTAAACCATTAAATAGGGAACTTGATCTCCATTGATACTGACATCTATGTCGGTATTGAAGAAATTGTTGGTTAGAAACAAGGTCAAAAATCTAAGAGGGTAAACAAAGAAGATCACCAATGCGATAAAAATGGTATTGAGGATTGTTAACCAGGTGTCATTCATGCTGTATATTTCCGAGAAAGCCAAATGCTCATTCCATATCAATACAAGGAATGAAATACTGATCAAAAATGCAGGCAGTGTTTTGGTAAAAGTCAATAAATCGGCAAAAGAATTAGGGTTGGTCAAATTGAAAATAAGCAAAGTGATAGCTATTCCAAAAACTGCATCCGTCAGGTTGTCAAGTCTTGTCGCATTTTCTCCCCGATATGTGATTCGAGGATCATGATTTCTGTTTTTTAGTAATTCATTTCTCATTCGTTGTCTATCTCAAATTATACTTACTAAGATAAGAAAATCCCTCAAGTTTAAGTGATGCCAAGGGTTTGTAAGAACCTTGTTGTTGATCACATTGTAATTTTAACTTTGAAGGTTTTCCGCGAAAGCATTCCCTACTTATGGTGTCAGGAATTTCATGAAATGAAATTTTCCGAACCAGGTTGGATTTTGGCATTTTGCTGATATTTAGTGAAGTTTAACTCAGGAAGGACTATCTTGACTTCAATCTTCTTTTCATCATCTGTCCAATATACTATAAAATTAACTTTGGCCCCATTTGGCACAAATCCCTTTTGCTTCATCTCGGTTATTCTCTCAAGAAATCGCCTTGAGAATTTCAATACCAATTCACCTTTTTCATTTTTGCATCCTTCATCCGAAATGCTCAATGCATCCCCACTTGTCAATCCACTTACTCGCCTCTGAACATATTCAAAATATCCCAAGTTCAGATCCTTGTGCGAAAGGTGTAAAACCAGGCCACTTGGAGGCAAAAATGTATTGCTGTTTTCGATCCTCTCCAAACCTGCTGTCATAAGATTGTCGAGATAATTGCCGTTCAGGTGAATGGTGAGATTCTGTTTTGCCCTTGTCATGGCTACATACAGCTGCCGCTTCTTCTTTAGTAAGTTTGTTTTCCATGCTGAAATTTAAAACTCTTCCAACTATTACATCATTTTCAACTTTTGGACAGTGTCAATCATCGAAAGGGATATTCCATTTTTCAATGGATTCTGAGTTGATCCAATGCTGTCATACTACATCTACCGGTTTCATTACTAAAATCGTTGAAATTAACATATTGATCATGTTTGTGGTGACAAAATTAGGAAAATCCAGTGTTCACTTAATGCACTAAGTTAATGATTCTTCGCAGCAGAGGAAATAAAGGTAGAACAGGAGGGCAAGTCTGTACACGGATTGGTATGTTTATCATGTATACTATTCTTATAAAGTAGTTGATCTTCGAAAGAATGCCAAAGAATTTATCCGTTAACATATGCATCCATTTTGTTTTTCTTAATTTTATGACAAATCCGGACTAGGCAAAATCAACCCGTTAGTCGAAATCTTTGATTATTATGAAACAGGTACTCTTGGACCACATAGCAAGGTTTATAACTATTGACGAACAGGAAAAAGGGCTTATAGACTTATTATTCCAATTCAAAAATTGGAGCCGGGGAGAATATTTTTTGGCGCAGGGAGATGTGTGTAAAGAAATTGGATTTTTAACTAAAGGGCTAGTGGTGTACTTTATACAGGAAGACGAGTCTCATGCATATAATTTTGGTAAGGAAAGTGACTTCGTCTGCAATTATGAAAGTTTTCTAACGAAAACACCTTCCTCTAAATCCATTAAATGTATTGAAAATGTAGAAATGTTATGTATTAACTATGACAAGCTGCAGCAGTTGTATAGCAAAATTGAGCAAGGCGAAAAAATGGGAAGATTGATATCGGAGCAATTGTTTCTAGAGTCAATAGCGAATATAACTTCATTCTACGTTGATACGCCCGAACAAAGATATTTGAAATTTTTAGAACACTATCCCGATTTAAATCAACGGATTCCCCAATATCTAATCGCTTCTTACATTCAAGTAAAACCCCAGTCATTAAGCCGGATACGTAAAAGAATGCTAAAAAAGTGATTTGTTAACCTGAGTGAATGAAATTCAAGATAGCCATTCCTAAGTTTGCATCAATAAAATAGAAATAAGATGAACTTAGAAGAAAGAATTTTCACTAAATTATTTATGAACCAGGGAACGGTAATTGGGAAAAGACAAATTGCAGAAAAAATATACCATTTCACACTAGAGGTAAATGTCCATTTCACAAAACTAGTTCCCGGACAGCATCTAAGATTATTACTGTTTCCAAATGAAAAAGGAAAACTACGAGACCGTGTACGAACATACTCCATTTGGCGTTATCAGCAAGATGGAAAGAAAGGCTATATAGATATTGCTGTGTGTGCACATACTGATGGACCAGGTAGTCAATGGGCGAAAATTACCAAAATCGGCAGTCAAGTCCTCATTTCCAATCCGCTAGGTAAATTTACATTAGATACCTCTATGCGCAAACACCTATTTATAGGAGATATTACCGCCTTATCGCATTTCTATTGTTTTACACATAATCTACTGTCACAAGAATCGATAAAAGGAATCATTTATGGAAAAGATGAAAACCAATTGTTTAATGATTTTGACGTAACACCTGGGTTTACTTTCCAAAAAACAGCAAATGGAACCGAAACAAGCTTAATTGCGTATTGTAGGGCTTTGGAAATAGACCCCGATACGATGATTTATATTGGAGGCGACGGTCTTATGTGTATAACACTGAACAATCTGTTTATTAAAGAATTAGGTGTTCCCCGTAAACAATTGAAGGTAAAACCATTTTGGATGTTAGGCAAAACTGGTTTGGAGTAGTTATTACGTTTTATGATTTACATAAACATGAAATTATAGGATTGGTTTTTAGGTCTAATCTATTTTTTTGAATATTAGCA
This sequence comes from Belliella marina, assembly GCF_042682445.1. Lineage (NCBI taxonomy): Bacteria > Pseudomonadati > Bacteroidota > Cytophagia > Cytophagales > Cyclobacteriaceae > Belliella > Belliella marina. The sequence continues at coordinate 21,239 of NZ_JBHUHR010000004.1, forward strand.
ACTTCTTATCTGGATTTGAAAGTGTTAAACGGTTGTTTTCAATTTTATATCCGGTAGTACTTTGCAATGCCTTCAAAAATTCCGACTCTATATCGAAAGCATCACACATCATTTCTGTGGTCGCAATGTCTGTAAAACGAATCAGTTCTTTTTCAGAGAACAATGAACCATTTATACGGTTACAGCCTGCAAATCCTACAAATTTGTTGGTTGTACTATTGATTTCCAACATAGGAAATTCTTTGCTTATGTCTTCTTCTCTTATATCCTTGCCATTCATTTTTTCCAGAACCCAAATATCGTGCAGTCGATAATCGGTTATGTAGTCACCACACCCCAGCAATGTCGTTAACTTTTCATCGATGTTCTCCCTGTAGTCAATGGTAACTTTATAAGGTGATATCTTGCCTGACATTGCATTGGCACATTCGGACTGCACAATTTGAACAGTCATTCCAAGGGACTCAGTCTGGATCTTGTACATTTTAACATTGGCATCCATAGCATGGATAGGATGGGTATGTGGTGTAATTATAGAATCTCCAATTGTGGTCAGCTTTATTGTGTTTTCTGATATTTCCATTCCCCAAAAGGGTTCAGTACCTGTAGCCCTAAAATAGATTTTATCCTCAACATGGTTATTGCCTTCAAGTTTTTTGCCTGTTTCTGCATTTACGGAATCCTTTAAGTCATCACTCTTTTTATTGATTCCATTACTACACGACAGAAGTATAATAGAAAGGATGAGCAATATTAGTATTGATGGTGAATGATTCATTTTTGGTTCGATTTTTTAAAACGCATCATTGGAATGTCATCAATCAGCAGATTTAAATTGCCTTCGTCATCTATGCTGTATCTATTGACCTTTTTTATGGTATTCAAGAAAATCGGTTCTCCTTCACCGCAATACATCATTGTCGTCGGACCAGGTTCGCCAAAAGAAATTTCGTCCCCATCCAAGGTGAAATCAGCAGCATACCCGTTACAGCTGTTGGTCCCTTCCACTTTGTTGGTGCTTTCGTTGAAGGTGATTTTTGGTTTTTTTTCAGGATACAGTTCACTAAATTCAACTTGGATTCCCGAAATGTATTCAAGTTCCCATGTGTTATTGAACAGGGCTCCGTTGTCCATGTTTTTTGTGGATGAGCAGGCTGCTATGATCATGGTAAAAGCCAGCAGCGAAAGGATGTTTGTAGTTTTCATAATTGGAAGCTTAATATGGTTCTGTTTTCTGTGATCTATTTAAAACGATTACCTAAAACCCACAGCACATTTCTTTGATCAAAGAATCTACATCACTCAATAGCAGTGGAGTTTCAACAAAACCAGAAAGGCTTGCTGATTTTAGGGATTACTAAAATAGTCATAAAAAATAGGACTATATCGATTTTGTATTAAAATTTCTTATGGAAGCTATGCGCTATAATAGGTACCTATCTATCAAAAGCCTGCTTTAATTCATTTGCAAGAGCTGATGGGCTTACTTGTGTTAGTTTTATTGAATGGCATCTGTTAAAAACAGCAAACCGCTCTACTGCCTGAACGAAAGGTTCCAGCCAGGAAGCTACTTCCAAATGTTTGTTTTCAATGTGTAAATGAATAAGCTCAAATTGTCCCTCTTTACGGTGTGCTTTGCAATCGACACGTCCGATAAATACGTCTCCAAACAAAATGGGCAAACAGAAATAGCCATATTGCCTTTTTTCTTTGGGTATGTAACATTCTAGGCGGAAGGCAAAATCAAAAAGTTGTTCTACACGCTCACGGTGAATAACTGAGTTATCAAAAGGAGATAGCAGTCTAATATTGGGAGATGGCTTTTTAATCGTATTATCAAGCAATGCTTGGAGTACAAAAATTGGCGGCATCCCATCAATGTTTACTTGCTGCACTTTTTTGGCTTCAAGCATAGTCTGCAAAACAAATTCAACATCTTTTCTTAATGATTTACCTGTTTTTAGGTGTATTATCTGTTTAACAGTAGTAGCCCCATAAGCACGCAAATGCGTCTCTACCAGGTATTCAGCAAATTCCAATGGACTAGGTTCAGTCGTATTGACTGTACTGGGCAATACCCTTTCGGTTAGGTCGTAGATTTTTTCCATACCGCTACGCCCAGATACCATTAAATCACCCTGCATAAAGAGTTTTTCAAGGGCTACTTTTGTAGGTTTCCAATCCCACCAACTTCCCGGTTTTTTGCCTGTGGATATAAAATCCCTTGCCTTTTGTGGGCCGTCCAAGCGGATTCTATCTTTTACATAGCTAAGGGATTTCGGATCAACATTGTTGAAATAGCGTGCCTCTCCTCGTTTGAAGAGAAGCATTTGGGGTAGGGCGTATCGGAAATCCCTTATTGGCAAATAAGATGCTGCGTGAAACCAATATTCAAAGACCTTACGCTCTTCAGCCAACTGGTCCAAATATCCAATTTGATAATCCGGTATCCTAGTCCAAAAAGTATGGTGATGTGCTCGTTCAACGATTGACAATGTGTCAATTTGAATATAGCCAAGGTGTTCCAATGCAGCTAGCACAGCCTGTTTGCCCTTTCCAAATGAATGTGTTTTGCTTAATCCCTGACTTTGTAATGTCACACGCTGAAGCTGTTTTAAGATCGATCTTTGGGTCATATCATTTTTCTACTGAAATATTAGGTTTCTACTTCGGGATTATCGCCATCGTAGTACTTCTTACCATAAGCTGTAACATCAGCACGATATGCTCTAAGCAAAGTTTTGTTTTGCCAGATTTCTGTCCATGTTTTAACTACTGCTTCGGGCATTTTACCTTTAGAAACAAATTTTTGGGATTGATTAACCGTTACCATATTTTTATCGAACTCAGATAAGTCCAGACTATAAAAAGGAATTGTAAAGGAATTCTGAACCATAAATAAGATATTCCATTTCCGTCAAATGTTGCTTTTTGGTAATTCACATTATTTAAAGATGCGTAAATATTGGCAGGTAACATTAGAAGAAGAAAAACAATAAGTCCCCAACCAGATATTCCTTTTAGTTTTGGTATAAGGAGACCGATTGCAAGTGCGATTTCAAAAATTCCTGTCAGATAAACAAAACTTTCTTTATAAGGAATAAATTTAGGTATCATCATTGACATTCCCTTTGTAAAGACAAAATGTCCAACTGCTGTAAATGCAAGCATGATTGACATGGCGATTCTTGCCGACAAAGCTAAATCATATTCTTTGTAGATAATTTTAACTACAAAAATAGAGATAGCAAAACTTAATAAAAGCACAATTAATGGTTTCATTTTTTTCTGAGATTATTGAGATACAAAGGTCAGCAAAAACTAAAGTAAGTTCAATGAACCCTAGTTCAGAAATTCGAAGCATTCATGAAGTCGTTGAAAACTATTTAAGGGTTGCTGAAAAATTTAGAGATAGACTATTTATAATAATTTTACAGGTCGCTCCTATGGAGCTTTTTTACACTATTCTATTAATTTCTACAAACAGTTAGTCCCGATGGGACTTTTCAATCTGTGAGGGCTTCATTTTTGCTAAAAACATTTCGCCTCGATAGGACTATCGCTCCGTAGGAGCTTACTGTTTGTAGCTAAAGAATCAATGAAGCTCCTTAGGAGCGATCTGTTTTTTCAATAAATCCAATCAGAATCATCCATTGGATGAAATATTATTTATGTATTCCCTGATTTCGTCCATTTACGTTTTTTTAGCTTATGTTAATTGTATGCCTAAAAGCGCAAAAGCGGTTCCAAGCTTCCATATTTTCAATTTGGAACTAACCATAGATTTATATATTACTTATTCATTTAATCTCCTAAATCCCAATTGTCTACACCAATATCACTGATTCATTTGTCCCAGTTTTTCAACTTTTTTCAACCATTTTGCCCTGAACTCTTCTTTAGAGAGCCTTATGGGTCCTATGGAGGTTATCCGCACTTTTCTCACCCCAATATAATTCATTGTTACTTTTTTCATGGCATTGTGGCTGGGGTTTCCATAATACAACTTGTAATACCAGGCTGGTTGGTCCAATGTACAGATTATCCTTGCTGTTTTTCCGGTAAAAAGCTTATCCCACCACAATGACTTTTCCCTTTTCTGAAAAGCAAAGCCCGGAAGCAAGGTTCTATCCAAAAAGCCCTTCAGCATGGCTGGGACTGATCCCCACCAAACAGGGTATACCCAAACCAAATGGTCTGCCCATTTCAATTTGTCTTGTGCTTCCAATAAATCCGGCTCCAGTTCCGTTCGCTTCCTATATCCAAACTGGAGGTTTGGGTTGAAGTCCAATTCCCTGATATTGATTTCCTTGATTTCAGCACCCGATTGTGCTGCACCCTTCTTATAGGCATCCGATAGTGCGTAGTTGAAACTTTCCCCGTCAGGGTGACCATTAATAATCAGTATTTTTCTCATGTCCTTTAAAATATAGTTTTCATTTTCTCCTCAAATGGGGTCCCAGTCAAATTTTCTGTTTTGAAGAATTTATAGAGGACAAAACAAGCAGGCACGGTTAAAAAGATCGTACAAATGGCGAAAGTGGCGACACTACAAAAAACATCCAAAACCTGGACGCCAATCTTTCCAATATACGATGCGATGGCATCTTGCTGACCTATAAAATAATGATGGACAGATTGCCCATAATCATAAAAACGAATGGACGTTTCGTAGAGCAACCATGCTGGATAAAACCATTTTCTGATGGGTACCCACCATTTGCCCCAAATTGATCTCTGTTGTTTGTTATATTCTTCCATTTTTTATTCTTTTGACAAAGGTCATTCTAATGGAAGAATTATCATTTGATCTATATCAAGTCCGATTTTTGGGGCTTCTTATTCTACTCAAAGTCTCCAGTGTTATTCCCAAATAGGATGCAATATGGGTCAGGGGAATTCTGTTGGTTATATCAGGATGAATACTGATCAAATGCTTGAACCTTTCCTCGGCTTTATTGAACTGGATTGTATAGAGCCTTTCACATAGGCCTAACATGGTTTGGGTCACTACTTTGCTGATAAAGCGTTCAAAATCATGATACTTATGGGTGAGGTCAACAAATGTATCCTTGGTGAATTCGACAACGATTGAATCTTCTACAAATTCAATATAATGGGGACTCGGTTTTTCACTAAAAAAGCTGACAATAGAGGCCATAAACTCATTTTCAAAAGCGAACCAGTCAGAAATATCCTTTCCATCTTTCAGATAATATGCCCTAGCACAACCTTGTACGATCAAATACGCTTTTTCCGAGAATTGCCCCTCACGAACTACAATCTCACCTCTTTTGAATGTGCTGATTTTTGAGTTGGCAACAAGATCTTGTCGACACTCGATGGATAATGGAGCGTAAAGCTCCCCTATTTCATTTATTGTTTTTTCAGTATTCATTTAATAGCTATAATAGATGTACTCCCAAAAGCATCCGGGATGATTTAAACACATGCCTATTTTGCCAAAAGCCCGTTAGCTGTCCATTTTATCCTAAATTATAAATTCTTCATCAATGATCATTTCTATTCTCGGCCCGTCTTGTGGATAAAGCCCAAATCCACCTTTATGTCCTAACCCGACATTGTTTTTGGTCATTGCTTCTTCTATTCTATCCTCAAAATTTATGGTGTTCACAAATTGTTTATGGGCAAGATTCAGCCCTTGCCGACCATTGGTGAAGAATATCATTAGGTTGGTTTCGTCATCAAAATCTTTATCGTAGTAAAATAGAACATGTATATTTTCTTCTTCTGATATCGCTTTCAGATCCCCCAAAAAATTGATTTTATCTTTTAATTTTAAATTACAGTCTAATCTGAATTTTGAGTTTTCCGCATTGTATTTTTTCAATCCTGACCCAACAAGTTGCAAGAAATTCTTTTTAGGATAAATGGCTTTGTTTGTGGGGTTGTCGTTACGAAGCTTCAATAATATTGGATTTTCCAGCTTCTGGTCTGAATTCAGTTTTATTTTCCCCTTCTTTAATATCTTTTCTACTTCACAAACCAGTAAAAAATCATAGTCGAATAGCTGATATCCACCTGTGCCAATTCTCAATTTATAACCGTCTTGGTAGATAAACAGAAAGCCCTCGTTATAAGTCGAAATCAAGAGCTTTAGATCTGAAATCAATTTTCCAGGACATTCCGTTTTGATATTCGTAATCAATTCTGCAGGAGCATCTGAGTGTCCTCCATGGCCTTTTCTGAACTCAAAATAGTCAAACTTGTATAAGTCTGTCGGAAAATCAAAATACCAATATGTTCCTAATATCATTCCTTCAGTATAGTATTAAAATGACAGCTATCGGTTCTCAACTAAGGATAATATTCTTATTAACTTATTCATCCCGTTTTTACCTTATTTAGTTGGGTTTACTTTCAAAACTTTCACATTATTTCTTTGCAACATACCCAATGTACAGACCGATACCAAAACACGATTGCAAGTCTTGAAGAAATGGTCTTCAATGACAATCCCATCAGGATCATGGAAGTCTTCCATAATAGCACGAATCCACTGCTTTTTGCAAAATTGCTGTTTTGGGGTCAGGTTTCTATTATATTTTGTTTATCAGTTTAAGTGTTTTCAGATCGAAAACATGAATTTCGTTTTTATCTGTCTTGTCGTATTTGTGGTTGTTGTTCGAATCGTAATATCCGGTAACTACGATTCTTCCAGTTGTCTTGTTGACTGTCCAATTTCTTACAAAAAATTTATTGTCTGTCAATTGAGTTTTTGATTTTCCGTCTGTCGATAATATTATGATTTGTGTTGGGTCATCCCAGTCAATTCCATTTTTTCCGTCTAAGTCAACTGTCCTTGCAGCAACAATAATTACATTAAGGTTCAAACTGTCAAGTTTAACTTGTTCAAGATTTCCAATCCAAGCATCATTTGGGAACTCAACCTGATTTTTTTCACCAGTATTGGTATTGATGAATAACAAGTATCTACTTTTTGCATCTTGCATTTTAACCCTGTTCTCAATTGAGGCAATTACGTATTCTGTCCCAACTACTTCTGTCAGTTTGTTAAAGTGAACGTAATTATACTTATCCTGTCCGTAAGTGGTAAAGGTCAAACTTGTCAGAATGATGAATAATAATTTTTTCATTGTCAGTCGGATTTAATGTTGTTGCTATTTCTTTTAAGCTGTACTCTATGGGGTACCGCTTATGTTATGTCTTGAGGTTGGGCGAATTATTTTCTTTCAATACGAGAAGTTCAACCCCATTGGGACTGTTGGGGTCATGTTTATTTTTCATTCATCAATGACTTCAAACGAGTTGAAGAATTGGTCGGCCATCCTTTTATAAATTTCTTCATTTTCTATTACTATTGGATATCTAAATCTTAGCCAATAGGAAGTGTTTTTTCCTAGAAGGAATTTGTCTAAAACTATTGCTGTACCCAAAGTGTCTTTGCTGTAAGATTCAAAAATAGCTTTTTCATTGGGCAAGTCTGCATTTACTATAATATCAGACTGGCCTTCTGCGAAGAGGATATTTACCAAATAATTTTCAATAAATAGAGTATCACCACTGATAAAATCCATATCAACAATCCAAAACCCTACATCAAACCTTTCAAGCAAATATCCTTTAAAATTCTCATCATCAATGGAAAGTACAAACTCCCTAGGTTTATCTGGAAAGTATACTTTAACATTTTTTGTCTCTTCAAATATTCGGAAATCATTAGATTTATTCAACATCGAATCAATCTTGTATTCCCAATAATTCTGCTGAGCTCTTAACTGGCTGTGATTTGTTTCCCTATCATACAATTTTTGATACTGCCTGCCTCTTTGGATTCTGTCAAGCAAAAATTGGTTGGCCTCTTGAAAAGTTAGATTTTTTTCTTTGATAGACTGGTTGATTTCCTTTGAAAAAAAATGAGCAAGTTTTAGATGGTATGCTTCATGCCTAACCAAATATTCGCTTACATGCCTTTTATGTATAAATGAATTAAAACGATCAATAACTATTGCAACTTTTATCTCAGGATTATCATATATTCTGTACATGTAAGATATCCGTGCGGATGCCTCACCCTCATAAAATGGTGGTCTGCGCAAAAAATCACTCACCTGCAAAGTTGATTCTTCATTCCAAACTTTATACTGTTCATGTCTATTTGTCTGGTTAAAACGTTCCATGAAATAACAACTCAACAGTATTGCCAAAAAAACAAATATGCCAGCTAATCTATAAACCCTTACCATAAAGAAACTTTAAAAATTCTAGGTAAAATTAGATTAATAAGCGAAAGGGCAAGTTCTGCATATGAAACTATAAAGACGGATAAAATTATGAGGTTTGAATAACTCCCTATTTGGTAAAACTTATCAACTAAATTCAAACTGAATCCTATCAAAATAAAAATAAAAAAAGCAGTAATTAGATTGTGAATCAGCCTTCCCATTATTCGGTTTCTCCTTTTGTGTTCCAATAGGTAAAACCGATGTTTAAGAAGAATTGGACTAATGAGTACAAAACTTCCTACAACATTCATAGAATCAAACAAATCCAGAATCCTGGACAAAAAAACAATTGACACCACCATTAAAGCTGCAAACAGAGAAGAAAGGATTTCTCTATATGAAAATGACCTTAAAAACTCTTTCATTTGTACCTGACCAATTGCTGGTTGATTGATTTATTCTGCCATATCAATTTACAACTACCTGCAGACAGGGAATTTGACCACTGGCCTTCCAGCTAAGTACCGGTCTCCAGATTTAGCACTTTCCTTTCCTGAGAAGCACGAAACCTCTGCTTGTGGTGAGTTCCTCTGATGGGGTCTATTCTCACTATCCCCTAAGTTTATTACCAAACCCTCACATCCATCTGGAAAATCCGTTCCCAATGTCCATCAAACTCATCCCCTTGCAGTTTCCAATAGGAATGGATAAAAGGAGTTAATGCTTTGCAAGGTTTTATTGTCTAAGTTCCATTTCATCTGTGGCGCATACCGCTGGTTCTGCGTGGTAGATTCATGTTATAGTCCTCTATTCTTTAATTCACTCGGTAAAATACAATTATACACAAATTTATTAACCGGTGTATCAATCCCATATTTTTCTCCAAGCCTGACAACTGTGCCATTTTGATATTCAATCTCCGATGGTTTTTTGTCCCACACATCTCTGGTCAATGAAGATGTTGAATCATACGGAAAGGAGTCTATAAAAGAAAGGGTCTTGTCTACTAAATCAGTTTCAATATTCACCCCGATTTTTTGGGACAACAAAAATATTTCATTGAGCAATTCAATCATTAGTTGACGTGTTTCTTTTATTTCCCTTAATTCTCCATAGGTTGTATTGGAAACTGCCAACAATCCACTTACGCAAATGGCCGTGAACTTTCTCCATAAATCCGCTTCTATATCATCGGAAATTTTTGATTCAATGCCTGCGTTTTCAAATATCTTATGGATTTCGTCAATCCGTGCTGTTTTTGATTTATCAAGCTCACCAAATACAATAGTAGGTATAACTCCAATATGGTGAATCACTCCGGGAGAATCAATTTTGCTGATTATCTTGCATAACCCTCCTAGGATATGCTTTTTATCAATACTTTCCGACAATTCCTCTGATGCCAACACTCCGTTCTGCAATGGAAGAATCACCGTGTCGCTTTTTAAAATCAGCTTGATATCATCCCGGATCTCTTTTATTTGCCAAGCTTTAACACCAATAACAATCAGATCAGGCTTATCAATTTGCGTGATTTTGTCCGTCGCTTTTATGTTATCAACTTTAAAATCACCAAGAAAACTTTTAACAAGCAGCCCACTATTTTGAATTGATTTCAAATGCTTTCCCCTTGCTATAAAAGTGACATCATATCCAGCTCTAGCTAGTTTTGCGCCAAAATACCCTCCAATTCCTCCAGTACCTATAATTGCTATTTTCATCTTAATGTATCGTGTTTGTTCGTGATTCCTTGTATTACGCAAAACGGTTCTTGGCTAAGATAAGAATAGATGCCAAAATTGTTAGGAGAAATAAAATAAATTGAAAGGCTCCTGTTTTCATGAGCTTTATTTTATCCAACTTATGGTTTTCAACTTGGCGAAGCGAGTGGGGTTTTAGCACTAAATTTTATTGGAAGCATGTCTTCCCCCTTTTACCAAATCGGCATTCTTGCCAATCGTATTGGTCTCAAATTGTTTACAAATTTCTTTTACTCCTTTCAATCGCAATGAACTCAGGCAAATAATCAGGAGTACAGCCTTTTGAAACCATTACACCTTTGTACAATCCCGTTTTTTCACCAAGTGCTATGCAACGATATGGGTGCTTTTTTTATTTCTTTGGCAATGGTTCCTAAGTAGTCAAGTTTGGTGTTCTTGGGTAATTTGTGTCATTATATTTTCTGCTTTCGTCGAAAGTCTCATTTCACTGGCATTTACTTATTCCAGTTCCACAATCCGAAATTAACGGACTTATCGATTTTAAAACCATTCCTTGTTACAATTGTCATAATCTGTCCACGATGATGTGATTCATGAGCAATCATTTGGGCAAAAAAAGCTGTTGGGTGAGGTTTGTAACCTGCTATGCTTTCCTGTTCAAATAATTGCCGTAGAACTTCGCTCATTTTTTGTGATGACCTATCAAGTGCTTTGGTAAGTTCCTGAATATCGTTGGTGTATTTTTTATCTAACTTCAGATCAACTTTTTCTCCCACTTTATTTATCCAAAAGGATCGAATATTATTGATATGGATGAATTGTTCTCCTATGCTTCTTCCTTGTCCATTGATTTTTGCCGATAACCAACCTGTTTCTATATTTTCAAGCAAAAATAAGGTGACTTTGTTATTGCAGTCCCATGTCTGGATGATATCTTCTTTAATATTCATTTTGACTCACTAACTTTCTTTGAAGAAACTTGAAACTGCTTTTAATTTGCCATCCGAATAAAACGCAAAGTCCGAACCATTCCCTACGACCTCCTTGTCAGAATTTACCATATCCCAATGGGCAAGACTTCTGTCATGATGGATCATAAAGTCTGTAATAGTGAAAGTACAATCCGGAAAGTCTTTTTGAAATTGAGCCATGTAATCGGATAACTTTTGGGAACCGTCCAAATCAATGTTTGGGTCGTAAAACTCAAAATCTTCAGCAATTATTTGGTTCAGTTTATTTTCGCGACCAGCTGTATTCGCTTCGCTCCAACAAGCTCTGTATGTTTCCCATATTTCTTTAATTTTTGTTTCTACCATTGTTTTTGTTTTTAAGTAAACTCAAAAAATCCGTTATAATATTTGAGTGCAAGGTTTTAGTGCTTTTTGATCTTGTCAATATCCCGAAGAATGTGGTATGGATTATTTCCGTCATCAATTTCGAGTTTAATGAGCTGTCTAACTCACCATTTTGTTGAGCTTGCAACACTGTTGGTTCAATAATATTCACAAACTTTTCAAATTGTGCAGAGGCAATCTCTGCGACAGCAGGATTCAGCGCGCCCATTTCGGACATCATATTATTCACCAGACAACCTCTGTACTCACTTTCAGGTTGAACGAGGAGCATGTCTGTATAAAGGTTATAAAGTCTATCAATAGGTGGCACGCTGGGGTCTGAAAGCTGTTTTTGTAAATGGTTCGATATAAGATTGCCATATGCTTCAATAACTGCCAACAAAAAGTTTTCCTTGCCTTTAAACGAGTTGTAAAAGGCTCCTTTTGTCATCCCTGTTTCCTTGCAAATTTTGTCGATGCCCAGATTATGATACCCATGATGCCAAAAAAGATTCATCCCTTTGTTGATCACAGTTTCTTTGTCATGTTTATAATTCATGACATAAAGATATATAAACAGACCGTTCGGTACAAATTAATCTGCATTTTTTGCTTCACAAATAGCTTCCTACACCTAAGGGGTATTGCATGTTTGTTTTCATTCTCAAAAAAATCCTTTGAAGATAACAATGTCTTTAAGTCATCAATTGTCAAGCCCCAAGTAAAATTACTATTCTTTATTTCAATGTTTTCTAATAGCATATTATTTTGATAATCTGCTCATTACCTGTTCTGCTCCATTTAATCTCGCATAACTTTGGGAATTAGGATTGTGGCAGACTTAGATGCACAAAACTGCCAACCTACACAAAAACACAATAGAAGTACTGCACTTGACTCAATCTCTTCACCCACCATCGAGCCAAACTTCTGTTAGTGGCTGATTTTTTCTATTTCCTTTTCTACTGCTTTCAAGTATGGGTCTCTTCCATTAATCAAATCATCGATAGTATATTCAATCCAAATTCCTGGTATTTGAACGACACCATTATCTCTTTTAGGTCTTTCTATATAAGTAGTGGCTATTGATATTTTGGCTTTTGTTTTTGGTAATTCCATTGGGGTGTAAGTAGTTGCACCAATAGGATTGTTTCCTACACTTGTGCCGATTACTGTGCCAATTCCATTGTCTTGAAATAAAGTGGTAAGCATTGCAGCAGCGCTACCTGTTCTATAATTTGATAGGACATAAACATTACCTTTAAAGATTGGGCGATTATCTTGAATGAAATATTTCGAGCTTTTATCTGTAATTTCACTAAATAGATTTTCACCCGAATTAGTCTGCACCAAATCTCTTTGAGGTACGCCTTGGGGATATTTTTTCTTTAAATCTTGATAATCTTTCTTGAAGTATTTTTTATAAATATCTGATGTGAAAGCGTATTCAGTAAAGTCTTTCAGATTCTCTTTTTCAGTAAGGAAATACATAAGCTGTATCCCAAGCGTAAGATTTCCTCCCGGATTATTCCTTATGTCAATAATTAGATTATCTACCTTGTTGGTGTTTAAACTATCGATAAGCTCCCATACAAAATCCTTAAAAACAGGATATTTAGGATTGTAAATATTTGCAATCCGTTTTGAAGGTTTCTCTTTTTTAAATTGCCTTTTTACGTATCCTCTTGCAATGGGTTGAAGCCAAGGTTTTACGTAGCTTTCAATTCCTTCCAATATGTCTATTTTATCGTAGGATCTATTAAATTGTAAATAACCAAAATTTTGCTCTTTGGTGATGGTATACAAGTAGGTTTCATTTTGATATTTTGTAATGGCATTCTCTTTAAATGGAATCTCAAATACATCAACTTTACTTTCGGTAGATATTGGCGACAATTCAATTTCAGAGTGGTCTTCAAACTTCAGCTTTAATAGCTCAAAATTTTCTTTGATGACACCAATTTGTTTTAAGTATTGTGGCTTATTATAAAATTGTAAGTCAAGGATCTCAAATTGTTGGTTAATTTTATTCTCAGCAAAGGTATAATCTATCAATTGTCCTTCTACCTCTTTTGTAGTTAGTCCGTTTATCGCAATAATTTTTTTGCCTATTTGTAAACTATCGTATTGTCTGGAAATATTAAGCAAATACCATTCATCTGATGATATATGTATTACATAAGGGTAAACCAAATCAAATTCATGACTTAAAGATATGTTGGTATGTTGGTTTTTTAGATTGGAAAGATAACTTCTTGCCTGAACAACAAAGTCAGCGTTATTATCTACGATTCGTAATGTTGATAAAATTTGTTCGGCTTGCTTTTGACGTTCATCCTTTGGATAAATGCTGTCTAATTGAGGAAAGCCTTCTTCCACCAATTTGGTCAAATAAAGAAAATCATACTCATATTTATTAAGGCCTTTTTGCGAAATTTTCTCTTTTGGGGTGTAGTTTTTTACTCCTGTCTTCTGCAAAAAGGCTCCGCAAGAGGAAAACAGTAAACTAATTAAAAGCAAGAAAAATAGTTTATTCATCCGGTGTTTGTCTATATAATTTTGCCACTTACGATTCTCTTCACCCCAATATGTCGTGAATCTCACCATTACCAAACATACCCATTCCCATCCAAACAAAAAATACCAAGCACACATAAGCCAGTCGCATCTTTTGGGAGATTCCCTAAAAAACAAACTCGATATCCCTAAAAAACACTGATGGATACACAGATCAATCAGGGCTTGCCGATAGGAATCGGTATCACGGGCTTTTCTCTAGATGGCTAAATGTTGGCGGTTCCAATAATCTACTTTTTGTCATCACCCATACTTTTTGTTTAAGTTTTTTTCAGTTTTGTTTGTTCAATATCGTTTTACAGTTTTGAACAATACGGAATTAATTATTTGACATCCAATATATTACAAATCAGTCTGTTTTTCATTTATTGCTTCCCAAAATTCCCAAACTATAGCTTACGAGATCAACATTTTCAAAGTTGGGGGAATATTGCACAATAGTTTGGGCGCAGTGGCGATTTAGAAGTCCCGAAAGTACGGGATCAACCAAGCACGATTTGTGGCGGGTCATTGGGAATACTTGATTTATCCACAGAACGGTCACTTTTGGATAGGTACTATCAACTAAAATAGCTACTCATCAATGACTTTAAAATAGCTTCCACTTTTTATCAGAACTCCTTTTTTACTAATAAGAGGATGTTTTGTTCCCCACCAATTGAATTGAAAATAATAGGCTTCACGTTCTCTAGGCAAAGAAATCTCAAACTCCACTAAACTTCCATTTTCTGCCCAGCTTAAGTTGTTATCAGTTCGGTTTAGCTTAATAAATTCTCTTAGATTTTTTCCGTCTTGTAAAATCGTTGTTATTGTGTCTGTTTTTATCATCGGCTCTGAAAATGAAATTATAATTTTCGTTTCTTCCGAAAAAATAGTTGATATAGAATCCTTTGGTGAGATTATTTTTGGTTTTGACAAGTCTTTCTGTGTTTCAGAAGTCCACTCCAACATTTTAGGATATAAGTCCTTTATTGTTTCATCATTTTTTTTATGATTGTACAGAGTCAAAAGTTTTTGCGTAAATAGCTGCGAATATTCAAATCCTCTACTATCGTTTTGAAAACTCCAATTTAGCCCGACTTCATCTGCCAAATTGGGAAAATGCCGTTTCAAGAAAATATCATAAACCGCCCAAGTCATATATTCGTTAAATACTCCAAATTCATCATTTTCATTGTACCCACTTTTATTGTCCCATAAGTTGGCATTGAAACTTTTGCTAACTAATTCTTTATATTGATTTGTAGTTGGGTTTACATATCCGTGGTTCATTTCCGTAAAAAGATTGTGAATTGAAGTAGCAATGTCTTTTTCATTAGTTGAAACTGTATCGGATAAAACGTAGTCTGGAATTGTTATGAAGTCAGCCACAGTCGTTGAATCGATATCCCTATGACAATTCATTCGATATACAAAAGGGGATAGAACTACGATATATTTCACATCATTTGAATATTGTTCTCCGAATTCGGCTATAAGGAACTCACGCATTTCATCTAAGTATTGTGTTTTTTTGTACTTACTAGATATTGTGTTATAATATTCTTTGTTTTTTAAAAAAAAATCCCTGAATCTTGATTTTTGTACAAAATCATTTATTAACTCTAAATAGTCATCAAAAGGATGAAGTCCTTCATTTGCATAGAAATTAATCTTTCTTACTAATTGGTTGTTTTTATCAAATTCAAACGCATAAGAATCTGTTCTAAAACTTAAATACTCTTCCCACCTTTCTCTAGAATAATTTACAGAATCTAATAAGGGATGTCCATTCATTGATTTAAAATATTCTTGGACTTCGTTATAATATTCAAAATTTTGTCTAACCTCCCATTTGTCAGTTTTCCCGTATTCGGTTAGAGCTAAAATTATATTGGCCAATTCGTAAGTTTCAGGGTATTGAACTTCGATAATATCATTCGATTCAATCTTTGTTGATTTTGTCCCTAAACAGGAAAAAGTCATAATTATCATGGCTATTGTCAAAATGATAATTGTAGTTTGTAGATTATATTTCATCTTTGTTTTTATATCCTTACTAGCACAATATTAATTACCTAACATTCAGAATCTTACAAATCAGTCCATTTTTCATTTTTTGCTTCCCCAAAATCCCAAACTATAGCTTACGAGATCAACATTTTCAAAGTTGGGGGAATGACTACAAAGGTTTTCGCGCTTTGCAAAGTCAAGTATCTTCAGCACTAAACTAAAATAGGTGTACAACTTGTCCGTAACCGGGAAAGTTTGGATTTAATACTTCACTGTCAAACAAGCACAAAAGCCCTGTTTGCGTGTAAGTGAAGCTATCCCAGTTTTTTTCGCCCGTCATAGTAACTGTTTCAAGATTCTATTTAGTTCGTCCGCTTTATTTAGTGTCATTAAGTGTCCGCCGTTTTTAACTATAAAGTTACATTTTACAAAATTCAAAGGCAGAATTTTGTCATTTGTTCCGTGAATGTGAAATATATTTTTGGTCTGCGTTTGGTTAGTCCACCGTGCAACTCTGTCTATTGCCCACTTCAAAAAAGTCGGGTCGGTGTCAATAAGAATTTGTTTTAAAAGTTGTTTGTCAAATGCTGAATTTGTCCCGAAAAACCAATTTGTAACAATGTTTGAGCTTTTTAACATGCCTGTCGGCAAAAGTTTGTGAAGTCTTAGCTGTCCAGCGAAACGATAGTAAAAAGGCACTTCATTTTTTGTCTTAGCAGAAGCAATTAAAATAACTTTTTCGGTATCAATTTGCTTAGCCACTTCAACCGCAATAAGTCCACCGAATGAAAGTCCTACTAGTATTGGTTTTGTTGTCGCAATTTGGTCAAGGAGTCGTGTTGCGTAATGTTCAATTGTTTCTTTGTTTTGTGGAACAATCCATTTTATATAAGTTGTCGATAAACCAGAAAAATCAAGTCGTTGGAAAACTCTTTCGTCCGCTCCAAGTCCGCTGAATATGTAAAGTTCTTTTGTCAAAGTTTGTAAACTAATTTTAATGTATAGTTAATCCTATCTGTCAAGAATATTTATCTTTTATCCTAACGAGGCTTTCTTTATTTAACTTTTCTAATGATTCTTCAATTATTACCTCACGAGCACCTAGTATCGTCCCAAAATCATTGTATATCATTTTTTCAACAGGGCTTACGTCATCAAATCCCACTTCTAAAGGATGAATAATCATAAAAACTGGACTAAGTTTTAAATCTCTTCCACAAATTTTATTCATTATTTGCTTTCCTAGATTTTCTGCAACCATATTATTGGCTATCAATAATCTGTTTGTAGAAAAAGGCACTTCAGATCTTAGTTTGATCGTTTGCCCTGTCTTCAAATTATGCATCTCCAACTGGTTGCGGGAAATAACTACATAAATAATAAGTTTAGACCTAAATAATCTAACCATAAAGTAAAACAACGCCTTTATATCTTCTAGTCTTGAATTCATTTCAATGCCCAATTAAAATAAGAATTTTTTACCATGTGGCACAACGTGATTCAGCCTGCCTTCCGTCAAGCAGGCCGTATCCAAGGGTATATTATGTAGTCGGCTTTTTTTCTGTTTACTTCCAATTGTGTCTTTTTTTTGTTTCGGTTATATGAGCAAGGTGATGATGGCAATGCCAAGCATAAACACCTATATTTTCGTCAACTCTAAATTTCATCCCCTGTTCTGGATGAATGAAAACTCGTTTGTAATTTTCGTCCGTTAAGTTCTTTAACAAAGCCGTCCATCTTTCGTGTACACCCTCTAGTATTTTCAATGATGATTGGATAGGCATATTTTTAGTGTCAACGAGTTCTGCCCATCTTTCTTCAAAATATGGCTTAATTGTAGGTTCGTCCTCCGTGAGCGCAAGTTTTAGTCGAGTTAAGCTATTCATATGGCTGTCTGCACAGTGATGTATAACCTGTCTAATTGTCCAGCCATTGGGTCTGTATTCTGTGTCAAGTTGTTCGTCGGTTAGGTTAATAACTTCCCCGGTTAGCCTCGCAGGAAATGTCGAAATATCATCAATCCATTGTTCTACAATATTCTTGGTTATAGTTGTTGGTTTGTCAAATTTCCCAATCGGGAATTTTAGTTTTTCTATTTCCATTTCTGTTATTTCTTTATTTTCGTGATGAGTGCTATTAGCCTGAGCAAATGTGATTCAGCCTGCCAGTGGCAGACAGCAGATATTTGGAGCCGTTCTCTTCCAGCCCAACCTAACTTCTTAAAGATACTGAATTTTCATAATTACTCGTTACCGCCCACTGCCTGACGGAAGACTGGCTGGATCCAAGGTGATGTTATGGGTTGTTATTGTTCTTCATTTCCAGTAATAGGTCAATGTAATTCGAAAGGTTTGGTCCCCAAAGAAAAGAATTAGCTTTGATTTGATTTGTTCATCCTCCCAAACTGCTTCTTTTGAGTATACTTCTACTTCATTTTGATTTATTCTTTTTACTAATTCTTTATCTTCAATTTGAGGTAAGGAAAGCTCTGTAATTAGAGCTTCTTTTATTTTTTCATAGGCTGAATCATATTGCGTTAGTTTATTAATTTCTAACTTCCATCGGTCATGTTTTGCTTGGTAACTGCCAAACCGTTCGTGTTCCCAATTATAGCTTATATATTGAAGCATAGAATCTTCACTCGTAAAATAGTACTCCGCATACAATGGGGCAAAGCCTTCTTCTCGTTTTACAATCAATGGGAAATCGATGTCTATTTCATCCACTTTTGGAAATACACTTGAAGACAGGAAAACTTTTTGTTCTAGAATTTGAATGTTTTTATTAAGTGATTTTTCAAACTTTAGAACTTCCCCTATTTTTGATTGATGCATCCAGAAATCACTACTTCTTGGTTTAACATTACAACCAACAGTGGAAACAAAAATTATTGTTAAAATTAATTTAAGTGCTGTCTGCATTTTTTCTTATTGGCTGTAACAAGTCTCTTCATGCTATCATGACGGATATATAAACCTACCAATTCCCTTTCAAACAAAAAATACCCTTCCGCAATGAGCGGGTGAGGTTCACAACTTGTCTCGAAGATCGGAATATGGTTTCCCAGTCTGACGAGAGAGGTTTAGGGGTGTGATTCCCATTTGCGACAATTTGCAATGGCACTTAAATCTCACTGAGCTTTAATGTAAGGATATGCCCAAAACAGAAAAATCAAATGTAAAAACATCCTAATTAGATAATCACCGAAAACCCAAGTATCATCCTAATAATCCAACTAGAGAACTCTTCACCCTACGGCTGTAAGTCAATCTGCCACTAACGAGAAGCCCTGATAGATATATGATCAATCAGGGCATTTTTTATGGATATTTCTCTAGAAGGCTAAATGTTATGCGGTCGGATTTCATTTTCTCTTCTTTCTCGTTAATTTATCAAGCAAAGTCAATAAATTTGCTGTTGTATAATTTATAACAATATCTCTATGTTTTGTCTTTGCAGACTGTGGACTTCTATCTAAGTGATAGACAGTCCTGAATAAATTCCAATCAAACTTTAGGTCAAGACAATCAGTCTATGCTTTGTGTGTGCTGTCATTTTTTTTGATAGCATTGCTTTGTCGTAGTTGCTCTGTCGGGTAATACTGTCTATTCACTTCTCTACGATTTGAATTCAAGTATTCACCTGTAAGAAGTAAGTAATGACAAAAAAGAAATTGCCCGTTCGTTTGACGGGTCAGCACTTTACTATTGATAAAGTGCTCATAGAAGATGCCATAAAACAATCAAATATAAATAGTCAGGACACGGTTTTGGATATTGGCGCAGGCAAGGGTTTTCTCACTGTTCATTTATTCAAAACTGCCAACAATGTCGTTGCTATTGAGAATGATACAGCTTTAGTTGAACATTTACTCAAGTTATTTTCTAATGCCCGTAATGTTAAAATTTTCGGTTGTGATTTCAGAAATTTTGAGATTCCCAAAACACCCTTTAAAGTGGTATCCAATATTCCTTATGGCATTACTTCCGATATTTTCAAAATCCTGATGTTTGAAAGTCTTGAAAATTTCTTGGGAGGTTCTATCGTCCTTCAGTTGGAGCCTGCGCAAAAGTTGTTTTTGGGAAAGCTCTACAATCCCTATACAGTTTTATATCATACATTCTTTGATTTAAAACTTCTTTATGAGGTAGGCCATGAAAGTTTCTTGCCCCCACCAACTGTAAAGTCAGCTCTGTTAAGCATTAAAAGAAAACAGTCGTCTTTTGATTATGATCTTAAAGTTAAATACTTATCGTTTATTTCCTGTCTTTTACAAAAGCCTGATTTATCTGTCAGAACAGCTTTGAAGTCAATTTTCAGAAAAAGTCAGGTCAGGTTAATTTCAGAAAAGTTTGGAATAAACCTTAACTCCCAAATTGTTTGTCTGTCGCCAAGTCAATGGAAAAACTGTTTTTTGGAAATGCTAAAAGTCGTCCCTGAAAGGTGTCACCCATCATAATTCAAAGTTGCTTTGTCAGGATTAGTCTAAAATAGCCGACTACCTGACTGCATACTTAAAACCTTCCGCAATGAGCAGGTGAGGTTCACAACTTGTCCCGAAGATCGGAATATGGTTTTCCAGTCTGACGAGCTAGGTAATAAAAAGGTTTAGGGGAGTCCCACCCCTAAACCTTGGCTAGCAGGATGTTTATTTTGCATAATCGTAATAGAAAACATTATTATACAATATTCCTCCTGTTCTCTTAATCTTTTCATTCTTTAAACTCCTATCAATCACAAACGAATCGGAAACAGCGCCACTTTCTTCTATCATGCCTATAACTTTATGCTCTAGGCTATCTAGAGAAGACCAATAAATTGGCTTTAAATAAACTGTTGAACGGGGCGGGACTTCAAAGCTGATACTATTTTCACCTCGTTCTATCTTTATTTCCTTATCTGTCTTTAAATGGGTTTGCCTGTTTACCCTTAAAATTTGGTTTTTGCTTAGTACTACATCTGAGTCCCTAAAGCAGTTGTTAGCATTTTCACACTTTAGAAGCACCCTGATAGGATTATTGGAAAAATTCCTGATAAAAGATTGAAATACAAAAGTACAACTGTTGCATCCCAGGCAGATTACAACAAAGACTATAAATTGTATGGTTCGTATGTTTTTCATTTCTATTATTCCACTAACACTCAAGTACAAACATAATCCGGGTTTTCGGAGCAATTCTCTTTCTGCCTACCGCAAAGTTCCTAAGAAGCAAAAAAGTCAATATTGAGCACTTCAACCCGCACTACGCTTATTATAATGTTGTGGGTAGAATATCGTTCGGGTTTACTTCAGTTATTTTCCCATCTCTCAATACAATCATCGGACTATTCAACTTTATCAAAATGGAAACCATAATACGTTACCATGGAGCTTGCATTACTTTCGCTATCATTTTTAAATGTGACTTCTATTCCCCCATCCATTTCTGTGAATTCAAGTTCTTTGGTTTGCGCCAGCGTCCAATTGAAAAAACCATTCGTGTCCATCAGTCTCAATTTCCCGTTGTCCAATAAAACCTCAACCAAAAAATCCCCTTCTATATCGGGAACGGGCCCAAATGCTCCATTATATTTATATATGCCGGTCAGCTTTTTCAATTGGTCAGGCTCAGATCGATAGGGGTCAAGTATGGTAGTTTCCGCAATCCCCCAGTCATAGTATGTAGAAAGAGACTGCAAAATTTCATTGATCAAAGGACGTCCTTTATCGGCATTTGTCATTATGATTACACCATCCCCTTTATAGGCAAAGGCCAGCATTTCATTGGTAAAACCTTCATTTTTGCCCCCATGACGGAATATCAACGAATCACCAGCCCATTGTAGCGCAGGTCCCATCCCCCATCCTTCCATTTCTTTTGTCAACATCAGTTCAATGGTTTCTTTGGATAAAATCCCATTATCCTTTCCCGCTAAGATCTCCTGCACTTCAATACAATATTTGGCCAAATCTGTCGGTGTAGTCCACAGACCTGCAGCAGCTTTTTCAGAATAATTATGCCACAGGCCATCGATTGCCTCACCTCTTCTATTATTGGCAATACTGGCCGAAGCTTCCAAACCTATCGGCAAAGGTTGCTCAAAGGTGCTGTTAGTCATTGTCAAGGGCTGTAGGATTTTAGCAGCCATAACCGTTTCAAAACCCATTCCGGCTACATCTTCCACCACTTTTTCCATAAGGGTATAGCCACCTCCTGAATACCTCCAAATACTGCCAGGAATGGTATCCAAAATTACCCGGGGTGTATTTCCCTCACCATTCAGTACCTGGATTAAGGTAGGCATTGGTTCATCGACAGCGTATCCCGGAAAGCCATGTACTGTTAATCCGGAAGTATGGTAAAGTATTTTCCTCAGGGTTACTTTTTGCTCTTTGGTGTACTCACTATCAGGGATTTTCCAATTCTTCAGATAGGTATTAACATTCTCATTAAGATCCAGCACTCCTTCTTCAACCAGTTTTAGGACTGACAATGCAGCTATAGGCTTGCTAATAGAGCCTGCTTGAAACAATGTGTTGGGGGTAACCTCCACCTTTTCATTGTCGATTATATTGGCTATGCCATAGCCTTTGGCCCAGTGGAGTTTCCCTGCTCTGATCACAGCTATACTTAAGCCCGGCACCTTGTAATGCTCCATCCGCTCTGTGATTGTATATTTTATAGAAGGATCGCCATCTACCTGGATAGACGTGATAAGACTGCTTTCGATCTCTTCTATTTCTGCATCTAGCAGACTGCTGGTCTCACTGGCGCAAGAGGCAAAAAAAAAGATGGCAGGTAAAAATGCTGTAAAGATTGTTTTCATTATTTTTCTTGGATTCTAACTAATATAAATTTAGTTGTTTAAAATTCAAAATACAAATCAGTCTATTTTTTTATCTATTACCGCATCAAAATCCAAACGTTAGCTTACGAAATCAACTTTTCCAATGTAGGGGGAATGCTGTACAACGTTTTGGGCATTGCCGAAGGCGGGGAATTTCAAGCTGAAAGTTGAAATTCAGCGCGAGGCAAACCAAAACGAATTATATTCGTTTTGGCGGTGAATGATACACAAATATTGAACTGAGCACTTTAGCTCCGCTTTTGGCAATACCTTGTTGAACTGACGTACTTTATTCCATCTATTATCGCAGTTTAAGTTCTAAAATTTCACCAGGCAAGCCATCAAAATCTTTGAATTCTTTTGACTCAAATCCATTGTTAATTAAAATTTTTCTTGAAGGAATATTTTTTGGGTCAATAATAGCAAAAAGTCGTTCTATTCCACTTTGCTTTTTTGCCGATTCTATTAATGTTTTACCGACATTGCCAGCAATACCTTTTCCCCAATATTTTGGTATAATGATATATCCAAGTTCAGCTTCTTTGTCAAGTTTAGTTTTAATTTCAAGTTTAGCCAATCCGATGAACTCCTTGTTTTTATTGTTGATGATTTTAAAGTTTCCAAAATTTTCTTTTAACTCATTGTTTTGGATGAGCTTTTCAAAGTCTTTTATGGCTTCTTCTTTTTCTAGAGCTCTTTCTGTAATCATTTCCATTACTTTTTCATTATTCACTAACTCGAAATAATGTGCAAAGTCGCTTTTCGTAAATTTTTCAAGTTTGATATTTATCTCTTCCAAATTTTTTGTTTATGCAGATGCTTAGTCAAAGTATGTCAGCCCTCTTAGATATACCCGATACAAACTTTCGCTTATTCTCCCTAAACTGGAGGGATTGACGAATATTTTATGCGGTTATCTCCCCGTTCCCAAACATAAACATTCCGTCCTTAACTTGAAACACCAACTACAGGGTATTTTTCACTGAAAAAACCTCTTATTCTCAACTCTAACCGCCTGATGTGGGCGGGATGACGGAGATCCGGACCTGCCTCCCTTTTCGGGATACCGCCGCGGCGGATCAATACACCATCCCGATAGCTCGGGATTGATGCGGGGTAGAACCCTCCCGGCAGACGGGTGTTCAATTAACCACGTCACCCGCCATTGAGCCAAACGCCTGTTATGGGGCGTTTTTATTTCTGCCCACCAAGCCATATGTCTCCACGTTTTAATGAATAAGATTCTATTATGTCCCCAATAGGTTCTTTAAACTTGTTCGTCCGATGTGGCTTTTTTAAAAGTTTCGTAAACCATTTTTTTGTGTCTTCATAGTCTTGTCTTGAAGCGTAAATATCGGGTTCTCCAACTTCTGTGTTATCATAATGGTCTTCGTCCAGTCGATATTCCCAAGTGAAGTTTTCAAGTCTATTTTTAAGTTGCCCGTAATTGTTTGGCTTCAATTTTTTACTCTCACCTGGTTTAAAGAAAACATTTTCATAATAGTCTATATTTTCACCAATTCCACAAACAACCTGCGATTTTGAAAAACGTGGTTCATACAGCCAAATCTTAAAATAGTATGGTTGTCCTAATTGATCTAATTGCTTTTTCCAAGATTCATATATATCAATCAAGCCACTCAACATTAGTTCTTTAGTCTTTGCTTTTGGTTCTGGTATTTTGCTATTTATAATTGAAATGTCACACCAAGGATGAACAACAATGTCAATGTGGTCGCCATTGTATTTTTCGATTAAATCAAATCTTAAATCGAGATTTTCCAATCTCCATTCTTCTATATGTCGATGTCTTCTTTTATGCCCTCTTATTTTTTGTCGTCTCACGGTCGTCATTTAAAATGCCCTATAACGAGTCTCCTCACGCAACTATTGCGCTATGTATGCCATATAGCATGCTCTCAGCATAAGAGTTGCTGATATAGCATAATTACCAAACATAACCATTCCGATCTTAACTTGAAATACCAACTACAAGGTATTTTTCACTGAAAAAACTTTTTATTTTAAAGACTAACCGCCTGATGCGGGCGGGACGACGGAGATCCGGGCTTGCCTCCCTATTACCGGGCGGCCTGCCTCCTAAGAAGCGGGAAGGCTTGTCTCACTTTATGGGAGGATTTCCTCCTTTTTTGGGAGGCCAGCGGTGGCGTTGTGGGCGGATATGCTTGTTCCGATCCAATCGGAAGCAAAAAAATAAAACTGTTCTATTCCACCTAGTACCCCCTTTACCTTACGGATATACGCCAAGTTGCACAAGTTAGTCAATCCGCCTTCCGGAGTGCAGGCAGCCACTATTCCATGCAAAAAAGTTGTCTTGACACCTATAGTTTAGCTAACTATATGCTTCCTAGGGTTTTTCAAGATTTGCAATTTTGAAGCGGTCTACAACCGTTGATTTTACTACTATTTCGCCTATTTTGTATATACATTGTTACCGCCTGGCATTTCTTTTAGTTCATAATTTGTGCTTCGTCCACCACTTGCTTCTTTTTGTAAGATATCCTTCTTTATCAAATCTTGAATATCTCGAAGAGCAGTATCTTGTGAGCACTTATTAATTTTTCCCCATTTCGAGGTTGTTAACTTTCCGTCAAATCCATCAAGTAGTCTGTTTATTATTTTTTGTTGCCTATCATTGAGAATTGTGGTGGAATGTATTTTCCAAAATTCTGCTTTATGAAGTATTTTCGATAAAGTCCCCTCTGTGGAATCAATAGCATTTATTAAACATTGCAAAAACCATAAAATCCATTCTGTTATATTTGAATTTCCTTTTTGTGTTTTTTCAAGTTTTTCATAATACTGTTTCCTTTCGACTCTAATTTGCGCTGACATACTGTAGAATCGCCTGATGCTTTTGTCAGAACGTGCCAATGTCATATCTGTAATTGCTCTTGTAATTCGTCCGTTTCCATCGTCAAATGGATGAATTGTCACGAACCATAAATGAGCAATAGCTGCTTTAAGAACCAAATCTATTTCGTTCTCGTTTTCAAACCAGTCTAAGAATCTTAACATTTCTGACTCTATCCTGTCTGAATTTGGAGCTTGATAGTGAACTTTTTCTTTTCCCATAGGTCCAGATACGACTTGCATTGGACCAGTCGTGTCTTTTCTCCAGTCTGCAACTGTGATTTTATAAAGATTACTCCAACCTGATGGGAACAACGCTGCATGCCAACCAAACAATCTGTCTTTAGTCAAAGGTAAATCATTTCTTTGTGTAGCATCAAGCATCATTTCAACTATTCCGTCAACATGGCGTTCCGATTCTACTGATCCGGCTATATCAATTCCTAGTCTTCGAGCGATTGAAGAACGTACTTGTTCAATTTCTAAAAATTCACCTTCAATTTCAGATGATTTTATAACATCTAAAGTAAGGGTGTTCAATACTGCTTCATTTTGCAAATCAAAACCAAGCGATTCCATTTTCCCAAGAAGTCTGCCCTGCTGGTTTCTAGCTTCACCAAGTTTTATCATCACCTTTCTATTGTCCCAAGTGAAGTCAGTCCAGTTTTCCTTTTCGTGTATATAGATTTTCATTCTCCGCAATTTATGCGACAAATATACCTCTTATTCTCCGCAAATAAAACTTTCTCCGCAAAATATGCTCAGATTAATGCTATTAATCTCCGCACTGTCATTTTTTCTGCTTCTGACTAACGTAAACAAAATCCCTCAATTTGAGCTGATTTCGAGGCCTAAATCCTCATTAGTCAGACCGAATTTATCGATTTGTTTTTTTATTCTCTTAA